>JAGHZQ010000029.1 GCA_017746715.1 Cyanobacteria bacterium SBLK
ACCGGAGATGATGTTGTTTCCGTAGAGAAGAGAACCCGCAACAGGTTCGCGGATACCATCGATGTCAACCGGAGGTGCAGCGATGAAGGCGATGATGAAGCAGGTGGTTGCGGTGAGCAGGCAGGGGATCATGAGTACGCCGAACCAGCCTACATATAGGCGGTTGTTGGTGCTTGTGATCCACTGGCAGAAACGCTCCCACAAAGACGCGCTTTGTTGGGTTTGAATCGTTGTGGTCATTTTTATGATTATTGCGAGAATAGATTCTGAAGCCGTTTGACTTCATTAACTGAATGATAGCTCTAGATATTACGTTTCGTAAACTATTTTTAATAAAGATTTGTTGCTCGATCGATAAGAGAAAATTATGAATCGCACGATTACCTACAGCCCTGCATACACTCTCGTTCCCACCTATGAATGCTTCAATCATTGCAGCTATTGCAATTTTCGGGCCGATCCGGGGGGTGACGAGTGGTTAACTTTACCCACAGCAGAAATAATCTTGCACGATCTGCGGGAGACGGGAACGATTGAAATACTTATATTAAATGGCGAAGTTCACCCCCAAAGTCCCCGTCGGGAGGAGTGGTGCGATCGCATCAGCGATCTCTGCGATTTGGCGTTGAATTTTGGATTTCTCCCTCATACCAATGCCGGACCGTTGAGTTTGGCAGAAATGGCACGATTAAAAGAGGTTAATGTTTCGATGGGGTTGATGATAGAGCAGATTAGCCCTAAGCTCCTGCAAACCGTCCACAAACGCGCCCCGAGCAAAATTCCCGAAGTTCGCTTGCAACAACTGACACAAGCGGGAGAGTTGCGAATTCCCTTCACGACGGGGCTATTATTGGGACTTGGAGAAACTCGGGCGGACTGGCGAGAGAGTTTAGAAGCGATCGCTGCCCTACACGGCCGATACGGTCATATTCAAGAAGTTATTTTACAGCCCCACAGCCCCGGTAAGCGGCAAATTTATGATGCAGGGGTATTGCAGTCCGAGGACTTATTAGCAGCGATCGCATTGGCACGAGAAATTCTTCCCTCAGCGATAACGTTACAAATTCCCCCCAATTTAGTTCCCGATTCTGACTTTTTATTGGCTTGTTTGGAGGCAGGAGCAAGAGATTTAGGGGGAATCAGTCCCAAAGATGAAGTAAATCCCGATTACGACCATCCTACGCCAGAATTTATCGCTAATATTATCGAACCTGCGGGGTGGAAATTAGAGCCTCGCTTGCCCGTTTATCCGCAATATTACCATTGGCTTCCGATGCGATTGCAAGCAGCAATTGAGAGTTTAATATTACGATCGCCTTGTAGCGTTGGATTGTAAAAATGCAGAGCGCGATCGCTACTCTTCAACTTTCCTTCAATAACGTGGGTAAATCTTGCAAAATTTCTTTAAGTTCGGGTTCTTGAACCGACGCGATCGCTTCTTCTAAACCCATCCACTGGCGTTTCCTAAAACTGGCTTCCAACCAATCCTCTAAAACCTCAGTAACGCGCAATAAAAACACTTGCACTTGGCAGGGATAACCTTTTTTCTCATAGTAATACGTTCCCCTCAAAGTCTTATCCAATTCTCCAATCGCTCCCGCTTCTTCCCATGCTTCTTTAGCAGCAGATTCAGCCGCATCAAGCTCGGGTTCGATTTCACCTTTGGGAATAATCCAACGTTGATTTGTGCGGGAAGTAATCAACAAAATTTCTATTGTTTCCTCATTAAAACGATAGGGAATGACACCAGAACGATAGAGAATATCGGTAAATTGAAACATAACTATATTATTGTTTAATTTTGAATTGATTGGGCAATCTCCCTATTCAAAAATATCTAATTGTTCCATTATTGTTCTATTTTCTAATGTTGCCTTATTTTCCTTTTTCTTAATTCCTTTTCGCAATCCTAAAGCAATTTTACTGTGTTTTTCAATCTGTCCCATCACTTGCTTGGCACGGTTGATGACAGAATCCGGCAAACCTGCCAATCTTCCCGCCTCAATGCCATAAGAGCGATCGGCGCCTCCGGGACGAACTTGATGCAAGAAAACAATTTTATCGGGCAATTCTTTCACGGTAACTTGATAATTTTTCACATTCTCTAAGATTGATTCTAATTCGTTTAATTCGTGATAATGGGTAGCAAAAATAGTGCGAGATTTGATTTCAGAAGCGAGATATTCTGCCACTGCCCAAGCAATAGATAGTCCATCAAATGTTGCTGTCCCTCGACCGATTTCATCCAGTAAAACTAAAGATTGAGGTGTAGCGTGATTGAGAATATTAGCCGTTTCATTCATTTCTACCATAAACGTCGATTGACCTGTCGCCAGATCGTCTACTGCACCAACGCGAGTGAAAATGCGATCGCAAATTCCCAATTTGGCAGAGGTTGCAGGAACGTAACTCCCGGTTTGCGCCATAATTTGAATTAAGCCAATTTGCCTAAGATAACAACTTTTTCCACTTGCATTAGGACCCGTTAAAATAATTAAATCAGGATTTTCTGACTCTGTTTTGCCATATCCCATTTTTGTAGAATTGGGAACGAAAAACCCTTGTCCCAATCTTTTTTCAACCACGGGATGGCGACCTTCAACAACTTCAATGATTCGATTTTGTGCGATCTCCGGTCGGCAATATCCCTGCAAAATTCCAATTTCTGCCAATCCTGCCAAAACATCGACAGCAGCAACAGCCCGAGCAATATTGCGAATTTCTTGCGCTTTTTCTGCAACTTCCAAGCGCAATTCTGTAAAGATTTCGTATTCTAAATTATTAAGGTCTTCTCTAGCACTTAAAATGCGCGTTTCTCGTTCTTTTAATTCAGAAGTAATATAGCGTTCTTCATTGGTTAAAGTTTGCTTGCGAGTATAGTTTTCCGGAGCATCTTCTGCCCTGCTGCGAGGCATGCTAATATAATATCCGAAAGTTTTATTATACCCCACTCGTAATTTAGTAACTCCCGTTCTTTCTCGTTCAGTAACTTCTAAATTTGCGAGCCATTGTCGATCCTCTTCGAGTTGCTGCCTGCGTTCGTCTAATAGGGAGTTAATTCCATCGCGAATCAGTCCTCCTTCTTTAACGTGAAGAGGAGGAGAGTCCACCATATTTGCTAAAACATGCCGACCCAATTCTTGCAATCCTTGGGGAATTTTGTGCAATCTTCGTAAATAAGGAGAATTGCCTAAACACGCGAGTTCTTCGAGGTCGGATAATCGTACTAAAGAATCGGCTAAATTAACCAAATCCCGAGCCGTCGTTCGTCCCGATCCCACCCGTCCCGAAAGGCGTTCCAAGTCGTAAAATTGCCGCAGCATTTGCTGTAAATCATCTCGCAAGGCATGATTTGCCATCAGTTCGCGAATGGTTTCCTGACGTGCCTGAATACCCTTAATATCCAACAAAGGCTCGACAAACCAACGCCGCAATGCCCTTGCTCCCATTGCTGTATTCGTGCGATCGATCGCCCACAATAAAGAACCATTAAAACTGCCATCTCTGACCGTTTGATTGATTTCCAAATTACGACGGGTTTGTGGGTCGAGAATGAGATAATCGGCAAGGGAATAGGTGCGTAAGGTTTGTAGGGGAACTTGGTTGGCTTTTTGGGTATCTTCGAGGTATTGCAATAACCCTCCTGCCGCCCGAATTCCTAATGTTAAATGCGCGCATCCCATTCCTTCCAAAGAACGGACGTTAAAGGTTTCTAAAAGTCGGTTTTTGGCTTCGGTGGCGTGAAAGTATTTTTGTGGGCGTAAAGAGTAACAAAAGTCATCGGGAAGACAGTCGGGAAGTTCTTCGGCTGTTTCTCCCGGACGCAATAAACGACCGATATCGATCGCATCGGCAGGATACAATATTTCTGAGGGGTGCAAGCGTTGCAATTCAATGCTGAGAGATTCTAAATTTTGGGATTGAGTGGTGTAAAATTCCCCCGTCGAGATATCGGCATAAGCGAGTCCCCAATGGGTTTTCGCAATAACCACAGAGGCAAGATAATTATTCCGTTTTGCCGTTAGCATTCCGTCATCGGTGAGGGTGCCTGGAGTAAGAATTTGCTGAACTTCTCGCTTAACCATGCGCTTTTCTGCTGCCGCAATAGAAGCATCCTCCGCTTGATCGCAAACGACGACAGCATAGCCTTTTTCGACTAGCATAGCCGTATAGCGTTCTAAGGCATGATGGGGAACCCCCGTCATGGCAACCCTGCCAATCCCTTTTCCTCCTTCTTTACTGGTGAGAACCAGTTCTAATTCTTGCGCGATTTTAACGGCATCTTGAAAGAAACATTCAAAAAAATCCCCCACTCGATAGAGTAAAAGTGCGTTGGGATGCGCGTCTTTTGTGGCGATATAATGCTGCATCATGGGCGAGAGTTGCTCTCGATCCAAGTGTCGATAATCTTCGTGAGGGGGAGTTTTTGCGGCTTTTGTTTTTGCCGATCGCTCGGAAGATGCACTCATTGCAGCAAGAAAATGATTTAAGGACAGGGGGATCGATTAAAATACCCAATTTTGCGATTTTGACATATTTTCCCGCATCCTGACAATATTCTTCGAGCCAAAACGATGCGCGATCGCCGATTTCTGACCTTCCCGAGTTCATTTTGGGTTGAGTTTTCCTCTCGTTTGCTTCAACCCAATTACATCTGGCGATCGCGCTCGTTTCTCAAAACAAAATCAACTTGCCGTTATTATCGCAAAAGAGCTTTAACTAACTTTTCATGCAATTGATCTGCCGTAAAAGCAGGTTCGTTGGGAGGATAGAGTTCGTCTTCAGGAAACGGAAATCCATATTCTCCAGCCAAGGCAACTAATTCTTTCGCCCGTTCGCAATTTTTTAATTTTTCTTGCAGTTCCGGGTCGGCTTTTGCTTTGTCAGAGAATGATTTAATTTGAGTAAATGACATAATTCTTACCTCATCTAATTTCAGAGATAAATCGGTGTTCGATCTTGAATTCTAAAAAAAATGCCTCATTTTAGTCAAGCCTCAAATAGCAAAAATTTTTGTCATTTTCCAAACATTTCTTTACAATTGTTACAATACTTTATTCAAAACAAAAGAGTAAACATCGGTGAGAAAAATTTAAGATTTTCTTCCTTTTTGTTGCGAGCTACAAGACTTCAATTAATTAAAAAATAATTAAGCACTTTTCAACGTATTGATGAATACAGAAAGCTCCCGACCCGATCCGAAACCATAAACTTAAGATTTAGAGGTATGGCTCGTGCAAACATATAAAGTCACTTTAATTAACAAAAGCAAAAATTTTGAGCAGACAATTGACATTCCAGCAACTGAAGCTATTTTAGGAGAAGCATTCGAGCACGGGATTAAAATTCCGTTTGAATGTGTTGTGGGAGCTTGTGCGGCCTGCGAAGGGAAACTATTATCGGGTTCGGTAGATCAGTCCGAACAAATCTTCTTGGATGACGAACAACTTGCCCAAGGTTATGTTATGACTTGTGTGGCAAAACCAACCTCCGATTGCACGATTGAAATCGAAATCGGCGACTATATTTAGAAACGCGATCGCGCAAATAATCTTGCTGCTCTTCAGTCAAGCAAGCAAGATTATTTTAGAGATTATTTATTGTTTTTCTGTCGCTAATAAATCGACTTGTGGTTGAGTGGCGATCGCCGTTGATGCGGATCCTCTAGCGATCGCTTGCTCCAATAAATGGGTTGCGTCTTCAAGGGTTAATTGGGGTTTACTCCACACAAGCGTCCAAGTCCCATCTCCCCCCATCATTTCTAAGTCGCTATCTTTACCGGGTCGTCCCAGTACCTCAATCGCTTGTCTGGCAAGAATGCAAGAGCTGGGAACGTCTGAAATCGTGGCAATGGTTATCGTGCTATTGGTGTCAATATCGAGTTCTCGAGCGATCGATTCGAGTTTCATAATAATACCGAGGAGTTTTCAAAAGAGTAAATCGTGAAATCGCTTCGATAACAATTTCACATCGTAATAAGTTGCTATCCTCTAGATTAATCTTTAGCTCCTGTTCTCTACAGTTAGAATTGTTACGAATTCCAAGATGGAGTTTAAAGGGATAGAGTTACCTTGTGGGTTGAAAACTATCATCATTTTTCTTTTCGCGTGCTTTCTCTGCTCAACTCAATCTAATTTGACCTTTTTTGTGCGATCGCGATACTTTATGCTATCGTCCACCGTTAAGCTGACATAGCGATCGTATTTTATGTTACAATCCAAGCAATTTGATAATCTCTGAGAGAAAAAATGCTAAAAAATATTACAATAGAGGGATACAAATCGATTAAAAAACTCGATCTTGAATTAACCAACCTCAATGTTTTTATCGGTGCAAATGGTGCGGGAAAATCAAATTTTATTTCTTTTTTCAAACTTCTCAAATGGATGATACAATCTCCCGGACAACTTCAATACTTTATTGGTCAATCAGGAGGAGGCGATCCATTTTTATTTGATGGACTTCAAACAACATCTCGATTCCAAGCTGAATTGAATTTTGAAACGAGTATGGGAAGAAATGATTATTTTATAATATTATCCTATGCCAATCCCGAAATGACTCGTTATGACGAATTACTAGAAAAGAATCAAGCCACACAATTAACCGGTGACGAACGATTAGAATTAACAGAATTACGAAAAGAAGCCGATCTTTTTATGTTACGAAAAGCCCAAGCTATTGTCTTACTTCGATGGCGAGGTCATCAAATTATGGATATCGGATAAGAGTCAATGTCTGTTTATATTCCTGTCGATCTTCGCAAAAAAGTTCGTGCAGCCGATCGCGATCGCACTATCCTTAACAAAGAAACCTAAAATTACAATCGTTTTAGCTGGGCATCAGATCGTCGAGTTTCAGTTGTAAATCGGGAAAGAGGTAAGAAGAAATAGGCTCTCCCAAACGATATCGCTGTTGCTGATAAACCCCATTGACTAACTGACAAATTGTTAAAGTCGGTTGTTTGGGATTGCCAATAAACTGTAAGCCACCCAAACCGCGAAAATCTACAATCCAATATTCGGGGATATTTAAAAACGCATATTCTTCTACTTTTCGCGCATAATCATCCTGCCAATTCGTACTCACGACTTCTGCCACTAATGCGATCGCATTTCCATTACAAATAACGGGTTCTTTTTCCCAGAGCGGTTCTTGACTCAACGCATCTCGATCCAACACAATAACATCGGGACGTAAAGCTGTTGCTTCAGCAGCAAGCGGTTTAATTAAACAAGTTTTGGGGATGAGCCAATTCAAATGAGAGCGAAAAATCTCGACGTAAATTCTCCCTGCAATACTTCCCGCAACGGCTTCATGCGGTCCCGTCGGTTCCATGTCCCTCAATTCTCCATCGATAAGTTCGTAGCGCGTATTATCTCCGTATCCCTCGATAAATTCTTCAAAACTGAGTGGTTTGGGTAAAGTATAAGTCATTGTTTTTCTAACTTATTTGCTTTCTCTCTTTCCTCATTATATCAAACATGACGAACCGCGATCGCGGCAATGAAAAAGACAGAATGTAAATTCGAGAGCTTCAACTTTCAAATTGTTGGGCGTAAAATTGAGCGTAACGACCATTTTGAGCAATCAACTCCTCATGAGTTCCCAACTCGATAATCCTGCCATTTTCCAACACGAATAGGCGATCTGCTTTGCGGACCGTGGCGAGGCGATGGGCGATGACAAAGACCGTGCGATCGCGCATAATACGTTCTAGGGCTTCTTGTACCAACGCCTCCGATTCCGAATCCAACGCCGAAGTTGCCTCGTCGAGAATCAGTAAGTGAGGATTGAAAAAGACCGCCCGAGCGATCGCAATGCGCTGTCGCTGTCCTCCCGATAAAGTCGTGCCGCGCTCTCCGACATAAGTATGGTATCCTTGAGAAAATTGACTGATAAACTGATGGGCATTAGCAATTTTAGCGGCTTCCTCAATCGCTGCAAAATCTAAATCTTGTTGCCCGAAAGCAATATTTTCCGCGATCGTGCCGGAAAACAACATGGTTTCTTGAGGCACAATGCCAATTTGTCGCCGCAAACTCTTCAAAGATACATCGCAAATATTCGTTCCATCAATGGAAATCTCTCCCTCATCGGGGTCGTAAAAACGAGGCAGCAGATTCACCAACGTTGTTTTTCCCGCCCCAGAATGCCCGACTAAGGCGATGGTTTCTCCCGGACGGGCAGTAAAATCGAGATCGTGCAAAACCCGCTTTTCTGGCGAATAACTAAAACTCACCCGGCGAAATTCTACTTTTCCCGAAGTGGGAGGCAAAGCGATCGCGTTTGCTTTTTCTTCAATGGCGGGTTTGATATTTAAAATCTCAAAAATGCGATCGACTGACGCTTCCCCCTGCTTAAATTCATTGTAATTGTTCGTGGTAATGGTAATCGGATCGATTAACATCCCTACAGCCGCTAAATAACCGATAAATTCACTCCCCGTAAGATTATTTCGGGAGATTTGCCATGCCCCCAAGAAGAAGACAAAAATAAAACTGCAAGCATACAAAAACCCGACCACCACCATTTGAAAGGCTTTAATTCGTTCTGCGGTATATTTTGCCCGTCGATTGGCTTCTGCTTCCCTCATAAAACGACTTAGGGTAAACTCTTCGGCGGCAAATCCTTGCACGAGACGAATCCCGCTAAAAAACTCGATTAATAAGGCCGATAAATTCGAGATGCGACTCTGGGCGCGATGGGAATATTTTAATAAGCGATCGCCAAATAATCCCACTAATATCGCCATGGCTGGGGCGACGATGAAAGCCGCAAGGGTTAATTGCCAATTTAAATAAATCATCGAAGCCAAAACCACAATCAGTTGTAACACGCAGGGAACGAACTGATGAAAAAGTTGATTGATGACCTCGCCAATGCGATCGATATCTTCTGTTAAACGATAAGATAAATCCCCGGTTTTCGTCGTTTCAAAATAACTCAATCCCAACTTTTGCGCGTGAGTATAGACTTTTTTTCGCAGATCGAGGGCAATTTGTAACGCTGCTTTCGCCATGAGAGAATCTTGACCGTACAGGGCGATCGCGCGAATAAAAAATACCCCCATCGATAACCCGGCAATTTGAGCGCTGGCATCGATATTTCCCTCACCAACCGCATGGGCTAAACGTTCTGCCAGCCAAATTAAAGCCGGCCAGCTTGCCGTAAAAACAAGGGTACAAACTAATGCCAAAGCAATAGTTGCGCTTTGGGGCAAAATATAGGGAGGCAGCAGCCAATAATTCGAGCGAATTTTCAAATTTTGTTGTTAGTTATTAGTTATTTGTTGTTGGTTATCCCCCCTAAACCCCCTTAGTAAGGAGGGAAAAGAAGGGGGGATCTCCTCTCTTGGGAGGGGCTGGGGATGGGTTGTTATGGGTTATGGGTTATGGGTTGTTGGTGACTGGTAACTGATGACTGGTGAGTGAGGGAAAGTTTGGCATTGACAGGATAAAAGGGTTGATGCAAGCCGATTAATTGGGCGAGAGTTTTCTTTAACTGCAAGCGGGAAACGATCGCATCGACAAATCCGTGTTGCAATAAATATTCGGAGGTTTGGAAATCATCAGGGAGTTTTTCTCGCAAGGTTTGTTCGATCACCCGCCGTCCGGCAAATCCGATCGCTGCGTTGGGTTCTGCTAAAATAACATCGCCCAACATGGCAAAACTGGCTGTCACGCCTCCCATGGTGGGATGAGTTAAGACGGGAACATACAACAATCTCGCACGACGATGGCGTTCTAGGGCACCAGATATTTTCGCCATCTGCATTAAACTCAACATGCCTTCTTGCATTCTCGCGCCGCCTGATGCACAAACAATAATAACTGTCAATCCCTCATTCGTCCCATATTCAATTAAACGACAGAGTTTTTCCCCGACGACGGAACCCATACTGCCCCCCATAAAGCGAAAATCCATGACCCCGAGGGCAACAGGCAAGCCGTCAAGGAGTCCGGTTCCAGTTTGTACCGCGTCTTGTAATTGAGTTTTGGCTTGATAATCTCGCAGGCGATCTTTGTAGGGTTTGCGATCGCGAAAGTTGAGGGGATCGAGGGGTTGAATCTCTTCATTTAAAGGTTTCCATGTTTTGGTATCGATCAATTGGCGAATGCGTTCGTCGCTGTCTACTCTCATATGATGACTGCATTCGGAACAAACCATGAGATTGCCCCGTAAATCTTTGGTATATGTTAAAACTCCGCAATTGGGGCATTTTGTCCACAATCCATCGGCAATTTCTCGTTCTTGGTGTTGTCGATCTGCAATTTCGGATTTTTCCCGATTGGCAAACCAGTCTAATAACGACATAATCTAATTAAAAATTTTTATCTTTTGTTTTGAAACGATTACTCGGGTTCGAGTTCTTCTTCCTTGGGACTCAATAACAGCAATGCCGTCCATTGGTCTTGGGGAAGCACTTGGATGGCAGCTTGTCCGGAGAGAAAACAACCGCTTGCCCCTACATTAACGATGCGACAAGGGATGTCATAACTAACAAGGATTTGCTGCATGAGTTCGGCTTCCCAGCGCGTACTGGTGGTTCTCAAGGTAATCCAAGATACAGAATTCATCTTATCATCGAGTGAACTACTGCTATCAAATCAAAGATTATGATAGCGGCTTCTCTCTTCGCTGGGGATTGCGCTAGAGGAAAGAAACCGCCGCCGGTGCAACGGATCGACATCAACGATCTCGGCGAATAGCTGGAATATCGACCGCCGAAGACAAATTGCTTTCTCGATCGGAGCAGTTGCGAGAGCATATTGCCAAAGAGCGAGACCGTCCGTATTTTGTCGATCGATGGAAAGCGCGATCGCCCGACAAGAAAATTGCCAAATACGATCTCTTCAAAGATTCAATTCGACTTCAAAGAAGTTATTGATACTTTGAAAAAAGTTTGAGGTTGACATTGTAACTTTTTGCACTTGCCCGCTACAATTAAGTAGAAGTGAGTAATGTTGAAAAACGCAGGATTGGTAACTCCCTGAAAGACTTATAATTAAACCATTTTTATTAACGAGCGTGGAGAGAGTCGAACTCCCGACACCCAGAACCGGAATCTGGTGCTCTATCCACTGAGCTACACGCCCTTACATTGAGTTAATATAGCATAAAATAGAGGCGCATGGGGATTGCGCCTCAAAATGGATTTGACTTGGATTCAAGCGCGATCGCGATCGGCCTGATTTAAGGCTTGGGTTAGTGCATAATTGGCGATTTTCAACGTATACCGCGCTCGCTCGACCTCGGAAAGTTCCTCCCACGGTTTCACCTCTGATTCCTCAAAATTCGTCCCGCGCATGGCATAAGCAAGGGGACGCGCAAATACTTGTAAATCTTCATCCGTCCACTCGGATAGCAGGGGTTTGACGCATTCAACCAAGCGATCGATGGGAGATAAACCCGCATCGGTTAACTCTTGTACTCTTGCCGAAATCGCGTTCAACCAATCGGTCGGGACGCGATCGCCAAACTTTGCTTGCAGAGACGACAATAACCCCACAGTGGGAGTCGGGAACTTTTCCCAACAGCGATCGAGTCCGGCAAAGAAATCTTGCGATCGCGTCAAAATCTCTTCTGACTCCAAGCGATCGCCCAAATTAAAATGACCTTCAATTGCGCTTAAATAGTTATCTGTTGAGGGGTCTGCCGGATTCCAAGGAAAAAGGGTTTCCTCAGATAAAATTGCCTCTAAGAATTCCCCTTGAATTTGTGCGAATTGTTCTTCGCGCCCGAGACTGTTTGTATTGCGATCGTTCACGATCTTCCTCCTGTCGTTGTTGCTTGCACCTGATGGATTGCTGGAGGTATCTACACGCTCCCCCGATGACGTTCCGCAGCAGTTTCTAAATTAGACATCAATGACATAAGCTCAAAATAGCGATCGCCCCTCGATAAGGGGCATTTATCGGCGTTTGGCGATCGCCGGTCGTTACCGGGATCGAGAAAATCAAGGATTATTCCTCGGATTTCTTGCTGGCAACTTTCTCTTTAAAGAGTTTTCCGGGGCTAAAAGCAGGCACTGTGGTCGCGGGGATAATAATCTCGGCACCGGTTTGAGGATTGCGTCCGGTGCGCTCTTTTCTATCCCTACCTTCAAATGTCCCAAATCCTACGAGAGTGACCTTTTCTCCATCAGCGACCGTTTCCATAATCGTTTCAATGGTTGCGGTCAATACCTTATCAGCCTCTTTTTTAGTCGTGGTTGCTTTGTCGGAAATAGCACTGACTAATTGTTCTTTATTCATAGTTGCTCGATCGCGAAAGGTGTTTGAATCTGGACTAGTAGCCTATTGTATAGGACGAAAGCGTTATCAGTTGGAGATTTGAGATAAATTTTGGCTTTTTTGAGCGATCCCGTACAATTGGCAAATATCTAGGGCTGTCAGGGTTTTACCGTAATAGGGGGTTATATCTATTCCTTCTCTCCCTCGAGCGCAGGCTTGAAAATATTGCTGTAGCTTGATTTTAGGGTATTTCGTTAGTTGTTGGATCTCATCGAGAGATCGACCTTGGCGGTGTAAGGCAAGGACAAGGTAAATTTTTCCTTTAGAAATTTTTTGCGGCGCGGTTAAATAACGGTAGGGTTGCAGCAGATAGGCGGGCATATCGGAATGCGATCGCACCCGTTTGAGGGAAAGACCGATCCGTGCGGTGGCAAATACGGAACGTTCTGGCATCTCTGCGGGTTGAAGAAAAAGGGGTAAATTTCGATCGCGAACGTTGCGATCGCCAATCGCTGCATCGAGTTCGGCAACAGTTTCATAATTCGTGCGTTGCAAAATATAGTTAACGCAATTACAAGAACCGTTAACAATGTTGCCGTCGGGTTGTTCGAGGGAACGCAATAAAATTCCTCCATAAGCGCGATCGTCGCCAAAAGTCAGATCGACCCCTTTAAATGTTCCTCCCCGATAACTCTGACCCCGACGATGAAAATACCAGCGATTCTCCGTTCGTTGCAGGGGATGGCAATGAGTAAAAGGATCCGGGTGTTCGGCATTGTGATAATAAAATTCAATTTCAACGATGCGATGATTTTCTCCCGCGATCGCGAGATGAGTTTGGTTGAGAATTTGCTGGGCGATCGCTTCAAAATTCATTTTGTTATTGGTTCTTGGTTGTTGGTTGTTGGTTATTGGTTATTGGTTGCTCGTTACCTATTATTTCTTCTATCTTTTTCAGGGCAATTTTGATTCCTTGCTCTGTAATCGGGGAAAATTTCTCGCCAAACTCGAAGTTAACCGCAGGAATGAGAATCCAATAGGCTTTTGGTGCTGCGTGATAAAGTTCTTTGGCTAAAGAGAGAAGATATTGAGGCGTGCTGTTATGACCTAATGAAGAAGCAATCGCGAGGGGTTCTAACAATTGCACTTGCACTCGGGCGGGTGTTGCTGAAGTTACGGGAGTTGCATCGATAAAAATGGCGATATCGGCTCGGGAAATCTCGTCGGCAAGTTCTGGAGTTAGTTGATGAAGAGGAAGCGATCGCACGTCTTTACGATGCCAGTTCGCTACGAGTTCTGCCACTTTTTGCCCCGCTCCGTCATCGCTTCGCAAAGGGTTGCCATAGCCGATCGCCAAATAAGTCATTATTATAATCGTAATCTTCTTAAAATTCCAACAATAATTTTTTTCAATTGATAGTTTTGAGATAATCCACCTGAAAGCATTTGTTTGAGTAAAAAACGCCAAATCTGACTCATGAAAAATTTCAAAAAGTAGCGAAAGATAATTTGGATTACCCAAGATGATAAGCTCATACCTATAAAAGTCAATAAATCTAACCGATTTTGCACCCAAAATTGAATCAAATACGGTATAATTGTAGAAAGAGACAATGACCAAGAAAGAAAGCCCAACAATAATTTTCCCTCCAACTGCAATCTTCCCAATAATTGCGCGATCAACCAATAATGAGCGGCAGTTAGAGCAATGGCGAGTTCGGGTTGTTCTAAATAGCGGCGATCGACTTGATACAAAATATCCCCATCCAAAGAAATCAAACTCCGCACGACGGTTTCTTCTGCTTTGCTCGTATTCTCTAGATAATGGGTCGAGACATCAATCCCACAATGCAAGGCACTATATTCATCAAACAAAAGATAATAGCGCAAATCTGCCAGAAATTTAGGTTTAATAAAAAGAGAGCGACCTTGCAATCGCGCTTGCTGAATTTGTTCTAAAACCTCCTCATTTAGATGAAAGCGAATGCCATGATAAACAACCCGGCGATCGGGTTTGCGTTCCTTCAAAAAGCGAATATATTGTTCTAAATGGAGTTGTTGTTTGCCTGCCCCGAGCAACGTCGAAGTGTTATTTGTTATTTGTTGTTGGTTGCTTGCCTCGAGCAACGTCGTCGAGGTATTGGTCGATAATGTTACATTTTTCACTGTTCGCTAATAACTGATAACTGAAATTGTTTATCGACGCAGAAAATCAAAAAATCCACCTTCGCGTCGTTCGACAGCTTGCTGGACTAAATTTAGGAAGAATTGGAAAAGTCCCCGCCATTGTTTTTCTCCAGAATCAACACTCTGTTGGTGGAGTTGTAAAATTAATTCTCTTTGGGGATGATCGAGAATTTCCTTCGCATAGCGATTGATCATATCTCCATCTAATTGCACGATAGTTTGAGCGTAAATCATATCCATATTCATAGAATCGTGCAAATCTTCACGAGCGCGATCGGGATTGATGGCTTTAAGACGTTCGACTTGACGCTTTCGATTATCCAAACAGGCTTTTAATTCTCCCGTTTTTCGCAAAGCTCTCAAAAAACGACCATTGGCCAGTAATTTCTGCACTCGCAGAACTTCGGATTTGCCCAACTGGTTGTATTCGGGTGGGTGGGGGTTGGGAAGAGGAATACTTTCGGGGGATTGACTCAGCAATTCTAACATGCGCTCGTCATACAGAGAAGATGACGGTTCCGAAGCAATCAACGCATACTCAAATGCTAATTTACTGCGTAATGATAAATAGCGAGGGCGTTCGCTGTCGGGAATATTACGGCGACGGAGATCGGCATCATTGATATCATAAATACTGCGATAGGTTTGCCAAGGAACGAATTTATCTCCCGTAATGCGATCGACCACCATTGTATTCACTTCTAAAGCCGTAATATCAACTAAAACTTCACCAATGGAACGAGTAAAATTTTGAAAAATTTCCCCCGTTTTTGCTCCCGCGTTAATTGTGGTTTTGTCTGCTTTTTCGATCGCTTTGGCATCTCCCGCTTCTCGCTGTAAGTTTTGCCGCTCTCGAGGCGGATTTTGACGAGTTCTAGAATTATAGGAGCGTTGTGGTTTCTCAAACATGATTTTGCCTGAATATTGTGATGAATAATAAATTTAGCTATTGTGTTGGCGCTCTGGTTTAACTTCTACCTCCAGCAAACTTGAAGGCATATCTGCTTCGTCGGATAAAGAAATATCAAAATTAAATTCATCTCCGAATAATTCTTCATCCCAAGCGCGATCGAGTTCGCTTTCGGAAAACTCGGCAATTTCTTCATCAATTAATTCGGGAGGGTCGTCTAAGATTTCATCAATGCTTGCCGTGGCGACAGTCTCCTCGAGAAGCGGGTCTTGCCACGATGCTCCCTCGGGCTTGGGATAGGGCTCGAGTTCTTCAATGGCAAACTCCTCCCAATCTTCTTCTACGATAGAGGTGTAGCTCTCGCTATCCGACTGGGACGTTGCAAAAGGATCGAGTTCTGAGGAAGTATCCCAACTTTCTTCGAGAGCGATCGCCTCTTCGAGAGAGCGTTCTGTCATGGGTTCGGTTAATGGCGCGTCGCGATCGCTTTCCTCGTCAATTGTAAAGGGATCGAGATCCGGTTCGCTTGAGCTGTCCGTCTCTTGCTGAGAGGCAGGGGGAGAGGCATCGGTTCCGGATAAATCTTGTTCGACAAATTTAACAAAATCTCCCCAATCTTCCTCCTCGTCTTCTTCTTCCGCGACTTTATTGTTTTCTAGCGTGTTGTTTTCTAGCGTGTTGTTTTCTAGCTCGCGATCGTCTTCATCGAGGGACAATGCCTCGAGGCTTGACCTTTCAGGTTCGGAGACATCCCAAGGATTATCGATTTCTGCAAATGACGCGGCATCTTCCTCTGATTCGAATTGGCTTTCTGAAGTTAACTCCGAAGCTAACGCATTTAAGTTGACTTCGCTGGTTGCCATTGGCGTTAACTCTTCAATTTCCAAAGACTGCAAATCCGAGGTCACTTCTCGATCTTGAAAATCGTCACTTTCCATTTCCCCCGATGAAAATTCCCAATCTTCCAAATCCAACTCTTCTTCGGACTCGGATAAAGCGTCAAGATTTTCAATTTGAAAAATATCGGGTTCGGATGTTTCCGGAATTTCCTCGGTGGAAGGAACGATCGGTTCGCTAAGGTGAAGGTTGGAAGAACGATCCCAACCTTCAATTTCCAATTGTTCGGCAGGAGTGGAGATATCCGAGTGTTCTATTCCAGGGGTGGAAGAACTCAATTCAGGTAATTCTTCTTCAATCCAATCATCGCTGCTAAAGAGGGTATCGATGAAGGCTTCGGTTTGATTGTCTGCGGCTTCTGAATCTTGAATATCTTGGAGATCTCGGGCGGTTTCTTCGGCTTCAAAGAATGATTCTGGGGGTGAGTCGCTTGGGGTATCATCGACATTTGCGGGAGAGGGAGATGTTTCTTCCTCAAGCCAATGGTCGGAAATATCTAGATTTTCATTTTCGCGATCGCTCGCTTCTTCGGAAAGGGAAATAGTAGCAGAAGATTCTTCTTCTGCAAAAAGAGGAGGTAACGCTTCCGCTTCAGTTTCGCTTAATTCGGTGTCTGCGGGGGCCAAATCCGATCGCGCCTGCTGGAATTCTTCGTCAGCGAGGGCAAGGTTGTCTAAAACGCCGTCGCTAAAGGGTTCTGCTGCGGTTTCCGAGGTCTCTGCGTCAAAAGAATTTTCTGAGAATCGATGCTCCTCCGTCGTCGATTCTATTTCCGCAAGGGGTTCTGTTTCGGCTTCCTCTAGAGCGATCGCGGCTGGGGTAGAGTCTGACGGGGAGGTTTTGAGGGAAGTAACGAGGGAAAAAATTTTTTGCAGGCTGTGAATATTTTGCTCGATGATTTGCTGGCCTTTATCCACTTGCGTAAAGTGAAATTGCAACAATTCGCGATAAGCATTGTTCTGGAGGAAGCGATCGCCGATTTCGTGTTCGATATCTCCCTGCATGAGATTGATATTCGTGCGAAGGCGATGTCCCGGTTTTGCCTCATCTACCGACCCTCGGGAAGCAATGGTCGATGTTGCCTCTCGGGGGGGTGCATCGGCATCGAAATCCGATGAAGATACCCAAGTGGTGATTTTCAACTCGACGGCTTCCGCGAGCGCCAGGGTAAAGGCTTCTTGGATTTTCCCGGCTTGAAGAGCTTCTCTAAATTCTTGACTTGACGGCATGACCTGCTTTCCCTGCTTTGACTTCTAGCATTCGCGTGTTGGAGGATGCCCCGCGATCGTGCTTGCGGTTTTGGCGGGCTATCGGGGTTGATTCTCGTCAGTGGGGGAGAGAATAGGGGGACGAGAGGTTTTGGGCAAACGAGAGAGGGTACTGGCCAAAATCACAAACATCTGTTGCAAGTTTTCCAAGTTTTGTTGAATGATATGTCGCCCCTCTTTGACTTGTTGGAGATGAAATTCTCTCAGTTCGGTATAGGGTCCGTCACCGATAAATTCTGCGCCGATTTCGTTATCGATGTCTCCATCGACGAGGTTGATCCGGGTTCTCATGCGATGGCCGGGTCCTGGGGTCGTATTCGGATCGGCACTTAAATTATTATCTTCATCAGAAGAAACCCAAGTGGTAATTTCCAACTCGATCGCTTCTCCTAATGCTAAGGTCAGCGCGTCAAAAATATTGCCGGCTTTGAGTTGTTTTCTAAAATCGTCGCTGGCTGTCATACTCAAACTTCCCTTATTGTTAATTGCCTTGAGTTTAGCATGAGAGCAGGGGGGCAAATAAATTGTTCCTCCCATTGCCGTTTCTCGGCTCCCGACTGCCTGCTTTTTACCAGAAATCTACAATACTATGGCCGAGTTCGTTGAGCATTTGATGGAGTAGGGGGAGACTCAAGCCGATAACGTTACTGTGGCAACCTTCCAGTTTTTCTACAAATAGCCCCCCTTGTCCGTCGATGGCAAAACAGCCGGCACAGTGCATGGGTTCTCCTGTCGCGATATAGGCTTCGATAATGCGATCGCTAATGTCGGCAAAGTAAACTTTTGTGATACCGCACTGGACGATTTTCTGGTTCGTGCTGCCATTGAGTAAGGCATGTCCGGTATAGAGCATCCCGATTTTGCCGCGCATCAATTGCCAACGAGCGATTGCTTCTTCTGAGGATGCGGGTTTACCGTGAATTTCCCCGGCAACGGAGAGGACGGAATCGCAACCGAGAACGAGGGCATTAGGATATTGTTCGGCGACGATTTTGGCTTTACACAGGGCGAGAGTATTGGTTAAATCTTCGGGGTCTTCATTTTGAATGCTAGATTCGTCAAAATTACTCTTGCAGGCGATCGCTTGAATTCCTGCCTGTTGCAATAATTGTTTTCTAGCGGGAGAAGCAGAAGCCAAAATAAAGGGGGTTTGCGGGTTTGTCATAATATATTGAGGAGGCAGTCTCAATATTCATTAAACCCAATATTGAGACGCTTTACCGATTCAATTGCGATCGGGTTTGCAGTTTCTAAGGTTCGCAACCTGTCAAATATGTTTCACTATCATTCCTTAAAAACATTATGAAAATTGAATTCAGATTAACTGTTAGAGATTATCAAGAAGCATTTAAAGCCCATTGGAAGCAGCAAAAAAAATATTATTTTTATAGGGTCGTGGTGGGTTTATTGCTAATAACTTCAATATTGACATTTTTGCTTGGCGATCTAGCAGGTAGTATTGTATATTTGTTGTTAGCCATTATCTTTATTCCAGTCGTTAATTGGATAAACAATGTTTCGCTTAAAGCTGCTTGGAAGAATCAAACTGATACCCTAAAACAGCCAATGACGATAGAAGCAACAGCAGACTCATTATCGATCGAAGGAGAAAGTTTTCAGAGCGTCCTACAATGGAAACTATATAATAAATTTATCGAAACAACAAATCTTTTTGTTATTTATGAAGAAAAAAATTTATTAAGAATCATTCCCAAAAGAGCATTTGCGAATGATGAAGAATTATCAGAATTTAGAAAAATCTTACAAGAGAATATTAATTCAAATAGCTCTTAAAGAATGACGAATCAATCATTTTAAATTTATTGAAAAAGAGCGAACAATCGTTTGAAACTGCTCTTTTCCACTCTGCCAGCGTTGTTCGGTTGTGGAAAGGTTGAAAGTATAGAGTTGTTGATTATGGGTGGTTATGCTGGCTAAATCGTGTCTGTGTTGTTTATCGGACAAGGTTACGGCAAATTCGAGAAGATAATAGGTTTGCCCGATTTTAGAAAATGTTTCCGCACCCAGCAATTCAATTTTGATATTGGGATCGATCGCATTTCTCTGCTTAAAAAAACGATATCCTACATCTGTCGCCGTTCCCAAGTCTTGAAGTTGGCGATCGCCGGGAATATCGCTAATAATAACGCTCAGGTTTTCCGTAGGTTCGATGAGATCCCGAAAGACAACATCAACCCCTCGGGATGCGTTTTGAACGTCTACCTGTATCCAACCGTTAGGATAGTGAAATTGATAGCCATCTTGCAGATCGATATAAGTTGGGAAACCATTCGCAGCGATCGCACAACTAGATAATATTAAGGCGAGCGCCAGCAGTGCGATCGCGAATCCATACCGCATCGTTTTGCCTAAACTCTATTTGTTATTTTCTCATACTTTCTGCATATATCGATAATAAAAAGAGCGATCGCGCGATCGCTCCTCCCAAGATTGAATAAATTTATTTTCTCAAAGTGCTGGTTAGGAAATCGAGAAGACAATAGCCATCGCACCGCTCACTAAGGCGAAAGCACCGATTCCCATAATCAGATAATTCCGTTTTTCGGTGTTGGTGGGAGGTTCGGCGATATACATTTTGGGTTCTGCGGCGAAGTTATTGAGCCGTCCCCCTTCTTCTCTGGTATAAGGCATATTTTAAAGTTCCTTGTCGGTTTTAACTGGGCATATTTTCGGGAATTTTCTTCCCTTTCTCAAGATTATGTCATGAGTTGTTACATTTTGTTACAAACACGAACTACATTTTAACGGTTGCGACAAATACATAAGCAGAGGTTATGACAAGGGCGATCGCGCTTTTCTCAAGGGTTAATTTTTCAGGGCGATCGCCGAGCGAGCGAGCGCCTATCATAAAACTATTAAGTTAAGTTATCTATTGGCAATGTCACTCAAAGTTACCACCATACAAGCTCCCGATGGGGAAGAAATTTACATTCAATACGACGAACTCGATAGCGATGAATTGCAGGCTGTGGGAGCATCGGATATTATTGACGATCTTTTGGTACGATCTACATGGTTTGGGTATAAGGTCTGTCTGTTGCGATCGCCTTTTCGCAGAAAGCCGCCAAAATCAGTTAACGAGAGGAGAGAGCGATCGTGAAACGAGAAGACATTCTCAAACAATTACAAGAAAAACACGAAGCGATCGCCAATTACGGCGTTAAATCCTTAGCACTGTTTGGCTCAGTCGCCCGAGATGAAGCCACAGAAAACAGCGATATCGATATCTTAGTTGAATTTGAAGGTAAAATCACCTTCGATCGCTACATGGATTTAAAATTCTACCTTGAAGATAGATTGGGAAAAAAAGTCGATTTAGTCAGTCGAAAAATGCTCAAACCCCTAATTCGAGAAAAAATAGAACGGGAGGCGATCGATGTCTCGTAGCATTCGCCTCTATTTGGAAGATATTTTAACCAGTGGAGAAAAAATTTTAAACTATACAGCAGGCATGACATTTGATGAATTTATTGCCGATACGCGCACCTTTGATGCTGTTGCCCGAAATTTACAAATTATTGGTGAAGCTGTCAAAAACATCCCTTCAGAAATTAGAGACCGCTATCCCGCGATCGAGTGGAGAAAAATTGCAGGATTGCGAGATTTTTTAGCACACGCTTATTTCAGCATTGAAAATGAAATTCTCTGGGATGTCGTCCAAACTAAAATCTCTCCTTTATTGGCGCAAGTTGAACAAATACTTCAAGATAGTTTTGAGGAATGAATGAGAACAAAGTTTTTAAAAACTTGTAAGAGCGATCGCACTTCCATAGGAGTAACAATAAGATGTTTGTAGAATCTCGTCCAGAACAATTATCTTTAGAATTTGAGAAAGAAAAAATTGTTGTCGATATTATCGAACCCAACAGAAGGACACAAAACAGGGAAAGAAAAAGTGATTTTTTCGCGTAGAGACGTTCAAGAAAACGCCTCTACATTGTGACGATCCTAAATATCCAAGTCTGTGAGATTTAACTTGGGTCCGTAAGTCTCGATGAACTGACGGCGAGGTGCCACCCGATCGCCCATCAAAACCGTGAAAATGCGATCGGCTTCAGCTGCATCTTCAATCTCGACTTTCTTCAGCATGCGGGTTTCTGGGTTCATAGTCGTATCCCAAAGCTGTTGGGGCATCATTTCCCCCAACCCCTTAAATCGCTGGATGGTATAGTTAGCATTCGCCGGAAATTGGGCGATCGCATTGTTCAACTCGCGATCGCTGTACAAATATTGATGATTGCGTCCCCGTTCCAGTTTGTACAGGGGAGGACAGGCAATATAAACGTAACCGCGATCGATTAAATCCCGTTGGTAGCGGAAGAAGAAGGTTAAAAGCAGGGTTCTTATGTGAGCACCATCTACGTCCGCGTCAGTCATAATTATCACATAATGATAACGTAATTGCGAGACATCAAAATCTTCCCCTTTAATACCCAACCCTAAAGCAGTAATTAAAGATTGGATTTCCGTATTCTTGTAAATTTTGGCGTCATCAGTTTTTTCGATGTTGAGGATTTTTCCTCGTAACGGGAGGATAGCTTGAGTGCGGCGATCGCGTCCTTGTTTCGCGCTATTATGCACAAATATTCCACTTGCTAAAGCAAAATTATGACTGTGGGGAACTTCAATATCGTAGACATCGCGTTTTTCTGTTAAAGATTCGATCTTGCAAATTTGATAAGCGCGATCGGCGAGATTGACATCCATTTTTAAAGCGGGTTTTGTCGCGAGCTGCGATCCCCCGATCGCCATACTTGATATATCGGCATTCAATACCTTAGCAGTCAGTTGCCAAGACATTAAAAGATCGCTGGGTGTTAGAGAAATTGCAGCTTTATAAGTGCGATCGCGCAACATAAAACGATGATCGGGCGTACAAATTATTTCTTCCCCATTATCGAGGGTTACCTTAACTAATTCTGCATTCTTTTTGGTAATTCGCGCATTGATAATTCGTTCGATGCCAATTGTTCCATCTTGACGAATTGTATAGCAGAAATTTTGCTTTCCGGCGGCTTCTTCTTCCACCAATTCTTTAAAACTGAGAGAACGACCATCGGCTAAAGCAACTTTAGTTTCACCCACAAAACAACCGCCCGCACTGTCTCCTTCCACAATATAAATCTCTGATTCTTCGGGATCGCGAGAACTACAATCCGCCAATTTACCCGGCAAAGGTGACGATTCTAAAACCGATTTGCGGCGGACTAATTCCCGCGCTCGTCGTGCGGCTTCGGCGGCTTTAAAGGCTTGAATTGCTTTCTCGATAATGGAATCGGCAACTTGAGGATTAAACTCTAAATATTCGTTCAATACTTCCCCCACGGAAGAATCAACAATTCCCCGCACTTCCGTATTGCCTAATTTTGTTTTGGTTTGCCCTTCAAATTCTGGTTCTGGGACTTTAACCGAAATAACAGCCGTTAATCCTTCGCGAACATTTTCCCCACCTAAATTGGATTCATTTTCCTTAATTTTATTGCGCTTGCGAGCCACACTATTCATCGTTCGCGTCAGAACGGTTTTTAATCCCTCGAGGTGGGTTCCGCCGTCCACTGTGCGAATATTATTGGCAAAACCTAAAATCGTATCGCTATAGGCATCGATACACCATTGCAAAGCCACCTCAACTTGTACGCCATTCTTCTCTCCTTTCACATAAATAATATCTTGATGTAAGGGTTCTTTTTCCCGCGTCATATAGGCGACGTATTCCTTAATTCCCCCCTCGTAACAATAGGCTTCAATGCGAGGTTCTTCCGGACGGCGATCGCTAAAAGCAATCTTTGTTCCGGCATTCAAATAAGCCAATTCTCGCAACCGTCCGGCGAGAGTATTATAGTCAAAATCGACGGTTTCGGTGAAAATCTGAGTATCGGGCATAAAGGAAACCGAAGTCCCCGTGCGGTCTTTATCCGGGCTGGGAATTGCGGTTAAATCGGCTTGAGGAATTCCGCGTTCGTAGCGTTGGGTATGGAGTTTATTCTCTCGCCAAACCTTCACCTCGACCCATTCTGAGAGAGCATTGACCACGGAAACCCCCACCCCGTGCAATCCTCCAGAAACTTTGTAACCGCCATCGCCAAATTTTCCCCCGGCATGGAGAACGGTTAAAACTGTTTCTACAGCGGATTTGCCAGTTTTGGGGTGAATAGCTGTGGGAATTCCCCGACCGTCATCGGTTACGGTGACAGAACCATTGGCATCAATTTCGATTTCAATGTGGGTGCAATACCCTGCCAGTGCTTCGTCAATGGAGTTATCGACGACTTCGTAAACCAGATGGTGCAGTCCTCTCGGGCCTGTAGAACCGATATACATACCGGGTCGCTTGCGAACGGGTTCCAACCCTTCGAGAACCTGAATCTGTTCGGAACCGTAATTGTCAGTCATGGGAATTCCTCAAAATTGAGTTAGGAGCGAGAGTTTCGCCCCTCGATAGCAAAATCTTCAAAAATTATAGCACAAAAGGACTGATGGAGTCTTAATCCCATTCTGAAGAGATTTTTATTTTGGGATGCACCCCTCTATATTTTTGGGATAGAACAAAGGGAAATTTTGATTTGACCGTGGCGGCGATCGCAGCATTCAATTATATCAAACGATCGCGTCGGTTTTATCGTCCTACCCGACAAAAAAAACGGGCATTTCGCCCGCTCTACTCCTCATATCGAAATGAGTCATTCAGTCTAAGAAGCGACGGTAAACTCCAAAGGAGAAACCCTTGGCAACGTCAGTAATTTTTTCTTTTCTCGGGCTTCGGCGGCATCGGCTTCGCTGGCGGCGAGTAAATATTCCCGCATATCCGGCATCACCGCTAATGCCCGCGTCCAGTCGGGGATTTGGTCGCCGGCGGGATTGTTAGAATATTGCTCGGCAGCTTGTAAGATCACCCGTTCGAAACAATCGATCGCGACTTCTTCTTGATGGCGATCGTAATGGAAACCATTAAAGCGAGCATCGACAAAATACTGACGGGTAAAGTTTTGCGCTTCCCGTCGGAATTTTACCCGCAAGGCTTGAATGTGATCCATGCTCACGACGACCTGTTCCGTTTCCGTCAGAGTTCGCAACACCGATCGCAGGATATCCCGACACATCTTTTGCAAGCCGCGATCGGGACTGTCCCCGAGGGTTTGATGTTTGTGATCGAACATGCCCAAATCTACCTGTGCGATGCGCTTGTGGGAAACATTACGATAGACTTCTGCCAATAAACCGATCTCCAAACCCCAATTTCCCGGAATGCGGGTATTGAGGGCGAGATCGCTCGTGAGGGCAAATTCTCCCGAAAGGGGATAGCGAAACGAATGCAGATAGCGCAGATAGTTGCGTTCCCCAAAAATGTCCGTTAAGGCACTCAAAAGGGGCGTAACGAACAATCGCACCACCCGTCCGTGAAAGCGTTGAGGATTCCCGCCAATGCGGGCGTAATAGGCTTTTGCGAACGCAATCCCCAACTCTTTTTCCATCAACGGATAGAGGAGTTTGACCGGGTAGAAGGAATCATAGGTGAGAATGTCGGCATCGTGGAGAGCGATCGCATTGGCTTCTAAGGTTGCGACCCCCAAACCCAACCAAACCGCAATCCCTTTACCCTTTAACTCGAGCAGATTCAAGCCCTTATCTTTGACTTCTTCGAGCAAGCGCCGCACCCGAGGGCCATTTTCCCAGATAATGCGGACTTTTTGCGGTAGCGGGGCAAAAAAATCGATGGCTTTAGCATATTGTTCTGCCGTGTTCGCATAGAGGCAAACAACAATGGTATCGATAAACGAACAAGCCTTTAAATGTTTGCGAATTTGAGCGAGAGCGGGTCTTTCCAGTTCCTCGTACAATGCGGGGATAATGATAGCCGTGGGAGACTCTTCTCTGAGTTCCAGCATTCGGCTTTTGAGATATTCTAAATCGCAACCATAGTCGTGAATGGTTGTAATTAGATCTTGCTTGTAATCCATACAGCTACCCCCTTTATTTGAGATGGATGTTTAGATCGAGATTGATATCGAATGGGTTGAAATCCGAGCGATCGAGCGTAAAGTCGAGGGTTGAATGAGAATTTTCTCGTCGCAATTTGGGAATTTCTGCCTAATATTTAAACAAATGTAAATTGTATTGCTGTTCGTCAAGATACATAATTGCCATGACTGGGAAAATTGCCCCCCTTGTTTTTACCGATTTGGACGGGACGTTACTGGGATCGGAAGATTATCGTTACGATGCGGCATTGCCTCTCATCCATCGTCTCAAATCCGAAAATATTCCTCTCATTCCCGTCACTAGCAAAACTCGGGCGGAGGTGGCGGAGCTTAGAGAAGCGATCGCCCTCAAAGATCCGTTTATCGTGGAAAATGGAAGCGGTATTTTTATTTCTCTTGACGATCCTCGCTTTCCCGTTGCAGGAAGCGAAATTCGGGACAATGACGCAATTTTACAGTTGGGACTGACTTATCCCGAAGTCAGGGCACAATTGAGACGTTTAGAATCCCGTTTGGGGGTAAAATTGCAAGGATTTGGGGATTTGAGCGTCGCTGATATTCAACGGCTCACGGGACTGCCCTTAGAAGATGCCCGACGAGCCAAACAACGGGATTTTACCGAACCCTTCGTCACTCCCAAAAATATCCCCGGGTCGCAAATTGCTGCTTCTGTCAAGGAATTAGGTTTGCAAGTGACAGTAGGCGATCGCTTTTCCCATCTTATCGGAGCCAAAGCTGGAAAAGGGGAAGCCGTGAGAAAATTAGTCGCCAGCTATCAAAAAACTATCGGCGATCGCCAAATTTTCACGATTGGTTTGGGCAACAGTCCCAACGATATCCCCATGTTAGAAGCAGTCGATCTGGCGATCGTCCTTCCAAGCAAAAACGGCACGCATCCGGGCCTAGCAGGACGGGGATGGCAGGTTGCCCCTTCTCCCGCCCCTGAAGGATGGGCAGAAGCCATAAGAGAGAGATTAGATCGAATCCGCTTAAATCATCATACTTTCCGGTGAGGAAGCGGGGGGAGCGGAGGGAAGAAGAATTTTGCACGAAAAGCCTAAGTGATGATTTTGATAACTTGGTGAGTGAATTATTGGGCATTTTTCGATGAAATACGAGAATCCTTTATCCTTTAAAAAGAGGAATCGTAAATGTTAAGGGTGAACCGAGGATCGACGATGCTCGGAAATAAGCTATGAAAAACGAATCTGTTGGTAATGCCAAGCTGACACGCAATATTGTTGGCTTCTATGCCCTCTTTAGCGGTCTTGGGGTCTTCTGGTTGGATAATATTCTGTTGGCACTGGCCAAAACCCCCGGGCAGTTTGAAGCCTTGCAAGTCGGTACCGGTATTTTCTACGTCCTGATTACCAGCATTTTGTTGTTTAAAGTCCTGCAACTGTACGCGAGAGACGCAGAAAAAAAACGCGCTCCCCTCGAAGACTTAGTACGACGCTATCAGACCCTCTTTGAAAAAAATCCCCAACCCATGTGGGTTTACGATACCCAAACCATGGCCTTTTTAGCGGTCAATAATGCCGCGATCGCCGCTTACGGCTATTCTCGGGAAGAATTTTTGCAAATGACCCTGCAAAATATTCGCTCTCCCGAAGACATCCCCATTGCTCCTTTTACCCTCAGCGAAAGTCTACCTGGAGTTTGGAAACACTATCGCAAAGATGGTTCGATTATGGAAGTGGAAATCGAGGTGTTTCCGTTTCTCTTTGACGAAAGACCCGTAAAACTCGCCCTCCTACAAGATGTCAGCGATCGCCAGCGTACTTTAGAAGATATCAAACATAAAGAAGAACAATATCGTACTTTAGCCAGCAATTTTCCCAATGGTTCCGTCTTTCTCTACGATAAAGATTTGCGCTACACCCTAGCAGAAGGGATGGAGATCGGTCGTTTGGGATATACCCGGCAACAAATCGAGGGTAAAACCTTGCGGGAAATTATGCCGGATGAAACTTATGAATTGCTCGAACCCCTATATCGAGAGGCTTTAACGGGAATGCCCGTAACGGCGGAACTGCCCTTGGGAGAGAATATTTATCTGACTTATATCCTGCCTGTTTTTAACGAAAAGGGAGAAGTGGCAAGCGGCATGAGCGTCACGCAAAATATCACCCAACGCAAGCAAATGGAGGAGCAATTACAAAGATATGCCTATTACGATACCCGCACCGAACTCCCCAATAAAACGTGGTTTCTCGAGCGTTTAAACGAACAACTTTCTCAAACGCGAGCCGGAAATCGGGGCTTTTTTACAGTGTTATTTTTGCAGTTAGAACGGTTTAGCACGGTGAAATACAGCCTCGGCCACCGTTTGGCGGATTGGTTGATGCTGGCGACAAAAGACCGTTTGGATTCGTGTTTGAATTTGGTCGAACCCGTAGCACGGGTGGGGGATAAGGCACTGGCGACAATTCTCGATAACATTCATACCTCCCTCGATGCGGCAGCGATCGCGGAATACGTTCAGCAACAACTCTCCCAACCTCTGGAGGTAGACGGACAAGAGTTATTCTCTCCGGTGAGTATCGGCATTGCGATCGTAGATTCCCCAGAATTGGCGGAACAGGAGGCAGAAACTTTACTGCAAGCGGCAGATACGGCGATGAATCACGCCAAACATGAAGGAGCGGTCAATTATGCCATTTTCGAGCCGACCATGTACGATCGCGCTGTAGGACGCTTTCAGTTAGAGACCGATCTGCGCTTAGGACTCAAGCGAGAAGAATTTACGGTGTTTTATCAGCCGATCGTTTCTATGGAAACCGGCACTATTTCAGGATTTGAGGCGGTCGTACGCTGGTCTCATCCTTCGGAAGGGTGGATTTCCCCAGGGGAATTTATTCCAGTGGCAGAAGACACGGGTTTGATCGGGTTCATTGATTGGTGGGTTTTAGGAGAAGCCTGCAAGCAGTTGGGAAAGTGGCAAAAACAATGGGAAAAACCCTTGACGATGAGCGTCAATGCCTCGGGATCGTTACTGTCTCAATTGGGGATTATGGAACGTTTGCGACAGGTCACAAAAGGCAATCGTTTAGTGCGAGGGAGTTTGCGCTTGGAGGTGACGGAACGGGTGATGATGGAACATCAAGAGGCTGCTTCCGGACTGCTCGATCGCATTAAAACCTTACAAATCAAACTTTCGGTAGATGATTTTGGGACGGGTTATTCTTGTTTGCAAAGGCTGCATCAATTGCCCATCGATACTTTGAAAATCGATCGCTCTTTTGTCAGTCGGATGTTAGAGGATGATGATAGTTTGGAAATCGTGCGGACTATTGTGACTCTCGCTCACAGCTTGAAGATGGACACCGTGGCAGAAGGGACGGAAACCAAAGAACAGTTATCGGTTTTGCGAGCGATCGAGTGCGAATACGGTCAGGGATTTTATTTTTCTCCTCCGGTATCGGGAGAAGAAGCAGAACAGCTACTCGAAAATCAATGGGATTGGTAAAATAAACGCCTATTACAAATTTTATCCATTTCTCCAGAAATGTGTCTTTAATTCAAAGGTTCATCAGATAATTAAGATGAATCTCGCTTAAATTTTTGCTGTTTAGCTGCATCTTCAATCTGCTCGCGAAACTTCTCAATCATGCCGATAACTTCCTTATGTAACTCTATGTATTTTTTTCTGTCAGTTAACGAATAATTACCATGTGCAATAGTATTTCTCGCACCTAAAAGTTGTTTATCAATTAATACCTCTTTGCTTGAATAAAATGAAAAATCTAGTCCTAAAATCTGTGTTATTTCTTGTAAAATTTTAGAAGAAAGATTTGATGCTGTAGATATTTCATCCTTTGGCAATCTGGCTTTTTCCTCTAATTCGGAAAGAAAGAAATTGCACACGGGTATATACAAAGATGGTTTATTTGTTTCTTTCGCTTCGTTAAGTTTTTGTTTCATCGCCAAGGCTAAAAAATTACTAGATAGTTCTTTATATTTTAGTTTTTTCAGTCTAACATATTCCAGATAAGAATTAGCTGCTAATTTAACAAAACCTTCCCAATGAGAATACAATATACATATCCCACTCCGAAGTAAGACTCTCTGCTTTTGTGGCGAGAAATCATTCCTTTCTATCAAAGATTTAATGGCTGAAAGTTCCTTTTTTCGCCATACAATCTCTTCAGCTAGTTTATCGGTCAGTTGTTCGTCAGTTCGTATACTCATGATGGAGAAAATATTTTTCTACCTAGGGGAATAAGATAAGGTAAGCGCTTTTCTGCTTTGACTCCCGATCCTGACCATTGTTTATAGATTTTATCTGACCATATCTTTTGTATTTTACTACGAATTTCGCCGCTTGGAAGCAGATTTTTAGAGTTATATCCAATTCCCAGTGCGATCGTTTCATAAGCAGCTAGTGAGAAACCTCCACTAAATTTCTTATTTTCTGCATCATATCGCTTAAAGCTATCATCTCCCATCTCTTGACTCAAAAGCTCAAAAGTTTTATTAAATGTTTCCTCAAGAGAAAGCATCGTATCCAAATCGATTTTAGTTGCTATTTTACGAGCTTTTTCAGTTAAAAAAACATTAACATCTCCGAGTCCTTTTAATTCTTTTTCATCTTCACTAAAGAAAAGTATAAATCGCAATACTAATTCTATATCATATTGTTCGTCGTAAAATCGCTCTGGTAAAGAAATACAGTTTTTGAATTTCTCATTATCTGCAAGAGAACGTATCATCTTAAATAAATCTTTGTTGAGCATTAAAACAAGACAACTTCGCACTTCTTGTGGCGTAGCAATTGAGCCTCCAGCATTGAGTCGCTGAAATAGTTCGTATTTAATCATTTTGTCGCTTTCCTTTTGCAGAATATTAACGGGTATTTTTGCTCGTTTTATCAATAGTCGCTGTGTTTGTGTTAAGGAATTTTCTCGATCGCCTGAATCGTTCCATTTTTTTCCACTTAAAGACGGTAGGTAGGTTGTTTCTTGTAAAACAAAGGGGTCAAAACGATTTCCTTTTTCATCTTTTAGAATACCGACAAATTCATATATTGTTGACAGTCTTTGTAAACCATCTATAACATCCCAAATACCATCATTTCTCTGGTTTACAAAGATAGGAGGCAGTGGAATTCCCAAAATAATTGACTCTATAAAAGTCGATTTTTGGTGTTCTGACCACCGGAAAAATCGTTGAATATCAGGATGAATATCAATCTCATTATCCTGATAGAGATTGAGCCACTCACCAACAGACATGGAATAACCATCTGTCTGAATTTCTTGTCTTGTTTTGTCAATTTCTTCTTGTAGAGACATGATTTTAGACTGGTATTTTACCAAGCAAGTGATATCATTCGGATATTATACACCAACACTTGACTGATTCAATCTCATTCAACGCTCAAAGCACGATCGCTCTTTACAGACAAACTTCGCAGACGATTCAAAGCGGCCGCCAATTCAAAGCGCCGAAATTTTGCTAAATCTCCTTGAGGATATGCGATGAGAATATCGAGTCCTTTACTATCGATATCTCGTACTATTTTATCAAGAATTTGGGAAAGCGATCGCTTATCATCAACGTACTTTTCTTTGGCAACAATTAAAGCCTCCGCGATCGCTCGTAATTGCCCCGGATTTACAATTTGTTCGACAGCAGAAAGATCGATATCTTCGCTTCCAAAAGCAACCTCATCCACATCGCGAACTTTAACTTTAACCGCGCGATCGCCTCGACTGGGATCGATACTGCTTCCTAACGGGATGCGAGGGGTAATTCGACCGAAACTATCTCCCCCTTCTTTTTGACGCTCTGTGGCGCATTCTCGAGCGATTTCCTTAGCTTTTTTCGTCACATTGAAGGGTTGATAATTTTCCATCGCGATTACCGTATCGGCAACATCGAAATAATCCCCACTTCCTCCCATTACGAGGATCGTAGAAACACCATAATCTTCATATAATTGGCGAATTTTGTCGATAAAAGGCGTGATGGGTTCTTTTTCTTTACTAATCAATTGCTGCATCCGGCGATCGCGGATCATAAAATTAGTCGCGGCGGTATCTTCATCCACCAATAAGACATTTGCACCGGCTTCCAATGCCTCGATAATATTTGCCGCTTGGGAGGTACTCCCGCTCGCATTGGAGGTGGAAAAATTACCAGTAGAACGACCTTGAGGCAGTCGATTGATAAACGGGGAAATATCAACTCCCGCGACACTGCGCCCATCTTCCGCGCGAATTTTGACCGAGGTCGGATCGCTGACGACAAATTCCCGACCATCCCCCATAATGCGATTGTAAACACCTAGGGCGATCGCTTTTAATAAAGTCGATTTACCATGATATCCGCCCCCGACAATTAAAGTAATGCCTTGAGGGATTCCCATGCCTTTAATTTTGCCAAGATTGGGAGCATTTAACTCAACTTCTAAAGAGGAGGGAGATTGAAAAGCGATCGCATTCTTCAATAAAGGTCCCTCGTCTGCACCGCTCCGTCGGGGTAAAATCGCACCATTCGCGACAAATGCCACGAGATTATTTTCCGATAGTTGCGATCGCAAAGCATCGGCATCTTCTACCGTTTCCACCCAAGGGAAAATTTCTTTCGGATTTAAAGCATCGTAAATGAGAGCGCGATCGACCAATTCCGGGATATCTTCGCAAAGTAATTCCGCCGCCTGACGGCCTAAAATCCGCCGTCCTCGTGCCGGAAGTCCTACCACAAAACGAACTTCAATCTCGTTTTTACTGACAAAAGCTGCCGTTCTTTCTAAGACCTCTTGACCGAGGGAAGTCACGCCAATAAGGCCGCTTTTTCCCGTACCGCGATGAGAACTTAAATCTTTAGCCGCGCGATCGAATTGGCGGATTAAATAATCTTCGAGGGCAACTTTCCGACTGGGAGAATTGTAAAGTTTAGGAGGAAATCCCGCGATAGATTGAGGGACTTTGACTCGCAATTTACTCGGGGCGGCAAACGGATCCCCTTGGACGCGATCGATAATCAAAGTAAAGTCGGAAAAGTTATATTTTCCCTTAATATCTTTGTAGGCTTTATAACTTGCACCGTCGAGTTTGAGTAGAGTTGATTTTAGAGCATTCATGAGAGCATCGGGAGCATCGGGAGCGGGGGGAGCTTCGGGGATAGAATATAAACTTCTATCCCTCAGTCTTTACTATTTCTAATGTCGGGCAACGCCATCCTCTCGTGCTGCTTTTTGTACGGCGGCCGAAACTGCCGGTGCGACGCGTTCGTCAAAAACAGAAGGAATGATATGTTCTCGGTTTAACTCCTCAGCAGATACGAGAGACGCGATCGCGCCTGCCGCTTCTAAATACATTTTCGAGGTTAACGCTTTAGCGCGACAGTCCAACGCCCCGCGAAAAACCCCAGGAAAAGCCAAAACATTGTTAATTTGGTTGGGATAGTCGCTGCGTCCGGTAGCAATCACTGCCGCATCATTTTGAATTAATTCCGGTTGAATTTCCGGGATGGGATTGGACATGGCAAAAACAATCGCATCTTTCGCCATCGTCCGCACCATTTCCGGCGTGAGAACTCCCGGTACGCTCACCCCGACGAATACATCCGCATCCTTGACCGCATCGGCGAGAGTTCCCGTCTCATCCACGGCAAACTCTTGCTTTTGAGGTGTGAGTTTCTCTCGTTGGGTAGAAATAATCCCCTTCGAATCGCACATGACGAAATTTTGCGCCCCTGCCAAGCGCAAGAGACGGGCAACAGCAACCCCGGCCGCCCCGGCCCCATTAAAGGCAAGTTTCACCTCTTCTATGGGCTTCTGTACCAATTTCAGAGCATTGTAAAGCGCCGCTAAAGTCACGATCGCCGTGCCGTGTTGGTCGTCGTGAAAAACGGGAATGTCCATCTCTTCGCGCAATCGCTTCTCGATTTCAAAACAACGAGGAGCACTAATATCTTCTAAGTTCACGCCGCCGAAAACCGGCGCAATATTCTTCACCGTTTCGATAATTTTCTCCGTATCTTGCGTCGCCAAACAAATGGGAAACGCATCGAGATCGGCAAACTCTTTAAATAGCATCGCTTTCCCTTCCATCACCGGTAAAGCGGCCTCCGGTCCCAAATTACCCAATCCTAAAACCGCACTCCCATCGGACACGATCGCTACCATATTCCCTTTGACCGTGAGAGAAAAAACTTGCTCGGGTTCTTCCGCGATCGCCTTAGAAATGCGCCCCACTCCCGGAGTATAAGCCATAGCTAAATCCGATTGTGCCTTTAAACCAATACGAGCCACCGTGTGAATTTTCCCCCCGCGATGCAGGTCGAACGTGCGATCGGATACCTTGACAATATGAACATCCGGCAGCTCCTCGATCGCTTGGGTAATGGTTTCCGCGTGTTCCTCGCTCGAGGCATCCACCACAAACTCCCGTAAAGAGAGCTTGCGGGTTTGTTCCACCAAACTGATTTGACCGAGATTGCCGCCGTGAAGCGCGATCGCTTGGGTCACATCCGCCAATTTTCCCGGCTGGTTGGGAATTTCAATGCGAATGGTGAGGCTAAAGCTAGGATTGGGGGTTAATTTGGTCATTACCTAATTTTTTCGTCAGAATGAAATCAAATTTTAACTCGCAATTTCAGTCTCTCTCGATAGCTAGCCGACAGAATCTTAGATATATCGAGAGAGAAAGTCACGATTCCGTTAAAATACCCTTGAGAATTTGTGGTCTGGAACTCAGCAGCCCCTCTGTCCCATTCGTAAGGATGCTAGTCATGTTCAATCGCTCGCCCCTGACAACTTTTGCGACTGTTGCTCTCCTGTCTTTAATGGCAGGATGCGATACATTGAGCGCCCTCAATCCCTTTGGAGGCGGCTCTTCAGAACCGCCTCCCCCAGCCCCGGTTGCCCCCCCTGCTGCTGCTCCTCCGGCAGGTCAGGCTCCCGCTAATGCTCCTGCTGCTGCTCCTCCGGCAGGTCAGGCTCCCGCTAATGCTCCTGCCGGTCAACCCCCGACTGCTGCCCCTCCTCCTAACGTTCCCCCATCTCAAACCCCCTTCCGCGATGCCGTCAATAGTGCTATGGCTGCAGCCAATGCCGTCCAAACTGCAAAAACGGCGGCAGAGTGGCAAAATGTGATGACCCTTTGGCAAACGGCGATCGCCCTCATGCAGCAAGTCCCGGAAGGAGACCCCAATCGTACCGTCGCGCAACAAAAAGTTACGGAATATACCGGTTATCTTCAGTACGCACAAACCAATTTCACCCGAGCGGGTCAGTAGGGAACCTTAAAGCATTACCCGCGATCGCCAGTTTTGGGGATTTTGAGGAGCTTGTGGCTCTTTCCCCAATATTTTTTTCGCGAAACTTGTTCATCGGGTGAATTGTTTGCTATACTCGAAAAGACGACGCGGGATAGAGCAGCCTGGTAGCTCGTCGGGCTCATAACCCGAAGGTCGGTGGTTCAAATCCGCCTCCCGCCATCTAATTTTAAATTTTATTGTAGGGACATTGCATGGGATATTGCAGGCAGTGTCCCTACAAGATTTTTCCCTACAAGATTTTTCCCTACAAGATTTTTCCCTACAAGATTAAAGGCGATAAAGCCATCCTCGCAACCAATAATAAATCGTTGCCAGATATTCATCAACAATATCCGTTGTAGTGGCCAATGCTTTCACAGAAGGCAGTAAATCTTGTACGGTAATGCGTTTTTTGGGAGTAGAATCTTTTTGGAATGTATAAAAATCTGTTGGTGCTGGAATGACCCGAATTTTAACCTTTTGGAAAGTCTGTGTTGCCCGACGCATTTTTATTCCCGAAGCAATCAAAAAAATGGGTTGATTTAAAAGTCCTTGTTCTCCTAAAATTCTCTCTACTTCTATAGCATTCATGCGTAAATTCAACCCTCGCGTTTCTTCAAGAATTTGACCCTCCGGAACCCCAAATCGTCGTAATGCTCCGGCAATATCTCTGGCTTCGCTCACTTGGTTCGGCGTTCCTGCTAAATCGTTTCTCCGACTCGCACAGACGATAATTCTGGGAAAATTGCCCAAACTTCTTTGTCGATAATAAAGTTCTGCCGCATAGAGAATTCGACTGCCAATTCTCGTAAACTGTAATTGAGTTCTATAGGGAATATACGGTTCTGTCGTACCTTTTCCCAGCAAAACGATCGCTCCGACTCGTTGCTGCGTGGGAGACTCTGCGGCCAAACAATTCTCAACGCAAATCTCTCGCAAATCTTTTTGCGTTTCAATGGTATAGTTTTCAACGGTATAAGCAATTTGATAGGCAGCATAAGGATTGCTGGAAACAACCAACACGATCAGAGCGATCGCGAAAAAAATATGACCGGGTTTTTTAATAGATTCTCCTTTTTTAAAATCAATTTTATTGGCAGCCAATAAAAAGAACAAGAGTGAAAATCCGAGAGGTTTTAAGGGAAACGAAATCAGTCCCCAAAATTCGGAAACTGGAGAAAAACTCGGTTTAAAATAGGAAATGACAATAACGGCAACTAAAAACAAACCGCCCAGAATTGTTAGGGCTTGTCTGGGAATGATTTTTATAATCAGCAAATAAAAGAATACTAAAATTAAAATCGAAAGTAAAATAATAGAGAGAACTTCGATCATTTTGAGTAGAAAAAATAATAATAAAGGACGAGATTGAACGAACAGCCAATCTCGATCCCAGTTTATCGCGCAATTTCCGATCGCGAATTACGACTTGCGAATGGCTTTGAGTTTGGCCTCGATCGCCTCGATAACCGTTTCCAGTACGAACGTCCGAGCATAATATTTATCGTCTCCGGGTACGAGAGTCCAAGGTGCCGCAGGGGTCGCGGTACGGGCGATCGCATGATTGACGGCAACTTCATACAAATTCCATTTTTCCCGATTGCGCCAATCTTCTTCCGTGAGCTTGTAGGCTTTAAACGGATCCTGCTTTCTTTCCTCAAAACGCTTTAACTGTTCTTCGCGAGAGAGATGCAGCCAAAATTTAACCAGCACGCAACCATCGCTTGTCAATTGCGATTCAAATTCGTTAATCTCGCGATAGGCCCGTCGCCATTCCCGTTCTGTGGCAAACCCTTCTACTCGCTCGACCAATACCCGACCATACCAACTGCGATCGAAAATGCCAAATTTTCCCGCTTCCGGCAACCTGTGCCAAAACCGCCAAAGATAGTGATATTTCTTCTCTTCCTCTGTTGGAGCAGCGTAAGCATTAACTTTATAACTGCGAGGATCCAAACTATCGGTCAAGCGCTTGATCGCGCCACCTTTTCCCGCTGCATCCCAACCTTCAAACAGCAAAACAACAGGAATCTTATGCTGGTGAATTTTGAGCTGTAACTTTTGCAGTTCGATCTGCGCCTTTCGCAAGCGCTTTTTGTAATCATCCCGATTTAAAGCGAGACTCAAATCCACTTTCCCTAAATAATCCGGTTCTGTGGGAAGTAACTCTGCTTGAGGCGATGCAAGTATTTCCGGATGAGCGATCGCGTTGCGATCCAAAGTTTCTCTCAAGACGGCAACTAATTGAGAAAGTACCTTAATTCTCGCCCAATACTTGCAATTAGCCTCCACCAAAATCCACGGTGCCGCTCCCGTGCTCGTATGCAGCAGCATTTCCTCAGCAAGGGTGCGATACTCCTTGTAGCGCTCCTCCTGATACCAATCTTCCGGACGCACCCGCCACGCCGTTAAATCGTCCTCAGCAGTTTTTTTCAGGCGCTTTTTTAACTCTTTGCGTCCGAGATGGAGGAAGAATTTAGCGATCGCTACCCCATCATCGCTTAATTGCCGCTCGAAGGCATTAATCGTCGCCATTGCTTGCGGGACTTTTGCCGCCGCAACGCGATCGAATAGTCGATCTTCTAGTAAGTGAATGTACCAACTATGATAAAAAATCCCAATACTGCCGTGAGGGGGCAGTTGCTGCCAAAATCGCCATAAAAAAGGATACTTGCGTTCTTCTGGAGTCGGGGGCAAAGTGGGATAAACCGAGAATCCTCGCGGATCCAGATAATTAACCATTTTTTTCAATAACCCCCCTTTTCCTGCCGCCGCCCAACCTTCCAACACCACGACAAACGTTAATTTTTTTTCCCAACAGGCTTGTTGCAGCGATCGCAACTGGCGCATTAATTCCTCAATTTGAGTTCCATAGGTTACTTTATCGAGAGACCGATCTAAATCTAAAGTATCTAACATTATTCATTTTTTGGTTTGTTAACTTTTAATTATACATTACTTCTTTTTTCAATCATTCAATACTAGAGAAGTCAATAAAAAGCTCACAAAAAAACGCATGCTTCATAACCATTTATTAATAATCAATCTTTCGTTTCGATCTCCTGCTCGAGCAGCTCGAGGATGCGCTCAGAGATTAATCTTTACGCATCGTAATATAAAAGAGCAAACCTCTCTCATGAATTTATTCCGCATCGAGATCTCGATCGCTCGTTTCCCAGACTGAAAAAGCTAAAGTAGGTTTGGCCTTGGCGTTGGGAAAGTGACGAAAAAATGCAAAATAAGCGATTGAATTCACCGTTTCGCAAACTTCCCATTCGGATCGTCTTAATCGTACCGTTTGTCGTGCAATTGGTCGGGACGGTAGGATTGGTGGGCTATTTATCCTATCAAAGCGGTCGGAGTGCCATCGCTAAGCTGTCCGATCGCTTGATGGCAGAAGTCACGGCAAGAGTGAATTTATACGTTCGGCAGCATTTTCAAACCGCCATCCAGATCAATCGCATGAATCTTGAAGCCGTTCGCCGAGAAGCCCTGAATTTAAACAATTTGGCTGCGATCGAAAAATTGCTTTGGTTGCGCCTGAAGCAATTTGACAGCGCCACTAGCATTCTTTTGGGTTTGCCAGACGATACCTTTCGCGTCACCCATCGCAGCCTTGTCAGACCGGGACAAATTGAAGGTTCTTTATCCGATCCCGAACGTCCGGAGCGATTGATTATCAATTTTTTAGACGATCGCGGTAATTATGCCGAACGACTGTCAACGATCGACCCCTTTCCCGTTCGAGAACGGCCTTGGTATCGAGGGGCAGTCCGCGATCGCGCTCCGGGTTGGACGAAACCCTTTCAAGTGGGAAAAGCGCCCCTACTGGCAATTAGCAGCTACTTTCCCTTCTTTGACGATCGCGATCGCCTGCAAGGCGTTTTCGCCGTTAATCTGGGTTTGACGCAAATCCAAGATTTTTTACACTCCCTCCAAATTTGCCCGGGCTGTCGTATCGTTCTCGTGGATGAGGACGGTTGGGTGCTGGCAAGCTCAGCAGAAGAGAGTCCCTTTCTCACTCCCGAACTCATCGATTTACAAGATCGCAAAAAAGGATATCGCAATGCTTTCGAGAGATTGCAGCCAGCAGATAGCACGGATCCGGCCATCGCCGCCGCCGCAATCCACTGGCAAACCCTAACCCGAGAGAAAGATACCGCAACGCGATCGCAATTCCAGCTCGAGGGAGAACGATATTGGTTGCAATTAAACCCTTTAGAATTCGCAAACTCCGAAATCTCCCATCCCAACTGGACGATCGCCATTATCGTTCCGCAATCGGAATTCATGGCCGAAATTACGGCCAACACGAGGCGGACTTTTTTGCTGTGCGGTTTAGCAGCGATCGCTGCCATTGGCTCGGGCATTCTCACTGCGGCTTGGATCGGCCGGCCGCTTTTGCGTTTAAAACAATCTTCCGAAGCGATCGCGGGGGGGAATTTGGACGAGGAGATCGTTCCTGAAGGCATCGGCAGCATTTACGACCTCAGTACGGCATTCCAGCTCATGCAGCAACAGTTACGAGATTCTTTCGATGCCCTGAACGAAAATCGACAGCAACTGCAAACTATTGTCGAAAGCATCCCGATGGGAGTGGGTGTATTCAGGCCGCAAGGACGCTTGCTCTTAATGAATCGTTGGGGTCGCGAACTTTTGGGCGATCGCCCCTTCTCCGTTCTCCCCGAGGAAGCCCACCGCATTTATCGGGCGGGAACAAATAGCCTCTACCCCGTGGAAAAATTGCCCGTCATGCAGGCATTGCAAGGAGAAACGGCAGGAACTGACGAGATTGAGATTGAAGTGGGGGGCGATCGCATTCCCTTAGAAGTCTATGCTGCCCCCATTCGCGATCGTCAAGGCAAGGTTATCTATGCAGTCAATGTCTTTCAAGATATTCGCGATCGCAAGCGGATGGAAACACTATTGAAAGATTACAATCGCGAACTCGAAGCCGCAGTGACGCAAAAAACCGCCGAACTCCTGACCGCCAAAGAAGAAGCCGAAGCAGCCAATCGAGCCAAAAGCGCTTTTTTAGCCAATATGAGCCACGAACTTCGCACCCCGCTCAATGCCATTTTGGGCTATCCCCAACTGTTACTCGAAAGTTCCGATCTCTCTCCTCGCGATCGCAAGTATATTGCCACCGTGGTGAAGAGCGGCGAATATTTACTGGGTTTGATCGATCGGATTCTGGATCTGTCCAAAATTGAAGCGGGTCGCATGACCCTCAACCCAGGCAGGTTTGAGTTGAGAACGATATTGGCAGATCTCGAGATTCTTTTGCAACCCAAGGCCAAAGCTAAAGCGATTGCGTTGCAAATCGAAGCCGATTCCGATATTGCCAACATGCTCTATACTGATGGGGTAAAGTTACAACAAGTTTTAGTTAATCTGCTCAATAATGCTATTAAGTTTACCCCCTCGGGTTGGGTAACGTTGCAAGTCCGACGGGGGGCGATCGCAGAACGCTTGCATTTTGCCGTTGCCGATACAGGGGTCGGCATTGCCTCGGAAGAATTAGATTATCTATTTGAAGCCTTCGTGCAAACCCAAAGCGGTCGCCAAAGTCAAGAAGGAACGGGTTTGGGTTTGGCAATCTGCGATCGCTTTGTCAAGTTGATGGGAGGAGAACTCAAGGTGGAAAGCACTGTGGGAGAAGGCACGACATTTCAGTTTGAAATCGATGCCTATCTCGAGGGCCCCGCTTCCACTCCAGAAGAACGGCCTCTCGTCCGAGGCAAACTCCTTGCTGCGGGGCATTCTCCCGATAAAATTCTCGTGGCGGACGATAATGCCGAAAATCGGGAAATTTTAACGGCATTACTCCTGCAATTGGGCTTTGAGGTGCGCGAGGCGAACAATGGCAGAGAAGCGATCGCCCAATGGCAAGATTGGCAGCCGGATCTAATTTTTATGGATATTCGCATGCCAGAATTAGGAGGGGATGCTGCCATTCGCAAAATCAAGGCCATCGATCGCGATGCAAAAACGGCGATCGTTGCAGTGACAGCCAGTGCATTTGTAGAAGAACAAGCGGATATCTTAGCGACGGGTTGCGATGGTTTCATTCGCAAACCCTTCAAAATGGAAGAAATCTTGGCAGAAATTGCCACGCATTTAAATGTGCGTTTCGCTTGCGAAAATTCTCCGCCACCCCTGCCAACGCCAGAGAATTCTGCTTCTGTGACCGCCGATACCCTCGCTAAGTTTCCCTCGGAATGGTTGCATCGATTGCAGGGAGCAGTCGAAGCCGCAGACGAGAAACAAATCGCTCTTCTCCTGAGGGAACTTCCGACCTCTGAAGGGGCGATCGCGACGGCCATTAAAGAATTAATCGCAGAATTTCGCTTCGATCTCCTACTGGAATTATTGGACGAAGTTGCCCGCAAATCGCAAATTCGCTAAAATTGAGACTTTTAGGGAAACTGCACCCATGTCTCCTGCGTCCTCATTCCTCCTCAAACTGCCGTCACGAATCGGTCGAGTCTGGATCGTTGCCCTATCCCTCCTCCTTGCCAAAACCTCTATTGCCCATTCTCAATCCATTGTTGCCGAACCCAACAATGCGGGAACTGCGATCGCCATCGACGGCAACACCTACAACATTGGCGGAGGAAACCAAGTTGGAGCAAACCTCTTCCACTCTTTCCAAGAACTGGGACTCAACCCCGACGAAATCGCCAATTTTCTCTCCAACCCCTCGATTGTCAATATTTTAGGGCGAGTGACTGGAGGCAACCCCAGCATCATCGAAGGACTCATTCGAGTTACAGGAGGCGACTCGAACCTGTTCCTCATGAATCCCGCCGGATGGATATTCACCAATGGAGCGGGTCTCGACGTACCGGGTAGTTTTGGCGTTACCACGGCAACCCGGATGGGTTTCGAGGGCGGATACTTCAACGCCACCGGAGCAAACGATTACGGCGTTTTAACAGGCAGTCCGACGAGTTTGCTTTTTGAGCGTCAAAACCCCTCAATCATCCTTAACGAAGCCGATTTGAGCGTTCCTAACGGGAGTCTGTGGATGGTGGGAGGAAGCGTTATCTCGACAGGAAGCATGGAAACTCCCAACGGCACCCTTACTCTTGCTGCCATACCGGGAGAGAATCAAGTCAAGTTGACCCATGAAGGGATGAAACTGGGACTCGTCCTCAATGCCGTCCCGATAGCAGAAGGGGAAAACCCGGTTTCGACTTCCCTCGACTCGAGGGTGACGGGATTGAAGGTAACGGATATCCCTCGTTATTTGACAGGAGGAAACATCACGTCAGCAACGAGAATCGCTTACGATGCAGAGGGGAATCTGTTGTTAGTGGGGTCGAATGCCACCTTGCAAGATGGAGAAGTCGTCGTGGCAGAGCGTCCGATCGCTGCCGCAAATATTGCTTTGATGGGAAGTGGCGTTAAAGTCATCGATTCGAGTCAAGTACAAGGGGATATGACGGTGGTAGTATTTCCAGAGAATGGAGGAGAAGGGCTGGCATTGGCGGCGATCGATACAACAGTAGACGATTACCAAGACTTTCTCTTTGGAGGCAAGGCGGGGACGATCGCCTTTAGCGTGGATGCAGACGAGCATGGAATTTCAGCGATCGCGACACGGTTGGAGGCGATCGCCGAACAAGGCGGAGAAGTCGGCGAAGTTCACATCGTCTCGGAAGGAAATGCAGGGAATTTCTGGCTGGGGAAAGATTTTGTCTCCCATGAAAATATCGAGGATTATCGGCAACAGTTGCAAGGGTGGGGAATCAATCTCACCCCAGAGGCAGAAGTTCTGCTCTACAGTTGTTTGACGGGATGGGGAGCGGTCGGGGACAGTCTCATTAACAGTTTGGCGGCGGCGACGGGAGCAGATGTCGCGGCATCGACGACTCTAACGGGAAATGCTGCATTGGGAGGAGATTGGGTACTCGAAGCCAGCACGGGAAATATTGAATCGAGCTTGGCGTTTCAGCACGATATCCTCAATAGTTATGACGATACTCTAGCGATCGTCACCGTCACCAGTAACTTGGATAATACGACGACGGGGGATGGTCTGGTAACGCTACGAGAGGCCATTAATGCCGCTAACAATGATGCCAATACTGCGGATACTTCGGCAACAACAACAGGGGTTTTTGGTGATGATGAAATTCGCTTTTCTGGCGATATGACCATTAACCTAGGCGGGACGACACTCGGTATCAACGATAATGCTGGTAACTTGACAATTGATGGACAAACTAACCAGATAATTGTTGATGGTTCGGCGACTAGCACTGTTTTTACAATTAATAGTAATGGTGGCGGTGCCACTATCACCTTCAAGAATTTAACCGTCCAAAATGGTAATATTGGAGGAAATGGAGGAGGGATTCTCAACAGTAGCAACAGTGCAACTTTGACCCTCGAAAACGCCACGGTTACGGGTAACACGGCTGGAACGGGTGGCGGTATTCACAGTCAAAATGGTGATGTAAACTTAATCAATAGCACCATTTCCGGCAACGTTGCGACGGGAAGCGGCGGGGGCATTTTCGCTCCCGGTGGAACGATTGAAAACAGTACCATTACTAACAATACTGCCGCCAGTGCGGGTGGGTTTGGTGATGGGGGGGGGATTTATAGTCCAACTTCAATAACAGTTCAAAACAGTATTATTGCTGGGAATGCCGATAATAATGCAACCAATCAACATCTAGATGTTTCGGGTACGTTTGTTGATAACGGCAATAATCTAATTGGCATCAGCAACGGTAGCTCTAATTTTACTAATAGTACCTTGGTGGGTACCCTTGCAAATCCTCTCGACCCCGTTTTGTCGACCCTCGGGAACTATAGCGGTCCGACCCAAACCCATGCGCTATTACCCAGCAGTCCGGCGATTAATGCCGGTGCGGATATTGCCAGCATTACCACCGACCAAAGGGGACAACCCAGGGTAAATGGTTCTTTTGATATTGGTGCCGTTGAAGTCAGTGCCGACTTGGCTGTCAGTCAAACGGTTAGCAATGCGAGTCCTAGTCCGGGGGATAGCGTTACTTTTACGATTTCGATCGCGAATAATGGCATTGATGCAGTGGGGAATGTTTCCCTCAATGCTCTCCTCCCAACCGGTCTGACCTTGACCAATGATACCCCCAGCACGGGAAGCTATGACCCCAGCACGGGCGATTGGACGATCGGAGACTTGGATGGTAATTTTAACCTCATTATCGCAGATAACACCGTCAGCCTGAGCCTCATTGCGACGGTTGATTCCAATGCAAGCGGAACCCTGACGAATACAGCCCAAAACTTGACGGGAACTGGGGAAGATAGCGATTTAACGAACAATTCAGCGAGTGCCGCCATCGCTATTAATATCGTTAATACCGTTATTAGCATTTCTAGCGAAGTTAGCACTTCTAGCGAGGTTAGCACTTCTAGCGAGGTTAGCGGCGTAGATTTTAACAGTATTGTCGAATCTTGGGAAAGGCGAGATTATTCCGCTTCTTGTTCTTCCATACCCGAATTCAATGTAATCGAAGAGAATGAAGAAGAAGAAACAGAAGACCCATTGCAATTAGATGAAAAATGCTACCCCCAAAATGGAGAGTAGTGAAGAAGGAGAAGAGCGATCGCAAGGGGCATTTATGGCAATGCGATCGCCAGGCCAATGAAGAGAAAACAGAAAAATTGAGATAAAATACAAGAGTACGAATCAACTCATCCCGAGAAAGCTCATGATTGCCCTTGCTCAATCGCCTCTGATGTCCCCCCAAGAGTACTTGGAATGGGAAGAAAGACAACCGATCAAACACGAATATGTTGACGGTGAAGTTTTTGCAATGGCTGGGGGAACGCTAGCGCATAATGAAATTGCCATTAATTTAACAACTGCCCTAAAAAGCCATCTGAGAGGCAAGCCATGCAAAGTTTACATGACAGATGCCAAGGTCGGTATATCGCAACGCGGTCCGTTTTATTATCCCGATGTCATGGTGACTTGCGATCGCCGCGATCGGCAAGAACAAAAAGTTATCTATCATCCTTGTTTAATTGCTGAAGTTTTGTCCTCGAGTACGGAAGGAAAAGATCGAGGCATTAAATTTCGCAACTATCGCCGCATCGATACTTTTCGAGAATATGCCCTGATTAGTGCGGAAACGATGGCAATTGAAATCTATCGTCTCAACACCCAAGGGAAATGGGAACTCAGCACCTATTCCCCCGAAGAAAACAACACTTCTCCAGAAGAAATAGACGTTCATTTAACGACAGTAGATTTACATTTGCCCCTTGCTTCGTTCTACGAAGATGTTATTTTACCCGCACCCGAGGAAGAAGGAGAAGCGCGATCGCAAGGATAATTTACGGCAATGCGATCGCGCTTTTCTCTTAGTCGAAAAACCCCTCTTATTGGCGAGTTCGTTCCGACCACACTCGCGTCGGCAAACCCCAAATATAAATGAATCCCTCTGCTGCTTTATGATCGAATTGGTCGTCTGAGGTATAGGTTGCCAAATCGGGAGAATAGATAGAATATTCGGACTGACGACCGACAATTCTGGCACTGCCCTTAAACAATTTAACCCGAACGATTCCCGTCACCCGTTCTTGGGTGTTCTGAATGAAAGCATCGAGAGCTTCCTTTAAAGGAGAGTACCAGAGTCCTCGATAAATTAAATGACCATAAGTATCTTCAACTCCTCGCTTGTATTGAGTTACGTCAGCAGTAAGAGTGAGACTTTCCAAATCTCGGTGAGCGTCAATGAGTAACAATAACGCTGGAGCCTCGTAAATTTCCCGCGATTTAATACCCACGACGCGATTTTCAATCATATCAATGCGTCCGACCCCATGTTTCCCGGCGATCGCATTCAGTTGGGAAATGAGTTCCACGGGGGCATAGGGAGTGCCGTTAACATGGGTAGGAATGCCGCGAGTAAAACTAATTTCCACGTATTCCGGCTCGTCTGGAGTCTCCGCGATCGCGCTTGTCATGGCAAAAACTTCTTCTAGGGGTTCCGTCATGGGATCTTCGAGGGGCCCTGCTTCAATACTGCGACCGAGAAGATTGCGATCGATACTGTAGGGAGAGGATTTTTTCACGGGCGAAGGAATGCCGAAACGTTCCCCGTAAGCGATGGTTTCTTCCCGACTCATTCCCCATTCCCGAGCCGGAGCGAGTACTTTAATTTCGGGATTGAGTGCCATAATGGAAACGTCAAAGCGCACTTGATCGTTACCTTTTCCCGTACAGCCGTGAGCAACGGCATCGGCCCCGTATTTCTCCGCTGCTTCCACGAGCATTTTAGCAATGAGAGGACGGGCGAGGGCAGTAGAAAGGGGATAGCGATTTTCGTAGAGGGTATTCGCTTGGATGGCGGGAAAAGCATAATCTTTCACAAAACTTTCCTGTCCGTTTTCCACCAAAGAGATAGAGGCTCCCGAGTCGAGAGCTTTTTGTTTGATGGGGGCGAGTTCTTCCCCTTGTCCCAAGTCCGCAGCAAGGGTAATGACTTCCTTTACGCCCCATTCTTCCTTAAGATAGGGGATGCACACGGAGGTATCGACTCCGCCAGAATAGGCAAGAACGACTTTATTGGCGCGACCCATGATTGTTTTCCCAAAAACGACTAAGGGGCTATTGTAGCCTATTGCTTTCCTTTGCTTAGATTCTTTTATAGCAATTCGCAATCGAGATCGCGTCGTTCTCGATACTGTAGTCAAGGCTGCAATTAATGTTAAATATAGAAGTTTGGGAAATTTTACCGCGTAAGATAAAACATTCCGAGACTTCCACAAGATGCTCGTGTTAACGTGGGAGAACATTCCCCAAAGAAAAATGGCGATCGCGATCGCTCAACCCATTCTATCTCGATTAGGAGTGAGCCTGTGAGTCCGAATACCCTCGTCCAAGAGCCTGCTACCCCCCCTCAACCCACTACAACGGCCTTTGATGCCGACCGCTTTAATGCCAGCGTCATGACCACCTACGGGCGCTTTCCTATTGCTTTGGAGCGAGGGAAGGGCTGTCGCGTTTGGGATGTTGACGGGAAGGAATATCTCGATTTTGTTGCCGGTATTGCTACTTGTACCCTCGGTCACGCCCATCCCGCTCTCGTGGAAGCGGTGACGCAACAAATTCAAAAATTGCACCACGTTTCTAACTTATATTACATTCCGGAGCAGGGAGAATTAGCAGAATGGATTGCGAGTCGTTCTTGTGCCGATCGCGTTTTCTTTTGCAATTCCGGGGCAGAGGCCAATGAAGCGGCAATCAAACTGGCTCGCAAGTACGCCCACAAAGTGCAAGAAATTCAATATCCCGTTATTTTAACCGCTAAAGCCAGCTTTCACGGGCGCACCCTCGCCACGATTACGGCGACGGGTCAAGCCAAGTATCAGAAAGGGTTTGAGCCGTTGGTGGATGGGTTTGCCTACGTACCGTTTAACGATGTGCGGGCCTTGGAAGACGCGATCGGAGATATTGACGAGGGAAATCGTCGCGTGGGGGCGGTTTTATTGGAACCTTTACAAGGAGAGGGGGGCGTGCGTCCGGGGGATGCCCGCTATTTTCAAGAGGTGCGCCGAGTTTGCAATGAAAATGGCTTGCTGTTGATTCTCGATGAAGTACAGGTAGGCATGGGGCGTACGGGGAAACTCTGGGGCTATGAAAATCTAGGCATCGAACCGGATATTTTCACCAGTGCCAAGGGTTTGGCCGGGGGCATTCCCATCGGTGCGATGATGTGCAAGAAGTCCTGTGATGTATTTGAACCGGGAAATCACGCGAGTACCTTCGGGGGAAATCCTTTTGCTTGTGCGGCGGGGTTGGCTGTGGGTAAAACGTTATTGGATGAAGATCTCTTAAATAATGCTCGCGTGCGAGGTGAACAATTGCGAGAAAAATTGAATGGGATTTTGCAACGCTATCCCGATACCTTTACTGAGGTGCGGGGTTGGGGTTTGATTAACGGGTTGGAAATTGCGGGCGATCGCGATATTACTTCCATTGATATCATTAAAGTCACCACGGAGAAAGGCTTGCTGTTAGTCCCGGCGGGTCCAAAGGTCTTGCGTTTCGTGCCGCCTTTAATTGTCTCGGAAGCAGAGGTGAATGAGGCGATGGAGAAATTAGAAAGCGCGATCGCTTCTCTGTTGGGATAATGGTTTACAGCGATCGTGAATCCACCGAGGGTTAAAACCCCCGTCTCATAGCTAAAACCCGTTTTAACGGGTTCGCCCCTGCGATCGCCGTCCTCTCATTTGAGCTCGATAATTTATAGACCGAAAATTGAGGCGATCGCGGGAATAATTTTCTCGCAAGTCTCGGCTAATTTCGCGGCGGCGGGCAATCCGGTTATAATTCCTTTTAACATAGTTGTGGCATCGTCAGCGATTTCTTTCATGGCGTTATTTTTGGGATATTTACCTGCTTCGGCGAGATTTTGTACCTGTTTGAGAGCTTTATTTTTGTTCTTGTCGCTCAAGTTATTATCGGCATTGATGGTGGTTTGGAGTTGTGAAAGCAGTTCTTTCATTCCGGGGCGATCGGGTTCTGAAGTTGCTGGGAGTTTGTTAATTTGATTGGTAATGGTACTGTTGAGATTATCGATGTTTAAGATAGCATGACTGGCGTTGAAATCTCCTCCTACGCTCCCGCCTTTTACGTCAACTGTTTGGATGTTCTGATTGTCGCTCATGGTTTTACTTTCTGCTGTTGCTGTAATTGTAGTTTGAGGTTGACGAACTGCCAAAGCGAGAACAATTTCTCTCATATCTTGGATACGAAGAGTTTGTAACTCATCGATTTTGGCTTCTAATTTGGCAATTTTAGCTTCATAGTTGGTCTCAAAAGTACGTTGAAATTGACCTTTATTAGTGTTGGGAGGAACAGCAATTTCAATGAGGACATCCTCTCCTTTTCTCTCAAATTTTTGGATAGAATTGGGAGTTATTTCGGGGTTTTCTACCATAATTTGTTGAAAGGCTTCTCAGAAGGCTTCAGGATTAACACCATTTTTCAAAAGCAATTGTACAGTATCCATTAACTGTTGGTAGAGTTTCTCAAAATCACCCGGATCGAAGGTTTTATAAGAATCGTGAGGACGACGTTCTCTGCTCCCTCTAACATTACACTTTTCTAGAAGAAAAATGTACTGGCAATCGACACGATCAAGGATAGTACTGGAGTCAATATTCCACGCTTCGAGACAAGCTCCAGTTAAATATGCTCCCGTGAAATCTGTGCCAATAGCGAGAGTGTCAGTTAAATTGACATTTTTAAGATTTGCATCATGCAATATCGCATCGCTGAGATCGGCTTGTTTTAAGTTTGCTTCTTCAAGGTTTACCCCCTTTAGATATGCTCCGTGCATATCAGCTTTAAGGAAAGATTTTTCATATCCATTACCTGTTTGGAGTAATTTCCTGACTTGGGGCTGTTGCAAAATCGTGCTTCCGGGGCGAACAAAATCAAGTTTGTTTGTGTTTTGCCAGCAAGTTCGATTTACAAGAGCTCCTCGTAAATCAGTGTTTTTAAGTGTTGCTCGGGTAAAGTCGGTATCAGTAAGATTTGCTTTGCGGAAGCTAGTCCCTCCTATAGCAGCAAAAACAATAGCTGCATGACGAATCCATTCTTCTCTTGGATCTTCTTTTATTGCACGCCAGCTAAGATAGAATCCCAGTGAGTTAAAAACGACAACTCCAACAAGACAGTTACCAAGAATAGAATTGAAATACTAAAACTAACCCATCCAATAATACTACTTGTGGGATTACTATCTAAAATGAATTCAACGAAAGAACCTGCAAAAAGTGAGCAAGCTCCTGATAATCCAGCCAGTATCCAAGAAATCGCAAGTAGGATAGCCACCCATCGCTTTTGTAGTCCTGCTTGTGCCCCTCGAAACTTTGCCCCTGTCAAATTTGCCCCGCTAAAATTGGTTTCCCGAATATCCGCCTCGCTAAAATCTGCCCCAGACAGATTTTCCCCTTTAAAAGACAGCCCTCGCAGGTTCATTCGCTGAAAATTTCGCTCTCCTGCTGCATAGCGTCGTAAAACCTCACTTGCTCTCATTTCGTTTCCCGAAACAAATAATTTCTCTCTCAATTTAACTGAAATTGCCGAAAATTCAGAACGAAACTAGAAAAGCGATCGCACTTCTCAGCGCAAAAGAATAGTGCAAGTTTAAAAACAGTTCTGAAACACACAACTCTGGATCGAGCCAATTCCTTAAAAAATACACCAAACCTACTGAGAAGCCGAAGGGTGCGCGGGGGGTTTGGGGGCGGCGCTGCGCTCCCAATGGGGGGTCTGGGGGGCTAGTCCCCCAGAAAACTTATGATTTTCACCAAAAATTTATCAATACGCTCAACTTTTTAGCACTTGAAGAAAATAACAAGATAATCCCTCATCAACCTTCCCAAAATCTGATAAAATAAGCAATTATAAAGAGTCGGGCGATCGCAAAAATCATTCCAAACGAAAGGCAAATATTGCCAATAAAATCAGGAATTACACTAAAAGCGGGTGACGGGAATCGAACCCGTGTCTTTTGCTTGGAAGGCAAAGGTTTTACCATTAAACCACACCCGCAAAAAATTGCGCTTTTCTCATAATAACATATTTATCCGAAATTGGGAAAAAACTTTTAGATTTTCTTTCCCAGAAGGCAAAAAAAAACCCGCGAACGTGCAGTTATGATGAGATTGGGAGCATTCCCCTGTAGCGAACGGAGTCAATCGTGCGGAACTTTGACAACATCCAAGAGCAAACTTACGATTTAATCGTTATCGGCGGTGGCGTTAACGGTGCGGGAGTGGCGCGAGATGCCGCTCTGCGGGGTTTAAAGACCATTCTCATCGAAAAAGGCGATTTTGCAAGCGGGACATCCAGTTGGTCGAGTCGCCTCATTCATGGCGGTTTGCGCTATTTGGAATATTTTGAAGTCCCCCTAGTCAGGGAATCCCTGCGCGAGCGAGAAGTGTTATTAAAAACTGCCCCTCATTTGGTAAAACCCTTACTTTTAACCATTCCCATCTATGCCAAGCGATCGCGCCCCTACTGGAAAATTTGGGCGGGGATGTTCCTCTATGACCTCCTCAGCTACGATAAAACCGTCCCCCCTCATCGAATGCTTCCCCCCGCAGAATTCAAACAGGTTTTTCGCTCCCTCGATCCCGAAGGACTATCGGGAGGGGCGCAATATTACGACGGGCAAGTGACCCTGGCGGAACGCTTGTGCTGGGAAAATATTCTCGCGGCGAAAGAAGCGGGAGCAACAGTATTAAATTATGTTGAAGTCATGGAATTGGTGCAAGAAGGCGATCGCATTGCCCGAGTCCATTGCAAAGATATCCTCGATGGTGCGGAATTTACCATTTCTGGCAATGAAAATGCCGTCATTATCAATACTGCCGGTCCTTGGGTGGATCGCGTTGACGAACGAGTAACAAAAGGAACGACAAAACAGAAAATCGGCGGTACAAAAGGCAGTCATATCATCGTCGATCGCTTTCCCGGAACCCCAGATACCAGCTTATACGTCGAAGCCAAGAGCGACGGGCGTCCTTTCTTTATCATTCCTTGGTTGGATAAGGTTTTGATCGGCACCACAGATATTCCCTTTAATGGCGATTTAGATCGAGTCAAAGCCGACAATGCAGAGATCGATTACTTAATAACAGAAACCAACAATATTATTACCACTGCCAGCTTAACGCGCAAAGATATCGTGTTTACCTACTGTGGCGTGCGTCCCCTCCCCTATCACGAAGGGAAGAAACCGGGAGCATTAACCCGCAAGCATATCCTTTACGATCGTGCCACAGAAGGCATTCATAATATCATCTCCCTCATTGGCGGCAAACTCACCACCTATCGCCACGTCGGCGAAGAAATGGTAGAGGCGGCATATGCGAAAATGGGACGCAAAGCCCCACCCTGCCCCACTCTAACAACTCCCCTTCCAGGCTGCATCCTTGCAAGCGATCCCCGTATTCAAAAAACCGCGCGAGAATATAGCGATCGCATCTCTGGGAAAACAATTTATCATCTCTTCAGTCTCTACGGTACAAAAGCGACGGAAGTTTTGGCCCTGACGCAAGACAACCCCGAACTTGGCCATCGCATCTGTGCCGACCTCCCGGATATTAAAGCCCAAATACTCTATGCAGTCCGCTCGGAAATGGCACAAACGGTATTGGATATTTTGCGCCGTCGCACCACCATCGCCATGCAAGATAATTATGGCTTAGATGCGTTGCCCGTTGTTATCGATATTCTCTCTCGCTATTGCGGTTGGAGTCGAGAACGATGCGAACGAGCGATCGTCAATTACCATACCTATATGCGCGAAAACTGCATTCCCGATTATATTCTTGCCGCCGAGAAAGAACTGGCAGCGATCTAAATAAATTGCCAACAGAGAGGAAGGGTAAGGATATCTCTATTGGGGAACGGGACAAGGAGAAAACGAAGGAGGTTAAACCGATAACCAATCAAAAACTTTCTGAAATTCAAAGCGATTGCAGTATTGTTGCAAGGCTTCCGCCAAGGAATCATCGGAGTGGCGGATTTCCGCAATCTCGCGGGAAATTTCTTCTAAATTGCCGATTATTATTGCGTCTCTCAGTTTGACTTTCAAGATTTGAGGCAATGCTCGCATCTTTTCTTGAATAGATGCTTCGGTTTCTTCTTGGCTCGGTGCTTGCGCGAGTTCTTCGTAGAGAAAACGAACTCCGATATGTTCGTGCATGGCGGCAAAGATATCTTCTTCTCGAAATGGCTTCCGCATAAACGCATCGCACCCTGCGGACAAAACAACCGCTTTTTCTTCTTCCAAAACACTGGCAGTCAAAGCAATGATGGCTGTTGCTCGTCCTCGAGCCATCGCTTTAATTTTCTGAGTGGCTTCGTAACCGTTCATAACCGGCATCCGCATATCCATCCAAATCAAATGGGGCCGCCATGTCTCAAAAACCTCTACGGCTTCTTTGCCATTGCTGGCTTCTTTCAGTTCAAATCCGAGGGGATCGAGCAATTTCACAAACAGTTGGCGATTGATGACTTTATCATCGACAATGAGGATGCGATAGTGTGGTTGGTTGGGGGCTAGAGCGATGACTTTCCGTTTGTTTTTTTGACTGTCTAGGGTTTCGGCTTCCACCTCTTCAGCTTGAATCTGAAAGCGAAAGGTCGTTCCTCGGCCAACTTTCGAGGTCACTTGAATATCCCCACCCATCAACTGCACGAATTTGCGGGAGATGGGCAATCCCAAGCCAGTTCCTTCTTGCGATTGTTTTCCGGTTTCGGTTTGCACGAAGGCTTCAAAAAGCTGGTCGAGTTCTTCCGGGGCGATTCCGGCCCCAGTGTCTTCTACGACAAAGCATATTTTAATTGTTCGCTCCCCCCTGTCTCCTGAAGTATTGGGAGGATGGAGGGATTGATTGGTGACTGACAGGATAATGCCCCCCTCCTCAGTGAATTTGATGGCATTGTTGAGCAAATTAATCAACACTTGGCGCAGTTTGACCTCATCGGTGCGAAGGTGGCGGATTGTATTGTTTTCTCTCTCTAACAACAATTGCAACCCTTTTGCCTCGGCTTTGAGTTGGAACATGTCGTGGATATCGTTGAGAAGGCAATGTAAGTCAAAGTTCTTTTCGTTAAGGGTGATTTTGCCAGCTTCGATTTTGGAGAGGTCGAGGACGTTGTTGATGAGAGAGAGGAGGTGTTCGCCACTGCGAGAGATGATACGGACATTTTCTTGGTGGTCGCGGGGGAGGGTTGGGGAACGGGTCATGATTTGAGAAAAGCCGAGGATGGCGTTCAGGGGACTCCTCAATTCGTGACTCATGTTAGCAATAAATAAACTTTTTGTTTGGTTGGCAACTTCCGCTTTTTCTTTGGCTGCTTCGAGTTCGGCGGTACGTTCTTCCAAGGAGAGAGTCCGTTTTCGAACCTTCTGTTCGAGATTGACAAATTCTGTTTTGAGTTGAGTTGCCATGTCATTGAATGCTTGACCCAAAACATTCAGTTCTGAGATCGCGCCTTTGGGTACTTTTTGGTCTAAATCCCCTCGGGACATGGCTTGTGAAGATTGAACCAATCGTAAAATCGGTTGGGAAATCCAACGAGAGGTGTATAATCCCACTCCGATAACCCCGACCAAGGAAAGAAGCATCAGTAAAATTGTGTTGCGCGTGTTGACGTAAATTTGTGCCATGAAATCCCGTTCGGGAACGACAGTGACGACCAACCAATCAATGCCTATACCTCGTTCGTCCGTGTAGGGGAAAACCCGGAGATATTGCGACTCCCCTTCCAAACGAAATTGTAATTGTTGTTCTGCTTCGATCTGGTCGAGCCGGCCAAATCGTTCTCCGAGATATTGAGCGCTGGTTTTGACAAGCGGATCGTTAAGCTCTGTCACTGCAATGCGTTCTAGTTTGTCTCCGTTGGAATCGATGTGAAAAGGCCGTTCGTCAACAGACGCGCCCACTAATAGCCCATTGCGTTCGATAATAAAGATGCGACCGTTCTCGCCAATTTTGATGTCCCGTAAAAAATCGCCGATTCCACTGAGGCTTAAGTCGGCGGCCATAACGCCGATAAATTCTCGTTCTTGGTTGTATAGAGCCCGACCTGCTGAAATCACAAGAGCTTGAGGATTAATAGTCGGGAAAATATCTGTCCAATAATCGGGTTGTTCGACAGATTGTCGGGCTGCGGCTCGATACCAAGGGCGTTGGCGATGATCGTAATTGGGCAGGCTTCCAACTTTGATAAGTTTTGGAAGGTTTGAGTCTTTATCTACCATTGTGTCGAATTTAAAGTAAAGTAACCCGGTACCTGCTTCTGTATTCCATGTCGATATTCGCTGGTTTCCTCCTTTAGCATCGATCTTGTTAGATTCTTCTGGAGTAAAGGTTATATCGACATAGTTGGGTTCTTCTGTAGCAAAGGATATCCAGAGAAGCTCTTCAAAATTTTGGTGTTGTCGCAGAAAGTGTTGGGCAAGAATGATATTACCTTGGGGAGACATATCCAAAATTCCGAGGTCAAAAGCATCACTATTGATGCGATTGAACAAATGAGGAATTTTGAGATAGTCATTGAGTTTACTATCAACCTGTTTCGATGTATCGGCGATCGATTGTTGCGCCAGATCTCGCACTGCTTTTTGCCCGTTACGAATGCTTAAATAACCCGTTAAACCCACGGCGATCGCGATCTGAACGACAAAAGGCACGGTTAATACCGTCCGTAGCTGCCATTGTTGGCGCGTTGGCGAATGGGATTCTCTGGCAGACATGAGATGATGGCATTTAAAATACTAGTTTGTCAATTAAATGATACATCACTTGAAGATAAAGGAAGCGCGATCGCAAATTTTGTTCCTTGTCCTGCTTCCGATTCCAACCAAATTTGACCCCCGTGTTTTTCCTCGATAATTTCTCGCGCGATCGCGAGTCCCAAACCCGTTCCTTTGCCAACTTCTTTCGTCGTAAATAAGCGATCGAATACTTTATTTTTCACTTCCTCAGACATTCCCATACCATTGTCTTCAATCCAAATCGTTGCTTGCTCTTTTTCTGCACTGATTTCAGTTTTAACAATAATTTGTTGGGGTTGACAATGGGAAGGATTGTTTAAAGCCTCATCGAGTGCATCGATCGCATTAGATAAAAGATTCATAAAAACCTGATTGAGCTTTCCCGGAAAACACGCAATTTCTGGCAAATCTCCATATTTTTTCACGATTTCGATCTCCGGACGCACTCCATTATCTTTAAGACGATGTTTCAAAATCAATAAAGTGCTGTCAATTCCCTCATGAATGTTAAATTTAATGGGGCGATCGCTATCTCCCCGAGAAAACGTGCGTAAAGAGTAACTAATATTGCGAATGCGATCGGCTCCTTCTTTCATGGATGTAATTGTTTTAGGTAAATCCTCAATCAGAAAATCTAGATCGATCGCTTCTGTATAATTTCGAATTTTATCATTCGGATCGCCCACTTGCTCTTGGTAAAGTTCGACGAGAGAAATTAAATCTCGAACGTATTCTAAAGCATGATGAATGTTGCCATCGATAAAAACTACAGGATTATTAATTTCGTGAGCGACACCAGCAACTAATTGACCCAAAGTTGCCATTTTCTCATTTTGAACTAATTGGAGTTGAGTGCTTTGGAGTTGCTCCAAATTTAATTTTAATTCTTGATTGGCAATTTCTAATTTATGATTTGTGCTCTCTAACTGCTCCACTGTATCTTCTAAAATAATATTTTTTTCCCGAATTTGTCGCGCTTGATCTTCTGTTTTACTTTTTAGCTTTTTTTGCAATCGAGAGAGGGTTAAATGCGTTCTAACCCGCAGAAAAACTTCTTCAGCTTGAAAGGGTTTGGCAATATAATCAATTCCCCCAGCTTCAAAGGCTTTGACCTTATCAAAAAGATCGTCGAGAGCGCTGATAAAAATAATGGGAATCTCTCGCGTGCGCTCGTCTGCTTTGAGTTTTTGACATACCTCATAGCCATTGAGATCGGGCATTTGAATATCCAGTAAAATCAGATCGGGATAGTCATCGAGGTGAATTCCCTGCAGTGCTAAGGTTCCGCTCGGCATCGGACAAACTTCATAACCCCGTTCCGATAATAACCCCATTAATACTTGCAAATTAGCAGGTGTATCGTCGATGACTAAAATGCTACCTTGTTCTGAATCGATAGAGAGATTATTCATTTTCCTTGTAGAGTTATTGTTTCTAGCAATCCATTAAGTATCGTTCAACCAGCTTAAAATTTTCTGATATTCAAAGCGATCGCAGTATTTTTGCAGGGTTTCGGCGAGAGTGTCGTCGCCTTGGCGAATCGTCGAGATCGCGTCGGCAATTCTGGGTAATTTAGCCGTCATCAAGGCAAATTCTAACTGTTCTTTTAATTCTGGCGAGAGTCTCTTGACTTTCTCTTGAATTGATGCGCGTGTTTCTCGCATGTCTTGCGATCGCGCGTCCAATTCTTCATAAAGAAAGCGCACGCCTAAATATTCTTCCATTGTCTTAAAGATATCTTCTTCGCGAAATGGTTTTCTCATGAATTTATCGCATCCTGCCGACAAAACCACGGCTTTTTCTTCTTCGAGGATGCTAGCCGTGAGAGCAATCACGATCGGCGCTTGTTCTCGAGTTGCGGATTTAATCGTTCGCGTTGCCGTAAATCCGTCCATCACTGGCATTCGCATATCCATCCAAATTAAATGCGGTCGCCAACTTTTCCAAATTTCGATTGCTTCTTTACCATTATTGGCTTCTTGGAGTTCAAATCCGAGGGGAGAAAGCAATTTAATTAATAATTTACGATTGAGGAGTTTATCGTCCACAACTAAGATGCGATATCGCGGTTGATTGGGTTCGAGGGCAATAACGCGACGTTGGGGTGTGGGAGTTTCGATATCGTTTTTCGCCACGAGAACGGCATTAATTGAAAAAGAAAAGATCGTTCCTTTCCCGACCTGCGATGTTACCTCAATCTCTCCTCCCATTAATTGTACGAATTTTCGAGAAATGGGCAATCCCAACCCCGTTCCTTCTTGTGCTTGTTTTCCCGTTTCCGTTTGCGAGAATGCTTCAAATAGTTTATCCAACTCTTCCGGTGCAATTCCCGCTCCCGTATCTTCCACCTCAAATTTTATGGTTGTCGATCCCCCCTGCTCTCCTCGATCGGAGGGGTATCGGTCGGACGGGGGGATTTGGCGAGCGATTCTCACCGATATGCTGCCTTCTTCAGTAAATTTAATGGCATTATTAATTAAATTGATTAAAACTTGGCGCAGTTTCATGGCATCGGTACGGATATATTGCGGAACTTCACCAATTTGCTCGAATAAAAGTTGCAAATCTTTGGTTTCTGCTTTCAAGTGCAGCATATCTTCAATATCCCCGAGCAAGCGATGCAGATCGAAATTTTTCTCATTAAGCGTAATGCGTCCGGCTTCAATTTTGGACAGGTCGAGAACGTTATTAATTAAAGTTAGAAGGTGCTCGCCACTGCGATTGATAATACTGACATTTTCTTGATGTTCTTTGGGTAAGGTTGGGGAACGAGTCATAATTTGCGCGAAGCCGAGAATGGCATTGAGGGGGCTTCTCAATTCATGGCTCATATTGGCAACAAAAGCGCTTTTGGCTTGATTGGCGACTTCCGCTTTTTCTTTGGCGATCGCCAGCTCCGCAGTTCTCTCTCGAACTCGACTTTCAAGGGTGTCAAAAGAGGCCTTGAGTTTGAGTGCCATGCGATTAAAGGCACTGGCAAGGGTATTGAGTTCGGCGATCGTCCCACCAGAGACTTTGCGATCCAAATCTTCCCGAGAGAGCGCTTCTGCCGATCGTGCCAAACCTAAAACCGGTCGAGTTACCCAACGGGAGGTATACAGCCCGAGGAGCGCGGCGGCAACGAGGGCGAAAAAGCACAGTAAAATCGTATTGCGGGTGTTGACATGGATTTGCTCCATAAAGTCGGCTTCGGGGACGACGACGATGATGAGCCAATCCAAACCATAATCGTCTTGGAAAGGGGAAATACTGGCAAATTGGCGCTGGCCGTCGATGGTAAATTCGATTTGATTTTCCTTCTCAATGGATTCGAAATCGTCAAACTGTTCTCGTATCGAGAGAGCTGTCTGGCGAATGAGGGGAATCTTGCTCTCCATCGCCGCCAGTTTTTCTGCTTCTTCTCCTTCTGGGGCTTCGATATAGGGCAATTCTTCGGTGGAACTGCCCACTAAAAAGCCATCGCGCTCGATCGCAAAGACTTTACCCGTTTTTCCCACTTCGATCTGACGCAAAAATTTACCAATCCCCTCGAGGGAAAAATCGACGGAGGCAACCCCGAGGAGTTGTCCTGTATTATCGTAAAACGGCTGGCTGGCCGTGATGCCCAAAATTCCTTCGGCATAGATATAAACATCCGTCCAAGCGGCTTTTTTCGCTTTGATGGCGGCGCGATACCAAGGACGCTGACGCGAATCGTAATTGTTGGCGACGATCGCGCCATCTTCTTCGTAGTAGGGCTGTGAAGTCTCATAACCCTTTTTATCGGCGACATAACTATGCAAATCCCCGGGTTGGAAATTGGGTGTATAAGCCAGTTCGATATTGTTTTCGCTCAGATCGAATAATCCCGCTCCTGCATAACCGCCAACGGCATTGCCAAAATAAATAAAAAGCGGGACGTTTTGACCAAAACTTTGACTCTGATTCCAAAAATGTCGCATCAATTCTGCGCGATCGTTAATATCAACTAAACCCAGATGAATTGCCCTTGCATTCATTTGGTTGATTTCAATGGGTTTGGCCATAAAACTCGTCAAGTGGAGTGTAACGCGAGAGGCAACTTCTCGACGCAATTGGCCGGCAACATCATTCACTGCTTTTTGACCGTTACGGATGGAAAAGTAACCCGTTAGGCTCACTGCTATGATAATTTGCGCGATAAAAGGAATGACGAGAATGAGGCGCAAAGGAAAGAAATGATGGGTTTTTCGTTGAGAAGCCATTGCCAAGTTTAACCTCTAAGAATAGGGGATGAATTCACGATTTAAATTTCTGACACGAGCCGCACCTGAAAAATAATTTGATTGGGATTCAGCGAGATTTTTTCTACATTCTATTTTAACCAGATCGATTCATCTTGCCAACAGTTACCCCGTATTAGAATTGTCGATTTTCAAGTGAATTCGGTCTTGTCTTAAATTTTCAACAATAACAATAAAATTGCGATGGCAGTCGAACGAAAAAGTTATTAGAATAGGACTTACGCAGTGTCATGCAATTTCGCCCCCCTAGCCCCACAAATCTGGGGGGAATCGGAGTCAGAGACGGCGAATCAAATTCGCCAAGTTCAATCGGTCTGTTGGGAGATTTAGGGGGCGGATGCGTAAGTTCTAAGACAATCAAAAATATCTCAATTTTTTATTTTCTCCCGTCAAAAAAATTATCGGTAGGCGATCGTGAAGTAATATCAAATCCGTTTAATGAGCAAACATTCATGAAACCTCTGAACTGAGGTATAGCGCTCATTCTTATGGATTAGAAAAGCACTTTTCGGGATAGAGACAATCAAAATATAGCGAAGCCCTGCGCGGAGGTCACTGAGCGATGCCGAAGTGGGGGTTTGGGGGCGGCGCTGCGCCCACAATGGGGGGGGACTGGGGGGGAGATCGCCCCCCCATAAACTTTGGATTTGGAGAGGATGTTAATGACTATTCTAACCTTAGATTTTACCCAACATTAATGATAATCCATTTTCCGGATTTGATATAAATTATCTTTAAACCAGTTTATTGGCTCGATCCAGTCGAGGGTTTGAAGTATTGGAAAACTGATGTAAGGGAATTTCAATGATAAATTCCGTTCCCTTTTCCAGACTGGAAGTGCAATGGAGTTTACCTTTATGTCGTTCGGTAATAATGCGATAACCAATCGACATTCCCATGCCCGTCCCTTTGCCGATCGCCTTGGTGGTAAAAAAGGGATCGAAAATGTGCGGTAAAACCTCATTGGGAATGCCAGAACCGTTGTCTGCGATCGCGATTTGAATCCATTTTTCTGCGATAGTCCGCGTGCGAATTTTAATGCAGCCTGGAGATAACTCTACTTCTTCAGGAGTGAGTCGTTCTGTTTTTTCTTCGATCGCATCGATCGCATTATTGAGAATATTCATAAACACCTGATTGAGAGCACCGGGACAGCACTCCACTTGCGGCAATTCCCCGTAGTCTCTAATCGTTTTAATGGCGGGTTGCCCCGGTTTTGCATTCAAACGGTGTTGCAAAATCATTAAGGTACTGTTAATCCCTTCATGAATATCTGCCAACTTGATTTCCGATTCATCCATGCGGGAAAAATTCCGCAGCGATCGCACGATTTCGCGAATGCGTTCGCTTCCCGTTTGCATAGAGGCCAGCATCTTGGGTAAGTCCTGTTGCAGAAACTCCCAATCGATGGCTATCCCTCGCTCTTCAATTGCCGATACGGGTTGCGGATAGTATTCTTCGTAGAGTTTTACAAAAGCGAACAAATCCTCAACATAAGTTTGAGCGTGAATGAGATTTCCATGAATGAAGCTCGCGGGATTATTGATTTCGTGGGCGATTCCCGCCACGAGCTGCCCCAAACTCGACATCTTTTCGCTATGAATCATCTGAGCTTGGGTATTTTTCAATTGAGTCAGAGTCGTTTCTAGTTCGGAAGTCCGCTCCCGCACTCGATTTTCGAGTTCCTCAAAAGCGGTTTTGAGTTGAACGGCCATTTGATTAAACGTATGGGCGAGCAAGCCGACTTCATCTTCCGTCGTCACGGGCACGGTTTGGCCGAGATCTCCGGCGGCTAATTTCTTAGCCGCTATCCCGATCGCTTCGATGGGACGGACGATATTGCGAGAGAGCAAGTATACCCCCACCAGCAATACGCCCACGGAAACGATCCCGATGCCGATAATATTGCCCGCCAATTCCCGAGCGGGGGCCAGTGCCTCGACTTGCGATATTTCCGCCAGCAACGCTAAATTTTGGTCGGGAAGCCATCGATAAACGCCAATGACGGGAATGCCCGCATAGTTGCGATAGAGCGCAAACCCGTCTTGGCGGGAAATCGCGCGCTCGATGCCAAGGCTCATCGCACCCCCTGCCAGTTCTGCCTCTCCTTCCCCGGCGATCGAGACGGCATTGTCGCCGCTCGTCCCCACCAAATAGGTGGCCCCCGTATCCCCCAAACCCGTGTTATTGCGAATGAGAGCGTCTATCTCTGCCAATTGCAAATCCACCGTTAACGCTGCCATTTTTACGCCTGTATCGTCAAAAATGGGAGTGGCGAGGGTTATTGCGGCTTGACCCGTTGCTTTGGAGATGTAGAAGGTGGGAATGATGGTCTCTGCCGCTTCTGGTGGAAAGTAAGTGGTGGGACTGCCCAAGGGTCGAAACTTACCTTCGATTTCAGGTGTATTGGCGGCAAGAATGACAAAACCCCCATTAGTAGTAATGCGAATATCCCGCATATTGGGCTTGGCTGCCGTCCAATCGACGAGATATTCCTTGAGGGTTCGATCGGCTTCGCGATAGGCTGGCTCGTCGGGATTCACCGTCAGCAGAACGGCAACGGCTTCTCGCAATAACGGCTGTTTGCTGGTGAGGAGAACATCTCGCAATTGATTGTTTTGCCATTCCTCAAGCTGATAGCTTTTGAGGGAAGTGGCAACAGTCAAGCGATCGCGAATATCTTCAAGGAGAACTTTTTGAGCCTGCAATTGGGCAGCGGTTGCCACGACTCCCACTACGGTTGCCGATAAGACGGAAAAAGAGAGAACCAATTTGGTCAAGAGGCTTTTTCTGTTCTGCAATGGCATCTCTTCTTTAACTCCACTGGGCGAAAATATCTTGAATTTGCGTAATCGCGCGATCGGCGGCTTCTTCTGGGGAAAGGCCATCTTGGAGAATGCTCAGAAGGGTTTTTTGCCAGATTTTCTGGGCGTTCACCTCGCTATAGGCGGGATGCAAGACTTGCCACGGCGGACGCGTCGCGCCGCGTTGTATGGCGATCGCGGCGGCAAAATGGGGATCGTCGGGATCGTTCCAAAAGGCACTTTCGAGGAGGGGTTGCAAGGGAGGAAGAAAACGACCTTTGAGACTTTCCAGCCAGAGGCTCAGATGTTCGGGTTGTAAAAAGTAAGCTAAAAACTGTTTGGCCAGTTTTGGGTGAGGGGCATCGGCGAAAATAGCGGTTTGTTTGACTTCAATCTCTGCGGTCATGGGAGTACCATCCAGTTTATCCGGCCAGCCTCGGGTTGCAATTTGCCGGTAATAAAGATTGCGAGAACGTTGATTGTAGGGATTATTGGGCAACTTTTGCGTGAGGGGAATGGAAAGATTGCCATTGAAAACCATTAAGGATTGTCCTTCGAGAAAACTGATATTATTGCCAGAATCCCGCCATTCTGTTGCGCCAAGGGGGACGTAACCCTCCTGATAAAAGCCCGCATACTCGGCGAGGGCATCGATTAACCCCTGACGATTGGACGGGTGCTCCAGCAGCAACGCACCGCTTTTATTGAGAATGCGAACGTTACGAGCATCGAGAAAATGAACGAATCCCCGGGCCATATCGTTACCCTTGTCAGACATGGACAAGCCCATGCCAAAGACATCTTTCCGTCCGTTTTGGTGCAAGCGATCGCTCGCTTGCTGCCAAAATGCCCAAAATCCCTGCCAATCTCGGGGAATATCGGTGTCGTCCAATCCCATTTCTGCCAAGAGATTGCGCCAGTAGTGAATGTTGGTGGTTGCGACTCCCAAAGGAACGGCATAATAACTGCGCTCTTGGCTGACATGATTTTGATAGTAGACTCCCGATAGGGCAATTTCGTTAAAGGAGTCTTGCAAGGGTTCGAGGAGTGCCGTCACGTCGGCGAGTTTGCCCTGCCAAGCCCAACGGGGAAATAGGCTGCCGGGTCCGGCATTATCGGGGTAAGCGATATCGGGAACGCTCCCCGTGGCGATCGCTTTTTCTAACTCGGAGGCGATCGCCGTTCTGGGAATGAGTTTGAGGTTGACGCTCATCCCTGATTGCCGCTCCCATTCGTCCGTTAATTTCACGATTGCTTCGTTTTCTTCTGGCAGCAAACCTTGAGTCCACCAAATTTCCAGAGAATTTTGCGCCTTTGCCTCGGGATCGATAGCAGAAGTGCTAGGTGGGGATTGAATTTGAGTATGGGAACAAGTAACAATTCCTAATGCAAAACCAAAGAGAAAAAAAAGAGTTAGTATATTTTTGATTTTCATCTAAGTGTTTCGATCGTTTGCGAGTTGTTATAAAAAAATGTTAACCCGATGCAATAATTTTGCGATCGGTCAATAGGGAGAGCAAAAATTTTATTATGGGCAGATCTGAGTCAATAATGCTCAAATCTAAAGTTTACGGGGAAAATGATTTACACTAAACCCTTCTTAAGAAGATTTAACGCTTTCTTGTAAAAATAAAGCAAAATTGTGAAAAACTCGTGAAGGAACAGCGTCAAAAAAGCCCGTTCTTGGTAAGAATCGGGCTGTCAAATATTTGTATTGACTCGAATTAAGTCCGTAAGCCCCGTAATTCTTCTGGTTTGACCGCACCTTTTTCGGTGATAATCGCCTCGATTAAAGCCGCAGGAGTTACATCAAAAGCGGGATTGTAAAAATCAACGCCGTCCGGACAAAGCCGCGTCTCTCCCACTTGATAAATCTCTTTAGGATCTCGTTCTTCGATGGGAATTTCCTCCCCGGTTTCTAACTTAAAATCTACAGTAGATAAAGGTGCGGCAACAAAAAAGGGAACGTTATGGGCTTTGGCAATAACGGCCAGGCCGTAAGTGCCGATCTTATTAGCAGCATCGCCATTAGCGGCAATGCGATCGGCACCGACCACAACGGCATGAATTAAGCCTTGTTTCATGCAATGTGCTGCCATATTATCGGTAATTACGGTAACGGGGATGCCTTCTTGCACGCATTCCCAAGCGGTGAGTTTGCCCCCTTGCAAGCGCGGGCGGGTTTCGTCGGCATAAACGCGAGTGAGGCGATCGTCTCGCCATGTCGATCGCACCACACCTAAAGCCGTTCCATAGCCGGCAGTAGCTAAAGCGCCGGCGTTGCAGTGGGTTAAAAGAGTCAGCTTTTCGGGGGTTTTCGGCAGTACCTTCAAACCGTTGTCGCCAATTTCTTGACAGGTTTGCAGGTCTTCACTTTGGATTGTTTTCGCGGTTTCCAACAGGGCGGTTTTCACGTCCTCAACACTGCCGGATGTTGCCTTGGCGGTTTCCAATTGACGGGCGATCGCCCAAAATAAATTAACGGCGGTGGGGCGGGTTTGGCGCAGTTTTTGGGCGACTTCTTCCAATTCGGCAAGGAAGGTTTCGCGATCGCTGCTTTGGATTTCCCGCGCCCCTAAATACATGCCGTATCCTGCCGCGACTCCGATCGCCGGGGCTCCCCGCACGATCATGGTTTTGATGGCGGTTGCCATGGTTGCGCTGTCGGCAATCTCTACAGTGGTATATTCGGCAGGGAGGCGAGTTTGATCGATGAGAATGGCGCGATCGCCTTCCCATATTACGGGATAGATTTCTTTCGAGGACATGAGAATCGCAAAATAAACATCGCCCTTAGCGTAGGTCAAAGGGCGATCGCGAAACAAGGAAATGAGTGCTTTAGTCCAAATTAAAATATATCTTTATAGGTGTTTTTTGTTTATTTTAAGAATTCATGGGTTAATAGTTCAACAGTATTCATGTGAAGATTTAGAAGAGTTTCTTGAGTTTGTACCTTCAAGTAGATTCAGAGTAACAACGTTCATTAATAGTCAAGGAGTCCGCAATGAACTTAACTGTTCGGCAAAAGTCATCAGAAGATTTAAATTCTGTTAAATCTCATCCAGCAAATAATCATAAAATTTTTGATTATTTGGCACAAAAAGGAAAATCTCAAGAATTGAGTGGCTCTTGGTTCGAGATTTATCGCGCTAATTTTTTTACTCGTACTCAAGGAATTGCTTCCGCTATCTCTGAAATTTTGAAAGCTGCTGTTGAAGAAGCAGATCGTTTAACTATTTACAATGATGGAAATCAATCGAATTGCCGAACGCATTTCCGTACCGCCAATTCCTTTAGCTTTATTGGCGATCGCTTCAATGCAAGGAGGGGCTGCCTTTGCGAAATCTCTCTTTCCAGAGGTTGGAGCCGGTGGAATGTTATTCATGCGTGTGGGTTTTGCGGCTATTCTTCTCTTCATTCTTTGGCGACCTAAATTTACGTTGCAAATTCGAGAGAACTTTAAATTATTGTGCCTTTTTGGGATTGTTATGGCAGTAATGAGTCTTTCCTTTTATGAAGCCCTCGATCGCATCCCTTTGGGAATTGCTTCGGCAGTAGAATTTACGGGACCTTTAGGTTTAGCCGCATTAAAATCGCAAAGAAAACTCGATTTAATTTGGGTGATTTTGGCGGCAATTGGATTATTGTTGCTTGCTCCCATTGGGGGATTTATCTTAGATATTTGGGGAATTATCCTCGCACTCATTGCCGCTTTTTGTTTGGCAACTTATATTGTTTTATCCGCTCGAGTGGGTAAAGTCATACCTGGAGTGACAGGATTGGCTTGGGCAATGGGGATTGGTGGGTTAATCTTAATGCCCATCGGTATATTCTCAGCCGGGAGTGCCCTTTTGCAACCTCGAATCTTACTTTTGGGTTTAAGCGTGGCAATTTTATCATCGGCTTTGCCCTATTCTTTAGAAATGGTGGCATTGCGATCGCTTCCGCTCAATGTCTTTGGGGTGCTCAAAAGTCTCGAACCTGTAGCGGCTGCTCTTGCAGGGTTATTGATACTGGGCGAAAGGTTAACATTAAGGGCAATTCTGGCAATTGTTTTGATTTCTCTCGCTGCTGCTGGAGTGTCCCGATTTCGCGATCGCACTTCTGAATAAACGCTACTTTTCGCATACGGTGAAGGTGCGATCGCGGGCAAGCCTTTAATCGACAACGCGAATGAATCCCATTCTGACGCGATCGTAAATGGTGCGAACGCGATCGCTTTGTTCTTGCGTCAGGGAGGAATCGTGCAAAAGGGCATTTTGCAAGATCTGGCGATCGCTCAAGGTAATTTTACCCGTCGCAAAAATTTTTTCAATACTGGTCTGCAAAGTGCTGGAGATCGTGGGGTTTGGCTCGCTCATGAGGGTGCTAAAATAGGGGGTAAGACCCATCAGGGTCTATCCCTCTACTATGCCTTATTCTTTCGCGAACGTAAATAGACAAAAAATGACAAAAGTTGACTGTTTTGAATTTTGAATTTTGAATTTTGAATTGATGTCATCCTTCCGGACTCCTTTCGCGAAAATAATCTCGATATAAGTCACAACTGACGGTGACTTCATTGCCATCTAAATGCACTAAACCCATGCTGTGTAATTTGAACGCATCCACTTGGTCTAAAGCAATGGGAAGATAGCAGGCGATCGCCTGTTGAAAGGATGCAAATAAGGGGGGATTTTGTTGAAAATACCAGAGGCATCGATGGAGATGGTCGCGATAAATCCCCGTATCCGTTGGGGCAGTTTCAATTAATTCTTCAAAGCTAACTTCTCCTCGTGCCAAACGATATAAAGATAAGCGCACCAAATAGGGATGACCCGCCAACAAACGCATTAATTGTCCGATTTGTTTGGTATCGAGGGATAGATCGTGACGTTGAGCGAGTTCTTGGACTTGCTGGGTCGTAAAAGGTTGTAGTTCGACTCGCACCCCAATATTGAGAGGAGATTGATTGATATCTAAAGGAATATAAATTTCTGTCGAATGAACCATTACTAACCGTAGTTTTTGCCAGATGGGATCGGCTTTGGTTTTTTCATGCCAAAATCGCAAAAGACTGAGAAATTCTCGGGCGATTTCTAGATTTTCAATGATTTCATTGACTTCATCAAAAGCAAACACGATCGGACTGTCAACGCGAGCAAAAATATATCCTTGCAAGTAAAGCGTACAACTCATTTTACTGCCCAAATCTTCATCCCAAAACTCATCTAAATTCGGTTTTAAACCGACTTGTACGCTGAGATTGGCACACAACCAACGCAAAAGTCGATTGATATCGGTTAGAGTGGGGGCTTCTGCTTGTTGAAAGTGCAATAATCCAGTTTTATAACCTTGTTGGTTGGCTTGGGCGAGAATTCTCATCATGAGGGACGTTTTGCCCATTTGCCGAGGGGCTTTGATGCGAATAAATGCTCCATTTCGGGCAATCTCGTTATAACATCTTTGTTCGTGAGGAATACGCTCGACATAAAAAGGAGATTCTAGGGGAACACTCTCTAAAGGGAGTTCGAGATTGAGGGATGCTTGTGGAGATAAGGCAGGGGAAATGAGGGGAACAGAGGCGATCGCGGCGACAGGTTCGGCTTGAGGGGACGGAGTTTTCGCCATATTCCGCTCTACTACCGATTGCAAGTTGGTTTTGGTGACTTTCTCTCCGAAGGCGTTGGAGAGCAAGCGCCAGAGTTTCGGGGCGACTCCTTGTTTGATGTAATTGGCAGAATAACCGTACTCAGAGGCGATACTATCGTAGGTTTTCTTGGTTCTTTGCCACGACTCGCGCAAAATAATCCGTTGGAGATCGTTGAGATGCTCCTCTGTTGTAGAGTAAACGGATGATTCAACAAATTTTAAAACTTCTTCAATAGTTTTCATAAAATATTTTTCGTGACGGAAGAGCGAAAGGGGTAAAATTTCCAGTGCTGGCGGGAGATTCTACAGATAGGTTCATGTGAAATTGTAGACGATCGCCCGAGAGGGCAGTGCGATCGCTGTGGGATGCCATCGTTAATTGTAATAAGGAAAGGGAGCGATCGCCGTGGGATGTTATTGTCGATCGTGGTAAGGGAACGGGGCGATCGCGGTCGGATATTGTTGTGAAGTTATAGTAAAATAATAAAAACTTTGAGAAATAAGTCGAAAAAATAACATCATTTTTCATGAAACAAAAACAGCGCATTAAAAATAGATTTAAAGTTTGGCAGCAGCGTTTTTGGAGTCTGTTGGCGATTTTGTTATTAACGGGATTTTGGCTCATTCTCGGGGCGCGTCCGGCATGGGCGCAAGATAATCGCGTGAACTATACCCTCACGGAATTACACTATCAAGATTTCTCGGGGCAGGATCTTTCGGGAACGAGTTTTGCCGGGGCCGATCTGCGGGGTTGTAATTTTCGCAATGCTAATTTGCAAGGAACGATTTTAACAAAAGCGGCGTTTTTTATGGCAGATTTATCAGGGGCAGATTTAAGCAGTGCGTTGATGGATCGAGTCATTTTAGATTCTGCCAATTTAAGCAATGCAATTTTGCACGATGTTATCGCCACGAGTACCCGTTTTTTTGATGCGGATATTACGGGGGCGGATTTTTCTGGGGCACTTTTAGACCGCTATCAGGTGAGTTTGATGTGCGATCGCGCTGAAGGAGTCAATCCGGTTACGGGAGTGCCAACTCGCGAGAGTTTATTTTGCGATTAAGAGTTTATTTGGCAATTATCTCACTCCCCCAAACCTTAAATATATTTCACGATCGCTTTCGATACATTTCTTAAAAGAAAATAAAAGCGATCGCTCTCCCAAAAATGTTAATTTAATAACAAAATATCCGATCGAGGGATTGAAATTACGCGATTTAGCGATAGGAAAAGAAATTTTCTCAGTGTTTTCTATATTTTTCTTTGGAGAGAGTTATGGCATGATTAACATATAGCTTATTATAATAATCTCCCAATTAAGAAAATGACTCTCCATGAAAATAGCTTGCAAATTAACTTAGTAACTTGCACGACTCGCCCCTGCGAACCCATGGCCTCCGTAGAAGATAATCCCCTCGTGCCAGATCCCTTACTATTATTAACCCTCTTGGGAGGTTTTGGCCTAACCGCTTTATTTGGCAGTCAAAAGCATTGTTAAATTAATGCTCTTTGAATAATGCTCTTTGAAGGGATAATTTTTGAGCGAGGGTAAAGTTGGAATGAAGGTTTTTTTAGATATGGCTTTTTTGTTTGTGGAAAATGGAACAAACAAGATGCTTGTTTCTACATTAACCCAAAATTAAACTATAGCTAATAACAACCATCGCAATTTCAGGAAAATTTTACCTCGTTTCCCAAGCAACTCGTTACAATGAAAGGTATATTCTCGTGCAAGAGGTTTTAAGTGATGTCCCTCTCCGACGGACTCGAAGCGCTCAAACAGAAACGCTATGCCGACGCGATCGCCTACCTCGATCGCTTCCTCGCCACCTCTCCCTCGGAAGACTCGCGAGAATACTACCAAGCGCAAACTGGTTTAGTGCGGGCTTATCACGGCAGCAGGGAATACAACAAAGCGATCGCCCTGTGCTTGGAGCTGGTAGAAAGTTCTAATCCGACCCTCGGAATTTGGGCGCAACAAAGCCTCGATAGTCTCAAGAAGAAAGTCAATTCCGGCGCGAATCTCCTCAAAACCGCCAAAGCCGCCCACAAAGAAAAACGCTATCCCGAAGCGATCGGAGCATTGCAAACCTTTCTCAAAATCCATCCCGAATCGCCTCAGTCCGGACAGGTGCGAATCATGTTGGTGAAAGCCTACAAAGCCAACAAGCAGATCGATAACGCAATTTCCTTATGCGTGCAACTCCTCAAACACGAAGACCCCCTCGTGCAAAATTGGGCGCAACAGGCGATCGGCTCCCTGAGAGCCATGAAAGCCAAACAAGAGGGAGGACATTCTTCTCGATCTTCGTCCAAGAGTTCCCTGCGTCAAGCCGGACGCGCGGTAACTGCCGGAGTTCGCCTCGCGATGGTGGGAACGAAAGATAGCCTCGCTCTTGTTTCTACGATTACCCTCATGATGTTGGGGGGGATGTTATTTACGCTCTTTCTCGCCCTCACTTTAATTGTTAACAGTACCAATCCAACGGCGGGTGTAGGAATCTCCGTTCTTTTAACGATTGGCGCAAACTTACTCATCTTCTTCCTTTCTCCCTTTCTGCTGGATTTAACGCAAAGTTGGCTTTACGGCACCCGATGGGTTTCCCTCGCCGACATCGAACGCTATAGCCCCGAAAGCGCCCGTGTCATTCAGCGCGTTTGCCAGCAAAAGAAACTCCAACAGCCGCGTTTGGGGATTATCAACGACGAAACCCCCACGGCATTTACCTATGGTTCCTTGCCCAATACCGCTCGTATCGTCGTCAGTCAGGGACTTTTTACCTATCTCGAAGATGAAGAAGCTGCCACGGTTTACGCCCACGAACTCGGCCACGTGGTTCACTGGGATTTTGCTGTCATGACGATCGCGGCAACTTTGGTGCAAATCACCTACCTCGTTTATGTTTGGTTGAAAGAACTCGATCGCGGTAACGATCGCAAATCGGAATGGGCGGGACGGGCAGCGATCGTCGCTTATATTTTCTATATCGTCGGGACTTATTTGCAACTTTACCTCTCTCGAATCCGGGAATATTACGCCGATCGCTTTGCCGCCCAAACTACAGGCAACCCTAACGCCCTTTCTCGCGCCCTCGTAAAAATTGCTTATGGTGTCCTCGAAGTCAACCAAAAAAGCGACAAACCCAACCGCTTAACGGAAGGAACCCGCGCTTTAGGCATCTACGACCCTCGGGCGGCAGCCTCGACGGGAACTGCCTATCGCGTCGCTCAAGACTCCCAAAGCATCGGACGCATTTTCTTATGGGATCTCTTCAATCCGTGGGCATTTTGGATGGAACTTAACTCGACTCACCCCTTGACAGGAAAGCGGGTTCGTGCATTATCCACCTATGCGGAACAGTTGGGACTCGATAGCGAGTTCGATATGGTGCAGGTAGTACGAGAGGGACGATTGTTGGATAAAAAACAACTCTACGGCAATTTTGTCGGGGATTTATTGCGCTATTTAGCCCCTTGGTTGGGTTTTGCCTCGGGCAGCGCGATCGCCTTTTCTACGGCAAATATTGGTTTTGTTTTTCTCTTTGGCGGTATAGGCATTTTATTACAAACTGTTGCCCTGTTTCCTCGCGTGCAAAAGTGGCAAGAGTCCGATGTTTTTTCCCTCATGTGCGATCCTTATGCCAGTCCGTTTCGCCCCATCCCTGCAACTTTAAAAGGTCAAATTATCGGTCGGGGAGATTCGGGTTATGCTTTTGGTTCGGATATGATGTTTCAAGACGATACCGGACTGATGTATTTGCATTATGCGTCGTTCTGGGGGCCTTTAGGGAACTTCTTTTTTGGGGCAACGCAGGTGCAGGGATTAATGGGACATCAAGGAAAAGTGAGGGGTTGGTTTCGTCGCGGTATTGCCCCGTATATGGATATGAAACAGATGGCGATCGCCGGTAAAAAAATCAACGGCTATCACGATACTTGGATGTTAGCGATCGGTGGAGTATTAACCCTACTCGGTGTAGTTTTGATGTTTGGTTAAAACGTTAGGGTATGGGCGATCGCTCTTCTTCTGCGAGAGTTATGAGCGATCCAAGAGCAAGAACCTAATATAATAGAGGGGACGAAATGAGAGAAAAAGGAGAGACTCTTGAGATATCGCAAGTGGCAAATTTACGGATTTACCGGTTCGGTTGTGGTGGTGTCGATCGGGGCGTTGTTGGGCATCGGGCTATTTTTGATTCCTGGCGAAAAAATACAGGAAGGTCGATGGGCGATCGCCGAGACTTATGGAAAACTCAACAATGAGGCCGAAGCCCTCGAGCTCTTGCAGGAGATTCTCAACATCGCCCGGAACATTGACGAACTATTAGTCCAACCCAGTATCCTGATAGCGATCGCCGAGACTTCTGGAAAACTCGACCATGAGGCCGAAGCGGTCAAGCTCTTGCAAGAGATCCTCGAAATCACCCAGAACCTTAACTTCTCATACGACCAATCTTCTGCCCTGAGTGCGATCGCCGAGGCTTATGGAAAACTCGACCATGAGGCCGAAGCAGTCAAGCTCTTACAAGAGTCTCTCAACATCGCTCGGGATATTGATAACTTCACCAATCGATCGTTTGCCCTGAGAGAGATCGCCGAGACTTATGGACAACTCGACCATGAGTCGGAAGCGGTCAATCTCTTGCACGAGTCTTTTAAAGTCGCCCTGAACATTACCGTCCCATCCAGCCAATTCTTTGCTCTGAGAGAGATCGCTCGGGCTTCTGGAAAACTCGACCATGAGGCTGAAGCCCTCGAGCTCTTGCAGGAGATTCTCAACGTCGCCCGAGACATTAACCCATCAAACCCATCCTACCCATTACCAACAGACCCTCAATTCTCACACGCCAAATCCTTTGCCCTGAGAGGGATCGTCAAGGTTTTCGGAAACCTCGACAATCAATCAGAAGCGGTCAAACTCTTGCACGAGTCTCTTGAAATCGCCCGGGACATTGACGAACCAGACTCCCAATTCTTTACCCTGATTGATATCGCCGAGGCTTATGGACAACTCGACCATAAGTCAGAAGCCCTCGAGCTCTTGCACGAGTCTCTGAAAGTCGCCCGGAACATTGACGAACCATACTTCCAATCTTCTGCTCTGAGGGCGATCGCCGAGGCTTATGGACAACTCGACCATGAGTCAGAAGCCCTCGAGCTCTTGCAGGAATCTCTGAAAGTCGCCCGGGACATTGACGAACCATACTCCCAATTCTTTGTCCTGAGTGCGATCGCCGAGGCTTCTGGATACCTCGACCATGAGGCCGAAGCCCTCGAGCTCTTGCAGGAATCTCTGAAAGTCGCCCGAGACATTGATGACCCATCCCCCCAATCTTCCGCCCTGAGTGCGATCGCCGAGGCTTATGGACAACTCGACCATGAGTCAGAAGCCCTCGAGCTCTTGCACGAGTCTCTGAAAGTCGCCTGGGACATTGACGACCTATACTCCCAATCTTTTGCTCTGATTGATATCGCTGAGGTTTATGGAAAACTCGACCATGAGGCCGAAGCGATCGATTTTTTACAGGAGTCTCTCAATGTTGCCAAGAACATTGACAACCCATACCAACAAGCCATTCCCCTAGGTGCGATCGCCGAGGCTTATGGAAAACTCAAAGATGAGGCAGAAACGGTCAATTTCTTACAGGAGTCTCTCAATGTTGCCAAGAACATTGACAACCCATACCAACAAGCCATTCCCCCGAGGGCGATCGCCTCGATTGCCGGACAACGCCAAGACGAGGCAATCGCCAAAGAACTGTTGCACGTCTCTTTCGATGTGACTCGGAACATTGACACATCCTCTGAGGAAAGAACAATACAGCAAGTTCGAGAGACCCTCGCGAATCTGTTAAGCAATTCTCGAGTCCAAGTGGGCGATCGGGTATTCGATCGTGTTGTTATTGCGATGGTTAAGGATGGACAGTGGCAAGCTGCATGGGAGTTGATGGCAGAGCGTATCAACAGTGCTGAGGCTCGAGGGGACTTTATCCGCTATCTTGCCAAGAGCTTACATTCAAGAGACCCCGGCCAAATCCAAACTCAATGGGAATGGATCGTCGCAGAGATCGAGAAGATTGACGAACCCCCATTCCCATTTGAGGCTCTGAGTGCGATCGTTCGAACGGCGGTCGAACTCCGAGAAGGGAAAGTCGCTGCGGAACTCTTGCAAGATGCTCTTGATATCGCCACCAACATTGACGAACCCCAATCCCAATTTGAGGCTCTGATTGCAATCATTCGAGGGGCGGTCGAACTCCAAGATAAAAAAGTGGCCGGGGAATTCTTGCAAGTCGCTCTCGAGGTAACCCTCAACCTTGATAACCAAGACCAAAAACATCAAATTGTGGGTGCGATCGCCCGAAAGGCGGTCGAACTTCAAGACGAGAAAGTCGCTGAGGAACTTTTGCACGCTATTCTCGATGCAACCATCAACCTTGACAGTCAATACCAACAATCTGAAGTCTTAGGCGCGATCGCCCGAGGGGCGGGAAAACTCCAAGACGAGAAAGTCAGTGAGGAACTGTTGCACGCCACTCTCGATTTTGTTCAAAATTTGGATTCCCCATCCTTGAAATCCGAGGCTCTGATTGCGATCGCCTTAGCTTATAAAGAACGAGATAATGAGAAGTCGGCTAAAGAACTTTTACAAGCTGCCCTCAATACTGTTCCGAATATGACTTTTTCACCGTCTAAAGTCAATACTCTGAGTACAGTCGCCTCGATTTATGGAGAACTTCAAGACGAGAAAACTGCCAAGGAACTTTTGCTCGCTGCTCTTGATCTCGCTCGGGACGGTTACTACAACTTTGAAAAGATCGCTGCGGCTGTAGAAACACTCCAAGATGAGAAAGCCACCAAAGAACTCTTGCTCGCGATGCTCAATGTTGCCATCAACCTTGAGAATCCATCCGCTAAATACCGTGCTTTGGGGAATATCGCCCCAGCTTATAGAAACTTCCAAGACGAGAAAGCCGCTCGAGAACTGTTACAAACTATTCTCGATAGTGAAGCAAATGACCACCCCAATCTCCTGAGCGGATTTGCCTCGCAGTATGGAAACTTCCAAGACGGGAAAGTCGCCACGGAACTCTTGCACGCTGCTGTTACTACAACCAAAAAGCTCGACCGCCAAATCTCCCAAGCCTATGCTCTCGAAGATATCGCCCGAGTTGCGAGAAGTCTCCCAGATGAGAACGGTGTCAAGGAAGCCTTGCTCGCTGCTCTTGATATTGCAACCGCGATTGACGACCCAGACCTGCAATACTATGCCTCTCGTGTAATCCGAGCGATCGCCGGGACGGCTGGACACTTCCAAGACAAGAAAGCCGCTCGAGAACTCTTGCAAGCTGTTCTCGACGTCGCGATCGATATTGACGACCCATACTGTCAATCCTATGTTCTGACAGGGGTCGCCGCGAGTTATTGGTATCTCCAAGACGAGAAAGTCACCAAAGAACTTTTGCTAACTGCTCTCGATGCTGCCACTCAGATTAACTACCCACTCGACCAATCCGAAATTCTGGGTAGGATTGTCGTAGTTGCTGGATTTTTCCAAGACGAGCAAATCGCCAAAGAACTCTTGCAAGCTGTTGTCAATGTCGCGATCGACATTGACGATCCATCCGGTAAATCCGAGGCCCTGCGTGAAATCGCTCGGGTTTCTGGATATCTGCTGAACTGGGACGCAATTCACGAAATCTTACCCGATATGTTATCGACTGCCGAGGAAGCTAATGCGATTAAAGCCTTAATAGAAATGTCGTTTCAATATGCCCTGCGTGGGGATTGGACCATGGCTTTACGCGCGCTCCGCAATAGTCCGGAGTCCCCAAAGATTGAGGCTCTAGCACACATACTAACCCTGTGGGCGGAAAAGAAAAATCCCCAGTTGATTGATGGGGCTGTGGTGTTTAACTTTGATGTCGAAGGAACACCCAACAATTATACTTTTAACGTCTCTCTCTACAGTCGCGATTACGGCTGCGACCAATATGCCAATTGGTGGGAAGTCATTGGGGAGGATGGGGAACTCTTATATCGCCACGTTTTCGACAAAAGCCATCCCGACGAACAACCCTTTTTCAGTTCCGGAGGACCTGTCAAGATTCCCGAAGATCGCACCGTCATCGTTCGCGCTCACATGAATAATACGGGCTATGAAGCAAGGCAAGCATGGCAAGGAAGCGTTAAAAAGGGCTTTAAGTTCGTGCGTTTTGTCGAAACTCTTGCTGAGTGGGTCGCCAAGAAAGAGCCACAGCCGCCGGAATGTAAAGTCAATTAAAAATTATCAATTCAAAATTCCATTGCATATCGTGTTTATAAGGTGCAGAAGCGATCGCATTGCTGAAACTATTCCGAAACAGTGGGTTCTCTCTCTTTGACAACCATTATACTCCAAATCCATCCCCCAACAAAAGGCAACCATAAAAATAAACGCTGCCATTCATTCATCCACCAATCATTGATACCCAAAGCCGTACGATATGGCAAGATAAAATAGATAAATACACTCAAGCTAACGAGTTTTGTTCCCATATTTCGGCTGGCTACAGCAAAAGGAACGAGCCAACTCAAATACCACGCATGAATGACGGGAGAAAAGACAAATAAGGTAAAAAAGTAAGTTTCTACAAAAACGCGGAAGTTTTTGATTTTCCACAGCATCACCAATCCGATCGCAAGTAGGGGAATCGCCAAACTGGAATTATCGGCAGAGATCAATCCCCATCTTTGGAGTAAATAGGGTAATAGCTCCGCACTGCGCCCGCGAATGATAAAATCGGCATTACCGGAACTGTAGGGCAAAAGAGGACAGCGATCGCCTCCCCAACAAAAGGGAATTCCCGCTACGATTAAAGGCATTACACCACAACCGAGAACCGCGATCGCTTTCTTGATTCCTTTCCGTTTTAATGCCTGCCAAATCACAAAACTCAAAATGGGTAGAGAAGTCCATTTAATAGCAATACTCAACCCTAATAAAAGCGCTGTTCCCAGATAGTTTTTCTCTTTTTCTTCCGAGTCAAATAGCAGCCAAGCTGCCACCAAAGGTAAAACAAACCAACTGTCGTAATGACCGCCGCCAGCAAAAGAATATAAAATCAAGGGATTCCAAGCATAAATAAGGGTTTGAACCGTGCCAAATTGACGGCTCAACAACCAACAAATGAGTAAATCGGGAATGATAAAGCCCAATTTAAAGAGAATGACGCTGGGAGAAATTGCCGCCAGAATCCGAAAACCGTATTGAGTAATGGGAGGATAAATTGCCGAGAAATGTTTTAAATTAATCAGTTCCCACCAATCCGTGCGGTAAGGAATCAGTTCGGCAGCTTCGGGAGCGAGATCGTAAGGATTAAACCCAATATTTTGTAAATGTCCTTCCCATAAATATCGCCAAATATCATCCCCCGGATACATAAAAAGCAGGAGTAAGCGCAAGGCGATCGCCACCCCCCAAAACCATGTTAATCTCAGCGATCGCAATCCCCAAGAAAGAACAAATCCCGCACTCATTACGCCAATTCCCACCCAAAATTTTGGCACGGCTTCCACTTGCTGAAAATCTCCGTAAGGAAGCATTAAAACCGTACCGATCGCCAGCAACAAGACACTTGCCCAAAGCAATACGAATTGCGGGGGCGTAATGCGCTCTAAAAAGAGTTTTCCCAAGGTACTCAGGATAATTGTTCCAGCTTTAAAACTGCCGGAAATGGTGCCGGAAATCTTCGATCGCCCGCCTTGCCTCGGATAGTAACTGACGGGAAGTTCGCATATCTGCAATCGATGTTCGATCGCTTTCACCTGCATTTCTACCGTCCAACCAAAACCCCGATCTTGCATCTGGATCGCTTCTAAAGCTGATTTGCGAATCAAGCGCAAAGGTCCCAAATCTCGATAACCGTAACCCCAGCCGAGTTTAATCAAAAACGTCGCCAAGCGATTGCCAAAATGCTGCACGGGGGTGAGATTTTCCCGCCCTTGCCGGGTTGCCCCCCGATCGCCGAGAATAAAATCATAGCGATCGCATCTCGCCAAAAATCTCGGTAATTCTTCTACTGCGTCGCTACCATCCCCATCGCAAAATAAAATCCATTCAATGCCTTCGGGAATCTCCTGCAACCCCCGCCAACAGGCGCGTCCGTATCCCGGTATCGGTTCGCAGACGACTTCCGCCCCTACCGATCGAGCAATCTCTCCACTGCGATCGCGACTGCCATTATCTACCACGCGAATGCGCCTCAACCCCACGCTTTGTAATTTGCCGATGACATCCGCGATCGTGGCTTCTTCGTTGCAAACGGGGATAATGACTAAAATCTCATTAAGTGAAAGAGTACGGGCATTTGCGGGCGTATCTCTCTCGATTCGGGGTAGCGAGGATAAATTAAAGGTACTGGCAGTCATAGCGAACGGAGTAGGAGGGAAAAGCGATCGCTTTACAAATTAAAACAATTTCCTGAATTCTCTCTGAGAAATTTAAATAAATTGCAAATCTGTATTATTTTACACGTCAAAAGTCAAGTTCTTGCAATAAAACGTTATACAGTTCGCGTCTAAAACTCGGGAACGTATTCTCTATTTGAGGAAGAAACCCATGACTGCAAAAATCGATCTCGAAAACTGCCAAACTTGTCCGATTTGCCACGTTGCGATCGCTCCAGACGATACGGTATATTTTGCTTCTGGCAACCCCGGAAGCCGCGCCCGCCTTTACGCTCGAGTCTGTCAGTATGCCAAGAAACCGGAGTGTATCAACAAAGATACTAACGCGATCGGGCCCTTAAGCAAAGCCGATGGTTTTAGTACGGGTGCAGAAATTGCCAAACTGTTAAAAGCAAGCTAGAGGAAGATTAGAAACATCGCAGTAAAGGAGAATCCTCTCGTAACAAATCCCATTTTGGGAGAGGTTAAGGGTGGGTTTGACTATTTAACTGCCGGTTGGGAAAGAATGCCAGTTACAGGGCGATCGCTTTTTCACCGAAAAAGGCATGACTTTTAACTCATCTCAATTTCGGGTTTGTAGATGGGACTATAACCCGGTAAAATGCGAACGCAAGACTGGGTAAAACGGAGTGTTAAGGATAGTCGCACTCGTCCGCTCGTATTGCGGAGCGATCGGTGGACTAAACGATCTGAAAATAATATAAATTCTCCCGGATGAAGCACCACCGACAATGCTTTCTTTTCCAGATCGTTATCGATTTTAAAAAAATGATTGCCACTAAAAGGGTCTGACATTGTTACACAACAGTTATCTTCTTTTTGATACTTTTTTGATATATATTGAAATCCATTCAATTCATTAACTTCTGTAAGAGCAACATAAGCATTAATACTTTTTCCATATCCTTTAAGAAGTTTGGGGTAAGAGTCTTGATGCCAGAGAGGAATTAATTGTTGAGATGGATAACTCATCCAAATTTCCGAACGCCACAAAACGATATTTTTTCCTAAATGTTCTCGTACTTTTTCTAACAACTTTTCATTCTGGCACAATTTCAAAACAGCATTAGAATCAAGATGTCGCTCCATATAAAACTCTTTTTTCCACAGTTGCATCAACAGCAAAAAAATAGAGCCAAATTTTAATTGTATGAAAGATTTAAAAAAGCTATTTATTAAGATATGATGTGGCGCTTTTGGCAATACATTTTCTGAAATATTTTTTCTCAAATTGTCAACTTCATTTTGTTGCAGGGCTAGAGAATACGATCCAAAAATTTCATCTTCAGAATCGTAGTTATTGATGATTTTGCTTTTGCCATTGTTTAATCCAGTCCACTCTAGGCTGCGTTCCCATAATTCTTGACTGAGTATTTGAGATTGGGCTAACTTCGGTAGTTCAATTTCTCGAGCTTTGCGATCGAAAAATTTTCCGCTAATTCCTTCTAAATGGGCAGAAGTTGCACAAAATAATGCACTATAGGCTCCTTGTTCTGGAGAAACACCAATCCCGATATATTTGCTCAGGCGATGCCAGATGGTGATATTTGATTGTACGAATCCCGGATGAATGGCACTAATTGACAAACTTGAATCTTGGCATTTTTCGGACAATTCTCGAACTAATAATAAGAGACAGAGCTTTGAGATAGCATAGAGTTGCAAAAAGTTCATCGGAGTCTTTTTCTCGACTAAATCCCAATGAATTGATTTAGGTTGTTTCGCCAGATCGGAAGCCACCATAATTATTCTACCTGATGCCGATTTTTTTAGATTTTCTAATAGTAAATAAGTTAAGAGGAAATGACCTAAATAATTCGTTCCCCAAATCAACTCAAATCCTTCTTTTGTTATCCCTCTGTTATTGAAAATACCGGCATTATTGACCAAGATATCTAGAGGAAGATTTCTGGTTTGAAAGAGTTCCACAAATCTGCGAACGGAGTCGAGAGAAGCAAGATCGAGAGGTAAACACTCAATCTGCAAATTACCCGTGGTTTTCCGAATGAAATCTACTGCTTTCGCACCTTTATTTGGGGAACGACAAGCAATGAATACGCGGGCGTTCATTTTGGCTAAACCCACTGCTGTCATTAACCCGACTCCGGAGTTCCCACCCGTAACGATACATACCTTTTGCCGATCGCGCTCTGTCATTGAATGTCCACTATTTTTGCTGCAATTGTAGCAGATCCCTTTGTTCTATGCGATCGCGCTGTATTATCTTTCTAGAATTATCGATATATTTGCAAACATCTCGTTCTTGAAATCTCAAAAATCGATAGATGCTGGGAGAACTCACCCCCTAACCCCTCCCAAGAGTAAGAACTATTCATCAGAGAAAGAAAAACTAAAATAATGTTGGTTCGGGTTAAAAAGATGCAATTATTAAAAACGTCAGGATGTTGATAAATCTTTGCTAAGAACCGTAAGTTTTCTGGGGGGCTAGCCCCACTTCGGCGCTGCTCAGTGACCGCCCAGACCCCAACAGTGCGCGTTCCCTCTCTTGGTGCGCGTTCCCTTGCGACTTTCGTCGTCGCGGGGTCGCACCGCTTGCGTCTTACGCCGACGCGGGGTCTGACCGCAAACCCCCCCCGTAGGCTACGCTTGCCCGGCCAGTTCGATTGTTGGTTCGAGAAATTAAAAAGCATTAAGTTATAATTGTGAAAATATTTTTTCTTGTTTCAATGAATAGTCCCCGCCTCCCAAGAGGGAGACCAGAGAGGCATTTATGAGCCAACAATAACCGAATCAACTTCCTCTAAGCCCTCAAGTTAACATTTGGGAACGTTGGGGGCTATGGATATTGTTTAAACAGACTGTACATTCAACTCTTCCCACTCTTACCCGAGCGATCGCGCTCTTCTCTTAAACTCAATTATTCCTCGTCAGAATCCAGAATTTTCACCCTTGCGAATTTTAACCCCGTAACGCCGGGTAGGGGTTCGATCGCGCCAGACTCAATTTGCGAATCGATCCAGCCTTCCCGCACCAAATAACGCAAATATTGATGGTATTCCGACCATTCTTGCTCGGTTGAATAGGCGATCGTTAACATTCCGGGTTGCGTGATCCGCGTTGAAGTTTTGGCATCAATACCTTTATCAATGCGCTTTTTGACGATTTCGTACCGCGTATCCTTCGTTCCCACGACATCAAATAGTTTTTCTGTATGTTCGTCATGGAAAATATCGATTGTCGTATCTTGGACTAAAACCAAATGGGAAACCGCCAAGGGGAGATTGTAGTGCTTTTGTACAGCAAAACAAGTCCGAGCGCAGTCGCAAACTGCTCGTAACTGTTCGTAGCGCAAACTGTGGAGGTGGAACAAGGAAAATTGCGAAGCGATCGCGCTCCCCACATACATCATGCTGTCGATGCCGTCGGTCACTTCAATGTCGCAGTAGTGAGAAAGAATCGCTTGCATCTGTTGTTGCCATTTTCCCCACGTTTCCCGCAAGTGAGCATTAATTTGACCGATAGCGCGATCGTAGTCCTCTCGCGCGTCATAGATGCACTGATGGTCATTCTGGCACGCTTTTTCGTAGGCTTCTATGGCAGCGATCGCGGTTTCCCCGCATTGGCGAAAATAGGGAAAATAAACCTCGATATGCTCTTGTAAATATTGCTGTGCCATCGTTTCGTCTTCAACTCGGATCTGTTTGGAGAGGCGATCCATATAGGCGAGCAAATCCGTTCGCAATTGTTGCAAAAAGGCAATTTCACGGCTGGCGAGGGCGGTATCCGCGATCGCCAGTGCCAAGTCAAACTGTGCCAGCAAGTCTTTCTGAATGGCTTGATTGCGGATTTTGGAGGAACCGCGAATATCGGAAATACTGTAGAGGGGATAAACTTTCTCAAAGACGATCCGTTTGGGAGAAAGTCCCAAACTGCGCCGCTCGCTTTCTTGTTGGAAGCGCCAAGCAACCGAGGGATGCACCCGGGTGAAATGTTCGCGATGAGCCTGACGTAACGCCGTTTTCAAGGGTGCAATCAGACTTTGGGCGCGGAGGGCATCGAGTCGATCGAAACAATTACCGCGATCGCTCCCCAAAATGACCGTGCCTAACAATTGTCCCTCGCTTTCACTTTGTCCCTCCCAACGCAAGGGAATTAAGAGTAAGGAACGGCAATCTCGTCGCCATAATTCCTCCTCGATTGCCGAAGCATTATTCTTTTTTAAGTCAGGGACGTTCCAGATGCGATTGGCTTGAATTGCCCGTTGTAGTTGAGAATTAGCAAAACTGTCCCATGTCAGCGTATCGATCGACTCAACGCGATCGCCCTGACAGATGAATAATTGCAAGTTTTCCCGTTTGAGGCTGAGAATGGCAGTGAGAGAGGTGCGAAAGAGCGATCGCATCAACCGCGCTACTGTTGTAAATGCCTCGGGGTCGCTGGTGATATCTTGGGGATCGATGAGGGCTTGGATTAAGTTTTGTAGGGTTTCGCGATCGCTGACATCCAACCCTTCCCAAAGTAATTGACCCGTCAGACGATAATTATTCCATTGAATTTGTGCCTCTAATGCTTCTTGGGAGGGAATTTCGCCATTTTTCAGATCCATGTCTGCAAACTCGTCGATCTCGGGATTGATGCGTTCGACGTGGAGGTGTTGCGATCGCAGCCAAAATTGTACGATTCGGGGTTCTCCCCCGAGGGCGCTTTTCAAGATAGCGGTTTGGGGTTCGTCGAGCAACCGCCAGCGATCGGCTTCGATCCCGCAGAGATCCCGCAATACTAAAGGGAGTAAATGCAGGCGATAGAGTTTTTCTCGGGCGATCGCGTCAAAATCCGCAAACAGATCGAACAGGCAAATATTTTGTTCTTTAACCTCTCCCTCGGGAGCAACCAGCCCGGTTAAGCGACAAAATGCCTCATTGCCATAGAGGAGGGTAAAATCTTGAGGATCGAGTATGGCTTGGAGAAGTTTGCTTTGTCGTTCGGTTTGAGCCAGCCAGTGAGTCATCTTGGTTGTGGGAGCGTGAAGGATTGAATTGGCGTTGAAATAGAGGGGTCGCTTAATCGACACTTAAATAGTAACAAGCGCCCTCAAAAGAACGCTATCCTCATTCGAGAGAATCTCCCATCCATCCGGTCAAAATTTCGTCAACCTTCCGTTTGATTTTCGGGAAAATGACAGGCAACAGCGCGATCGCTGTCTTTGGATAACAATAAGGGCATGGTTTGATAGCATTGTTCGCTTTCTTTAAAACACCGTCCGTAAAAGCGACAAATATGCGGATCGGGATCGATGGGGCTTCTCGGTTCGCCTTGGAGACGAACGGTGCAATGACGTGAATTAGCATGGGGAATAGCGGCAATTAGGGCTTGGGTATACGGGTGCAAAGGTTGGCGAAAAAGGGCGCGCGTACTGCCAATTTCTACAATTTTCCCTAAATACATGACGATGACGCGATCGCACAACAAGCGAACGACGTTGAGATCGTGGGAGACAAACAAATAACTCATTCCCAATGTTTGCTGCAAATCTGCTAAAAGGCGCAAGATAATGGCTTGTACGGAAACATCTAAAGCTGAGGTGGGTTCGTCGAGGATCAAGAGTTTGGGGTTGAGGGCGATGGCGCGAGCAATTCCCACTCTCGCTTTTTGTCCGCCGGAAAGCTGATGGGGAAAGCGAGTGAGAAGATTTTGCGGCAAACCGACGCGATCGGCGAGTTCTTCTACGCGCTTTCGCAGGCGATCGCCTCGGGAGATAGTTCCCCATCGCTTTAAAGGTTCGGCAATGCTGTCAAAGGCAGTAAAGCGAGGGTTTAAGCTATCGTGGGGATCTTGGAAGACCAATTGGATCTGCGATCGCGCCCCATGACGGGAAAATTCTCGGGCGGGAATGCGAGCGATATTTTCTCCATCAAACCAAATATTCCCGCCTGTCGGATCGATTAAGCGAGTAATGAGACGGACGAGGGTTGATTTTCCGCACCCCGATTCTCCCACAAGTCCCACGCTTTCCCTCGCAGCTAGAGAAAAGCTCGCATCATCCACTGCATGAAGCAAATGGGAGGGCGATTGATTTCCAAACCCCTTAAACATACGATTTTGCGTCGGGAAAAATTTCTTTAAATTGTTAACTTCTAAAATATTCGTCATTTGTTATTTGTTGTTGGTGTCTCCTCTCTTGGGTGGGTTTGGGTTTAGGTTATTACTCTTTTTACTCAAAAGGATGCTGACAGGTTACAAGATGATTATTGCCGATTAATTTTTGTTCTAAGGGTATTTCATCGCATTGGGAAGAGGCGCGATCGCAACGATGGCGAAAGCGGCACAAGGGAAGTTCTCCTCGCAAGTCCGGTAAATTGCCCGGAATGGGAACGAGATGCGCCAAATCTTTTTCGGGAGCGGGGGTGGCGGCGATTAATTTTGCCGTGTAAGGATGGCGGGGATGCTGGAATAAGTCCGCCGTTTTTGCGGTTTCTACGATGTGACCCGCGTGCATGACTATCAAGCGATCGCAGTATTGGGCGGCGATTTCGAGATCGTGAGTAATTAAGAGCGTCGCCATGTGAGTTTTGGTGGCGAGTTCGACAATCAAGTCCATAACTGCTGCTTGAGTGGTAACGTCTAACCCTGTTGTCGGTTCGTCGGCGATTGCCAACCGAGGAGAACAAGCCAAAGCAAGGGCGATCGTCACCCGTTGGCACATCCCCCCGGAAAGTTCGTCGGGATAGGCACAATAGCGCCGTGAAGGGTCTCCAATGCGAACGAGGGATAAAAGTTCTAAGGCTCTCTCTCGGCGCTGTTTGGAGGCTAAATTCGTATGGGCCTGCAAAACATCTTCAATTTGTCGTCCGATTTTGCGGATGGGATTGAGTGCCGCACGAGGATTTTGGCAAATCATCGATAATTCTTTGCCTCGTTTTTGACGTAATTGCGATCGCTTAATTTTTAAGAGATCCGTGCCATCAAAAAGAATGCGTCCCGAGGTAATTTTTCCGGCGCGATCGAGGATTCCCATGATAGCAAAAGCAAGGACGGATTTACCCGAGCCGCTTTCCCCAACAATGCCGACAATTTCTCCAGTCTGAATGTCAACACTAATATTTTCGAGGGCGCGAACCGTTCCCGTGCGAGTGCGAAACTCAACAGAAAGGCGATCGACGGCGAGTAAGGTTTCTCTGATTGGTTTAAATTGCATCTTCAATTAAACAAATTTTGAATTCTGAATTTTGAATTGAACTATGTTCTTTTTCTCGGATCGACTGAATCTCTTAAACCATCTCCAAGGAGATTGAAACAAAAAACCGCAAACATTAAAGCCAGTCCGGGGAATATTGCCAGCCACCATTCTCCAGAGATAATATAAGTTGCACCTTCTGCGACCATAATTCCCCATTCAGGAGTGGGAGGGCGAACTCCCAAACCAATAAAAGAAAGTCCGGCAGCATTGAGAATTGCCCAACCCATATTCAGAGAAATATGTACCATCATGACAGGTAACGCATTAGGAAAAAGATATCTAGCCATAATTTGCCAGTCGTTATTACCGGATAATTTTGCGGCTTCGATATAACCCGCTTTTTTTATAATCAAAACTTCCGAACGAATAACGCGAGCATAAAGTGGCAGATTAATAATTGCTGTAGCATAGATAATATTTTCTACCGTGTTTCCCAAGGCGGCAACAATTCCCATTGCTAAAACAAAGAGGGGAAACGCCATAATTGTATCGATAATGCGCCCAACAATATTATCGATCCAGCTTCCCCAATATCCTGCTAATACTCCTAAGATACTTCCTGCAAAGAAAGAAAGAAAAACTGCCGTAATCGAAATCCCCAAATCCAAACGAGTTGCAGCGATCGCCCGGCTTAAGATATCTCGTCCTAGCTGATCGGTACCGAACCAATGTTGCAGAGAAGGTGGAGAAAGAGCGATCGCAGAATTGGTTTCAAGAGGATCGTAAGGCGAGATCGGATTGCCAAATACTGCCAGCACAACCAATGCAACGAACATCAAAAATGCCGCTAAAGTTAGTGCATTTTCTTGGAGAATATAACGAGTCTGTCGAATTGAAAGAGCCATAGTAGAGATAAGACATGCCTTGTCCTTGGAGTTAAATATTTGCTCTAGGATCGATAATTCCATAGAGAATATCAATCGCTAAATTGAGGAAAATATAGAGAAATGCCATTGTTAATACAAATCCCTGTACGGGAGTATAGTCTGAAGTAATTAGTGCTTCTACCGCATAAGAGCCAACTCCCGGCCAAGCAAACACTTTTTCAACTAGAATATTTGCACCTAATAGAAATGAAAAAACAACTCCTATTGTGGTAATAATAGGCAACAAAGCATTGCGAAAGGCATAAGTAAAGAGGATTTTAACTGGAGACAAACCATGGCTTTTTGCCATGCGAATAAAATCGCTAGCTAAAATGGAAATCATGGAAGCTCTCGTCACCCTAGCAAGAGGAGCAAGGGCAAAAATACCTAAAGTTATGGCAGGTAAAATGAGATGCTGAAAAGCAATGATAAAAAGCGGGAAATTTCTGCTAACTAAACTATCAATGAGATAAAAACCCGTAAAATGTTGAGGAGGAGAAGAAAGTAAATCTAAGCGTCCGACTGGTGCTGGAGCAATTCCTAAAAGAAAGTAGAAAATATAGACCAATAAAAGACCGGTGAAAAAGGTCGGCAAGGAAACACCAGCAGTTGAGATAAAACGAGAAAGATGATCCAACCACGAATTGGGTTTTAATGCTGCTAGAATTCCCAGAGGAATAGCAATAATAAATGCAAAGAAAACTCCTGCCAGTGTTAATTCTAACGAAGCAGGCAAACGCGTTATAAGATCGTAAATAACAGTTTGTCCGGTCGTTAAAGAAGTACCTAAATCTCCCCGCACTAAATTGCTAATATAGATAAAAAACTGCTCGAACCCGCTTTTATCTAATCCTAATGTCTCTCTAACTTGTGCGATCGCTTCCGGTGTTGCCGATGCACCGGCAAAAAAAGCAGCCGGATCTCCGGGTAACATTCGGGTCATTATAAAACTAACAATAATGACTCCGATTACACTCGGAATTGCTGATAATAATCGTTTTAAGATGAATTGAAGTGTTGAATGTTTTGACATTTGAATAATATTATGAATTTCGAGCTCCCTCACTCCCCCTTTTTAAGGGAGAGGTTAGAGTATATTTTGATATTAGATCGTTAAACTTTCTTCAACTGTCGAAAATCCAATTGACGATGAAACCAGTATTGATAGCCTTCGATATTTTTTTGCATGGCAATGGAGAGATAGGGTTGAACAATAGGAATGCGAGGAACTTCATCCCATGCCATTTGAATAAAACTTTGTACGGCTTTTTCATAATCTTCTTTTCCGGGTTTTGATTTTAAAGCTGTTTCAATGAGTTTATCCATTTCTGGATTCTTGTAAGATCCTCCATTAAAGGTTGCATCTTGACCGTGATAAGCATAGAAAAAGAAATAATCGGGATAGTTCAACCAACCACCGAAATTATTAATAATCATGGGGCGGCTTTTTTCTACTAAAACAGAACGGAAATTTGCTCCCGGTACTTTTTCTAAAGTAACTTTTATCCCAAGTTCTGCTAGAGATTCCTGAATGAGAATACATAAGGGTTCTGCCCATTCTTTTGTTCCTAAATTAAAAGCTAATGTTGTTTCAAAACCATCAGAATAATTAGAATTACTTAATAATGCTTTGGCTTGTCCTATATCTGTTTTATAAGGACTGGGTTGCGGCCATTTCGTATCGCTAATCTTCGCTGCTTTTGCACCAAATTGTTTAACGGCCTCCCCATATAGTGCTGTATAAAAGATGGCTTCATAGGGGAGGGCATAAGCTATGGCTTGTCGAACATTAGCATTTGCAAAAGGATTAGGTTTGCCATCTAATTCTGCTTTCACATTCAAATCTACAGAATAAAGGCAATTCTCAATTGGTGTTGAAACAATGCTATATTCCCCCGTTTCCTTCAATTCTTTGGTATCTTTTTCAGAGAGACTAAAGTTAATATCAACATCGCCTTTTTCCAATAAAGCTCGGCGGTTTCCAGCTTCCGGAACATCGAGTAAAATGACTTTTTGAATTTGCGGTAATTCTCCTGATTTCCAGTCATCGAAACGAGCTAAAACGATCTTTTTACCCGGTTCAAAAGATTCGAGTTGAAATGCTCCTCCTCCTGCATCATTGTTATTAACCCATTCCATACCCCAAGGATCGTCGTCGGTAACGCGTTCTTTGACTAATTCAGAGTTGAGAATTAAGGGAATGGGAACGGCTAAATCGATCGCGGTTAGTTTATCATCGCGCAGTAATTTAATTTGGAAGGTATAGTCGTCGATTGCTTCAAATTGTTCTGGACTTTCTAAAGCACCTGCTTTCATCTGAAATGTCGGAAACCCTCCCACGGAAACAGCACGATCGAATGACCATTTTACATCATTTGCCGTGACTGGCTTTCCATCGTGAAAGGTTGCATCTTTCCGCAGAAAAAAGGTCATAGATTTTCCTTCTTCGATTTCCCAACTTTCTGCAAGTTCTGGCTTTAACTCTGTATAATCATAGGATAAAGAACCGTCGGGACGAGTTTTATTTGCAAAAGTCATCAAGCGATCGTATAAGTTCCAAGATGAACCGTAACCAGGACGATTTGTACCGGGACGATGTAAATCTAAACTATTGGGAAATCCCCCTCCTTGTACGACAGTGAGAATGATTTCTTTGTCCCCCGTCGATGCTGCAGAAGTTCCGGTTTCAGTCCCAGAAGGAGAGCCGCAACCTTTCAACGCACCTGCTAAAGTCAAGCCAGCCGCAAAACTCGTTCCTGTTTTTAATAAGTCTCGTCTTTTCATTTTTAAGTAAAATTAGTTACAATTTTGCAGTAAACTGTTCAAATACTTACAGTTTTTGAGAATGAAAGATAAATCCCGCGATCGCCCTTGTTGTCATGCAAGCTAACCGATAAAAGTAAAAAAAACGAGGAGAAAAACGTAAAGAAATCGGGAAGAAGAACCATGAAAAGATGGAAGGCTTATGCGTCCCTCAGTTTGGTTATGGGGATAGGGATGAGCTTGTCGGCGATCGCGGCTGGGTTTGTGGGAGAATGGGAACGATCCGCGCATCAATTGGAGTTTCAGCGACAAACGGAAAATCTGGCGATCGCCTTGCAACGGACGTTAAATCGCTATACCGATGTTCTCCTCTCTATTGGAGATTTTTACGAAGTTTCCCAAAATGAAGTGAGTCAAGCCGAATTTTCTCTATTTGTACGGCGATCGATTTCCACTTATCCGGGTATTCAAGCCTTAGAATGGTCGCCTTTGATTTTACATCGCGATCGCTCCTTTTACGAGGAATCCATGCAGCAAATTTGGTCAGATAGTTTTGCGATCGTTGAAACCGAAAATAATACTTTAATTCTGGCAAAAGAACGTAGCGAATATTTTCCCGTCACTTATATCGAACCTTTAAGAGAAAACGAAGCTGCTTTAGGTTTCGATCTTGCTTCAAATACGACTCGTCGCGAAGCCTTACAATTAGCAAGAGAAACAGGTCAAATTTTTGCAACGAAACGTATTAAATTAGTGCAAGAACCCACTAATCAATATGGCTTTCTTGTTTTTCTTCCCATTTATTATCCCTTTCCTCAAGATACGATTGTCAGTCGTGGCGACAATATTAAAGGCTTTGTTTTGGGGGTTTTTCGCATCAGCGATGTTATCGAAGAAGCATTACAGGGATTCAACGAGCGCATTAATTTTTCTTTGCACGATCGCGATAATTTTTTAGGCTTTTACGATTCGATTGCTGGCAAAGCGATCGGCGAAACCGATCTCGATCCTTCTTTACAAAAAGAGCATATTTTGTGTTCAAATTCTATTTTTTGCACTCATTCTTTAAAAATCGGCCAGAGAGAATGGTTTGTACGGTTTTATCCATCAGAAAACTATCTACTTGTATTTCGTTGGGGAATGTTGTCAACTCTAATTATCGGTTTTCTGATTACTATCATTTTAGCATTTTATTTATGGAAATGGCAAAGCAAACTCCAACAAACACGAGAAATAAGCAATCTAAAAATGCAGTTTTTTTCAACAACCTCTCACGAGTTCCGAACGCCATTAAGTACGATTTTAATTTCTGCTCAATCTTTGATTAATAATCAACACAATTTTTCTGAAGAACAGCAATTGAAAATCTATCATCGCATTCAAAATGTAACCCGGAGATTGACGCAACTTTTAAATGATATTTTAACCTTAGCCAGAGCAGAATCGGGACATTTAGAATTTACGCCGGAAATTTTGATTTTAGATCAATTATGCTGGCAAATTGTTGACGAACTAGAACCCGATCGCCTCGAACAAAGAAGAATCCAAATTGAGAATCACTACCCCGATCGCCAAGTTTATCTCAATCGCAAACTCCTTCGCGCTATCTTGACAAATTTACTTGGAAATGCTTTAAAATATTCGCCTTTGGAGAGTGCGGTGCATTTGGAAATAAGGGGAAGCGATCGAGAGTTGAAATTTAAGATATGGGATCGCGGTATTGGCATTCCCAAAGAATCACGAGAGAAGATTTACGAGCCATTTTACCGCGCGAATAACGTTGGTAATATTATCGGGACGGGGTTGGGTTTATCGGTGGTGAAAACTTGCGTTGAGTTGCAGGGGGGAAGCATCGCGATCGCTTCTCGAACGGAAGGAGGGACAATTTTTACGGTTAAACTTCCTCTTGCTGAGTAATTATACATTGAGAAATTGCGTGTTTGCCAATCAATTCAATACTTTAACTCAATCAAAAAAATGAACAAAAAAAGTTAACATACCTCCTCCAGTTATCAATAATGCAACCAACCAATTTTCTTTGACCAACTCAACTAATGTTGATAGTTAAAAACTATTGTACTCACTCCTTTTCCCGACCCACAGAAGAAAAAATTACACCTCTACCTTATATCCTAAAGCGAGTTCGTCGCCGCAAAGTCCGCGAATACCCCAATTATGTTTGGGTGATTCGTGAATTACGATTTCAACATCTTGAGGTTTGATGCCGACTTCTCTCTCTATATTTGCAAAAAGGAGTCGAATTAAGGTCTTTTTAGTTTCTATCGAACGCCCTTCAAACATCGATATTTCAATAATGGTATAATTCTCGCTGCGATCGCTCGGATAAATAAAATCCGATTTTTCTAACCCAAAAAATCGCTGGAATTTCTTTTCAGGTGGATAGGAAAGTGCCTCGACGACAGCGTTATGAATTGCAGACGATAGAGAAACAGCATTTTTTGCGAGGGCAGATTTCAGACCAAAAATTTTGATTTGTGCCATAATATTTCGCGTATACTTTAACAGATTAGTATAGGATTAAGCTGTAGAAATTCTTCGAGAGTTAAATTTTGAGCGAGTACAGCAATCATACTCTTTGTTTGGGGATTGAGGACTTCAACCTAGTATATTTTATTTTCTCTCATGGATACCACTTACGCTCGGTGTCCGACCAATTCGTTTGCGAAATTAGCGATTCTACATTGGGCAACAAACGCCAAATACGGGGCAAATTATCCCGCAGAAATTGACGTTCGACGGGGTGACAGGGATATTGCGACGCGATCGCAATCTGCAACCAGATACTCGAATAAACCCGTTGCAAACGCATCCCGATGCGACCAAGATAAATAGCAATTCCAGTGAAATGCTGGCTGATAGAACAAGCCGCGAACCGGATCGATAAATCCGATAAAGCAAAACTTCGTCAAGTTTTGACTGGTTTCTTCAATAATGCCATTAATTTTACAGAAATACCCTCAATTATCCGTTTGATCGATGATTTTAGTTGACACTTTTAAACTTGACAAAATCCCTAAATTCGTTGAAACTTTAATAAGTAGTGAATAACTTATAGAAAATCAATTTAAGATCCAATGGAAAAAAAAAATAAAGTAAGTATCTTAATTGTTGACGATCGCGTACCCAATCTTAGACTACTATCCGATCTGCTGAAGGCGCGAGATTTTCAGGTAAGAAAAGCAACTAATGGTAAAATTGCCATCAAAGCCTCTCAAAAAGATCCTCCCGACTTAATTTTATTGGATATACAAATGCCGGATATGGATGGCTATGAAGTTTGTCAGAAATTAAAATCAGATCCTCAAACTCGAGATATTCCGATTATTTTTATCAGTGCTTTAGGTGAAGTTTTTGATAAAGTCAAGGCTTTTGAAGTAGGCGGAATCGACTATATTACCAAGCCTTTTCAATACGAAGAAGTTTTGGCAAGAATTAATAATCAGCTTGTTATTCAAAAGCAAAAAAAACTCTTACAAGACGAACAAGAAAAACTCAAAATAGAGATACAAAAAAGAAAAGAAACAGAAGAATTTTTATATCAATCTAGAGCATTTGTTTATAGTATTTTGACGAATTCACTAGATGGAATTGCTGCTTTTGAAGCAGTTAGAAATTTGGAAACAGAAAAAATCGAGAATTTTCGTTGTTTAGTCGTCAATCCGATTTTGGCAGAATTATGCGATCGCAAACCGGAAGACTTGACTGGAAAGATCGTTATTAAAAATATTATTAATAAAATTGATGCCAATTTATTTGATGAACTTATAAAGGTCGTAGAAACCGGAGAAACGCTGCAAAAAGATTTTAACTATAGGCAAGGAGAACAACACAAATGGTATAGTTATATTATTATTAGATTGGCAGACGGTTGTACGATTACCATCAGAGATATTACCGATCGCAAAAAATTAGAATTAGAACTCAGTCGCCTTGCAACCATCGATGGATTAACCCAAATTGCCAATCGCCGTTATTTCGATCGCCAGCTTCAGCAAGAATGGCAGCGATTGCGACGAGAACGACAATCTCTTGCCCTGATTCTCCTCGATGTCGACTATTTTAAGCGCTATAACGACGGCTACGGACATCAAACTGGAGATGATTGCTTGAGGGCAGTCGCTGACCTGACGCGAGAAGCGGTTAATCGTCCTGCCGATTTAGTGGCCCGTTATGGCGGTGAAGAATTTGCAATCGTGTTGCCCAATACAGATCGTCAAGGTGCGATGACCGTTGCCCGACGCATTCGTCAAGCCATTCGCGATCGGGCAATTCCTCACGCTCAGTCGAACGTTAGCGAAATTGTCACGGTCAGTTTGGGAATTGCCAGTACGATCCCCTCCCCAGAAAGTTGTCCCGAGGCGCTAATTTCCCTTGCCGATGAAGCATTGTATCGCGCCAAACAACAAGGGCGAGATCGCTATTGCTGCGCCCCTTCAGATTCTGGGGAAATCGTAGAGTCACTGGATTGAAGGCTTAACCTCTCGATAAGTTCCCTTTCCAATCCAAAAACTGTCACGATTATTTCCTCCTCGAACTTCAGACCCATCTAACCTGTAAATATAAGATTTAAACGATCGATTGGAGTCGAAAAATAATGGCAAAACCACTCCTACAGCAAGACCATAGTGCGGCATGGGTTATTCAAACTTGGGCTGCTTTTGTCATTTCAATTTCGGGAATGAGCTTGGGAATTCTCAATCTTCCCGTTGATAATTGGGTGAAAGGATTTATGGGCATGGGATTATCTTTTACCGTCGGTTCTACCCTCAGCGTTGCCAAGACGACCCGAGATATTCACGAATCCAAAAAACTCACCTCTCGGGTGAATGAAGCCCGCGTCGAGCGAATTTTAAGCGAACATAATACTTTGTAATACACAATCGGTGTAGGGACGTAGCATGCTACGTCCCTACGAATAATTTGCGAAATTTTCTAATAAAAAAGTTTCAGCAGCGATCGCATCAAGGGGCTTAGAAAAGAAATATCCCTGTCCGTAATTGCATTTGAGATGTTGGAGTTGAAGGAGTTGCTCTCGAGTTTCAACGCCTTCAGCAACCACTTTAATTTCTAATGTTCGTGCCAATTCAACAATAGTTTTGACAATGGTTAAACTTTCCGATTCGCTACCCAGTTTTTGCACGAAAGATTTGTCAATTTTTAATAAATTGAGAGGAAAGCGATGCAATCGACTTAAGGAAGAATGACCGATACCAAAATCATCCAAACTCAATTTAACCCCCAATTCTTGCAATTGATGCAAAACCGCGATCGCATCATCTTCATTTGCGGTTAAACTACTTTCGGTAATCTCTAATTTTAAACAGCGACTGTCGAGTCCCGTGGCCTCGAGTACGGAATGAACCTGCGCGACCAATTCCGGTTGCAATAATTGGCTGGGAGAAAGGTTAACGGCAACGATTAACTCGTCAAAGTCACCCAGTTGGCTCTGCCACGTTCGCAGTTGATAGCAGGCTTTATAAAGTACCCACTGGCCCAGTAAATCGATTAAACCCGTTTCTTCTGCGAGGGGAATAAAATCGATCGGCGCAACTAAACCTCGTTGGGGATGCTGCCAACGCACTAAGGCTTCAAAGCCGAGAATTCGCCCTGTATCGAGATGAACGATGGGTTGATAATGGAGGCGAAATTCTTGCTCCAAACGGGATTCAATGCCCCCGAGAGCTTGACGGAAATCGCTCTCTAACTGCCAGAGGGCGATCGCGGCTCGATGCAGTTTGGGGTCAAAAATCGTATAGTGCCGTCGCTCTTGCAGTTTTGTCCGATACATGGCAACGCGGGCGTGACTTAACAGTTCTTCTGGAGAGTCTGTCGATTCCCAAGAAAGGGCAATCCCCAAACTAATCCGGCTGAAAGCCTGCTGGTGTTCCGAGGCAAATGTGCCTTGCAAGCATTCATCAATGGTGCGTGCTAAAAAGACGACCGTTGCACTGCTGGCAGGATGGGGATAAAAAATGAGAAATTCATCTTGACCTCCTCGCCCTAACAAACATTCTGCAAATAGAGAACCTTGGAGAATATTTTGCAAGCGATCGCTAACAGCCACCAAGAGGCGATCGCTGGAAGGCCGACCGCGATCGACATTCATATCGCCAAAGCGATCGAGATTGAGGACGAGGAGGGCGTATTTGCCTTTTTTAGCAACTCGGTATCGTTTCAACTGTTGCAAAAATTGAGCGCGCTCTGGCAATCCCGTCAGAGAATCGTATTGAAGCGCTCTCACGACAATGGCGCGAATTTGCACCAAGCGTTGGAAGAGGGTGGCCAAAACCGTAATGCCTAAAATGGCAATGGGGGGGACAATAGGCAGAAGATATCCACCGTAAAACCCAACCCCGCATAATACGAGCCAACTCGCGATCGCCGCCGTGCCGGAGGCAATTTGTCGGCGCATGCGTTGGGGTGTTAGGACAAAACTCAAGAAGAGACCGGACAATCCGTAGAGCAACCCAGCCAGGATCGGATTGCTCGGTTGTAAAGAACGAAAAAAACTGCGTCTGAGGAGATTGTCGATGGTCGCAGCATGCAAGTACACGCCGCTGGCAGGCGGATTCATATCATAGGGGGTCGTGAGGGGATCGAAGCCCAAGGCAGTCGCCCCCACCAAAACGATCTTATCGGCAAAAGCCGTTTGGGGGATCGTTCCTTGCAGGGCATCGGCGAGGGAATATTCTGCGGCTTCCTTCATGCTCCCCGGCCAATCGATCCAGAGGGGGCGATCGAGTTGGGGTAAGGTTAAATCCAACGATTCGACTTTCGCGATCGCCAGCCCCAAACTGAGATAGCCCTGCACTTGCGGTTTGATGGCCTGGCTCGTCCTTGGCGAAAGGGCGACGTGACCTTCCGCGATCGCGGCTTGGCGCAATTGGCGAGGGGAATGGAGCAACTGACCGTTGCGATCCCAAGCTACGGGTAAAATGACGGGAATGCCCTGCTGCATGGCTCGGGCAAAGAGGAGATCGTCGCGGGTGGCCTCGGGCATCAGTACGTCAAAAATGACGGCCTTTGGCTGCGATCGCCCTAAAATATCCAGCAGTCTGGCATAGTGCGCTCTCGACCAAGAAAAGGTTTCTAATTCTTCAATGGCTTTTTCGTCAATTCCCACGATAACGATGCGATCGTCCCAATTCCGCGACCCGCGCAGGCGGAACAATAGAGTATGGGACTGCTCTTCGAGGGGGGCGATAAAACCTGCAATTTGCAATCCTCCCAAGATAGATGTTGCGGCAATCCCGCCCAAGAAACGCTGCCATATTGGGAATTCGAGTCCTTTTCCCCAACAGAAGTTGCTTCGGAACTGCTTAAAAAATGCCTGCCAATTCATAAAGGGATTGCATTTGAGAAAAGAGAAAGCCAACTCAAACTCGAGGGCATAAGATTCTCCTATTCTGACACGCTTGCTGACTTTGTACGAGAGGAAAAAATATCTCGGATGACAGGCAAACCCTTGAATCTGCAATAAACAGACATCTGATGTCACCTTTCGATTACCCTTTGGGTAAAGAAAAATAGGGAGCAGAAGAAAAGATTGGGCCTTGATGTTCGGGTTTTATCGGGCGCTCTTAGCTGCACAAACAACATTTACAATATTCGCCATTGGCATCGCAACACTGACAGCAACGGGTTGCAAAATTTTGACTCTCTGGGAACTCAAAACTTTTTAATTGTCCGAAAAACGAGACGGAAATGAAAATAGCCCAAAAAATTTTCGCTTTGACCACAAGTAGTACCCCGAATAAGATCGTTTTTGGTCAATCGAAATGGGCAAAGCCGCAATCTATCGGGAAAAATCATTTCGATCGATTTTTATTTTTCTCCCGCTAAAAATTATTTTACGCCCCAAACTTTAATCATTCCATCCCGACTTCCACTGAAAATTTTGTTACCTTGGGGAGCGATCGCTACGGAAATTACGGAATCTAAATGACCGGTCAAATCGTACTGCCAGCGCTTGGTTCTCAAATCCCAAATTTTAATGGTTTTATCGCTCCCACCGCTAAAAATTGTTTGTTCGTCCGGACTCAAACAGAAGGCATGAACGGCACCGAGATGGCCGAAAAAGCGATGTTTTAATTGTCCCGTGGTTAGATCCCAAACGCCAATCGTTTTGTCGGTACTGCAACTCAAAAGGGTGCGACCGTCGCGACTCCAACACAATCCGCTAATGCGTTCGCCATGAGCGCGAAAATGCCGACAGGAGCATCCGCTTGCCAAATCCCAGATTTGAATCGTGCCATTGCCGTGACCGCTGGCAATAAAGCGTCCCGAACGATCGATCGCTAAGGTCTCGATGGCGTTGACCGTACCGGAAAAGGTTTGCAACAATGTCCCCGCGGTGGTATCCCAAAGATGCAAAGTACAGTCGATGCCGCCGCTAATGACCATTTTGCCATCGGGAGTCGGGGCAAGAGCAGAGATAAAATGAGCGCGATCTATCATCGTTCGCAAGAGGCGACCGGTTTTTAAATGCCAAATATTAATCGCGCGATCGCGGCTGCCACTGGCGATCGTGCTGCCGTCCCCCAAAATGGCAACTGCCGCAACCCAATCGGAGTGATAGACGAGGGAATGTTTTTGCTCCCCGGTGGCGGCATCCCAAACCCCCAAAGTTTTATCGCAACTGCTACTAACCAAAGTTTTTCCGTCAGCGCTGACGGTCAAGTCCGTGACTTCAGCAAGGTGAGCTTGAATGGTCTGGAGACTGGTCAAAAGCTGCCAGGGATTGTAAGATCGCAAGGCCAGCAAAACTTTTAAATCCGAGCGATTTTCTTCCTCGAGATAGCGCCGCAATACGCGATAGGCCGACCAGCAAACTTGCTTGCAGGGATCCCTTAATGCCGCGATTGCCAAATCGATCCCGCGAGAACCGTACTGGAGAACGTCACCCAAGGCAGAAAGTCGCACATTTTTATCCTCGTTCTCCAAGCGGACTTTCAGTCCTTGCATTCCTCCTAAAACTGCATTGCCAACAGAGCTGTCTCGCTGGCAGGAAGACTGTCCGCCGAGAACGGCATCATAGGTTTTAAGCGGTTGGCGATGTTGGTGCATAAAATGAGTCGTTCGATTACCAAGAGACTTGCGATCGCTCTTTAATCACGCGCTCGTAGGTGTTTTCGGTTTGTTTGGCTAAATTTCCCCAATGAAAGCGTCCGTGTAAATCTTCATGGGCATTATCGATTAACCACTGGGCGTATTCCGGATTTTTCAAGACTTCGAGAATGCCCCAAGCGAGGGAATCGGGGTTATTGGTTTGGGTGACGATGCCGGTTTTCGTATGGCGTACCACTTCTGGCAAACCGCCAGTATCGGAGACCACTACGGGAACGCGAGCGGCAAAGCTTTCTAAGACTACAATACCAAATGGTTCGTATAAACTGGGAAAAACCGCACAATCGGCGATGGTTTGAAAGCGATCGAGATCCCCATCGGACATGAACCCTGTAAAGTAACAATTATCCCAAATTCCCGTATCCCATGCTTGTTTTTTCAGGCGATCGGTATTGCCGCCACCAATAACGACAAATTTAGCATGACCTCCCATTTCCCAAAGCACTTTTGGGGCGGCGGCGAGGAAGACGGAAACGCCTTTTTCATAACTCATGCGCCCTAAATAGTAGACAATTTTTTCGCGATCTTCAGCAAAATTGCGACGGAAAGAAAGGGAATCGAAATTAGCATCGGGTTGTTTTTTTTGGGAGCGAATGCCGTTATAGACAATATCGATTTTATCGGGTGGGGTTCCGAAGACGCGACTGAGTTCCGTTTTCATGTAGTCGGTGCAAACGATCGTTCGCCATGCTTCGTAAATGAGATTGGCTTCTTTGCCATGAATGTAGCGATGGGTATCGTTATAAATACCGTTATAGCGACCGTACTCCGTGGCGTGAATGGTGGCGATGAGGGGCAATTTAAAGGCGTGTTTGAGCGCGATCGCCGCATCTGCCACCAGCCAATCGTGGGCGTGGATGAGGTCGAAGGGTCCTTTATCTCGCAAGAGTTGACCGCCATAGATACCCATACTTTCATTCATATTCACCACCCAATGGAAAAAATCATTTCCGGGGGGGACGGCGACGCGGTGGAGGAAAATCCCCTCTACTATTTCATTGCGGGGAGTCGAGCCAAATTCTACGGTAATCAGATGGATTTCGTGACCCAACCCGACAAATTCGGGATACAATTCGGCAACGTGACGGGCAATGCCACCAACAATACGGGGGGGAAATTCCCAAGCTAAGACTAAAATCCTCATTGATTATCCCACTATTAATTCCTTGTGCGAGAGAACAGAACCCATTGAACTTTGAGTCGGGAAAAAGGCAATGAGTTGTTTCAACCCATTGCCCCAACAATATTATTGCATTGCGAATTGCGAATTGCGATTACTCTTTGGTTTCCGAGAATTCGGCATCGATAACATCGTCGCCGCCACTTGAAGAAGAACCTCCTGCAGAAGGACCGGGATCGCCGCCAGGGGCTGCCCCGGCTTCGCCGGCTGCGTCTTGGTAAACGCTGCTGCCGATCGCGTACAAGACTTGTTGCAATTCGGGCATGGCGGTTTTGATGGTTTCGTCGTCTTCTTTCTGGACGGCTTCTTTGAGGTCTTTGATCAAGCCTTCAGCTTTGGCTTTTTCTTCGGCAGGAACTTTATCTCCCAATTCGCTCAACTGTTTCTCGGCTTGATAGGTGAGAGAGTCGGCTTGGTTCTTGCGATCGATCTTTTCGCGACGTTCTTTGTCGGCTTCGGCGTTGGCTTCTGCCTCTTGCACCATGCGATCGACTTCATCGCTGGGCAAGGTCGATGCTCCGGTAATGCTGATCGATTGTTCTTTGCCGGTGCCTTTATCTTTCGCCGTGACATTGAGAATCCCGTTTGCGTCAATATCGAAGGTCACTTCAATTTGCGGAACGCCTCGGGCGGCGGGGGGAATGCCATCGAGTCGGAAGGTGCCCAAACTCTTGTTATCTTTGGACATTTCCCGTTCCCCTTGCAGGACGTGGATTTCCACGTTAGTTTGACCGTCAACGGCAGTGGAGAAGACTTCCGATTTTTTCGTGGGGATGGTGGTGTTGCGGGGAATGATTTTGGTCATAACACCGCCTAAAGTTTCTACTCCAAGGGAGAGGGGGGTAACATCCAAGAGAAGGATATCTTTGACTTCTCCAGCGAGAACTCCTCCTTGAATGGCTGCACCGACGGCAACTACCTCATCGGGGTTAACGCTTTGGTTGGGGTCTTTACCCAAAACTTTTTTGACCAATTCCGCGATCGCGGGAATGCGGGTGGAGCCTCCAACCAAAACCACTTCATTGATGGCACTCTTGTCTAGCTTGGCATCGCGAATGGCATTTTCTACCGGGATACCACAGCGCTTAATCAGATCGGAACAAAGATCCTCAAATTTACCTCGGGTCAGGGTCGTATCGAGGTGTTTGGGTCCGTCTTGAGTTGCGGTGATGAAGGGCAGGTTAATTTCGGCTTGGGTAACGCTAGAAAGTTCGATTTTGGCTTTTTCTGCGGCTTCGGTGAGGCGTTGTAAGGCTTGGTTGTCTTTACGGAGGTCGATCCCTTCAACTTTCTTAAATTCTTCGGCGAGGTAGTCTACAATTTTCTTATCGAAATCATCTCCCCCGAGGTGAGTATCTCCAGAGGTGGCAAGAACTTCAAAAACGCCATCTCCAACTTCGAGAATGGATACGTCAAATGTTCCCCCTCCCAAATCAAACACGAGAATGGTTTCATTGCTTTTCTTATCCAAACCGTAAGCGAGGGCAGCGGCGGTGGGTTCGTTGATGATCCGCAGAACTTCCACCCCAGCAATTTTGCCCGCGTCCTTAGTTGCTTGGCGTTGAGAGTCGTTGAAATAAGCCGGTACGGTAATTACGGCTTGCGTGACGGTTTCGCCGAGGTACTTGCTGGCATCTTCAATCAATTTCCGCAGGACTTGAGCCGAAATTTCCTCGGGAGCAAACTGCTTGCTGAGGGCAGGGCATTCTAACTTAACATTAGCGTTGCCATCCCGCAGAACTTTATAAGCAACTTCAGTGGTTTCGGTCGTGACTTCATCGTATTTGCGTCCGATGAAACGCTTCACCGAATAAAAGGTGTTGCTGGTGTTCATCACCGCCTGACGTTTGGCAATTTGGCCCACGAGGCGATCGCCGTTTTTGGCATAAGCAACGACGGAAGGAGTCGTTCTAAATCCTTCAGCATTAGCGATCACGGTGGGTTTCCCCCCTTCCATTACCGCGACGCAAGAGTTTGTCGTTCCCAAGTCGATTCCAACTACTTTTGGCATTTCTTCTTTTTTGCTCCAAGTTAACAATTAATTACAGAACTCTTCGGGGAGAAACCGAACCGAGTTGAGTTCCCGTATTTTTTTAACTTTTTTATTGGGTTACGGGGTGTATTCCCTTTCTATACTTACGGCGATCGCTGTGTTTCCGTAAGTCGGGTTTTCCGTACATATTGGTTGTTTTTTGCTTGCACTGAGCGAAGTCGAAGTGTTGGTTATTGGTCGCACAACTGATGAGGGGGTGACTGATGACGGGTGAGGGGGTAATGTGGTGCTAAGATGCTTGACGATGGGACTCTCATAACCTCGATAAGGTTGATGAAATACAAAAAAAATACTAATTCTTTATTGTTTGTTCTCTATGGTTCGGTAATGTTTTTGTATATGTATTTGCCGATTTTTGTTTTAGCATTTTATAGTTTTAATCAATCGGCATACAGTGCGCGCTGGAAGGGTTTTTCTCTGGAATGGTACGCCCGATTGCTATCGGATCGACGTATTTTACAGGCATTAGTCAATAGTCTGGCTGTAGGTGCTATCTCCGTGACCATTGCAGCAATTGTTGGGACGATGATGGCGGTGGGTTTGGCAAAATATCGCTTTCCTGGGAAAAATTTATATCGCGGGGTTGCTTATTTGCCTTTAATTATTCCCGATATTGCGATCGCTATTTCCACGCTGATTTTTCTTGCTGTTTTGAGGGTGCAATTAAGTTTTTGGACGATTGTGGCTTCTCATGTTATTTTCTGTTTGGCTTATATTGCGATCGTGGTTTCGTCTCGATTCGCTCATCTCGATCGCCATCTTGAAGAAGCGGCATTAGATCTGGGTGCAACGCCTTTACAAGCCTTTTTAAAGGTTCTCTTGCCAGAATTGAGACCGGCAATCGTTGCCGGATGTTTGCTGGCATTTGTGTTAAGTTTTGATGATTTTTTGATTTCTAGTTTTACGGCTGGCACGCGATCGACGACCTTACCCCTCGAAATTTTCAGTCGCATTCGTACTGGAGTCAAACCCGATATTAATGCGTTAGGCGTGCTTTTAATTCTTTTCTCTGGCGCGATCGCCTATATTGCTGAATTAATTATCAATCGGCAAGAAACAGATAACCATTATCAATGAACCAAAAATCAACAACCTATTCCCCGCCCCGACCCACCCTTTTACCCCCTCCCAAGAGAGGGAGAGCAAGAGGGGAGAAATTAATAATCAGCTTGTGGAAATTTTCCCGCCCTCACACGATTATTGGCACGAGTTTGAGCGTCCTTGCGATCTATGTTATTGCTGTCGCGATCGTACAAGATACTTGGAGTTTTACGAGCTTATTCGATTTAGCGATCGCGTGGTTTGCTTGCTTGTGCGGGAATGTTTACATTGTCGGTTTAAATCAACTCGAAGATATTGCAATCGATCGCATTAATAAACCTCATCTACCTTTAGCATCAGGGGATTTTTCCCAAAATCAAGGCCAATGGATTGTTAGTATCGCGGGGGTTTTCGCTTTGATTCTGGCAACGATGGGAGGGGATTGGCTTTTGGCAACGATTGCTATAAGTTTATTCATTGGTACGGCTTACTCTTTTCCTCCCATTCGCTTAAAACGCTTTCCACTTCTAGCCGCACTCTGTATCTTTACCGTCCGAGGTATTATTGTTAATTTGGGTTTATTTTTACACTTTAATAATACCTTGGGTAGATCGGAAAGCATTCCTGCTTCTATGGTAGTTTTAACGCTATTTATTCTTGTTTTTACGATTGCGATCGCCATTTTTAAAGACGTTCCCGATATGGAAGGCGATCGACAGTATGAAATTGTTACGTTTACCCTCATTATCGGGAAAACCGCTATCTTTCAACTGTCTTGCGGGATCGTTTCTATCTGCTATTTGGCTATGATAGGAACGGCGATCGCGGGATTGGCGGGGGTGAATCCTTGGTTGTTGGGTTTCGGGCATTGTATCTTGTTGGGGCTGCTTTGGTGGCGAAGTCAAGGAGTTAATCTGGAGGATCGAAACGAGATCGCGAGTTTTTATCAATTTATCTGGAAACTTTTTTTTCTCGAATACTTCTTATTTCCTACTGCCTGCTGGTTGGGATAAGGCTCGATAATCGATTATTCGCGAACAAGTTGTGTTACCAAAGAACTGGGTCTAGAGCTGCTGCCCTTTAGCTTTGCTGTGGGCGGTTTTTAAATTTGTAGCACCATTTTAGAAAAAACCGTGCTACAATTTTATCGTAAGTTTAAAAAACACCAAGTCCGGGCATCAGTAGAATACAAAACATCAGGATGGAAGCTATCAAAAGATAAGCGCTACCTGACCTTCACTGATAAATTCAACGCCGGGACATTTCGTAAATTCAAAAATGAAGATAACAAAACACGCTCTTATTTTTACAGCTACTTTAGTTCTTGTTGTTTTTTCGGGTTGTTCTACCCCCGCACAAACCCGCACGATCGATGCCAACGCACCCAAAATTGCTCAAAGTTCCGTCGAGAATAAGGAAAACCTCAATTGCGATACGCCCATTACGCAACTGGACATGAATTTATGTACTGCAAAAGAAGCTAAGGAAGCCAATGAAAAACTAAATGAAGTTTATACAAAATTACAAGAAAAAGTCAAAGGAACGCCTCAAGAATCTCGCTTGCTTGAAGCACAAAACACATGGCTGGCTTTTAGGGATGCAGATTGCGAATATTCCCAACGCCGCTATGATGGTGGCAGTATTATGCCAATGATTTATGCGTTATGCGTGGTGGATCTAACTGAAAAGCGCAGCCAACAATTAGAAGAATATTTAGAATAAAATAGTGGCATATTTGTTGTTATAGCCAATAAGATTTTCTCTATAGCGATCGGAGAATGAGCAATGGGAAATTCTTTTCCACTAGGCGTTCCTTTCAGATTTGAATCGGTAAAATTACTCTGGACGGTAGAAAATATTTACTCTCGAGAGGAATGCGAGGGATTTATTTCCGCAATCGAGGAAGCCAATCCCAGTTTAGCAACCAAGAACCCCATGTATCGCGACCAAGATCGAGTCATTGTCGATAATGAAAAAATTGCCAGCGATCTCTTGACTCGATTGGAAAAACATCTCCCCAGTCGAATCGATCGCTTCCATTTGGTCCGACTGAATGAAAGGCTGAGATTGTATAGATACAAAACAGGTCAAAAATTTTCTCCTCATATGGATCATTGGTATCAGCCAAGCGATACAGAGCTCTCTCTTTTAACGATATTGGTTTATTTTAATTCTAATTTTTCAGGGGGCGAAACGCGCTTTATGGAACAGTTAGAAGCTATGATTATTCCTAAACCCGGTTTGGTGGCAATATTCCAACATAAAATCAGGCATGAAGGATGCCCAGTTTTAAGCGGTACGAAATACGCATTAAGAACCGATGCAATATATAGTTTAGATGTAGATATTGAAAAAAGTAAAATCTAGACAAAAAGAATGAAAGAATATTCTCGAGGAAAAGTTTATTTATTAGGCGCGGGAGTTGGCAATATAGACGCTTTGACTTTAAAGGGCGATCGCTTGCTTCAGTCGGCAGAAGTTTTGATCTATGATGCGTTAATTAGTGATGAGTTGTTGATGCGAGCTCCTAAAGATTGTCTGAAATTAGAGGTTGGCAAACGCGGTGGCAAACCCAGTACCTCTCAAGAAGAAATCAATCGCTTACTCGTGGCTTATTGCAGCCAAGGCAAACAAGTTGTTCGCCTGAAAAGTGGCGATCCTCTTATTTTTGGTAGAGCGAGAGAAGAAATAGAAGCCTTACAAAATGCAGAATGTGACTTTGAGATTGTTGCGGGTATTTCATCTGCTTTAGGGGCTCCGTTATTGGCAGGAATTCCCCTTACAGATAAACATTTAAGCCGTTGTTTTACCGTCCTAACCGCTCATCAACCGGAAATTCTCGACTGGGAAGCACTGGCAAAAATCGATACGTTGGTTGTGTTGATGGGGGGGAGAAATTTAGGAAAAATTGTTGAATATTTAGTACAAAATGGGCGATCGCCTTCCCATCCTATCGCTATTATTCGCAATGCAGGAAGTCCTCTACAACAGATTTGGTGCAGCACGTTAACAAATATTCAAGAACAAACTCGAGAAATCTCCCTTTCTCCCTGTATTATTGTTATTGGTGCAGTGGTCAACCTTCAAGAAATGTTTCAATCTCTTAATCCCGTTCCCCTTGACAAAAAGACAGTTTTAGTGACTCGTGCGGCAGAACAATCAAGTCATTTCACTGGATTATTATTAAATTGCGGGGCAATGGTTTTAGAAATGCCGGCTTTAGAAATTACGCCTCCTTCGAGCTGGCAGGGATTAGATGAAGCGATCGCTTCTCTCGATACATTTCATTGGTTGATTTTAACCTCGAGCAATGCGGTGCAATATTTCTGCAAGCGTTTAGAAACATTGGGTCGAGATTTACGCAGTTTGGGCAATCTTAAAATTGCCGTCGTAGGCAAAAAAACAGCCAAAGTTCTTCAAGAATATCATTTAAACCCGGATTTTATTCCGCCTAATTTTGTTGCAGATTCTCTCGCCGAACATTTCCCCGATCGCCTCGCAGGATTAAAGATTCTTTTTCCAAGGGTGGAGACGGGAGGACGACAGGTTTTAGTGAAAGAATTGACCGCCAAAGGTGCAAATATTGTAGAAGTTCCCGCTTATCAATCGAAGTGTCCCGATCGCATCGATCCTTACGTTTTAAAAGCCTTAAAAGAGCGTTCCGTGCATGTTATAACCTTTGCTAGTTCTAAAACCGTTAAAAACTGCGATCGCCTCATTAAAGATGCCTTAACCCCACAAGAATTAGAAGAAACCCTCGCCTCCTGTTGTATTGCTTCGATTGGGCCCCAAACCTCGAAAACCTGTCAAGAATTATTCGGTCGCGTCGATGTGGAAGCAAAAGAATATACTTTAGAAGGATTAACAGATGCGATCGTTGGCTATTTCTCTTCTTCTGCGCGTTAAAAAGGAAAGTTTTTCCGCAGGATGAAAAACCCAAGAGTAATTCCCTGACAAGTTTGTTATTTTGAATTTTCATAAAAGCGGGACAGGAGGGATTCGAACCCCCGACACCGTGGTCCGTAGCCACGTGCTCTAGTCCACTGAGCTACAGTCCCCTAAAGCAAAACGCTGCATTTGTGCAACGATTTATGAGTATAACACGCTTTTTCTGAAAAAAACAAGATGTCGGAAAAATTATCTCATCTCGACGAAAAAGGGCAGGTGCAAATGGTGGATGTCTCCGCCAAAACCGCCACCTACCGGGAAGCGATCGCCGCAGGACGGGTGCGAATGTCCCCAGAGACCCTCGAGGCGATCGAAGGGGGAAACGCCCCCAAAGGCGACGTTATCGCCACGGCAAAACTGGCGGGAATCATGGCCGCCAAACAAACCGCCCAACTCATTCCCCTTTGCCATCCCCTCCCCTTGAGTCAAATCGCCGTGGAAATCCGCCCCGATCGCACCTTGCCAGGCTATCAAATTCAAGCGACCGTGAAAACCAAAGCCGAAACCGGAGTCGAAATGGAGGCACTCACCGCCGTTTCTGTTGCTGCCCTGACCCTGTACGATATGGCAAAAGGACTCGAGAAAGCGATCGCGATCGAGGCCATCTACCTGCTGGGAAAAACTGGGGGAAAATCGAGGGATTACCACCGAGAACGGGGAACGAAGGCAGAGAATATGTCAAGATAGAAAAATCGCAGAAAGAGTATTCTTTTCTCGCTATCTCAAACCCGCTCTGAAGGAGAAAACCATGCCCCCTCGCTGGCCGCGCAAACCCGATCGCAACGACCCTGACTATCGCCGCTTGGACGATCGCATGAATTTTGCCGTTCACGTTGCCCTTTGCATTACGATTAATTCCGGGTTGTGGTTTGTATCGGGCCTTAAAAACGCCGATTGGCCTTGGGCGACGTGGTTAACTTTGAGTTGGACGGCAATCCTTTTGTTACATTTAATTTATATTCTGGCGATCGCGGATTATTCTCTCAAATCCGATAGCTAGTTTCGATCGGGGTTAATCTCAATATGGCAAATTCTCGAACTACAGAAGCAATTGAAAAACTAGCGGCGGAAATCGGCCAAAATGTCTATATGGATATTGCCAAATGGCATTTATATCTCGCCGATGCCAAGCTGCATCTCGCTGTCGCCCAAGGCGTATATCCCCTGCTGGAAGAGAATCGACTCGATGAAGATAGCGTCATCAAAATTTTACAGGGCATTCCGGTGAAAATTGGTGGCGGCAAGCGCGAAATCCCTCTGCTCGATTTACTGCCTCTCTCCTGTCAAGTGGATTTAATGGACTTACTCGAGGAGTATCAGCGCAATCTTTAACGCATACATGCACTCAACCACAGAGCCGCGCCCGCATCGTGTTATCAGGGAGAAGTATGAGCCGCACTCTATCTAGATTATCGCCCGCCGAACTGCTACAGCGACCGCAAGAAGAAGTTTTAAAAGAAATCGAACGCCTCCGTAAAGTGGAAGTCGCCTTTGATGCTCAAGATGACATGCTGCGATCGCTGGTGGTCATCGGACAAACGGCAACGGGACGCTTGATGCTGCGATCGATGTTACAAACCACGATTAAGGTTTCCGTCAAGCTCACTGATGCTCACGAAAGTAGTTTATTTTTGCTCAATTCTAAAGGTGCGGTCACGGAAAGCATTCTCGCTCGCGGGGCGACGATTAAGGAACAAAAAGAACATCTCATCGGGAAGGTTCTCGATAGCGGTTTGGCGGGTTGGGTCGTAGAACGCCGTCGGGTGGGTTTAATTACGGATACGCGCAAGGACGAGCGCTGGCTGACGCTACCGGGGCAACCCTACACTGTAGGTTCTGCCCTCTGCGTTCCCATTTTGCGAGGGAAAGTTCTTCTCGGTATCCTCACCCTCACCCATCCCAATCCCCATCACTTCACTGAGGACTCATCAGAATTGATGCAAATGTGCGCCCGTCAAATGGCGCTAGCGTTAGATAATGCTCGTCTTTATGTGAAAGAACACGGACAAAAGGAACAAGAAGCCGCTAAAGCAACAGAAGAAAGTCACGAAAGCGATCGCGATCTGTCTCATTTGGGCATTTATATCGTAGCGGACAATGGCAAGTTTCTCTATGCCAATCAGAGAGTAGCGGAAATTTTTGGTTATGAGTTTGGGGAGTTGGTGGCATTAAAATCAATGTTGAAGTTAGTCGCAACGACTCACTATCATCAAGTTGCGGAGTTACTTTCTCAATGTTTTCAAGGCTATAATCCGATTCTTTCGTGTCAGTTTAAAGGACAGCGAAAAGATCGCCGCCAAGTCGATATTGAAATTTATGGGACGCGCACGAAATTTTATGGGAAATACGTGCTTATCGGGACATTGCGATTGGCTTGAGGGTAAATTGGCGATCGCATTGTTTTATCTAGTATATATTAGAAGTATAGTTTGAGAGAAAGTTTATAACGATGATAGTTAAAGAACGCAATCGCATTTTCGATACGGTGAAGCAATTCACGATATCTTTCTCAGAATACGAACGCGATATTTTGGGAATTTATCGATTTATTACCGATAGTATTGAGAAAGAAAGAGAACGAATTGAGAATTTGCAGGAGATCGATACAATTATTGTGGAAAGTTTAGAGGAAGATTGCGATCGCTTGTCCGATAATATTATTGTCTTGAACCAAGAGCGTAAAATCGTTCGCGTTTTTGTTTGCGGCGATTTTACGGAAGATAGCGAGATTACTTTGACATTATCGGAAATTCTTGCAGATTTTTATGTTGAGTATCTTCTCTTACCAATTTTAAATAATGTCAGTTACCAGTATTTTGAAACAAGACAAGACTATTTTATTGAACAAATGAGAAATGGCGTGAGGGTATATGAAGCAAAAGGACGCATATCTTGATATTGTACGCCGATGTATTGCAAGTGCAAAGCAGCATCAATCAGGAAAAATTTGTTTTCCGGAAATCATTGGCTTTTTAGCTTATCATACTCTAGAATCTCTTGCTTGTGCTGTTATCGTTCATTTTAAAAGCACAATTCCTAACAATCATGAGACTAAATTACAGATGTTTATGCGATTTTGTAAAAGAAATCTGCAAGATTCGGTCAATGTTAAATTTATTGCCTCGGTTATCATTCGTATGGAAAAGAACGGTTACAGAAGCAAGTTTCTCTATCCTGAATTTCAAGGTAGCGATCGCTATAAAGCCCCCCAAGAACAGATTACTTTAACTGAAGCGGGTTTATTGATTCGAGATGTGGAAAGAATTATCGATCGCGTCTTGGGAGCAATTTAGAAAGCGATCGCTATAAATCAAATGAGATTTTATTGAGGTAAATATATTCTCGGTAGTTATTTAAAATCTTTACAAAACTTTATTTTTTAATGAATCGCTCTAAACAACGATTCGATATTATGGGAAATTGTATGGGTCTATTCGGAAATGGAGAATCAACCGGATCTAGAAGCCTTTCTTAAGGTTATTAATCAACCCTTATGGGAGTGGACGATCGCGATCGATCGCGAGATAATCGTCACTTGTCCCAATCGCAGAACTGCACGAGTTTTTATTAGGAGATGGCTAACGTGTATAAAAGCCTTTACGATTAACTTTAATTGCGATCGGACAGTGGTTCGTTATCCCAATTGTCAAAAGCCTTTTGTGCTTCCCATAACGTTTGAGGACCGTTTGCGTGAGGACAAGTTTCAAGAGATATTATTTAATATACAAGCAATGTCAAAGCAACAAAGTAACCTACAATTAACACCTTTTCAAACCAATATTCCGGGAGTTGGAGAGGTCACGTTTCCCGAGTTTTTTCAGTTCTTAGCAGAAGAAACTCGCAAGGGGCGATTTTGGGTTATTGCTGAATTGGGAACAGAACGTATTTTATTTTTAACAGATAATGCAGAACCCGGACGATTAACTGTTCCCGTACATCAACATATAGGACTCAATCGTTATGATGCTTGGCGAGATAGTTTTGATGACTACGAACGCTTGCAACATCTTTTAACAATAGACAAGATCGCACCATCATTTGAATACAATCGCTATCGATTAGATAATTCCTTTGTTCATTTTCAAAAAACACATTACCTCATTGAGGGATTGTGGGGAACTCAATGTCGTGCTTCTGTTGCAGAAGGTTGGGAATTAATTCGACCTACAAATGATTAAATTATAATGAGTAGAGGTAGGTTGGGTTAGCAACAGCGTAACCCAATCACCCATCAATTCAAAAAACAATCGAGATCGGGTAAAATCTCTATATCACAATCCATTTTAATGGATTTTTCATATGAGGCAGGGATTTTGAATCCCTGACGGATCGACAATGAGAAAGGCAATCTCAATATTAATAAATCTGATGGAAAATTTATAGGCTTTGTTATAAGCAATACTCTTTTTACTCATCTAATTCTACTAATAACTGTATTTCACTGGTGACTGATGACTGATATTACAGGTTACAAGTCCCTGCGCGAGAAAAGAGATGTCAGTAAGACTCCTCCAACTCCTCCAACCCACCCTCCCCACCAAGGAAGGTGTCCTCGAGGGAATTCTGCTCCTGAAAACTGGAGATTTGTACGACCTATCCATTCTCCGTTCTTATACCATTGCACTTGCTTACCAAATTTTTTGTATACTTCATAATCATACTCTCCCAGTTGACCTCCAACACTCAACCAGATATTTTTTTGGACAGAGAATCCAAAATAATTGTTGCTATGATCGAGCCAAAGTTGATTTATAATGCGTAAATCTTCGCAAGGAAAACTCTTAATATCCTCTTCATCTAACCATCCTCTTTCTCCTTTGCCTGCTATCTGAAGCATCACATGATCTGTTTCCAGATCGCTTTTTTCCCATTCTCCATTTTTCAAATATTCTTCTAGGGGCTGATAGAGAGAATTTTTAACATTGATTTTGAGACTTTCTAACTCTGCGGCTAATTGCGGATCGATCTTGCGTGGTGTTTCTTGCAAACACTTATAAGCTAGAGCAATCGCATCTTGCGTCCCAATATTCAAAAGTTTTTGTAAGAAAGAATTAGCATTGAATTGAGCCGCATAGAGCAAGATAGTCTCGTGCCACCAAGATTCACGCCAATTTTGTGAAAGTAACGCTTCTTGCTTTGTTTCTTGAATTTCCATCGCTGCCAAACAAGCCTGGAAACTCAGATGGGCAAAATCATAACGCACATCGCGTTTTACTAACAATTCGCTAACCTGCTCGATCTGCTGTAAAAACTTCGATGGTGCAAGAGCACTATCAAAAGGTTCGAGATAAATTTTTAACTGTTCTAACAGCAATTTCTTCTCAATCTGAGGTTTATTTTTCCGAACCATATACAATGCCAACTTTTGTAAAATCTGCTGGCATTCTCGTGCTGATAAAGGCATGGGAATTTGCTTCACGAGAGGGCGATCGCCTAGTTGCAAGCGAAAGATCGCCCGATACAATTCCACGCGGCGATCGGGGAGTTGAATGGGGCGAGAAAAATCGCTCGGATCGCTGGGGGCATAACTGTGCAATTGCACGATTAAATTGAGTAAAAGGGGATTTCTCGCCAGATCTTCGAGTTCCGATCGCGCTGCCAATTGTTGCAAAAGATTATTTGCCTTTGCGGCTGCTGCATAAGTCACCGTGGGATGATTCGGATCGGCACTAATATGACGCTCCTTGCAAAGATACCAGCAATTGATAAAGCGTTCCCGTTGATAGGCATTAAACGGTTTTAAAAACAAAGAATTCGGCTTATTTTCTGCTCGATAACTGCGATAGCCTGCCGGACGAGATGTGATAATAAAGAACGAGCGAGGATAGCGCAACATCGTCCGAGAAATCCACTGACTGACAGCATTGCGGCAATCTTCTTTAACCTCATCAAACCCGTCAAACATCACCAACATATCGCCCTGTTTGAGATGCTGTTTCGCCCAATTTGGAGGCAATCTTAACCACTCTCCTTCCGGTAAAATGGGAATGTGATACCGTTCGATTAGTGCGGGTAAATCCAACTCGTTTCCCGTGGCAATTTCCTCTTGCCACTTTCGCAAATAAAGCAAAACCGGGAGCAATTTCGGCACAGTGCGGCGTTGCAACTTGTAAGCGTATAAATAAGTGATGTGACGCAAAAGGGTTGTTTTCCCATAACCGCCCCATGCCTGAATCGCCAAACAGCGATAGCTTGTATTGTTTTTTGCTCGCTCGAGAACGTCCCAAATTTGCAACCCTTCCTTACGAGCAAGCCGTTCTATAATCTTCTTATCCCACTTAAATCCCGGCGGCATGGGTAAGCCCCCGCGAAAAAAGTCCCCGCTCAACTCCAACGGCACAAAAATATCCTTCAGCAACGGCTTAAACGTACTGGTTACGCCTTCCGCCGTATCCCGCAAACAAGCATTACCCTGACAGCGTAAATATTGATCGTCCGTCCCTGCCAATTGCCATGCGATCGCCCGATCCAACCGCTCCTTAAACGCCACCAACGCATTCACGTCCTCCCGTCCGCGATCGCTCGAAATCTCCGACAATCGCCCCAAAAAACTCTTAGTATAATTCGCCCAAACCACGCTTACAGCCATCACGGGAAACATCAGCAAAGCCATTACCCAATCTTGCTCGATCGCAAAAGAAAGGAAAGCGGCTCCACTTCCCCCCATCGGCATCCACTGAATTAAATTTTGTGCAACACCGTGAATGAATTGGCGTGCTCTATTATCATCGGACATAAAATCAACCCTAATATTTGCAAAATTGAAACTTGGCTTGTTTTAACGCTAATGGAAATCTAAAAATTATTTTGGTAATGAGATTGTCTCTCTCGCTTGCGATCCGCACTTCGGCATTGCTCAGCGAACACCGGGGAATCAAATTCCCCGTCTCATACAAGAAGTCCTCACTTCGGCATTGCTCAGTGACCACTCAAGAGGACTATATTTATTAATTTGGGTTAAAATTTCGCGCTTGCAATCCATTTTAATGGATTTTTTATATGAGACAGCGCTTGGAGGATGCTGAGGTTTCCTCAGCTTATCCAACCAAGTAAGAAGAGATTTTCAATCCCTGGCGGATCGACAACAAGCAGAATAATCTCATTGACAACCCCCAACCCCCAATCCCTAAAACCCAATCCCCCATGACCCATTACCCAGTAAGATAAAAAAATATTGTCATCAGAGAAACGAGGGGCGGGGTGGACAAAGGAACGCTAATCGAATTCAGGTTGCACGGAGAGCGACGGCTCGCAGTCGCCGATCGCCCGGAAGGAAAGAAAAACTGGATATTCGTAGACGAAAAGGGTCAATCGCACTCCCTCAAACCCCAACGGATCGAATACGAAATTGCTAAAGGTTACGAAGTCGAAGAGATTCCCGCTTTTCTGGATTCTCTGCAACCCTATCTCGATCCGGCTAACTTAGAAGTGGCGTGGGAACTCTTAATCGAAGATGGGGAAGGCGTAACCCCGAAAGACTTGGCGCAACTCCTCTACTCCGAGGATACGCCAACGGTTTGTTATGCTGCCTATATGCTCCTCGCCGACGATAAAATCTACTTCAAGCGCAAAGCCGATCTCTACGAACCCCGCCCCAGCAACCAAGTTGAAGAAATCAAACATCAAATTGCCGTCCAAGAACAAAAGCAACGCGATCGCGAGGAATTTTTAGAACGCCTCAAACAAGCGATCGCTGGGGAAACCGTAGAATGGCCCGATAGCGATCGCCCCCGTTTGGAATCCCTCGAAAAATTCGTTCTCCAACCCGAGCTAACCCACCGCCTCGCCAAAGAAATCCTCGAAACCCTCGATCGCTCCCAGACCCCAGACGCAGCCTTTAAACTATTAGTAGAGTTGGGTCGCTGGTCGGTTCACGAAAACTTATTCCTTCGGCGGAGTGCTTATCCCGTGCAATTTTCTCAACCTATTCTCGAAGTGGTTCGAGAACGTTTAATATCAGGACATTTAATTTCTCCAGCCGATCGCGGAGATGACAATCGCCTCGATCTGACCCATCTCAAGGTTTATACCATTGATGACGAAAGCACTGAGGAAATTGATGATGGTTTAAGTGTAGAAGCGATCGACGGCGATAAATACAAACTCTGGATTCACATCGCCGATCCCACCCGTCTCGTCTCCTTGGGGGACGTACTGGATATGGAAGCTCGCCGCCGCAGTACCAGCCTGTATCTCCCCACCGGGACGATTCCCATGTTTCCCAAGGAACTGGCAACGGGTCCGATGAGTTTGGTACAGGGACAGCAATGCGCGGCGCTCAGTTTTGCAGTCGTCTTAGACGAAGAAGGCGCACCTCAAACCTATAGCATTCACGCCAGTTGGATTAAACCCACCTATCGCCTCACTTATGATGATGCGGATGAAATGTTGGAATTGGGGATCGAGGCAGAACCGGAAATCACCCATTTGGCAGAAGCGGCGATGTTGAGGCAGCAATGGCGCAAATCTTGCGGGGCGATTGACATTCGCATGCCGGAATCTTCGATTAAAGTGAAAGGAGAGGACGAAATCGCCATCGAACTTCTCGACGATTCTCAGTCTCGCCAATTGGTGGCGGAAATGATGATTTTAGCGGGGGAAGTGGCGGGACGTTATGCTAAAGATTACGGCCTTCCTTTACCCTTTCGCGGACAGCCTCAACCGGAACTCCCCCCAGAAGAAGAACTGTTACAATTACCCGCCGGTCCCGTGCGCTTTTGTGCCTTGCGGCGGTGTATGCCTCGCAGCGAAATGGGGATAAATCCCTCTCGCCATGCCGGGTTGGGACTCGATATTTATACCCAAGTTACCTCCCCCATTCGTCGCTATACGGATTTACTGGCACATTTTCAGCTTAAGGCACATTTGCGAGGAGATGAGTTGCCCTTGACGGGGGAAGAATTGCAAGCCATTATGTTTAGCGTCACGGCCTCTGCCTACGAAGCCACCCAAGTCGAACGCCAAACCAATCGTTATTGGGGATTGGAATATTTGCGACGCAATACCGAAGAAGTCTGGCAGGCGTTAGTCTTGCGTTGGCTGCGAGAAGATGAAGGACTGTGCTTGATTTTATTAGAGGATTTGGGTTTAGAATTACCCCATCGGGTGTCTCGCTCTGTTGCGTTGGGCGATCGCTTTGAGGTGCAAGTCAGCAGTGCCGATCCCCGCTTAGATACGATTCGCTTCCGAGAATTAATTGCTTCCGAATCATAAATCAATTATTAATGAGTCATTGTAATGAGAGAGCGCACCCATTCCGATCGTTTTCGCTTTCAACCCCATCAGATTGTTTATTTGGAACATCAAGATCGCTGTCTTTATGCTGAAGTGGTTCAGGAAATCCCCGAACGGCAAATGTGTTGGGTTCGTCCCTTATTGTTGGTTATAGATGCGCGCGATCCTTCTCCCCAAGTTCGCGATCTGCGTTCGGCTTCCGATCTCGTTTGGCCGATTCAAGCCTTCTCTCCCGCTCTCGATACAGAAATCATTCCTTTTTTAGCAGTTTTAGAATCTCCTCCATTAGAATCTGGGGAAATGACCCAAATCGCGCGATCGCAACTCAATCAATTCATTCAACAAGTCTGGCAAAAAGAACGAGAATAGTTATGGGTTATTGACACTGAAATTGATACTAAATATTGACACTGAGCGAAGCCGAAGTGTTGATTATTTGGATGCGAACAACGAACAACAAACTTAGGGGCTGGCAACCAATTGAATTCGCCCTGCATCCATTTCACACATGAGCAATTCTAATGCTTCGTAATCCACATCAGAAATATGACCCAAACGGGTTAGTTCGGCGTTAATTTGATTTTCAATATCGGGGGTTAAGCGTCTAATATAAAGTGCTCTTTCAACTAGACGACGAATCACTCTAGTAGTTTCCACGGTTTTTATGACCAATTTGAAGTAGTTTTATATTCTGCCGAATTTGCATTTGAGAAAGTGATCCATTCTGAGTTTAGATCGTGATCTAAATCACTGATTTCTTAATTCTTTACTTTTCTATTAATCAAATAAGTTACCTTTATCGATCGATACTTCGATCGGGGACTAACTGCAGGTAACGCGAACGAGACGATCGCTAAAGAAATAGCAGTTTTACAGGTTTTGTCAGGCTTTCTTAACAAATAATTAATATTTTCAGAGTTATTACTTGATCTTTGTTAAATCTGTTTAATCAATTGCCGAATTCCGGTGAAATGAACCGAGGAATGGATTGGTCTCGCCAGAGTCTGGTATTTTTGTATGATCGATAGATGAGCGATCGATCTAGCGGAATTAGCGAATGAACGAACGGCAAGCAGAAGTTTTACACGAGCTATGCAATAGTTTGCGACCCGGCCAGCACAACTTTGCAACATGGGAGGGAGGAGAACTGGCCATTTCTGCGGTACCGGGAGCGGGAAAATCCCATAGTATGGCGGTTGGCGCGGCGATCGCCATCGTCCGCCACAAACTCCATCCCCGCAAGCAATTGGTTGTGGTTACCTTTACTCGTTCCGCCGCCGCCAGTATCAAAAACAAAATTCGCGAGAATTTGCAAAGGTTGCAATTGCCTCAAGGGAGTTTTATGGTGCAGACATTGCACGGATTGGCGTTACACATCGCTTCTCGCCATCCGGAAGCCTCGGGGCTGAATTTAGAGACCTCGACAGTGATTACCCCCAATCAAAGCCATCGTCTCTTAAAAGGTGCCGTAGAACAATGGATCGGCAAGAATTTTCCCCACTATCAAAAACTCCTCGAGGGGATGAGTTTTGATGGGGAAGAGACGGAAAGATTGCGCCGTCAGTCGGTGCTGCGAACGGAAGTTTTACCCAATTTAGCCGATACGGTCATTCACGAGGCGAAAAGTTCGGGGTTTCTGCCGGAAGATTTGTGGCGGGTTAGCGAAGAACTACAGGATCCTTATGCAACTTTAGCGATCGCGGCGGGAATTTACGATGAATACCAGAAGATTATGCGATCGCGGGACTTTATCGATTACGATGACATGATTTTGGCGGCGTTGCGAGTTCTAGAAAGCCCCGCAATTTGCCAATTATGGCAGAAACAGGTCTTTGCCGTATTCGAAGACGAAGCGCAGGATTCAACCCCCTTACAGGCGAAATTACTGCAAACTCTGGCAACATCTCCCACCTCATCCCAAGTCAATCTCGTCCGCGTCGGCGATCCCAACCAAGCGATTAACTCTACGTTTACCCCTGCCGATCCCCTTTATTTCAATTATTTTTGCGATCTGTGCGATCGCCGAGACAACCTCGCAACGATGAATCGATCTGGACGCAGCACCCCAATTATTTTACAAGCGGCTAATTTTGTTTTGCATTGGACGAATCAATTGTGGTTAGAAGGCAAGAAAAAAGAGAATTTCCTTCTTCCTTTTCGGCGACAAGATATCTACCCCGTCGATCCCGACGATCCCCAACCCGATGCGAACCCGATCGCGACAGGAAAAGGGGTCGAAATCTATACTCCCGATGATATTTATCAAACGGTGGAAGAAATCGGGAAAAGGGCGATCGCTTTATTTGCTAACAATCCCAAACATAATGCTGCCGTTTTAGTCCGAGAAAATCGTCAGGGGCGTTTTATTGCCGAAAAATTAATGCCTTTACAAAAAGATCGGGATTTTAAAATTTATGAAGTAGGGGAAATGGAACGTCATTCCCACATCCCTGAAGAAATGCTCAAATTACTGGCATTTTTAGACCGTCCCCATTCTCCAGATAATCTCAAAGGGGCGTTAGAAATCCTCGAACAGCGTCAATTGATTGCCACTCAAGATCTCAATGCCTTAGCCACTTCTCCAGAACAATTTCTCTATCCGACACCTCTCGATCCGCCGCAAAAACAGCACGTTAAAAATGCCAGGCGTTATTGTAACAATCTACTGCGCGCCCGTTTAGAATTGCCATCCTATCATCTTATTTCTTTTTTAGGCATGACCATGAAATATACGGGATCGGAATTGGCAACGGTGCAAAAATTAGCCGAGAGGGTCTTTAAACAAACTATCGGAAATAAATCTCTCAAAGCCATCATCGCAACTTTGCAAGAAATTGTTGCCTCAGAACGCTTTGAAGGGGTGCAAGAAGAATCTGACGATTTGTACGTGCGATCGGGTCAACTCACGATTATTACCATGCACAAAGCGAAGGGATTGGATTGGGATTATGTTTTTATTCCTTTCCTCCATGAAGATATCATTCCGGGGTTGCCTTGGGTACCGACAGCAAGTAAGTTTTTAGGAGATTTTACCTTAGATGAAGTCGCCCGCGCCCAAATTCGCATTGCGGTTCACAACGCTCATTTAGAATCCTTGGGAGAACGGGATAAAATCGAATCTTTTCCCCCACCTTTATCCGCATGGGAAGAGGCAAATCAGTTAAAAAAAGCGGAAGAATATCGCTTGCTTTATGTTGCCATGACGCGGGCAAAACGGTTACTCTGGATATCTGCTGCCAAAAAAGGACCCTTTCGCTGGAGTATTTTTAACGGACAGTCGGCGGATAATTTACAGAATAAGCGGCCTTGTCCTGCGATCGAGGCACTCAAAAACAAGTTACCGCTTTTACTACAGGAAGTACAAAAAAGTTAAGTTGAAATCATTTATTTCGTTTATCTCTGAGAGTTTTATACCCAATACCACTCCCAAAACCACCCAAAAAAACAATTACTAATCGAATTAAATCTTGATAAATCTTTATATCATTCTGAACCAAATACACTGTAACAAAAACAAAAAGTACACAGAAAATAAGAACATAGTATAATGTGTATTTCTTGGATTCTTTCGACTCTAAAAAAGCACGTTCGTCTTGCTTTGCATCGTTTTCTAGAAATTGGGTAATGTGACTCGGCTGTATTTTTTCTGTTAAGTTACCTAAAGGAGACCCCATCCCCATACGTTGCATAGACAAGAAAACTTCCATTTCTTTCTTGGTAGAATTGGGTATTTTTCGTTTAACTTCTTCAGGTAAAATTTTTTCTAGAATTTGAGGTAATTTGGTAATTGAACTCTCTGAGGTTGTATTGTCTTCATCCTCAGAAGAGGGTGGATTCAAATCTTCAGAGAGGTTATCTTTTGCTGTTTCTCTATTTTCTTTTTCTTCTTCTGGTTTATTTGGTTCAAAGTTAGTCATATCTTTTACTCAAATTTTTTACTCAAACCCAGCAAATCAATAAGCACGCTTTCAGAGAAAAGCCTACTGTATAAATCTGATACTTTTTGCTCTAAATATACACTTAGGCGTTCTTCAATTTCTTTTTCGATATAGAGTTGACAGGCATACTCACAGAGTGTCGTGAATCTGCTTTTACTAATTTCATCATTGGCATATAGATCCGACAAACGCAACAAAATTTCTCTCAACTCATTAGCTTTAAGATTATTTGTATTTGCATTATTAACAGACCAATAACGAGAAGAAGATGAATTGTCACTGTTTTCTCTTGCTATAAATTTGATTTGATTTTCGCTCTGTTTTCTTTGATTGAGAGACATACTACATCACTGTGAGTCGATCTAGAGGTTGACAAATCTATCAAACCTTTATAGAGAAAAATCTCTAAAATCTTTATATTTCAAAGATTAGCTGTAAAAGTCAAAAAGGGCTTGGCTTGATAGAATTGTTTCTATATCTTAGCTTACTAACCCACTTTTATCAAAATTATAGACTAATGGACTACGCATCCACAACAAGATCGTCACTTTCAATGCCCGACACGCTATCTATAGTGTATCGGCAGAGGAAGGTACACAACAGCATGAAATGTAACCCAACATATTACATAAGAATGATAACAATCGATGTCACCATACTGATAATCAGCGATTACCTGTTTCCCTAAAAAGTTTCTAGTTTTTCTTTTTCCTAAGCAACGCCAAATTTTGTATACTCTCGTATATATTCCGGTTGAAGTCCGAGAATAATATCCTCTTGTAAAACTCCCATTTCCACCAATTCATGAGCAATTAAACGATCGGTTTGGTTGCGCTGAATCCAAATTTTATTGCTTCTAATTTCTAGATGAATCTCGCAGTTATAAATACGACGATACTTATCCCAACCTAGAGAAACGAGAAGATAGCGATCGCTCTCCGTATCAAAAACTGTTTGTACTTCAATATCACCGCCGATCGTTTGACCTTGACTGTGCTGTTTTAGCAATTTTTTGACGCATTGACGGTAATGTTGTAAGAGATCTAATCTATCCATTGAACGATTACCTCCTCAACGGGGTCATATACCATCAATTTAACACAATATCGCTGAATCGCAGCGCGTGGCAAATCTCGACGAAAGAAAGATGTATAGGTTGCGATCGGGTTCGGTTGCTTCTAAAACTAAAGCATAATTCAAAAATTGACCCAATGCAGCATGAAAGTCAAATAGAGCAGATTCACTTAAAAAACTTTTGATTTCAACAGCAATTTTTTGACCTGTTCTTTCTGCACCTACAAGAGATTCTGCACCCAAATCAATTTTTACAATGTCATCTGCTCCAAATTCAATTCTTAAAGGATCGTGAGTGATAACCCACTGTTCTTTCTGGAGTCCTTGTTTTACAGCGTCGTGAAATCGATCCTTTGCCGACATGGTGTTTGCTTAATTTATCAACATTTAATATAACAGTAGGAAGCGATGGAGAATCATAAAATTTGATTTTGCTATACTGACAATCTGCGATCGCTAACTTTTCTGCTAAAATCTATGTACTCATTTTAGCAAATAATATTTACCTATAGCAAATGCAACCAAAACACTATAAATTCATCGATCTTTTTGCCGGTATCGGAGGATTTAGATTGGCCTTGGATAGTCTAGGCTGTAAATGCGTATTTTCATCCGAGTGGAATAAGTTTTCTCAACAAACTTATCAGGCAAATTTTGAAGGAGAGATTTTTGGAGACCTGACCAAAATTCCCGTCCAAAATATTCCCGATTTTGATATTTTAACGGCGGGTTTTCCCTGTCAGCCTTTTAGTATTGCAGGTGTTACCAAACATAATGCACTCGGCTCAAAACACGGATTTGAACACGAGACCCAAGGAACATTATTTTTTGAAATTGCTCGTATTCTCAAAGAAAAACGCCCCAAGTGTTTCATCCTTGAAAATGTCAAAAACTTACAAAGTCACAATAAAGGTAAAACCTTTGCAGTTATCTTGAAAACATTAGAAGAAGAACTAGGATATCAAACTTATCACCAAATTCTCGATGCGCGATCGGTTGTTCCCCAAAATCGCAAGCGAATTTTTATTGTAGGTTTCTCTCAACCTACTGCATTTACTTTTCCCAAATTACCCAATCTCAACCCCAAAATAAAAGATATTTTGGACGCTAAGGTTGATGCAAAATATACGCTATCGGATCATTTATGGCAATATTTACAAGATTATGCAGCAAAACATCGCGAAAAAGGCAACGGTTTTGGTTATGGGTTAACCAATTTGGATGGAATTGCACGAACCCTAAGTGCTAGATATTATAAAGATGGTGCAGAAATTTTGATTCCTCAAAACGAAAAAAATCCCCGTCGTTTAACTCCTCGAGAATGCGCGCGCTTAATGGGATTTCCCGATCGCTTTAAAATTCCAGTTTCCGATACTCAGGCCTATCGACAATTTGGTAATGCTGTTGTTCCAATCGTGGTTAAAGTCATTGGAGAAGAAATTTTAAAAAGTTTAGATACATTTGGTCAGAACAAAACCGGAATAAAATTATCTCCCGTTCAACTATCGATCCCATTTCAATTTACCGAGGTTGTATAAATGTCTTACTCAATAACCAAAAAAGAGGCAAAAATGCTTGCAGAGATACGAAGTAAATATTATATGATACCCGTTCTCAGTAGAATCGATCGGCATTTTGAGCAATTACCTAGCCATCGCTTCCCTGATGTTTTCAATAAATTGTATGAACTGATTACAGATTGTCAAAATGAGGTAATTGGTTTAATTGAAGAAAGAAAACAGAAAGGAGAAATAAAAAGTGTAGAACAAGCCAGCCGTTCTATTGTGGGAAATATTTTCCCTTTTTGCGTGATTTATATTTTCATAAAAAACAAAGAAGTCGAAAATATTAATAGTCATATTTTTATCACCAGTAAAAAAAGTGAAGTGAAAGGATTTGAAGACATATCTATTATCAAGATTGGTGAAGAAGATACGCAGAAACCCGATTGCGATCTGATTATCTATTCTTATCAAGCGAATACAGAACTCGAACAACTCGATCGCTGCATTATTCTGTCGTTAAAAACCTCAATGAGAGAACGTGCAGCGCAAACATATAAATGGAAACTATTGCTAGAAATTGCTAATGATGCGAATTGTCAAGTTAGGCAAAAATATAATATTTCTTATAATATCGATAAAGTCCCTCTCATTTGTTTCGTTACTGTAAATTTTTACAACGAAATTAATAATCCTCAACAAAGAGGAATGTTAAAGTTTTTCGATCGCTCATTTTTGGCTAAAGAATTAGACACTCAACTCGATTTCGTTTCTCCCTTATCGGATTTGGTGGATTTTGTCAACACAGAATTAAGTCCTTAATCGATCGTTAAATTTTACGATCGCACCAACAACACTCAAAAAAACAAAAGAAAATGATGGAAAATAAACTCACCAATAAATGGAAATTTTTTGCCGATCGCGGTGGTACCTTTACCGATATTGTCGCCATTTCTCCCCATGGAAAAACTATTATTCATAAACTGCTATCGGAAAACCCAGAACATTACCAAGATGCAGTCATTCAAGGCATTCGCGATATTTTAAAGATTCCCCCTCATTCTCCCCTTCCTACCGAACAAATCGAAACGATTAAAATCGGGACGACAGTGGCAACTAACGCGTTGTTAGAATGCAAAGGCGATCGCGTGGTTCTAGCAATTACAACAGGGTTTCGAGATGCGTTAAGAATTGCCTATCAAAACCGTCCCGATATCTTTGCTCGGGAAATTATCCTCCCGGAAATGCTCTACGAAAGCGTTATCGAGGTAGAAGAGCGCTATACGGCACGAGGAGAAGAATTAACCCCTCTCAATGTATCACGAGTTCGCCAAGATTTACAAGCCGCTTACGAATCCGGAATTCGTAGTTGTGCCATTGTTTTAATGCACGCTTATCGCTATCCCAAACACGAAGAAGCGATCGCAGAAATTGCCCGAGAAATTGGCTTTTCTCAAATTTCTGTTTCCCATCAAGTTAGCAATTTAATCAAGTTAGTCAGTCGCGGCGATACCACCGTCGTCGATGCGTATTTATCTCCCATTTTACGGCGCTATGTCGAGCAAATCGATCGCCAGCTCAAATCCGGCAATTCAACGCCAAAATTGATGTTTATGCAGTCTAATGGCGGACTCGCAAACGCTCGCGCATTTAAAGGCAAAGATAGCATTCTTTCGGGACCTGCGGGAGGAATTGTCGGGGCAGTTAAGACTTGTCAAAAGGCAGGTTTTCAGAAAATTATCGGTTTTGATATGGGGGGAACCTCTACAGATGTCACCCATTATGCCGGAGAATACGAACGCACTTTTGAAACAGAAATCGCTGGGGTGCGCTTGAGAACACCCATGATGTCTATTCATACCGTTGCGGCGGGAGGGGGCTCTATTTTACAATTTGATGGGGCAAGATATCGCGTTGGTCCCGAATCTGCGGGGGCAAATCCCGGTCCTGCTTCTTATGACAAAGGCGGACCCTTAACAGTGACGGATTGTAATATTTTAGTGGGGAAATTGCAACCTGAATTTTTCCCTAAAGTTTTTGGAGAAAATGCCGATTCACCCTTAAATTATACCATCGTTCGTGAAAAGTTTGCACGACTTACAGAAGAAATTAACGATGGACGAACGCTCGAACAAGTTGCCTCTGGATTTTTAGCGATCGCCATTGAAAAGATGGCCAATGCAATTAAGAAAATTTCGCTACAGCGAGGCTATGATGTTTCAGAATATACTTTATGTTGTTTTGGCGGTGCGGGAGGTCAACATGCTTGTTTAATTGCCGATGCTTTGGGGATTAAACAAATTTTTATTCATCCTTATGCCGGCGTTCTATCAGCTTACGGTATTGGTTTGGCAGAAGTGAGGATTTTGCGGGAAAAGTCGATTGAAGCAAAATTAGCATCGCCATTAATCTCCGAATTAGAACAGCACTTATCACAACTCATTTCTCAATGTCAAGAGGAATTAAAAATACAAGAGGATGAATCTATTGAGAATATTATAATCAAACAAAAAGTACATTTAAAATATGAAGGAACGGACTCTGCTTTACTCGTTGAATTTAACGATCTTACAAGTATGAGGAAGGATTTTAATAGATTATACCAACAGCACTATGGATTTATTATTGAAAATAAAAGTTTAATTGTAGAGGCTATTTCAGTTGAGTTAATTTGTCCCACATATACGCCTAACGAAGAGATTGTTACTAGACTTAATGATGATTCTCCTAAACTTGAAGCGATCGCAAAAATCTATACAAATAATTCTTGGCATGATGTACCAATATTCCAGCGGGAAAAGTTACAACCTGGAGATATTATCGACAGCCCGGCATTAATTATTGAAGCAACGGGAACGAATGTTATAGAATTGGGGTGGCAAGCAAGGATTAGCGATCGCAATCATTTGATTTTAACAAAACAAGAAGAAAGTTTTACGCCATCCACAAATATGCAGTCAACAGAAAGTAACAATCGAAGCGATCGCGATTTATCTCAACCCGATTCTGTATTATTAGAAATCTTTAATAATTTGTTTCGTTCTATTGCCGAACAAATGGGGACAACACTGCAAAATACCAGCTACTCAGTCAATATTAAAGAACGATTGGATTTCTCTTGTGCTATCTTCGATCGCGACGGAGAATTAGTTGCCAATGCACCTCATATTCCCGTTCATTTGGGATCGATGAGTGAAAGCATTCGCAGTTTAATTACTGCGAAATTAAATATTATGAAACAAGGAGATGTTTATCTTGCCAATAATCCCTATAATGGTGGTACTCATCTCCCAGATATGACAGTTATTACTCCAGTTTTTATTAATACCAATTCTCAACCTCTTTTCTATGTTGCATCGAGGGGACATCATGCCGATATTGGTGGAATTACACCGGGTTCAATGCCACCAGAAAGCAAAACAATTGAAGAAGAAGGCGTACTCATCGATAATTTTTTGTTAGTTGAAAAAGGAACATTTCGCGAACAAGAATTATCACGGCTTTTAACATCTTGTACTTATCCCGTTCGCAATCTCGTGCAAAATATCGCTGATTTTAAAGCACAAATTGCCGCCAATACGAAAGGAGTTCAAGAGTTAGAGCAAATGATTCGGCATTATGGATTAGACACTGTTTGTGTTTATATGAGTCACGTTCAAGATAATGCCGAAGAATCCGTGCGGAAAGCGATCGCCGTTCTCAAAAACGGTCATTTTAATTGTGAGTTAGATACAGGAGAAAAAATCAAAGTGAATATCTCCATCGATCGCAAGGATCGCAGTGCTAAAATTGATTTTACAGGAACATCTCCCCAAACTAATAATAATTTTAATGCACCTACAGCCGTTTGTAAAGCTGCTGTTTTGTATGTTTTTCGGTCTTTGGTCGATGACGATCTTCCTTTAAATTCTGGTTGTTTAAAACCACTAAAAATTATTATTCCACAAGGATGCTTATTAAATCCGCAATATCCGGCAGCTGTCGTAGCGGGAAATGTGGAAACCTCCCAACTGATTGCAGACTGTTTGTATGGGGCATTGAATGCGATCGCGGGTTCTCAAGGAACGATGAATAATTTTACATTTGGTAATGAAAAATACCAATATTATGAAACGATTTGCGGGGGATCGGGGGCGGGAAAAAACTTTAATGGTACGGATGCAGTACATGTCAATATGACTAATTCTCGCATCACGGATCCGGAGGTTTTAGAATGGCGATTTCCAGTCCTTTTAGAAAGTTTTAGTATTCGCCCTAATAGTGGTGGCAAAGGACGCTATTGCGGAGGCAATGGTATTATCCGTCGGATTTGTTTTCTAGAGTCTATGACAGCAGGAATTTTATCCAGTCGTCGCATTATTTCTCCTTTTGGTTTGCAAGGAGGAAATACGGGTATGACAGGACGAAATTGGGTACACAGAAATGATGGTACGATTGAGGAATTAAAGGGAACTACAATTGTACAAATGCAGCCTAACGACACATTTATTATTGAAACACCGGGAGGTGGAGGATATGGTCAATGACCAATTATCAATGACCAATTATCCATGGGGTTTTTAGAAAAAAATAACAGGTAATCTTAGTCACTAATTCCCCATTTCCGATTCCTCATTACAATTTTAGACCGCGAATTGACCGATCTAATAACTCAATAGGGTGCATGAGTTTTATATCCTTCCCTTGCAAGCGTAGATGCTTGAAAATTTGTAGAGAACAACCCGGATTTGCAGAGGCAATTAACTCGGCTTTTGTCTTTAACAAATTTTCTACTTTCTGTTTGCCTAACTCATCTGCAACTTCCGGATTTAAAATATTGTAAACTCCTGCACTGCCACAACACAAGGCCGCATCGATAGGTTCTTTTAATTTAAGACCGGGAATTTGCTGTAATAATTGACGAGGCTGCAAGCTAATTTTTTGACCGTGAAGTAAATGACAGGCATCTTGATAAACAACAGATAATTCTCCATCAGTTAAAGGCGATAACTTTGCCGTAATTCCGACCTCAGCTAAAAATTCATTGATATCTTTTACCTTGGTGGCAAAGGCTTCTGCTTTGGAGCGATATTGTTTGTCATCTTTTAAAATATGACCGTACTCTTTTAATGTATGACCGCATCCTGCCGCATTAATAATAATAGCATCCACATTTGTATCTGCAAAACTATCGATGAGATTTCGAGCTAATTCTCGAGATTGTTTTTCTTGTCCTTGATGGGTGGGTAATGCCGAACAGCATCCTTGATTTTTAGGAATGATAACTTCGCAGCCATTTTCCGTTAAAACTCGTATTGTCGCTTCATTCACAGGAGAAAAGAATAAGCGCTGCACGCAGCCTAAAATGACACCGACTCGATAGCGTTTTTTTCCTTTTTGGGGAATGATTTCTGGGAAATCGTTATCGAAAATATTGGCGAGAGAAATTCGAGGAAGAATGGACTCCATTGCTGCCAAACGAGGAAAAATTTTCTCTAATATTTTTGTCGATCGCACTAATTTATACAAACCGCTTGTTTGGTACAACCAGAGAAAAATCAACAAAAAACGCAGGCGCAAAGGATAGGGAAACAAATTAAAAATAATAGCGCGCAAGAAGCGATCGCCCCAATTTCTCGGCTGATTGCGTTCGACTTGAGGGCGCGTTGCCGCAATTAAGCGATCGTATTGTACCCCTGACGGGCAGGTACTCACGCAAGCCAAACATCCCAAACAACTATCAAAATGCTCTCTTGCCGTTTCGTCTAGCGCTCCTTCCCCTTTATTGATTGCATCCATGAGATAGATGCGACCCCTCGGGGAATCCATCTCCGTTCCCAGAACCCGATAGCTCGGACAAGTTGACAAACAAAATCCGCAATGAACGCAACTATCAATAACATTTTGTTCTGGAGGATCTTTCTCGTCAAACCCCTGCCAAGGGCGATCGCTGGAAATCTCTTCCTCAAACGAAGGAACTTCAGGAATTTCAACAGTATTTTGCGGAAATTTAAAAGGTGTTTCGGAAATTTGCATGAATGTAAAAAAGGTTAAATATCAATCTAGTAAACCGCAAACCGTGCCAAAAGTCCTCTGTCCAAGATAGGAAATTGAAAAATTTTCAACAATTCCTTGGAAATTGAGACATAATAAATGAGTTAGGCTCGAGCGAGAATTTCATGAAACACCGTTTTGTCCGTTATTGGTACTCTACATTGCTGGCAACGACGCTTTTAGCCGGATTGGGGATGCGTCCGGTCAAAGCCCAAGAAATGTACAATCCTTTACCTTTGGTTTCGGGTGAAGAAATTGAAGACATTCTCTCACAAAAAGACATTCCTACAGGAGAAGGAGGTTTCTCTCGCGACTACAAAGTGAAATTAGAACAAGGGGATAATGTCGCGATCGATCTCCTCTCTGACGAATTCGACCCCATCGTGATTCTTATTGCTACGGATGGATCTACAGTAGCCGAAAATGATGATGGACCTGATGGTACGACGAATTCTCTCCTCTTTGCCAGAATTACCGATGAAGGCGAGTATATCGTTCGCGTTCGGGCTTTTGGGGAAACGGGAGGCGGTAAATTTCGTCTCAAAGTGACTCGCCTCAAACCAATTTAGTCGCATCAGGAATAGGGGATGGGTAATGGGAGATGATTGCTCTTTCCTTGTTGCCTGTTGCCCCTTTCTCATTCCAGAAGATTTTCAATCGATCGCGCTAAATGTTTGAGTCGAACGGGTTTACTCAAGTACATCGTTGCACCTGCTGCCAAACAACGTTCGCGATCGTCTTGCATGGCCAGTGCAGTTAGCGCAATGATAGGAATTTGGGTTAATTCGGGAAGTTCGCGAAGGTGCTCGATGGCTTCCAACCCATCCATACCCGGCATTTGAACGTCCATCAGAATAATATTGGGGGGATTAGTCCGAGCGAGATTGATAGCGGCGCGACCATTTTTAGCGACTTGAAGGCGATAGCCTTTGGCTTCGAGGTAACTGGATAAAGTGTTAATATTGGCATCGTTATCTTCCGCGAGCAAAATGAGAGGCCCGGTGCTGAGTTGTTCGCTTTCCGAGATTGCTAAATTCAACGCCAACGCAGGTTCGGCGGTGGGGAGATGAGACTCGACAGTAATATAGGGCAATTCGATAGAAAAGCGACTGCCAACCCCAACTTCGCTCGTGACGGCAATCTCACCTCCATGGAGTTCGACGATTCGTTTGACCAAAGCTAAACCCAAGCCGGTACCTTCATATTGTCGGTTGAGGGCGCTATCCACTTGAACAAAAGGTTGAAACAGTTTTTTGAGATTCTCGGGAGCGATACCAATACCGGTATCCGTCACTGAAAAGCGGAGGTAGCTCTGATTGTGCGTCTTGTCCGAGGGCAACGGCAAAACTTCGAGAGCGATGCGTCCTTCTGCTGGCGTAAATTTCACGGCATTGCTGAGAAGATTGATTAAAACTTGACGAATCCGTCGTTCGTCAACTCGAATATTCGGCAAGTTGATGGGAAGTTCTAGATGAAGTTGGACGCGTTTTCCGAAAGCCTGTTGCTTGATGAAGGCCAAACTTAATTGGCACAGATCCGTCACGGCGACGGTGGAATACTCGAGTTCGACCCGTCCCGACTCAATTTTAGCCAAGTCGAGAATTTCGTTAATCAATTCCAGTAGGTGCGCTCCGCTTCGTTCGATGGTTTTCAAGGCCTTGCGTTGTTTGGGATTTATTGCCCCCAACAGACCTTCTTGCAGGCTCTCGCTCATTCCCAGAATGGCATTGAGAGGGGTACGGAGTTCGTGACTCATGTTAGCCAGAAATTCATCTTTCAAGCGAGTGGCGCGGATAAGCTCTTCATTGGTGTGTTGGAGTTGGACTTCTGCCTGCTTCCGTTCGGAAATATCGCGGCCAATACAAACTAAGGAAAATTGTCCATTCCATTCCATGCCGCATATAGAAATCTCAACGGGAAAAACAGATTTATCTTTGCGCCGATGCAAAGTTTCTAATGTCCAGAGCTCGGACATTCCCCAAGGATAATTTTGAATCATCTCTTGGAGTTCTTCTCGAGTCCAGCGAGCATCCCAATCGGCAACGTTTAGATGTGTCGCTTCTTCCTCTGTATATCTCAACATTCGGAGAAAACTGGCATTCGCTTCAATGAGATTACCTTTAATATCTATGATATGAATGCCATCGGATGAGGTGTTAAAAATTGTGGTTCGGCGCAACACTTCTTGTTCTAAGGTGAGTTCGGTTTGTTTGCGATCGCTAATATCTAGATTGACTCCGACAGTTCGGATCGGTTGTTCTTGCTCGTTGCGTTTGATGAAGGCTGAAGAGAAAATGTGCCGCACTTCGCCATTGGGGCGAAGGATTCTAAATTCCTTAATGGGGCGATGTTTGCCAGCTGCCCCATCGGGTAGGGATCGGTCTAAATCGTCGGGATGAACTCGTTTTTCCCAATCGTGATGGGTGCCGCTAAAATCTTCGGGCCGCACGCCATAGATGGCAAACATGCGATTGTCCCAAGATAATCGATCGTTCTTAAAATCATATTCCCAAATCCCGATTTGAGCCGATTGAAGGGCGAGTTCGAGACGTTCTGAGAGTTCTTGCAATTGCTGCTCGGCTTGTTTGCGTTCGGTTATATCCGCAGCAATACCAACAGTTCCCGCTAAATTACCATTAACATCTCTAAAAGGGGTTTTCGTCGTTTCCAGCCAGCCTAATGTACCGTTTCCCAAGGATATTCGCTCTTCAACAACTTTGCGCCGATCGGATTGTAAAACTTGAAAATCGTCGTCGCGATAGGCTCGGGCCAGTTCGGCCGGCCAGATGTCATAATCGGTTTGACCGACGAGGGCTTCGGCAGAAACCCCACAGATGTCAGCAAAGGGTTGATTCACGGCAATAAACCGACTTTGTTCGTCCTTAATCCAAGCAATGTGAGGAATATTATTGAGTAAGGCTTTCAGGTGATTTTGTTTGAGGAGCAGTTCTTGTTCGGCACTCTTGCGATCGCTAATATCAATCATCATGCCATCCCAAAGCACGTCGCCATTTTCCAGTTGTTCGGGTTGGGAATTAATCTGAACCCACCGGAGACCTTTTTGGGGCAAGAGCAAGCGAAATTCACTTTTAAAAGATTGCAATACTTCTGTATTTATTTTTATATCATTTTGCAACCGAGGAATATCATCCGAATGAATTCTCTCCCAAACCAGAGCTTCATTATTGAGAACGGCCTCGGGTTCGAGTTCGAAAAATTCTCGCACTTTGGAACTAATATAGAGAAAGGCTTGAGTGCCATCAGCACGCAGAACCCAGCGATAAATCATCCCCGGCACATTTTCAGTCATGCGGCGGAATTGAGCCTGTGCGTCTTGGAGGGCGAGTTCGGCCGCTTTGCGATCGCTAATATCGGTTAAAGTACCGATATAACCCACAACATTACCCCTCTCATCTAACTCTCGCGCTAAGCGAGAATAAAACCAATTGACAGTACCGTCCGGACGGAGATGCCGGCCCTCGGAATCGTGCAGAAAAAATTCATGGGGGAGGTCGTCTAGGGAATAGCTCTCCGACCAATGGGCGATAAATTCTTCGCGATCGTCTGGGTGCAAGGCATTCATCCAGCCATACCCGAGGGCTGCTTCGGGGGGTCTGCCCGTCATTTCGCTCCACCGTTCGTTGATATAAGAAATGTGCAGGGGTTTATCCAAGCGGTAAATGACAACGGGGGCGGCAGCAGCTAAACTGGCATAGCGGCGATCGCTGTCTTGCAGGGCGGCGGCGTGCTCCTCGACTCGGCGTTCTAGTTCCCGATTCAATTGAGTCAGGGCTTGGGTCGTTTGAAACTGTTCGATCGCAATGCCTGCAATATTGCCTAATTGTCGCAGTTGCTTTAAATCTCTGGGGTGAGGCGATCGCCGCTCTCGATAATAAATGCCAAATACGCCTAAGACGATGCCTTCGCTGCCGACAATGGGGACAGACCAACAGGCTTGCAAGTTATGCGCTAATGCTAAATCCCGATCGTCCTGCCAGAGCGGATTCGCAGCAATGTCACAAACAACGATCTCTTCCCCGCGAAAGGCAGCCGTACCGCAAGATCCTACCCCTTCGGCAATCGGAGCGCCATCTATTGCATCGCAATAGTCTGGGGGCAAACTCGGCGCAGCCGCACAATATAGATGTCCGTCTTCGCAGAGTAAAATCGAGCAGAGAGTATCGGGTAGGTGCAATTCGGTGGTTTGCACCAGTGCATTTAAAATATCTGGCAAAGGCTCGGCTTTAGCAATGCGTTCGAGTACGTCATATTGGCTTTCTAGGAGAAATTCGGGTTCGCGAGTCGCGACTTGCTGGCGGAAAATCGAGCCAAAAACCTGCTGGAGACTTTCCCTAGTGACGATGCCAACCAAGCGATCGGCATCATCCAAGATCGGCAAGTGACTGAGTTGGTGTTGTTGAAAGAGAGCGATTGCTGTCGCGAGATCGGTTAATGCCGATTCTCGAATCGTTACGGGGGAATCCTTGACAATATCTCGTAACGTTAGCCGTTCTAGGGTTAATCTTTGCCCGACGAGACAGACGACATTCCGTTCTGTCAAGAGACCGACGACTTGCCGACCGTCTACAATGACAACATAACTGCTGCCCGTTGTATCCGGTAGAGAGTTATTGTTGGCCGTACCTCCATTTTCCAAATTCTCAGAGCAACCGCTCATGCGATCGATCGCATCGAGCACTTTAGCATCTAAGGGAAGCGTAACGGGATGCCGAGCGATCGCGGATTTCAACTCTTCAACAGCATTGAGAAGAAACATAGGAGGCTAAAATTTAGCAAATAGGAAGGTGAGTTTAAAGGGATTCATCTTCCTCGATCTTATACGAATGCCAGTTAGATTGTCGCTAACGTATTATCCTGCAACAAAACTTCTTCGTCCCGAGGGATGGCAAAACGATCGAGTGCTATAAATGAAATCAATCGAGTCGAAATTCTCTTGAGAATGCGTTTACCCAAATTTTGGATCGTTTCTGCGATCGCTTTGTTAATTTTAGCGGCAACTGTTTTTTTTCAGGCCTCTAGCTTTCCCGTGCCAAAATGCGAATATCATGCTGAGGTTTATCAAGGTTTAGAGGCAGGAAATTTATCCCGCGAACTGCGAACCAATGGACTGATTGGCAGAATTCACGGGGTTGCTTCCGCTGGAAATATGGTGGTTTTGTCAGTGCGATCGCCAGACGATTTTTTTGCGAGTCGCGAATTTTCTCTCATTGCTGGCAATCGTTCCACCCGACAAGTTTTTCAGGAGATTCACCGTCACGATCTCGTCTGCATTCAAGGTCGGAAACTGACCAATTCCAGCCCGCAGACTCATATTTTAGTGCAAACTGCCCGCGCGATGGAAAAGTGGGACGGTTTAGCCGATTTTCCCGAGTATGAGTATCGCGTGGAATTGCCGACGGCATTAGAGAATAAAAACGAATTAATCGGAAAAGTTCACGCGATCGGGGCAGAGGGGAAAATTTTGGTGGTGGAATATGAAGATGGTATCTTACCGATTTTTGTAAAATCTCCAGAATTGACGCAAGATTTATATCGAGGGGATATTATCCAATTGAATTATAAAATTCAACGCCATCCCGATCGCCCCACTCATTTGCAACTCGATGAAGCGATCGAAAAACCCCTTATTGTATTGGATGCGATCGCCGGGTGGCATCAGCAACCGCAAACGCTTTCCGGTCATTTAGTCCAATTCCCCCAAAGTCCGCAAATCCGGTTTGATGTCTATGCGATCGATGTGGAAACTGACGGCATTCATCGTACTTTTACGTTGGTTAATTTTGAAGATCTCGATACGTTTCAAGCCATTCGTGACAAATTGGATCGCATTTGGAAAGAAAATCAGGCAACTATTACTCGCGATCGCAATGCCCTGATTAATCCAGAAGTAACCATAACCGCAACGGGTTTAATTAATGTGGTTTCTCCCAAACAAGCCAATCCTCAAATTCTACTGAAAACGGTTGACGATTTTTCGGTTCTATCGCAGGGATAAAGTTGCAATTAACATGGCGATCGCTCTGGGAATTTGCAAGTGTTGGCGGCGATTTTCGAGCGATCGGGTTATAATTTTTGTACAGGAGAACTATATCCGAACGGAATTGTATGAGCGATTTGAAACGTTATTGGATTGTTATCCATTATGAGACCGAGCTTGAGGCAGAAAGTGATTGGGATGCTTGTCATGATATTCGCATGGGCAATACAGTCCTTGAGAATGCGAGCATTGCAGCCAAAGAACTTCCTTTTGATGCCAATGTAAAAGAGGAGATTGCAGAAGTAAGAATTGAGGTTCTTAGGAAGGCGATGGTTAAAATTATTCTCCGTCAATTGTCCTACAAAACAGATGATTATTCTTTTCTGGTGAAGGGTTTGCCTCCAGAGTTACGCGAAAAGTTCGATCGCCTATCTTTAGAACAGCTAGACACTCTGAGTATTGAGGTGCTGGACTTTACAACTTGGGATGATTTGAATGCTTATCTACAGGCGATTGTCTCCTAACGTTGTTGAAACTGGCGATCGCGCTATAATTTTTGTATAATAGGATTACTATTTTCGAGATCGCCCGACTTTAGACAAAATTCCCGAACTAGAAGCGATCGGGGAATGCGATCGTATTTTTACCCATGCAAATACTCTACTCTTAACTCAAAAATGACCATTAATAAAGGCAGTGCATTAACCTGTGATTTTTCTCTCCCGATCAGTTTTTATAAATCTAGTTTTTAGGTTAGTTTTGGAAGATTAGTTAAAGTTTTAGAAAAGGAAAATAAGTAGTTTTAAAATAGGCAACAAAGTAGTTTAAAGTGATTTTGTAGAGAATATGGAAAGCAAAGATGTACAAAAAAGAAAAATCTTCACTAATGAAGAAAATTCTCGCCTTAATTTATATGGTGGTTGTTTCGATCTTGTAACTGGAACTTCTTTATCTTCAAAAATAAGCGAAGAACTTAAATTCGCTGCTCTTTTTTACGAAAGAATTATTGTTCCAGATGGTTTTTTTCATTGCTACGGTGCTCTATCAAATTATTTTACAAGCTATATCAAGAATCGAAAAGGATTAGAAAAAGAATTAGGAAAAGAAGCAAATAATATTGCAAAATTCTTGAAAGCCGGAATACTTGTTCCAGCTTTGCGAAAAGGAGAATCTCTCTATGAAAATTGGAAATCAGGGGAAAATATTGGAATTGTTCCGGGAGAATACCTAATTTTGAATAGAGAGCATGGAGATCGGATACTGGGATATATAGCAATTATCGAATGGATGAGGTACACTAGGAAAAAAGGAGGTCAAAAAAATAAATGAAAGCATACTCAACAGATTTTAGAAAAAAAATTATCGAAACTTACGAAGAAGAAAAAATCTCACAAAGAGAGTTAGCAA
>JAGHZQ010000030.1 GCA_017746715.1 Cyanobacteria bacterium SBLK
GCGGCAAACATTTTAAGGAAAGTAGCGGCAACTTTAGGATTATGTCTTAAAGGAGTCAGTAGCGGCGCTTTGACTACGCCTGCAAGAGTCCATTTTTGGACTGCTTCCGAATCCCCGTCTCTTTAGAGCGGGGAGGGTCAATCACCCGCAAGCGAATTTCATTCTCTTTCATAATCATCCCAACGTTAGAAATTAGGTCGCAGAAGGGTACGAGCATTGCACCCCTATTGGAAAATGGCATTAAACTAAAGTATCGATCTACCGATGCAGACTCCCCAACATGGAAAAAAGACGGATTGCCGATATTCTCCGCAACGGACAGCCAGAAGAAACCGTAACCGTAGAAGGCTGGGTCAGAACCAAGCGAGAACTCAAAGAATTTGCCTTTATGGAAGTGAATGACGGCTCCTTTTTGGCAAACCTGCAAGTCATTATTAACAAAGACTTTCCCGATTATGATGTTCTCCTCAAACAGATTAACATCGGGGCAGCCGTGAAAGCCTCCGGGACGTTGGTGGAATCCCAAGGAAAAGGTCAGCGCATCGAACTCCAACCCGATACCGTTGAAATTATCGGCGATAGCGATCCCGAAACCTACCCCCTACAGAAAAAACGTCACTCCTTTGAATTTTTACGAACCATCGGTCATCTGCGATCGCGCACTAACACCCTCGGCGCCGTGTTTCGCGTCCGCAATGCCACCTCTAACGCCATTCATCGTTTTTTCCAAGATAAAGGCTTCTTGTGGATTCACACCCCCCTCATCACCACCAACGATTGCGAAGGCGCGGGAGAACTCTTTTCTGTCACCAGTTTGCCCCTCGAAAAAATTCCCCAAACCCAAGAAGGTAAAGTCGATTACGAACGGGACTTTTTTGGCAAACCCGCCTATCTCACGGTAAGCGGTCAACTCGAAGCCGAAGTCATGGCTTTATCATTTTCCAACGTTTACACCTTCGGACCCACCTTCCGCGCCGAAAACTCCAATACCTCCCGCCATTTAGCCGAATTTTGGATGGTGGAACCAGAAATGGCCTTTTGCAACCTGCAAGGCAATATGGACTTAGCCGAAGAATTTCTCAAATTTATCTTTAAATACGTCCTCGATACCTGTCCCGAGGATATGGAATTTTTTAACAAGCGCATCGATAAATCCGTCTTGGAAACCGCCCAGAATATTATCAATAACCAATTTGAACGCATTACCTACACTGAAGCCGTTGCCTTGCTAGAGAAAAGCGATCGCAAGTTTGAATATCCCGTAAAATGGGGCTTAGACCTGCAATCGGAACACGAACGCTACCTCTCCGAAGAAGTCTTCCAAAAGCCCGCGATCGTCACGGATTATCCGGTGGGAATTAAAGCCTTTTACATGCGCTTGAACGATGACGAAAAAACTGTCGCCGCGATGGATGTCCTCGCCCCTAAAATCGGGGAAATTATCGGCGGATCTCAGAGAGAAGAACGCTTGGATGTTTTGGAAAGACGCATCCAAGAAGCCGAGATGCCCCTTGAGGAACTCTGGTGGTATCGGGATTTACGCCGTTACGGCACCGTGCCTCACGCCGGATTTGGCTTGGGATTCGAGCGCGTGGTTCAATTCATGACGGGCATGGGCAATATTCGCGATGTCATTCCCTTTCCCCGTACCCCCCTTAACGCCGAATTTTAATCGGTAGGGACATCCCATGGGACGTCCCTCCGAAATCAAACGGTCAGTCTGGCGTTGAAAATGCTAATGTGGCAGAAGAGATAAAGTTCGACTATTCTTTGCTTCCCTAAATTTTCAGAGTTAAGGATGTTCCGTTATGCTGGTCTGTCCCGAATGTCAATTTGAAAATCCTGTAGCCCATAAATTCTGTCAGCGTTGCGGGACTTCTTTGATTGAAAAAGAATGTCACGCATGCGGGGCGACGGTGAGTTTCCAAGAGGAAAATTGCCCCGAGTGCGGTGCATTTGTTGCCAGTGGTTGGTTGGCGTTAATTTTCCCAGACGGCGATCGCACTGCCGAAAAAACGACACAACTCCCAGTCAAACCAGCAGTTAAACCAGGCGGCACCACCCAAATTGCAGCCGATCCGGAAACCCATGCACAATCTTCCGACTCTGAAGATGACCTCGAACAAATTACCCTCACTCAAGCGGAACCTCTCGATTCTGACGAACGCTATCAACGGCGCTCGGGTCTGCCAGTATCAGAAGCAAACGAGGCGATCTCTCAATTGCGAGTTTGGGATGGACGACCCTTACAAAAAACCTATCTCGAGCGGCTGCTCGAGGGACAAAAATCCAATATAGAAGAATTTGAGGAAGCAGAAGCGGCCTATCCAGATTCTAATATTCAATTTTGGCAGCAATTGGGGGTGTCGCCACCAGCAATCCCTTATTTGGTTTTACAGGAATCTCTCTATCCCGTCATCCCCAACCTGCAAGATACATGGATGCTCGAGGATAAAACTGTCGTTCTGCTCGAAGATCGTTCGGACTGGGAATCCCTGCCAGAATTGTGGGGAAATTCCGAAACCCATTTATCGCAATTGCTCTTTTGGCTGAATGAAATGGCGAAACTCTGGGAAGAATTAGCGATAGTACAATGCTGTCAGAGTTTGCTAGAAGAAGATAATTTGCGCGTTGACGAGGATTTAACCCTGTGCTTGCGACAACTTTACCCCGATCGCCCAGAAGGTTCTCCCGATTTGGCCGAGTTGGGCAATATTTGGAAACGCTTGTTTAGCAAGTCGGGACGCACCCTCTACGGATCGATCTCCGAACTGATTTCGGCAGTTTGCAACGGAGAATGCGCTTCCTCCGAAGAGTTGCAATCGCGCCTGCAAAACCTCGCCCGCCAACAGGAGTCCCCCACCTCCCCCGAAGAAAGCGACACCCCAGAAACTGCCGGAGAAGAGCCGATTTCAGAAGATACGGAAAAAATGGTCTATCGCGGCATGGCAGACGATATGCCTACTGTAGTCTTACCCATGCAGTTGTTGAGTTTAACTGATGGCGGGCTGACGGATATCGGCCGCCAACGCGATCACAACGAGGATCACTTTGGCCTTGAAACTCACGTCACCAAGCAAGAAAATGCGCTCGGAAAAACCGTGCGCGGGCGAGGAATTTACATTGTCTGCGATGGCATGGGAGGCCATGCGGCGGGAGAAGTTGCCAGCGCGATGGCGGTGGAAACCCTCCAGCATTATTTTAAAATCAACTGGAGCGACCCCGATCGACTCCCCGACGAAGGGACTATCGTAGAGGGGATTCTGACGACCAATGAAAAAATTTACAATGTCAACTTGCAAAATTCCCGCTCGGGCAGCGGTCGCATGGGGACGACCCTCGTGATGCTGTTGGTACAGGATACCAATATCGCGATCGCCCACGTGGGAGATTCTCGCATTTACGGCGTGACCCGCAAGCGAGGCATCGAACAACTCACCCTCGATCACGAGGTGGGACAGCGGGAAATTTTACGGGGAGTCGATCGCGAAGATGCCTATGCCCGTCCCGATGCCTACCAACTCACTCAAGCCCTCGGCCCGAGGGATAATGAGTTTGTCAAACCCGACGTGCAATATCTGGAACTCAATGAAGATACTCTGTTATTACTCTGTTCTGATGGCTTATCCGATGGAGAACTCCTCGAACAACACTACGAAAAATATCTCACGCCTCTCATTTCTTCCAAGGCGAATTTAGACCAAGGGTTGATTGAGTTAATCGATTTTGCCAATGAGTATAACGGTCACGATAATATTACCGGCTTGATCGTGCGGATCAAAATGCGCCCCAATGCCGATCGCCTATTTTAACAGCGATCGCTTTTCATTCGCTTTTTAGCGATCTTTGTTATGGTAAATTGACCCCATGCAGACACAAAGCTACTCTTGAAATGAGTAATCGAACAACTTATTTCTGGAGGAGATGAGTAGTGATTGATAAATTTATCAAGTTTGTTACGATTCTAGCTTTATCCTTAACGGTCAGTCTTTCAGCGATGGGAGTTGCATCCGCTCAATCGTTAAAAGTGGGTTTGTATCCTTATGTTCCTCGGATCGAGCAGTTTAAAACAGCGCTGATCGAGGCTTGGCAGGAGGTTTCGGATATCCCGCTAGATTTTTCTGCCACGTGTAACTCGGACTTTAGCAATTCACCTTGTTGGGATGGAGGTTATAGTCAGGAAAATTCCCCCGACCGTTTCAATCTTGATGTTTTTGTTTTTGATGCCTTATTTTTTGACGAATACAAAAGTGCGGGGCAGCTTACACCCATGAGTGCAGGGGAAATTGAAGGGCGGGACGATTTTGTCGATTATGCGAAGGAGGGAGTGAAAGTAGGAGAAACCTATTATGCAATACCTCAGCTTGGTTGTGCCAATATTTTGTTCTATGATGCAAGCGATTACGAGCTTGCCAGTGCCACCAATCTCACTGACATTGAATCTGCTTTAGGGACATGTACTTATACCAGCGAAATTCCACCCGATCGCCGGGGATTGACGATAAATATGTCTGGCGGTACAACCAACGCCGCGCTATATTTAGATACCGTTCACAGTCTGAATGGTACGTACCCCTTTCCCTTACCTTGGGATGAATTGGAACTCGACCCCGAAGCAATCGACAATATGCGCGAGTTGCTGACCATGGCCAGTTACGAAAATGCAACGGATAGCGAGAAGCCTAAAATTGGGTCTTACGAGCGTGCGGAATGGTTTAGCAATGGTTGGGGACGCGCTACGATCGGCTATACCGAATCCATGTCGGTTATGAGCCAAGGCACGCGCGATAACCTTGATTTTAAGGTTATGCCTCTATCTAGGGTGGATGAATCTTATCCAGCTGTTTTCTATGCTGATGTCATTGCAGTGAATCCAAATACCCAAAATCGAGATTTAGCGGTTCAACTTGCTAATGTTATGGCAGCTTCCGACACGATCGTTAACAGCTTTAAGGCTGAAGGCGGCGAACCGCCTCAATATCTCATGGCAACTCGTCCTAGCGTATTTGACGCACTCGGTCTAGAGGATCCAATTTATGACAAGATGTTCGCGCTTGTGGAAGACAACGATCCGATTATGTTTAAGCTGAACTCAGACTCTCGGGAATGGTTGGATGCAATGAAAGGAACGATTCAAGAGGCGGCGCGGGAAGATTATGTTTGTGGATGCGATTATTCTGCCATCCAACCCATTTTTAATAATACCGATGCTCCTCTGATTTGTAATGAGACGTGCAGCCCCTACGGCGGTTGGAATGGTCAGTGGACGAACGACTACCCGGCCGCACGAGAAGGCTCTGTCTGCGGTTGCCATACCTGCGCTGTCAACTAAAAACTTTTTTCTTGACATCAGAGAATGCGATCGCGTCAACTGCACTTTTTCCCGCGACCCCGATCGCGGGAATTTTTGGGTTGCGGGAGTCGCTTAAAATGAGACTATGATTACTCTGACACTTCTCGATCCGAAAACCGATCGCCCTTTACGACAGTGGCATTTTCAAAATCATTCCCTCGTTCGCATCGGTCGTGCCAGCGATAACGATCTCGTTCTCGATCCCTATATCGAGGTGTCTCGCCATCATCTCGAACTGTCCCGAGAGGGCGATCGCTGGCTTGCCATCAATCGCGGTACGAATGGGACGTTTCTCAATGGGCGATCGGTTGCCCGAGGGGTTCTTGAGAATGGAGCGATCGTGCAACTGGCAAAGGATGGACCGCGTTTGCGCGTTGAGTTGCTCGTCTCCCGCCCCCCAACGACTTGTACTCATGCCAATAATCCTCCCGATGTCCTCTTTTGCATTCACTGCGGCGAACCTTTAGTCAAACAGGAAACGTTTGTCCGTCAATATCAGGTCTTGCAAACTTTGGGTCAAGGGGGGATGGGAACGACCTATCTCGCTTGGGATAAACGGGGAACGATATCGGGATCGCCTCAACTCCTCGTTCTCAAGGAAATGAATGGGGATATGGCGCAAATTGCCAAGGCACGGGAACTGTTCGAACGCGAGGCACGCATTTTACAAAATCTCGACCATCCCGGCATTCCCAAATATTATGATTTTTTCCTAGAGGACAATAAAAAATATTTGGCTATGGAATTGATCCACGGCCAAAATTTAGAACGACGCATCTATGAAAAAGGGACGATCCTTCCCCAACAGGCTATTGATTGGGCAATCCAAACTTGCGAAATTCTCGACTATCTCCACAATCTCGATCCCCCTTTGGTTCACCGGGATATTAAACCGGCCAATCTGATGGTACGCCATCTCGATAAGCGCGTTGTTTTGTTAGATTTTGGGGCGGTCAAAGAAATCGGCACGCCTTTAGGGACGCGGATTGGCGCTGAAGGTTATAGCGCTCCGGAACAGGAGAGAGGGCAACCTTGTCCTCAATCCGATCTTTACGCGATCGCGCCTACTTTAGTTTTTCTCTTAACGGGACATTCGCCGCTCAAATACTACCAACATCAAGGCGATATGTATCGCCTCGATGTCAGCAAGATTCCAACGATCGCACCGGCATTGCAACGGGTCATCACGAACGCTTCCGAACCCCCATTAAAGCAGCGCTACAAAACAGCTAAGGAGTTGGCGCGATCGCTTGCTCTCTGTTTGTAGTTCCAAGAAGAGATTCCTCAAGAAATTGTCAATCTTCAAGCGTCCGCAAACTTAACTCTTTCACCCTTACAAATTTACTGTTATGCAAATTTACTGTTATGCAAATTTACTGTTATGCAAATTTACTGTTATGCAAATTTACTGTTACAAAACTTCATCCTTGCCAAACTATTTTTGCCAATTCAAAGGGCGATCGCCCCTTGAATTGAGGCATTAAGCGAATTCATAGCACAGATGAAAAAATTGTGAAGTCATAAAAACGACCTATCGCCAGAAACCGAGATCCAAGAACTACTATCCAAGACGAGACAAGAGAATATTTGCGTTTCGGCTTATTCGTCTTCTTCATCCCAGGCTTCGACCACGAGTAAATCGCTAACGGGATCTTGCAAATTGAAGCCAAAATCCAATAGTTCTTTTTTCCAATGCGTCCAATCTTTACCGTAAAGAAAGGCGATCTTCCAAATCCCATCTTCGGGTTTGAGGATTTTGGAGTTAACTAAAGACTGCACCTTGCGCTGCAACTTCACCATTGGGTGAGCAACTGTTTGAGTCATATTCTTAATCGTTTGAATTCGGTTTGACTAGAAGTGGAGATTTTTTGAGGTTAATCTTTAATCCAATGGCATACTATGGGGTACACTGGCGTATTCTTGGTAAATCCTTCTATTGCACAGGATATTAACCACAGCTCTTTTTTAAATTCTACAGAATGTCCCACCGCAGAATGTTTATGGATTCCTCTTTAAAGTGTAGATGAGGGTTAGCGCGATTTTACACTTTAATTTTAGTGTTGATTCGCGGTAATCTCACACCATATCTTTTTAGCGCAAGCGAGTGTACTTTGGCAAGTTTTTTTCGCAAAAAATCTGGAAATTCTGACAAATTAAAGAAAAATTTAATATTTGCGAAGAGATGTGGGGGAAATCTTACTGCTTTTACCCCACGATAGAACCTTCATCGATCGCCTTTTCGATGGCTTGGTCGAGGATGCCTTGTAAGAGAGGAGAAAGATTGCGATTCAAGCGTCCGGCGCGAATGTACTCGGCATAGGTATCTGCTTCGATATCCACTAATTCTTCTCGTAACTGTTCGAGATCGAGCGATCGCAATTGAGGGTTTTTATTTTGCAAGCTGGCGATGGTTTCTTCAACGCTTTTAATTTCCCCTTTGACCAACTGTTGCTGATAGCGGTAAAATTCCGGGTCGATTTCGGGAGAGCGATCGATACTTTCGAGATAGTTGAGAACCCGATTGAGGGCCGTGCGTCGGGCGAGAGATTCGCTGTATTCTTGGCGTTGGGGTTGGTCGCCGATCAAATCCAACTTTTCGAGGAAAAACTGGGTAGTCAATCCTTGGGCGAGAAGAGTAAAGAGAACGACCCCAAAAACAGCATCAATAATTTCCTGTCGTCCTTGCAGGATAACGGGAACGCTCAAAGCTAGGGCAATGGAAACCCCGCCGCGCAATCCCCCCCACCAAAGAACCGTTAATTCTCGCCAATTGAGGAAAGTACCGCCGAGAAGATTGCTGAGGTAGCCCAAACCGTAAATGACAATGACCCGCGTGAGAACCACCGAAGCGATCGCAATGGCAATCAGATCGATGTTTTGACTGAGACTGGCGAAATTGATTTGATCGCCAATCAGCAAAAAGACAATTGAATTGACGAAAAAGGCTAAAAACTCCCAGAATTCGGAAACGATCAATCGGGTGCGGGGATTCATACCAATACGAGAGCCAAAGTTCCCCAGAATCAAACCCACCGTTACCACGCCAATCACGCCAGAACCTCCCAATTCTTCAACAATGAGATAAGTTCCGTAGGCCGAAACGAGAGTGAGAGATTGTTCGACAAGGGGAAAGTCAAAACGTTGGGTGAGATAAGAGATACCAAAACCCACCAAACAACCGACACCCACCCCCAAACCGACGAATATGCCGAAGCGAGAAATGGTATCGGCAATGGAAAAATCGCCGATACCGAGGGGAATGCCCACCAATAAAATGAAGGCAACAACAGCAACGCCATCGTTAAATAAACTTTCCCCTTCCATCACCGTCGTCAAGCGCTTTCCCGCCCCCAATTCTCGGAAAAGGGCAACGACGGACACGGGATCTGTCGCCGAGAGACTGGCACCGAGGAGGAGGGCAATGGGTAGGGATAGTCCGGTAAATTGACTGATGGGAAACGCCACGCCGACAATGGAAATAATGACCCCCAAAACGGCAAAAAGGCCGACGGGAACGAGACTTTCCTTGAGATCTCGCCAGCGAATATTCCATGCGGCTTCAAAGAGTAGCGGTGGCAGAAAAATTTCGAGGATCAGTTCGGGGGAAAGGTTGACCAAGCGGACGTTGACAAAGGCCAATCCCAAGCCGACGATGACCAATAAGAGGGTGTAGGGAATGCGGCGAAACCAGCTAAAGAGTCGCGATAGCGTGGCAACGCTTAGAGAAACGGAAAGAACGATGAGGAATTGTTCGAGATTCTGCTTGATGGCTTCTTCTGCGATGGCGGCTTCCATATCAGCGATCGATTATTGGTTATCAGTTATCCAATGTATCAGCAGATGCACCCCAAACCCGAGCATCATAAATTGTAGCGTGACTGAGATTGGCGCGATCGCATTGAGAATATCCCAAACTCATAATTGCTAATCTCTGGAATATTACGAATTGCCTCCTCACGAATGGGTTAGCAAAGAGATTCCAGGCGTAATCTCTACTGTTCCGCGATCGATATTTAAGGTTTTAGCAAATAATGTCTTCTAAAATTTTGATTGCTTTTTTGACATTAGCGCCCAAAACAAGCTCTTGCATGATGGAGAAAAGAGAGAGGAAGATATCGATCGCCATGCAGAGGAGTGGATCGAAAACAATCAAGAGAAGGTTGATAGTTGGATCGAGGAAGCATTGCAAGTTAAAGCGGAAAATTAAATGTTTTTGTAGGGACGTAGCATGCTACGTCCCTACCGCATCAGAATCATAATTTTGAATTGATAATTTTGCATTCGGTTGGAAAAATTCTTAATTCTTAATTCAAAAAAGTTGATTTTCTGGCTGTTCTGTCGCCGGAGCAAAGGGAGAGCGATATCCTTCCAGTTGGCGATCGAACATCAAAAACACCCCCATCCATTCAAAGAAAGAATACTTTTCCTCAACGCCAGAATAGGGGGGATCGACAAGTATTTTGAGTTCTTGAATTTCGAGTTTGGTTTGAGGATACCGATTGCCTGCGATCGCATCCTGCAAGCGTTCCCAATTAATTTCTTGCAGACAAAGAAACTCTATCCGTGCCTTTAATTCCTTCTCTGTTTTCCCTTCAACGCAGATCCGAATCATTTCTGTGAGCTTGTACCCTGCTATCGTTGAAACGAAATTATTCATGATGATGATAGAGGGAATGCTTGCTTGAACTGCCTTCGGAATATCCTTAAGGAGTTCCTTGAGCATTTTGACATCAATTCCCAATCCTTTAACAATCTCGGCGATAGTAGTATCGGGATTGCCGCGATCCTTGGCGTGATAAAAGGAGAAGGGAGGCAAACCTACCATTTCCAGTTCCTCCGCAATTCGTCGCCAATACTCGATCTGGAAATCCTCCGGCATCGCCCTCACTAAATCTAAAAAGATATGAGTTCTAATATCTTGCTTGCCTTTGAGAAACCGAGAGAAAAAAGACTGATCGATGTCGAGCTTCCGAGCGATTTCCTTTTGAGAGGGAAGGGTCGATTTCCGCTCTTGCCACAGGGTTTTAAAGATAATTCCGTGTTTCATGGTAGATTTATAGACAAATAATCTATTTTTTGCTTAAAATGGACGGAGATAAGATGGACAGGTTGTCCATTTACATTATGACACCAAAATTAACCTCTGTCATCCACTCCAACCCCCCGAGTCAAAATGCCTACTATTGTCTTGTTAGCGATCCTCAGAAAGAAATGCAACTTAACCCAAGAACAACTCGCCAAGTTAAGCGATCGCTCCCAGCAACTCAGACGACTTAAAACGAGCTTATCGCCGGTCAACCTCAATGTTGTGAAATCCTGACATAATGTCCGAACGAGCTTCAAGCGTGCTTTAAATTCTCATAAATTCACCCAACCCGACAATAGGAGTAGATGCTGTCGATACCGCGATCGCTAAAGAGCGCGAGCGCTTGCTTTGAGATGCAGATCTCACCCTTTTGAAGGAGAAAGTAATCGCCTTTTACTATGCTAAAAAATAGTAGGTGTTTTAGTAATGCACCTGACTACTACTCTAACAACCAGATCTAAAATGCCTATCATCGTCGTCTTACCGCTCGTCAGAAAGAAATGTGGCTTAAGCCAAGAAGAACTCGCTGATTTAAGCAAGCGCTCTGAGCAACTCATCGGCAAACTGGAACAGAACAAAGCCAAAGGCATTGGCTTTGAAACCCTTAGCCAACTTTGCAAAGCCACGGGAGGACAAGTCTGGGATGTTCTCGTCTACATTCCCGACGACCCCCGCCAATTAGACGAAACCCTGAAAAGTCTTTCTCGGAAACTGGATTGCTCGATCGATGAAATTTTGCCTTACATTCCAGACGACTTAAAAACCGCTTATCGCAGGTCAATGTTCGTATGATGAAATCCTGATATAATGCCTCGATGAACTTCGAGCGCGTTTTAATTTCTCATGAATTCACCCAATCCAACAACGGGAGCCGATGCCGTCGATGTCGCGATCGCTAAAGGACTCGATCTCGATGGCACTCCCATTTCTCCCGCCAAGTTAGACCTCTACAATAAAGTCATGGCCTTAGAAGCCGATCGCCAGCGCAGTGGTGTCACCAATACCATGCGATCGCGCATCGTTCGCATCGGTGCCAAACATATCGGCAAAGAAGAACTCGATCGCCTGCTTTTAGATGCGGATTTTCCCCCTTTAAAAGAGAAAGAAATCGCCTTTTACTATACCAAAAAATAGCACCAAAAAATAGCAGGGTGCGTTAATCATGCACCCTGCTCTCAAGAGAGTTGAACTGGATATTAACCGTGACTTAACTCAACATTAATGGTTTGAGGACCTCGGTTGAGAAAATATCCGGGGCTGGGGAAAGGCCCGGTTTGGTCAAAGAAATTTGTAGGGCCGACAAATGCTTCCACGCTGGTACCCCGACCAAAATTATACTGCACTATATAGGGTTCGGATGGTTCAAAGGGAGAGATACTAACGTTAATTGTCTTATTTCCCGGAATTCCAAGCTGGATACTATCTCCTGCATTTAAGCTGACGCTAGGACAAAAGAAATTATTGATTAGATCGCAACGTGCGTTATCAGCATTAGCCGGAACGGCAAAGCCGACAACCAAAGCAAAGGTCAACAATAGAGCCGAACAAACTTTTAGTATACTTTTCATGATTTGCCTTTTGACTTGATTTAACATCTCCCTACTTTAAAAAGATGGAGACTCCGTAGGTCGATCCACTGAAAGTATGGCTAACTTCCATTCCCCATTTTTAGGGTTTTGCATCAACACTTGAGGTAGTATAACATCGTAATTAAAACAACAAAAGTAAAGTTATGTATCAACTGCAGCCAAAGGGGTTTCTTCTTGTCTGCTTTGAGTTATGTACTAGCAAAGTTACGAAACCAATCCGAGAAGTCCGCAAACTTGAAAGCGATCGAACCTCCTCCTCCAAACCATCATCGGGCTATTTTGCCCTTGTCAGATAAAAAAGAGAAGGAGCAATATCCTTGCCAATTTTCTTTCTTTTGTACTCCGCAAATGATGCAAGATAGTAGGATGCGTTATTAACGCACCCTACAAAAATCACAAAAAGTTATTTTTCCTCGGAAGTTTTTCCCGATACACCGCGAATGATGCGAGACAGTTCGGTTTTCTCATCCACGCTAATGCGCGTTGGCGAACCGCTAATAATACCCTCATAATTGCGGAAGGAATCTTTAATATCGGGACCTTCCGAACTAATTGTATATTCGCGAATGCCTTTATCATGCCAAGAACCGCGCATTTTGAAGACATTAATCGCCCTCGACATTTCCCCGCGAATCTCTACATATTGTAACATAATAATCGTATCGGTAATCGTTGAAATATGAGACTCGGTAATTGAATTCGATCCCATAAATTGATCCGTTGTATTGGTGAAAAAGCCGGTAATTTCTTCTTGTTTTGCATATCCCGTCACCCCGATCACAAACTGTCTAAAAGCATTATTCGTTACGCCTCGCGCCAATGCGGATAAGGAATCAATCGCAATACGAGATGGTTTAAACTCTTCAATTTCCGATTTAATCATTTGTAAATGGTCTTCTAAGCCCGCTGACTCTGGATAAGTACAGAGTAGTTTTAGCAATCCTTTTTGCTCCATTTCTTCAAAATTTACCCCCCAAGAATTGGCATTGCGAGAGAGTTGAGCGCGGGATTCTTCATAGGCAAATAAAATGGCTCTTTCTCCCTGTCTGCATCCTTCTTGGAGAAACTTACTCACTAAAAGAGTTTTACCCGTTCCCGTCGCTCCTGTCGCCAAAATAATAGAATCTTTAAAGAATCCGCCGCCGCACATTTCATCTAATGTTTTAACCCCCGAAGAAATGCGAACGTTAGAAGAACGTTGAGTTAAGCGCATTGCTCCCAAGGGGAAGATATTAATCCCATCATTGGTAATCGTAAAAGGATATTCTCCTTTCATATGAGTAGTTCCTCGGAGTTTTAAAATTTCAATGGTTCGCCTTCGCCGTTCTCCTTCAATCACATTTCGCAAAATAATGACATTATCAGAGACAAATTCTTCAACCCCAAAACGCGCCACCGGACCGTATTCATCGATTCTTTCCGTCGTCATAATCGAGGTAACGCCAATTTGTTTTAACCTCGCGACAAGGCGAAAAATTTCTCGTCTCACCACCGATGCGCCTTCATATTGTTGAAAAACTGCCGTAACCGAATCAATCGAAACTCGTTTGGCTTTGTATTTTTTAATAGCATATTGAATGCGTTCGATTAATGCCGAAAGATCGAAATTTCCCACCACTTCTTGACCTTCGGGATCGGGAGAGGCATCGAGAATGAAAAGTTTGCCGCGATCGACCAGTTCTTGTAATTCCCAACCGAAACTGCAAGCATTGGTAATAATATCTTGTGGGGATTCTTCAAAGGTGACAAAAATTCCCGCTTCCCCAAATTGCTCGATCCCATTATAGAGAAATTGTGTTGCGAGTAAAGTTTTTCCCGTTCCTGACGTTCCGCTTGCTAAAGTCGTTCTCCCGACTGGCATTCCACCGTGACTGATTTCGTCAAATCCTTCGATCATCGTTCGAATTTTCCGAACTCCTTTGAGATGGGTTTGACTGTTGGCTTGTTCGTTAGAATTTGCTTGATTCATTATCGAGTTTTCCCAAAAAATAAATTTACTAAATGCGGATTTAAAGAATGAATTAAAAAGAAAAATCAAAAAAAACTTGGATTTTTGTTAGGCTTCTGAGATCTCCTCATAGAGCAGATCTAAACCGATTAAAACTTTTTCGCGATCGGATAGATCTCCAATAATTTTCCGCACGGGAGGCGGCAAGACTTTAGAGAGGGTTGGTGTGGCTAAAATTTTATCTTCTTCGGCAAGTTGCGGGTTTTTGAGAACGTCTATGACTTTGAGGGCGTAAACCCCTTGAAAATCTTGCTCTAAAATCGTTTTTAAGGTTTTTAAAGCTCTTGCAGAGTTGGGAGTATTTCCGGCAACATAGAGCTTGAGCACATACGTTTTTTTCGAGAGACTCATGGATTGATAAAGGAAGAGGGGTTAACAACGATAAATTAGCAGCTTAACGTACATTAAGATTTTATTCTCTTGTTGCAAAGACTTCAAAGGGGATGTCCTCTCGGGGAATCGATCGCCGATACATTTCGCATAAATGGGCAATAATGTCAATCAACACGAGACGGTAATCGAGTAAAATTTCCTCGCTGCGTCCTTCAAGTTTCAACTGTTGGGCAAATTCGTCAATGAGCTCCATATGAATCTCTAAAATTTGGGAAACCGAGAGATCGGCAAAAAAGGCGCGATTGACCAATTGATCCAAAAGGGGATTGAGGGGGTAATTGGAGACGAAGTAATTTAAAAATATCTCGCGATAGTCCTCTTTTAACTCCTGCAATAAGGCTTTTTTTCCTTGTGGGGACAGATTTCGCAAAAAGTCTTGGGAGTTGCGCTTGTAATAAATTCCCAAGTACCCGAGGCGTTCTTTGAGTTTTTCTGCCAAACGGCGTTGCTGTAGGAGGAGAAAATTTTGCTTGCTCTGTTCCCGCGTCTGTTCTAAGGTACTGGCCGATGTCGAAAGATCGCTGGTGGGAGCGAGTTTGAGGAAATTGGCGATCGCGCGTTCGATCGCTGTAGAGATTTGTTCGAGCTGCGTTCCCAGCAACAAAACTTCTCCGGTATGGTAGAAATAGTTAGCGGCTTCGGGGACGATATGGCGAAAGGTTTCCGGAAACCCTTCAGTATTGGCATCGCTGTTCTCGAAGTTGATATTTTGGGAATTCGTCGGCTCGATAATCACGATCGGCAGAAGGATTCCACGATCGTAAAGGGCATCGAGAACTTCTAATTCGGATTCTATATTTTGCAAAATCAAACAGTCAATGCGTTCCTTATCCCGTTCGATTAAAGCGAGAAAATCATCTTGAGTGCTACTTTGTTCGTAGACGTAGCGATCGCCGCTTAACAGATTCTTCAGCGATCGACACAGACCCTCGGTTTGAGCATAAACGCAAATAAACAATTGAGGATTTGAGGCAGTAGAAAAGGAAGATATCTCGCTTGTCATCAATCATAAACCTTAGCCGACCGTTTGCTCTTACTGTTTTTCGTCTAATCTTAAAATAATATAAAATTTGCTAGCAATGATGAAAAGATTTGAGAAAGTGAAAAAATTTAGCAATTTTGGCGATGGTAGTTGTTGAGGCAGACTAAGAAATGTAATTAATTGTAATCTTCTTTTAGAAAAATTAGCTTGGGAGGCAATAATACAATTGGGATCCTGATGGGATCGAGAACGCAAAATCCCCAAGTTTTACCCACTGCCTGCCCTCAACTCCGATCGCGTCCCCATCGCGACTTGCGACTCATGCCCAGTTTACCGCGCACCTTGCAACAATTTATTCGTTCCGTCCCGGTTTGCGAACAGACCGCAAGCCCGGAAGCACTGCTGCAAATTTTTCGAGACCATCAAGCCGAAGCGGTCGTCGTGTTGAGCGATCGGTGCTATCCCCTTGGCGTTATTCGCTTATCGCGCCTGCTTTCCCGAGGAAATATTGCCTGTCAGAGCGTTCCGAGCGGGGGGGGAGAGATGTTTTTCAAATTGGGAACGGTAGGAGGCACGAGAAAGGCAGCCTCGCCACAACAGGATCGACGGCAGAAGAGTCTTTTGCCTTTGGCGATCTCCGAAGAAACAACAATTTCCCCTTCGGGACAAAGCCATTCTCCCAGCCTTCTCGAACCGATTGTCGTTCTCCCCATGACTGCAAGCGTAGAAGAAGCGAGATCTCTCCTGCGAGGACAAGATTGGGAAGGCGATCGGCAATATTGCGCCCTCATTGATGAAGAGGGCAAATTTCAAGGTTTGCTCGATAGTTGGCAATTATTATATGCCGTACTGCCCGAGCTCCCCACGTTCGCACCCAATAGTTTGGAATCTCTCCGGAACTTGCTCGAACAATTGCCCATTCCTTTGATGTTGCAAGGAGAACGAGGACAGGTCATCCAACAAAACTCGACTTGGCAAAAGCAAATCGGTCGGGGAATGGCTGGGGTCGGCGATTGCACGCCCAAAGAGTTTTTGCAATCCTCTCAATACGACAGCAAAACACTTTGGGAAAACACCCCCCAAAACTGGAAAATCGGTTTAGACCAAGAGATCGTTCTCGATCGCTGGTGCAATTTTATTGCCGAACGGGGAGAGGAAGAAGAATGGGACTTCGACAGCGATCGAGAATTTTCGCCAACTTCCCCAGAGATGGCCCAAAAAGCCAATCGCGTTTGGCAATTTGTCAAACTTCCCCTCAGCGTGTATTCTCCGCCCAACTCCCAGCCCATCCCCTCAAAAACTTCCCTCCCCCTCTGGCTCGTCCTCGCTACGGATGTTACCGAACAGCGCCAACTCTGCAAAGAACTGACGGCAAAAAATGCCGATCTCGTGCAGTTAAATCGTCTCAAAGACGAGTTTTTGGCTTGTATCTCTCACGAACTCAAAACCCCCCTGACTGCAGTTTTAGGACTAGCCAGCCTGCTCAAAGATAACAAACTGGGGGAACTCAACAAGCGTCAGTCCCGTTACGCCCAATTAATTTATCAAAGCGGGCAGCAATTGATGGGCGTGGTCAATGATATTCTCGACCTAACTCGCATTGAAACGGGACAGTTAAAACTCAATCTCGAACCTGTAAACTTAAAAGAGGTTTGCGATCGCGCTTACCAGCAGGCGCGACAGCAACTATTTGCCGCTCGGGGAAAAGAATCTCAGACAATCCCGCGCATTGACTTTTCTCTCACGATTGCGCCAGAATTAGAAGCGATCGTGGCGGATGAATTGCGCTTGCGGCAAATGCTCGTACACCTGTTGGAAAATGCCCTCAAATTTACCCCCAGTGGCGGTAAAATTGGCTTGCACGTCGATCGCTGGCAGGGATGGATCGATTTTACGGTTTGGGATACGGGGATTGGCATTCCCGAATCCGCCCAACATCTCATCTTTCAAAAATTTCAGCAATTGGAAAGTCCCCTCACGCGTCAATTTGAAGGGACGGGGTTGGGGTTGGTGCTCACCCAACGCCTCGCTCGCGCCCACGGGGGAGATATTTCCTTTACCTCTAAGGTCGGGCGGGGCAGTAAATTCACCTTACTGTTGCCCCCCGCTCCACCCGAACGGGAAGCAAGACGCGATCGGGGGAAATCCTCGCCAGAACCCAATCGCCTGATTCTCATCGTGGAGGCAGTTCCCCAATATATCGAACGCTTAACCGGACAATTGCAAAAATTGGGCTATCGGGCGATCGTCGCTCGTTCCGGGACGGAAGCCCTCGAACAAGCGCGACAAATTCAACCTCGGGCAATTTTCCTCAATCCTCTTTTACCACTCCTATCGGGCTGGGATGTCCTCACCTTACTCAAAGCCGATAGCAAAACCAAAAATATTCCCGTTATTATTACCGCCACGCGAGCGGATAAACGTCACGCACAACAAAATGATGCCGATGGTTTTTTAAGTTTGCCCGTTCAGTCTCAAGCCCTGCAAGAAAGTTTATCGCGATTGAAAACCTCCCCTCCATCGACGCGAAAAAATCTCACAATTTTACATCTGCATGCTTGGCAAGTTCGAGAGGGAGAAGATGCCACAACGCAAATCTTTCGCGATCGCATTTTAACCTTAAACTATCGGATTTTAGAAGCCAGCGATATCGAGCAAGCGGAAATTCTGGCCAAGGTTTGGAAACCCGATGTTTTGTTACTCGAGGGGGGCAAAATTGAAAACGCCGATGAATATTTGCAAGCACTCGGCGCGATCGAATCTCTTTCTTGTTTGCCTGTCATTACATTAGATACCATCATTACCGAATCTGCCAATAAAATTGCTGGATTATCGGTTTTTCCTTGTTTGATTCCCATTACCGAACAGAGTATCGTCGCACTTTTGCAAGTTATTCAAGTAGCTGCGGGAGTCAGCCAGCAAGCTAATATTCTCATCATTGAAGCAGGGAATGAATGCCATCAACTTCCTCCCGATCCCGACGAAACTTCAGAAAATCAACCCCATGCAGGGATTGATTTTGCTCATGCTTTAACTCAATATTTACAAACCGCAGGATTGCGAAGTTTATTAGCAAAATCTTGGGCTGAAGTATACAGTCAAATTCAAAATCAGAGTGTCGATCTTCTCATTGTGAATTTAGGAGAAGTTCAAGATATTGAATGTTGGCTGGATGGCTTAAAAAAATTGGCAAATCTGGCGAACCATCCACCGATTTTAGTGCTCGAACACAATTCTCTAGTCGGTACGGGCAATCGCGAGTTAGATGAATTATTAGATCGCTTAGCAACAAAAACAATTGTCGATAATGCACAATTAATGCCGGAGCTTTTAACTCATATTAATCAAATGTTAATTTAGAAACAAGCGATCGCTCTTCTTCTTTTCTGGTTTTTGGATTAGAGATAGAATGCGATCGCATTAAGTCAGTTAACTGATTGACAGAGGAATCCCACCTTTTTAGCGAAGCGGAAAGGTGGGAGCAGTCAAATTGTGACATCTCAAAGCGATTGGTCAATGGGAAAGGATGATTTTTACTGGCAATAGGCGATCGCGTCGAAATTTTGACAGCAAAAAGGGGCAAAGATTTGCCCCTCTTGCAAACTTATTCAATTTTACTGGGAATTATTCTGCATCTTTGCGGCGGCGCAGACCCAAAGAACCCGCAGCAATCCCCAATAAAGCCAAGGTTACGCCGGGTTCGGGAACGATAATGGGAGGCATCACCGTAACGCCTCGGATAACAATCGCCGCATCATTAAAATCCCAATCAACATCTAGATTGTCACTGCTTAAATCTTCCCAACCGAGGTATACCCAGTTCTCGTTATTATGTTCGATTTCATAAGCAATAATATGTTGGAAGGGAGCATCATCACTGAAATCAGTTCCAAAGTAGCTCGAACCGAAGCCAGTTTCTACCGTATTGAGTGCAAAATCTAAAATATCTCCGGCTGCGAGACCTTTGATGCTAAATCCTTCTCCATCCTTAACTTCATCGGCGGTATCATCAAATGCACCGGGATCGAAATCTTGAGTTTGATTGGTACTATCGAGATTAAAGGCATCGTATGGGGAACCGCCATTAACTTTAAAGGTAATACGATCCTCTTGGACTGCCAGTGCCGTATAAGAAACAGTATCGATAAAGAAAACGTCAACCGAACTGCCGACAGTCTTGAGCATTCCATTAAGAGCATACTGTTCGGGATTGACAACAGCAATACCTTCATTCCCTAAAACAGGGTCGAGTCCTTGTATCAGGTAATCGCTAACGAGTGTGTCGTAGAAAGTTGGGTCGAGAGTTTTTAAATTCGTTTGAGAAGTGAGGGAGAAGGCTTGAGCGGTTCCTCCGATGAGGGCAGAAGCGATCGCGGCGGTGGTAGCAACAAGACCAGTCAAAAATTTAGCTTTCATGAGTCGAGTCCTTTCAGTAACTTTACTGTCTATAAATTTTTGTGTTCGATAGTTTGGGTAAATTGTCTCAATCCTTAAAAACGCTTGCTTTCCTTTGTTTTCAAGGCGTTTGAGCTTACCCACTTATAGATATAAGCCAATTGGCTGGATCCTGTCTATAGCTTTGGCGGAACTTTACCGACTCTTTACAGAGATATTTATTCTCTCAATAGAGGCTTTACATTATTCCTCGAGGTTACTTTGTAACTAAAACAATAAGATAGCTTTTTTTGAAATCTACACGATCGTGCTAAGTGAAGGTGAAACCTCAAACTACGAGGAACGATCGCTCGAAGAGATGACTAACATCACCCGAGTTATCGGTGGCGCGCGATCGCAGGCGATATCGTCCCGATGCCAATCCCAAATTTCCCAAACCAAAGCTGTAATTGAATCCTGCCCATTCTCGCGTCCAATCCCAAGTGGGTTGAATAAAGTCGGTAATGTCGTCTAATGCCGTAACGCTATCGTTTTCATCGACAATTTCCAAGTCAATGCGAACAATATCTTTCCAACCGTCTCCATCGGATACCCAGCCATTATTCAGGGTAATGGTATCGATCGCGCTATAGCGGGTGCGATCTAAACTAAAACGCAAATGAGTAGGAGCGGTATTGGTAACGGGAGCGGTTAATGTAAAGGAACGCTCCATTATATTGCTGGTGCTGCCGGCGCGATCGCGGGCGACTCCCACTAGGGTATAAGTTCCGCTTTCGAGACCGTCTAAAGTAATATTATGGCTGAAGTTGCCCCATTCCGGACTCCAAGTTGCAGGGGTTATTCCTTCGATATTGGGGACTTCTACAATGCTGCCATCGGCTTTGCGGAGGTGCAATTCAATTTCGCCGATATCTTCCGTGCCATCCCCGTCAAACACCCAGCCATTGCGAAGAGTGAGAGTCTCTCCAACGGTATAACTGCTTCGATCGAGACTAAATGTCAAGTTACTGGGAGCATTATTGAGCGGTGCAATTTGGAATGCACGTTTGAAGGTATTGCTGGCATTATCGTTGCGATCGTAGGCGATCGCGGCAATAGAATAGATTCCCTCGCTCAAATTGTAATTCCCGAGATTGAAAGTATCGGCAAAACCAGCCCAATTTTCATCCCAACTGGCAGGGTTTAAATGAGTAATATTTCCCAGATCGGCGATCGCATTTCCCGTTTCTCCGAACAGTTGCAATTCGATGCGCGCAATATCCATGATTCCATCTTTGTCCTCTACCCAACCATTAGTAAGGTTGAGAGATTCCGTGGGGATATAGGTTGTTTTGTCAAGAGAAAAACGTAGGGATTCTGGCGCATTGCCTTGGGGAACGGTGAGAATGAAATTCTGTTGGTAGGGAGTGCTTTGATTGCCAGCTTTATCGTAGGCAGTTGCTTCGAGAAAATAATTTCCCTCAACGAGATCCAACAATCCTAAATCCAAGTTGTAGTTAAAAGAAAAGCTGTCGGGAGACGTAGGTTCGACAGAAAAATCGGTTACATCGCTCACATCGATAATCGTACCGCTTTCATGTAGAAGTTGGAAATCGACGCGATCGAGATCGCTGAGGCGATCGTATTCTACTAGATGACCAAAATCTAGAGTTAAAGTTTCGCTGGACAAATATTCGGATTTAGATAAGGCAAAGCCTAAATTGGTTGGGGCAAGATTCACAATATCAAAATGGTGGGACATCTCGGCACTACTATTTCCGGCTTTATCGTAAGCAATTCCTCGCAGTCGCAACAATGTATTCGGTTGTGGGGATAATCCCAATTGACTGAGTTCTAAAGCATAATCATAAGTTAAATAGGAGGGGTCTGGTGCATTCGGGTCGATTCTGAATTCGGTGACATCGGCAATATCAATGCTGCTCCCATCCATCATATTGTCTACCCAGAAATCAATTCTTTCTACATCTTCTATCCCATCAAATTCTGTCAAATATGTATTTTCCAGATATAGAGTATCGCTGATGAGGAAGGAATGTCCTCCTAAAGGCACGCCATCACTTTGACGAGATTGAATATTGAAATTCAATCCTTCTGGAGCCGTGTTAACAATCCGAAAGTCAAGTTCGGCATAACTATTGCTACTGAGTCCCGAGCGATCGTAAGCTCTGGCAAATAAACCGAGGTTACGATCGCCGGGCATTAAGTTTAAATTATTAAGAGCAAATTCGTAGGTAAAAGATCCTGTTGTGCTATTAACAGGTTGAAAAAATTCAGTATCGGCGATATCAACATAAGAACCATCTTCTAAGCGAATTTGAAAATCAATCCCCGCTAAATCTGTAAATCCATCAGGATCGGTTGCTTCTCCAGAAATCACTCTTAGGATTTCATTCGATCGATATTCGTTTTTCTCGAGGCTAATTGCTAAGAGTCTAGGATGAGTATTGGGAGGAGGTGGAGGCAAATCAGAGGAGGACGCACTGCCATTTTGAGGAAAATTGTTTGGCGTTAAGGGATTGAGGGAGTCTTCATCAGGAATCAATGAAAGTTGCGGTTCGATATTTAATCCCTTATCTACACTGGAAAAGTTAGCCGGCATTATCTTATCCCTTGCTCTGATGTCGATCGCTTCTTGCTGTAATTAGATATTTGTTGAATTTACTTTTAGATTAACCGATCGCCGGGTTAATGTCATGGGTCGAAAGTCCCGATATCCTTACACTGCCTTCTTTCATCCATTAATTGCGATCGCGTCCGCTATCGCAATAAAAAAGGCAGACACTCAAGTGCTGCCCCGAAAAGATCTCCATACTGCTATCTTGTATTGGCACATTAGCCATTCTTACAGTACCACATTTAGTTGGATATGGAAACCCCTCTAAGAAAAAAATCTCACAATCGCCGGAAATGTTCTTGATAATACCGATGGGATAGAAAACATTCAAACATAATCCAAATCTTATAGTGGGAATTGTAGGGCGATCGACCTAACAGAAAAATCATAAATGCGTGAAACCCTTATGAAATATAGGTTTTATATCCAAGACAACCAATCTCTCCACTCCTTTAACAGATCTAAGCTGGGTCTTGTTCGCTCATTTGCTCGTTCGGATCGTTACAAGCACGATCTTATTTTTCCCGCTTTGTCAAGATGGTAGAATCCTTCTCTTTTAGGAACGAGCATTCCAAACATCACTCTTTTACACGCTTGCAATCGAGAAGTGATGAATTGACAAACACCGAAGATAAAGCGATCGCGGATCTATCTAGTACTCTAGATAACTGAGTTTACTCTAGATAGGATTGCCTTGATGATTGCTTTTACCCGGATAATTGCAGTGGCGAGGGGATATTGTTGTCGTCGAAGGAGTCAGAGCGATCGCGAACGAAGACCGGGAGAAGATTGCTTGAGTTTAAGCTCTAACCAATTTTAAAATAGATGGGATTTAGCGGGTTGAGTCGTTGGCGGACGGTAAGAAGAATTTAGATGTTTTGTCAATTGTCCAATTCTCGCATTGGCGCTCAAGGAGTGAATGATGGTACTGAGTTACGAAAAACTGCAATTTCTCAATATCTCTCATGCAGCGTATCAACGCGCTTGGATCGAGATCGATCTGGGGGCATTGAGCCATAATGTCGGACAGATCTTGCAAATGTTGCATTCGCAAAGTTCGACTTCAACGGTCTCGCCTGCTTTAATGGCGGTGGTGAAAGCAGACGGATACGGTCACGGGGCTGTGAAAGTGGCGAAAACGGCTTTAGAAGCGGGAGCCAAATGGTGTGCGACGGCGACTTCCCAAGAGGGGATCGAACTGCGAAAAGCGGGGATTAATGCCCCCATTTTGATTTTAGGAGCAATTAACAATCCGGCAGAAATCGAAGCGATCGTCGATTATCGCTTGCAACCTACCCTCTGTACGCCCCGACAGGCATTGATTTTTTCCGAAACTCTGGCACAGTTGGCAGAAACCCTTCCCGTACACCTCAATATCGACACGGGAATGTCGCGTTTGGGTACCCCTTGGACGGAAGCCTTAGAGTTTGCCCAATTCGTGCAACAATTGCCCCAATTGAAACTAGCAAGCGTCTATTCTCATTTTGCTACTGCCGACGACCCCGATCGCGCTTTTATGGACGTGCAGCACCAACGCTACCGGGAAGCGATCGCGAAGTTAAAACAAAAAGGAATCGTGCCACCTCTCCTCCATATTGCCAACTCGGCAGCGACAATGAGCGATCGCACTCTGCATTACGATTTGGTTCGGGTAGGACTGGCAATCTATGGTTTATCCCCTTCTCCCCATTTGCAAGAAGCCATCGATCTCAAACCCGTTTTGCAGGTGAAAGCGCGGGTAACGCAGGTGAAAACCATTCCTCCCTATACGGGGGTCAGTTACGGACATCGCTATGTCAGCGATCGCGAGACTCGCCTTGCAGTTGTGGCGATTGGTTATGCGGATGGGGTGCCGCGTTTGTTGAGTAATAAAATGGAGGTCTTGTTACGAGGGCAACGGGTCTCGCAAATTGGTTCGATAACGATGGATCAATTGATGCTAGATATCAGTCGCCTTCCCGACGTACAACCCGGAGAAGTTGTGACGTTAATTGGCAAAGACAGCCAAGAAACCATTTTGGTGGAAGAATGGAGCGATCGCATCGGGACGATTTCTTGGGAGATTCTCTGCGGGTTTAAGCGGCGTTTGCCGAGGGTTTATTGTTAGTTGAATGGATGCGATCGCGTCTTCTCGAGTTGGGACGGAGAGAGGCGATCGCAGATATCGAAGACATCCTGCAATACACTTATTTGAATTATGGCAATCGCCTTTCCTACTCTTCGTCTTTTTGCCGACTGCGAACGATAAAATAACTAATCGAAAGCATGAAAACAGCAATCGAAATGGCAATCAGATCGGTAGAGGACTTCGTTTCCAGATCGAAAATAATGATTTTTCGAGAAACGGCAATGAGAGAAGTCACGATCACTAACTCGAGTTGAATGCTATGCTTTTTTAAATAAGCCGTAATATTCTCCAAAATTTCCAAAGCGACTAAAATATTTAAAAAGAGACCGAAAATATCAAAAATATCGTCCTTTAAAGAATGGGAAGATTTAATAAACAAATCCGTCACGAGTAAAATACACAAATCCCCGATCGCCCATAAAATCACCCCCACCATCAACAAGGAAAGTACCTTAGAAACCAAACTTTCAATAATTTTCAGAAACCATAAAAAGCGATCGTTTTTGGTAACTCCATAGACTTGACGAAGGACTTTGTAAAATTTCATTACTATCCCAATTAAAAAAATTTCATAAATTGTGAAAAACGCCCGGAATCATCGGGCGTTAAATTATATCATTATATTAGTGAATTTTCTTCATCAAAAGATAGATTATCTTCAGATAAATTGTTACGAAATATGACAAAATACCTCTGTCTTACAGCGCATTTGCCCCAGCAACCACCTCTAAAATTTCTTGAGTAATGGCCGCTTGGCGTGCCTTATTGTATGAACGAGTCAAAGTTTTCACTAATTCTGTCGCGTTGTCGCTGGCGTTGTTCATCGCCGTCATGCGAGCTGCTAATTCGCTGGCTGCGGACTCTTGCAGGGCGCGAAGCAATTGATTATTGAGATATAAAGGCAAGAGGGCATCGAGAATTTGTGCCGGATCCTGCTCGAAAATCATATCTCTGGGGAAAGTAGCCATTGGTGTAGAAACCTTTTCCCGTTCGACGCTAAAAGAGCCCCCCGCCGTCGTCAAGTGGAAAATCTCATCATCGGGATTTTCTAACCCTTGAAGCGATAAAGGTAAAAGCGTTTGCACCACCGGACGAGAGCTAATCAAAGACACGAATTTTGTATAAATTAACTCGATGCGATCGACGCTTTCCGAGAGAAAGAGAGAGAGTAAATAATCGGCAACTTTGGAGGCTTCCGCAGCCGTAGGGATTTGGTTGAATCCCGTATAGCTTTGAGCAATGGGAGCTTGGCGGCGCTCGTAATATTGGGTTGCCTTTCTCCCCACTAAAATTAATTTATAGTCAAACCCTTCTTTTTTTAATTCTTGAATCCGGGTTTCTACCTTTTTAATGACGTTGGTATTGTAACCGCCGCAGAGACCGCGATCGCCAGAAACCACCATCAGCCCCACGGTTTTCACCGGACGCTGTTTCAGTAAAGGCAGGTCTACATCTTCAAATTGCAGGCGGTTTTGCAAGCCGTACAGCACCTGTGCCAAACAATCGGCAAAGGGACGGGTTGAGGTCACTTGTTCTTGAGCGCGACGCACCTTTGCTGCCGCCACAAGGCGCATGGCTTCGGTAATTTTGCGCGTATTTTTGACCGACTTGATGCGATCGCGAATGGCTTTGAGATTGGGCATTTCAGTTATCCTTTCGACTTCGCTCAAGGCGAGCGGTTATCAGGTATCAGTTATCAGTAGGGACATAGTTTGCTACGTCCCTACATGGGTCGCGATTAAACAGAAGCGACAAAGGTTTTCTTGTACTCGGCGATCGCCTCTTTGAGGATGCTTTCGCCGGCATCGGTGAGTTTTTTCTCGGAGGTGATGGATTGAGAGAAGTCGGCTTTGCTGGTTTTCAGGTATTCCCGGAAACCTTGGGTGAAGTCGGTAATTTTCTCGGAGTCGATATCATCCAAGTAGCCATTCAAGCCGGCATAAACGAGAGCCACTTGTTCGTAAACGGCGAGGGGAGAATATTGAGGCTGTTTGAGGACTTCCCGCAAGCGTTGACCCCGTGCCAACTGTGCTTGAGTTGCCGGATCCAAGTCGGAGGCAAACTGAGAAAAGGCTTCCAATTCTGCAAACTGAGCCAATTCCAGTTTTAATTTACCCGCCACCTGTTTCATGGCTTTGATTTGGGCGGCAGAACCCACGCGAGATACGGAAATCCCGGCGTTGATTGCCGGACGGAAACCCGCGTTAAACAAGTCGGAAGAGAGGAAGATTTGACCATCGGTGATGGAAATCACATTGGTGGGAATGTAAGCGGAAACGTCACCGGCTTGGGTTTCAATGATGGGGAGTGCCGTCATGCTACCGCCGCCCAAGTCATCGCTGAGTTTTGCCGCTCGCTCCAATAAGCGAGAGTGAGCGTAGAATACATCTCCGGGATAGGCTTCGCGACCGGGGGGACGACGCAGGAGTAAGGACATTTGACGATAAGCCTGAGCTTGTTTGGAGAGATCGTCGTAAATCACCAAGGTCGCTTTTCCTTGATACATGAAGTGTTCGGCGATGGTGGCTCCGGTGTAGGGGGCAAGGTATTGCAGGGTTGCGGGGTCGCTGGCATTGGCGGCAACGACGACGGTGTAGCTCATGGCACCGCGATCTTGCAGTTCTCCCACCACTTGCGCCACGGTAGAGGCTTTTTGACCGACGGCAACGTAAACGCAAATCACGTTCTCTTCGGCTTGGTTGAGGATGGTATCGACGGCAACCGCCGTTTTTCCGGTTTGGCGATCGCCGATGATCAATTCGCGCTGTCCCCGTCCGATGGGAATCATGGCGTCAATTGCCGTGATCCCGGTTTGCATGGGTTCGTGAACGGAGCGACGCTGAACGATACCGGGAGCGGGGGATTCGATTAAGCGAGTATCGTTGGTATTAATATCGCCTTTTCCATCGATGGGACGGGCCAAAGCATCGACGATGCGACCGACTAGCGCTTCTCCAACCGGAATTTGCGCGATTTTTCCAGTTGCTTTGACGGTACTTCCTTCTTGGATTTCCCGACCGCTTCCCATCAGTACTGCCCCGACGTTATCTTCTTCTAGGTTTAGGGCAATCCCAACGGTACCATCTTCAAATTCGACGAGTTCCCCCGCCATGACTTTTTCTAAGCCGTAAATCCGAGAAATTCCGTCTCCGACTTGGAGAACGGTTCCCACGTTGGATACTTCTTGCTTTACATCGTACTGTTCGATTTGCTGACGAATAATATTGCTGATTTCGTCTGGTCTGATAGCAACCATAGTTTTTTTGTGGGTTATGGGTTATGGGTTATGGGTTATGCGTTCAAACTCATGCCGATGCGACGGAGTTGACCCCGCAAGCTGGCATCGAGAACTTGGGAGCCGATTTTGATAATGACTCCACCGATAATGTCGGGGTCGATTTGGGTTTTTAGTTCTACCCCTCGGGCGCTGGAGATAGCCTGCACTCGCTGTTCGACGGAACGGCGCTGTTGTTCGTTCAAAGGGCGAGCGCTGGTCACTTCAGCTAAAACGGTTTCATTCATTTCCCGCAATAGGGTGAGGTATTGGGCGATGACTTGTTCGAGAAAAACAATGCGTCGCTTATCCACCAGTAACATTAAAAAGTTAACCAGTTGCGCGTCGGTGCCATCTCCCATGATGCGTCGCAGCACGGCTTTTTTATCCCCATCCTCAATGACGGGATTGGTGATAAAGGCCCGAAATTCGGGGGAGTCTTGTAGTAATTGTTCGAGGGCTCGGAAATCTTCGCCAAAGCGATCGGCTAAATCTCGCGATCGCGCCAGAGACATAAGAGCCTGCGCGTAGGGTTCGGCAATAGAGCCGCTCATTAAAGATCCTTTCATTGGTTATCCCCCTAACTGCCCGATACAGCGATCGATGAGGCGTTCTTGCTTGTGGTCGTCCAATCGCTCCTTGAGTTGACCTTCCACCCGTTCGAGGGCGAGGGCGACGGTGCGCTGGCGCAATTCGGCGATCGCCTTGTCCTGTTCGGTACTGACATCGGCAGCGGCCGTGGCTTTCATGCGTTCCACTTCTGCCTTGCCTTTTGCCAAAATTTCTTCTTTCACCCGTTGAGAGGTTTGTTCGCCACTGGCTAAAATTTGCTTGGCTTCTTCTTGTGCCTGCGCCAAATTTTGTTGTGCCTTGGCTAATTCAGAAGCCGCCTTCGAGGCCCGACTTTCTGCTTCTTGAATTTCTGCTTCAATTTTGGCCCGTCGTTCGTTGAGAATCTTACCCACAACTTGACCGCCGTAGTAAACCAAAATCCCTAAAAGCAGTGCAAGGTTAATTATGTTGGCTTCTAAAATGTCGAAGTTTAATCCGAATCCATGTTCGGCGGCTTCTTCAGTGGCTAGATAAAATACTGTCCACACGGTTTTTATTTTCCTTAAGTTTGACTATCTTGCCAATTCCGGTCCCAACAGTTTTTCCAGAATTTGCCAGCTCAGAGCATCGACATCGCCTTCGAGAGTGCTGAAGGCTTGTGCTTTCTGGTTTTCAATCTCTCGAGCGGCAGCTTCTCGCTCTTGTTGAACTTCTTGCTGGGCCGTTTGGACTTGTTTGGCAACGACTTCTTGCGCTTCGGCTTGGGCCGTGGCAATAATTTCTTGAGATTGACGGCGAACGTCTACTAATTCTTGTTCGTACTGTGCGGCGATCGCTTTGGCTTTTTCCAAGCGTTCTTTGGCATCTTGGGTTTTGCCGCGAACGTAGTCGGCGCGTTCGTCAATGGCATTTCCCAAAGGTTTGTAGAAGATTTTATCGAGAAGAATAACTAAGACTACAAATTGAAACGCCATCAAGGGCAATGTTGCATCAAAGTCAAACATGCCTCCCGCTTCTGCCGCTTCTGCCGCCAATAAAAAACTCCAATGTATCATTGTGGAAGATTCTGAAATTAGCTTTTTGGATGAGCGGTAAAGAGAATTCAAAATTCAAAAATGGCATTTCTTCATTTTGAATTGATTCTCTCTACCTTTTTTTGCCGCGATCGGCAATTAATTACGAGAAGGGGTTTGCAAACAAGAGAACCAAGGAAACAACCAAGCCGTAGATAGTGAGAGATTCCATGAACGCCAAGCTCAACAGCAAGGTTCCGCGAATTTTACCTTCAGCTTCGGGCTGGCGAGCAATCCCTTCAACCGCTTGACCGGCACAGGTTCCTTGTCCGATTCCAGGGCCGATTGCAGCCAAACCAACAGCGAGAGCAGCAGCAACAACAGAGGCAGCAGGAATTAAATTATCCATGATTTTTTCCTTTGAGTGATTTTTAACAGTGATAACAGGTGAATCTTTGCTGAGAAGCAAGATTAACGATTGAACCCATTGGGTTTAATCGTGATGCTCATCGCCGTGGCCTTCCAGTGCTTCGTGAATGTAAGCAGCCGCTAGAGTGGCAAAAACGAGAGCTTGGATGGCACTCGTAAAGAGTCCCAAGGCCATAACGGGCAAGGGAATGAATAGAGGTACCAACAAGACTAATACCGCGACCACCAATTCATCTGCCACAATGTTTCCGAAAAGACGGAAGCTCAGGGAGAGGGGCTTGGTAAAATCTTCCAATATATTGATCGGCAAGAGGATTGGCGTGGGTTCGATATATTTGGCAAAATATTTCAAACCGCGCTTTCTAAATCCCGCGAAAAAGTAAGCCAGCGAGGTCAACAATGCCAGCGCGACGGTGGTGTTGATATCGTTGGTAGGAGCCGCTAATTCTCCGACGGGAATGTGAATGAGCTTCCACGGCAGGAGAGCTCCCGACCAGTTGGAGACAAAAATGAATAAGAATAGAGTGCCAATGAAAGGAACCCAAGGTCGGTATTCTTTTTCGCCAAGCTGGTTTTTCGCGAGGTCGCGGACGAATTCTAAGGCAAATTCCATGAAGTTTTGCACGCCCCTAGGAACGCGCTGAACGTTCCGAGTGGCGGCTAAGGAGGCAATGACTAACAGGCCGATCACGAACCAAGAGGTCATAAAGACTTGCCCGTGTACGGTCCAGCCGCCAAAATGCCAGTAAAAATGTTCGCCAACTTCGAGGGATGCTAGAGGGAGAAAGGTAAAAACCTTCAAGCCAGCAAAAAGTTCCATTGGGCGTTCTTTCCCCAATTTCTTAAAAACATCAACGGGATTTCAGAGGAGAGTTTGCACTCGAATTCCTATCGGGCCGTCGCGATCGCGTTTCCTTTCCTTACTTTTTCATAAACTCTGAAAAAGTAGTTTGAAAAGTATAAGCAATAATCGCGGCCTTATAGGTCAGAAATCCCAAAAATACAGGCACGATATGCAGTTGCTGCCACTGAGTGGCAACAATGATTAAACCTGCAAACAAAGCTAATCGATTGGAACTGACGCGAGCATTTCCCGCACCCAATCGCTCTACATTCTTCGCCAGCATTCTCAAATAAACAACACCCACGCATGCTCCAAGCAAGTAGTTCAGAGCGGTATTGAGGGAATAGTTCAGCCATACCCCCGCAAAGATAATCCCGCTCATGGCAAGCGTCCACACAAACAAATCTTGTTTGAGTTGATGATACTCGGCCATTGAATTTCCTCCGGAGTTCGGGGGCGATTCTTCTGGATTTTCTCCTTCTGTTTGGGGGTTGAGAGGTGGGTCCGACGGATTCACGTTTTTGAGTTAGGGGTCAGTCCATTTCGATCGCTCGTTTCGAGCCAAGGGAAATCTTATCACGGCTGTGGAACAATTCTTAAATTTTTGTTTACACTAAGAATTGGGGATTTTTTTGCTGGGGAGAAAGAAGCCTTAACCCAATTTGCACTGGGTGTTTGAGCCGAAAGTGTTAAGTGATAAAACGTTTCAAGGTCTCGATCGCGATCGAGACCTTTCTTATGTGTTCGCAAAAATTCACTTTTTTATTTTGAATCGATCTTCCTAATCAAAATCGCGATCGATACTGCCTTCGAAAACGGGTTCGACGCGAATGGCTGCCACGTTACTCGGGCGAATGACCATATATTCCCCTTGCACGTTTTTAATAGGGACGCTGATAAAATTTGTATCGTTGGCTTTGGGCATGAGTTCGCCACTATACCATTTTTGAAACTCTTGAATGGTATTAAAGCGAACTTCTTCGCGATGCCCTGAAGTTAGCATAATAGAGACTGCATAGGAATCCGGTTTTCTAGCCATAGAAATTGCTCCTTATTCTGACACGCCCTTCCAAATAAATTTAATGATGAATGCGATCGCTAGAGGTTAAATCGCTGCAAAAGTGCCTCGAGTAGGGGAGGCAGAGTTTGACGCGCTTCCTCAGCCGTTTTGCATGATAACTGTTGATGGTGGGTTAGGTCAAAGGGAAATTGTCCTTTCATGCGTTCCATTTGCACGAGCAGAATTTGCCCTTGACGCTTGCTGTGAAGGGCGTAACCGAGTTCGATGCAAACGTTGGGACTGAGGAGGAGTCGGGGTTTATCTTCTCCTGTCGTAACGGCGATCGCGGTACCGTCGGCAATGAAGAGAAGACTTTTACTAATTTGTCTCAATTGCCCGCTACTGAGGCGCAATGGCGCACTTTTGGGGCGTTGGGAGAGTTCTAAGCTGAGGGGAATGCGGGCGGTTTTATTCATGTTGGCGATCGCTTCTTCTAAGACTTCGCGAAACAGTTCGCTCGATTCTTTGTACTCTTGCTGATAGCTAAAGAAGATTTTCGGTTCGAGAAAGGCGTTGAGTTCTTGTTTAGTGAGATAAATTTCGTGGGACTTGAGATCCAAATTGGCGATCTCGTAACCGCCACTGCCTTCGATATAAAATTCGATGGGTTCTCCTTCGATGTAGCGTTGAAACCACTGGGAAGCAGCGATTTCCTCCGTTTCGTCCAAAATATCGGCTCGCAATCCCGATTTAAGCAAGCTGCTGCGACTCAAGCGCAAGTCGTGAGGACGTTTGATAATTTCCCGAATGGGTTCGTATTGTTCCACATACCAAGCCTTGAGGGCAACGATCGCCATATTTTCACCCCGCTTTCGATCTCAAACACCTGTACTAAAGGTTCTTCATCATATCACTGGGACTGGCAAAAGGGTTGCTGAATTTAGAAAAATTCTAGGATTCTCTATTGTTTGGGAGGCGATCGCGCAAAATCTCTTGGATTCTCTGACGAAATAAGCGAACTGCCGATCGCTGTCCGATCTCGCGACTGCGTTCGATAAAATTAGGGATTTCTGCGAGGGGTAAAAAAGGAAATGCTAAACTTTCTTCTCGTTGTTCGTAGCGATCGCCGATTAAATGATAAACCAATAAACTTTGTCGGGTATAGCGCCATAATTCGGGAATGCCTAAAGCCGCATAAATAGAGTGCTTATCGAGTGATGAATGAGTATTATCGGATTCGATGGCTAAATCTGGGGAAGGATCGACAGCGAGATCGAGTCTTCTGCCTCTAACTCTTGCTTCATTTTGAATGTAAAAGCAACTATCGGGTTCGATAAAACGCTGTAAATCTTCTCGCTTTAAACTCCACGATCCCAGCTTCATGATTTCTATTTCTAATTCATCGGCGATCGCTTCAATAAAACTTTCTAGCATTCCTGTCGGGATTTCATGTTCTGGGAATGGCATTTTAAACGCCAATACGCCTTCACTGTAAGCGATTAAATAAGCGCGATCGTCGCCAATTTCCGTTACAAGGGTTTTAAAAGTTGACCACGTTACTCCCGAGAGTGTGAAATTCCCTTCTTTTTCTTTGGGTTTGGGTTGAGGGATTGCAATCATCTTTGATATTCCTCTCTGTTTCTGTAGTCATTTTACACGAGCGATCGCCTTTTGAGGAAGAACTATATGGGATGCAGAGATTTGATTGAGAGCAATGCGATCGCGCTAACTCTGTTATCCCGTATAATAGAAGAATAAATAACTGGAAAATTCCCAAATATTCCTAAAAAGCAGAGAATACGACCATGAAACTCGAAGACTATTTTACCTTTTTATCTCCCGAAGATATTCGACTCAAGGGAACGCGAGTAGGGATAGAAACCATCTTATACGAATATATTTATCGTCGCCGAACTGCTGAAGCGATCGCCGATATTTACACCAATCTAACTTTAGAGCAAATCCATGCAACGATTCTTTATTTTCTCCATAATCAAGAAGATGTTACGCAATATATGGCAGACTGGTTGCAATGGGGTCGCCAGATGCGAGAAGAACAGCGTAAAAATCCTCATCCCGGTGTTAAACGAATTATGGAATTAAAAGCAGCCAAAAAGCAACAATTGACTCATGAGCATTCAGTATCTCATTGATGAAAATGTCGATCCGGTTTATCCGAAACAAATGCGCCAACGCGATCGCGAAATTATCATTCGAGTTGTGGGAGAGGAAAATGTTCCGGAACGGGGAACGCTAGACCCAGAAATTCTGATTTGGTGCGAAACACATGATTTTATTTTGGTGACAAATAATCGGCGAACAATGCCCGTTCATTTAAAGGATCATTTGGAACAAAATCGCCACGTTCCGGGTATTTTTATTCTAAATTCTGATATGGGTATCGGTGAAACGATCGATGAATTGCTTCTTATTTCTCGATATTCTTTTGAAGATGAATATCGCGATCGCATTACTTTTCTGCCGATACCCTAACTCAAATTAGAACACGATCGCATCTCTTGAGAAACAGGACGAGGTGCGATCGCAGTTCTATTCTATAATCCAAAAATTGACGAAATTGCGGGGATAATACTCTGACAAGTTTCCGCTAATTTTGCGGCGGCGAGCAATCCGGCAACGATTCCTTGTAACATGAGAAAAGCACGTTTGGCGATGCCTTGATTTTCGCTCTTTTGCGGTTCTTTTCCCGCTTGTCCGAGGGTTTGTACTTGTTCGAGAGCAATGGTTTTATCCGCATCGCTCAAATTTTCATCGGTATTGATGGCGGTTTGCAGTTGTTCGAGGAGTTCTTTGATTCCCGGTTTTTCGAGTTCGGAAGTGGCGGAGAGTTCGTTGATTTGGTTGGTAATAGTACTGTTGAGATTATCGATATTTAAGACGGAATTGCTGGCGTTGAAGTCTCCTCCCACGCTACCGCCTTTTATGTCGCCGGTTTTGATGTTGGGGTTATCGCTCATGTTTTTATTCTCTGTCGTTACTGTAATTTTAGGATCGAAAACGAAGTTTTGGAGAGATTGATTTTGAATGAGAGCGAGATTACTCTCTTGCAGATATTTCTTATCGCGGCTGAGTTCTTCAATTCTGGCTTGTAATTCGGCATGATAAGCTGTATCAAAGGTGCGTTCGATCTGGGCTTTGTCGGTGGTTTCGGGGACTGTGACCTCGACTAAAACATTGTCTCCTTTGCGTTCGATTTTTTGGATGGAATCCCATGTTATTTCGGGGTTTTCGGCGATGATTTGTTGAAAGGCTTCTCGGAAGGCTTCGCGGTTGATGCCGTTTTTTAAGAGGAATTGTACGGTATTTATTAACTGTTTGTACAGTTTCTCGAAGTCGCCGCGATCGAAGGTTTTATCGGGGTGGTGGGGACGGCGTTCTCGGCTGCCGTTGGTGTTAGGATATTCGAGGAGAAAGACGTATTGACAATCGATGCGATCGAGGAGGGTTGTGGAGTCAATATTCCATGCTTCGAGGCACGCTCCGGTTAAATATGCTCCGGTGAAATCCGTTCCGATGGCGAGAGTTTCGGTTAGATTAGCATCTTTCAGATTGGCATCGTGCAAGATTGCTTCGCTCAGATCGGCTTGTTTAATATCTGCGCTTTCGAGGTTTGCACCCTGCAAGTTTGCTCCTCGTAGATCGGTATTTTGGAAGGATTTTTTGTAACCGTTGCCTGTTTTTAAGAGTTCTCTGACTTGAGGGTTTTTGAGGAGGGTGTTTCCGGGTCGAATGCGATCGAGTTTCTCGGTATTTTTCCAACAGGTACGGGTTAAAATTGCTTCTCGCAAGTTGGTACTTTTGAGTTTAGCTTTGCTAAAGTCTACATCGGTGAGATTTGCTTTATAAAAGTTTGTTCCTCCAGTAGCAGCAAAAGCAATAGCAGCATTGCGAATCCAAGCATCTTTTGGATTACCTTTCATTGCACGCCAACTAATGTATAGTCCTAACAAGGCAAAAGCGAAAGCAACAGCGAAAGCAACAGCGAAAGCAACAGCGAAAGTACTAGCAACAACGAAAGCACCAGCAACACTGACGGCGAAAGCACCAGCAACACTGACGGCGAAAGCACCAGCAACACTGACAGCGACAGTGATAGCGAAAGCACCAGCAACACTAACGGCGAAAGCACCAGCGACACCGACACCAACAGCGAAGGCGACACGGAAAGCGCCAGCACTAGCGACACCGACACTGACAGCAACACCAACAGCGCTAGTGCCAGCAACAGCAATCGCTCCTTTACGAACAGCGATCGTAAAGAATACAAGTAAAATTACCAAGCTAACCCAACCAGATACAACATTTATGGGGTCACTATCAAAAATCAAGGCAACAAAAATCCCCATCCACAGCGAACAAACTCCTGACAGTGCAGCCAGTAGCCAAGAAGTGACCAATAAAATAACAACCCATCGCTTTTGTAATCCTGCTTTTGCCCCTCGAAACTTCGCCCCCGTTAAATTCGCCCCGCTAAAATTCGTTCCTCGAATATCTGCCTCGCTAAAATCTGCTCCAGACAGATTTTTCCCTTTAAAAGACAGCCCTCGCAGGTTCATTCGCTGAAAATTGCGATCGTCTTCTGCATAGCGTTGCAGAATCTCACTTGCTTTCATCTCGCTTCCCGAAACGATTTCCCTCTCAATTTAACCGAAGATTGGACAATAGTTCGGTATTGAGACTGCAATCTAAATTGATAATAATATTGACGCTGCGATCGCCGATCCGCCGGCAGATCGCGATACAAATCAGAAGCGATCGCAAACAAAAGGTACAATAATCGATAGCATCCCTAATTTTGCAAATGACTGCTATAACTCCAACAAAACCTTATATCGAGCAAAAAGAAGGCTGTTATCGCATCCTTGGCAAACGAGTCTCTTTAGATTCCATCGTTTACGCTTTTCTCAATGGAAATTCCCCAGAAAGTATTGCCCAATCTTTTCCAGCCCTGACCCTCGAAGAAATTTATGGAGCAATTACCTTTTATCTAGCAAATCGGGAAACAATAGATACTTATTTAAAAGAAGGCGAACAATTATTTATGCAGCTTCAGCAACAAGCAAAAATCGATAACCCTTTGCTTTATCAAAAATTGGAAGCTCTCGAACATTAATGTAATGAAAATTCGCTTTCAAGCCGATGCCGATCTCAATCAAGCAATTGTTACAGGCGTATTGCGACAAGAAGGAAATATCGATTTTCAAACCGCAAACATTGCCGAATTAAGTCATTTGAGCGATCTTGAAGTTTTGGCATTAGCAGCGAAAGAAGAGTGTGTGTTAATTTCTCACGACCAAAGAACAATGCCCATTCATTTTGCTAACTTTATCGAAACAGAAACCAGTGCAGGTGTAATTATTGTATTGCAGAGTATGCCCATTAATAAGGCCATTCGGGGAATCCTCACAATTTGGCAAGAAGAGGATGCAGAAGACTGGCGCGATCGCATTATTTATCTGCCTTCTTAAAAAACAGGAGGGATTGAGTAAAGTATAATAAAAGATCGCACAGCAAGAAATGAGGGTAAGCGCGTGACAGTCAGAGTTCGGATCGCTCCGAGTCCCACGGGAAACCTACACATCGGTACCGCCAGAACTGCCGTATTTAACTGGTTATACGCCCGCCATCACGGGGGCAAATTTATCATTCGCGTGGAAGACACCGACACCGAGCGATCGCGGGACGAATACACCCAAAACATCCTCACCGGCTTAGAATGGCTGGGGATGAACTGGGACGAAGGACCGTTTTTCCAATCCCAACGCCTCGATCTCTACCGTCAAGCCGTGCAAACCTTGCTCGATAAAGGATTGGCGTATCGCTGTTACTGCACTCCAGAAGAACTCGAACAAATGCGAGAGGCGCAGAAAGCCAGAAACGAGGCACCTCGCTACGATAATCGCCATCGCGACTTAACCCCAGAACAACGGGAAGAATACGAAAAACAAGGGCGCAAACCCGTCATTCGCTTCATCATCGACGACGATCGCCAGATCCGTTGGGATGACCAAATTCGAGGCAAAATGGTCTGGAAAGGCAGCGATCTAGGAGGAGATATGGTAGTTGCGCGGACTCCAGAAGAGGACGAACCTTTCGGACAACCCCTCTATAATTTAGCCGTGGTGGTAGACGATACGGACATGAATATCACTCATGTTATCCGAGGCGAAGATCACATCGCCAACACCGCCAAACAAATCTTACTTTACGAAGCCTTGGGCGGGGAAATCCCCCAATTCGCTCACTCTCCCCTAATTTTGAATAAAGAAGGGCGCAAACTCTCCAAACGGGACGGCGTAACTTCCGTGGATGATTTTAAAGCCAAAGGGTTCGTCCCCGAATCAATGGCAAATTATATGATGTTATTAGGATGGACCGCACCCGATTCTACCCAAGAAATTTTCACCCTTGAAGAAGCTGCCAAACTCTTCACTCTCGATCGCGTCAACAAAGCCGGAGCCAAATTTGATTGGGATAAATTAGATTGGATCAATAGCCAATATCTCCACAATATGCCCCCGGAAAAATTGCTGCCTTTATTGATTTCCTATTGGCAAGAAGCGGGGTACGAATTCGACTCCGAAAGCGATCGCGAATGGTTGCTCGAACTAACGGAATTAGTCTCCCATAGTTTAACCCGTCTATCCGATTGCGTCGAAGAAAGTCGCCTCTTATTTGGCGAGTCTATAACCTTCAATGAAAAAGGCAAAGGACAGATCGAACAAGAAGGTGTAAAAGAAGTATTAGAGGCAGTTTTAGGGGCGATCGCAGACTATCCCAAAATGACCGCCGAAGATGCCAAAGCCATTATCAAGCAAGTTACCAAGGAGAAAAAAGTTAAAAAAGGATTCGTGATGAAATCCTTAAGAGCCGGATTAACCGGAGCATTACAAGGTCCCGATCTGATTCAATCGTGGGTGCTTCTCCATCGTAAAGGTTGGGATAAAACCCGTTTGCAGTTAGCAGTGAGTAAAAAGTAGTCAAAATCCAATCATAAAATACTCATTTTTTCAGAAATTCACTTCTTGTAGTCTTTAAGTCACAAAAACGTACCTGAATAATGAAAAAACTTCCTAAAGCCCTCCTAGAAGAATGGATGCGACAGTATTACTTTACGACAACACTTGATATTGGAAGTAGTGGTGTCCGAACATTTTCACTGGCAGAGTTACGAAAACTAGCTGATATTACTCAAATCGAGTTGGATGCAGTATTTTTTAATGATAGTTGGACTTCTGGCAGTATTGGTCTCAGACAGGCAATTGCCAATCGATGGGGAAACGGGCAACCCAATACAGTAATGGTGGGTAATGGCTCAAATGAAATTTTATATATGCTTGCTTCAACGATACTCAATCCTAATGATGAAGTTGTTATTCTCCAACCCTATTATCACGTTCTTTGGACGATTGCTGAAAATATAGGATGTCAAATAAAATGGTGGAAATTATTGCCAGAGAATCACTTCAAACCTAATATAGACGATCTGAAATCCTTAATTACACCAAAAACAAAACTAATTGCTGTTAACTTTCCCCATAATCCCACCGGCATTTCAATTACTCGACAACAACAAGATGAATTAATTCGTGCTGCATCAGAAGTTGGTGCATATTTGATTTGGGATGCTGCTTTTGAAGATATCGTTGAGAAAGAACCGCTTCCCAATCCATGTCTAATCTACAAGAATGCAATTAGTATCGGGACGCTTTCCAAAGGATATGGCTTACCCGGAATCCGCATTGGTTGGTGTTTTGCCCCCTCAGAAATTATTGAAGATTGTATGCAGTTACGGGACTATATGACCCTTTATGTGTCACCATTACTTGAAATAGTCGGACAGAGGGCAATTGAAAAACTCGATCGACTTCTCGATATCCGCATGCAGGAGGTTCAGTTAAATCTAAGTATCTTAGAAAAATGGATAGAAAAACATAAATCTTATGTTGAATGGGTAAAACCAAATGGAGGGGTCACTGCTTTTGTTAAAATTATCGGGCAGAGCGACACTGAGGAATTTTGTCGTTGTCTGGCGAAAAAACACAGTGTCATGCTCGTACCGGGAAATTGTTTTGGTTACCCGCAGTATGTTCGGCTAGGTTTTGGGGCTTCAACAGAAGAATTTAAAAAAGGTCTTGATTATTTATCAGTACATCTCGCCGATTCTTAATGAGATTCGAGTAAACGCATCTGAATTTGTATCAAAAGCTACAGCTATAAATTCGATTGTAGTATCTAAGATGTATCATTCTCCTTGTTATTGACTGAAATGACAATTGTAAATAACCTGAATTCGGGATAAGCTAGAATTCTGAAATGCCCAAACAACAGACTTTAGAGCCGACCAACCCATCCAAAAAGTAGGCGTAAGGGCCAGTTCAGGATAAGGAAGGGAGGATAGAGTAAGCTGAAATTGAGAA
>JAGHZQ010000031.1 GCA_017746715.1 Cyanobacteria bacterium SBLK
AGTTCTCCCGTGTCAGCCTGTGGAGTGTCAAACCAACGCAATGTTTCGGCAAAGCGGACACGACGAAGCAGGAAGAAAACATCAGACTATGTACAGCTTGAACTAGATTTGTCATAGTTTGTCTAAGTTTTTCAGAACGGTAAGCAAAGTACAGTATCGAAAATCCTATTGAAGAAGTCTCTTCTCTGACGGTAGAACCGTAACACAGTCTCTACTACCAAGGCGTGCCAATGAGAGTAAACCCGCTCCAATAATAGGGATGGGAGAATTGCCGATCGCCGAGTTCTGTCAATGTCTCATTTAAAGGAAAATTCCCTGTCGGCGTAACCAATTTCTCTCCCTGAAAGCGGACGGTTTCATCGAGTAATGCCAATTGCGATCGCCGCACTGCTTCGGCTTTAATGGGGGCTTCTTTTAACTGAGTATAAAAATTCGTCATAAAACCCAAGGTTCCCGCATCATTCACCCGCCACAGAGTCCCCAAAGCCGATTTAACCCCTGCCATCACCGCCAAACCCGCAAATCCTAACTCCGCTTCCACATCCCCCAACGCGGTCTGACAGGCACTCAAAACGATCAATTCTACAGGAGGATCGTGAAGTCCCAACTCTCGCAACTGATGCAAGCCTAACTTGCCATCACCCAATTGAATGTAAGATTCTTGAGGAGTTCCCGCTTGAAAATTGCCGTGAGTGGCGAGGTGAATCATACCGTAAGGGGTTTGGCTGCGGCTTTGTCGCAGGCGATCGGCGGTAAACTCTTCATCGCGAAACGCCACCCCCTTCCACAATTCTCCCGTCAGGATATCTAATTCCGTGGAAGCGGCGGGTAAGGGATCTTGATCGTCAAAGGTTTCGGCTCCCATCGCCAGCAAACCTAAATTGCGAACGTTAACATAAGTTAGATCCGTCAGGGACATACTCGGCATAATACTGACACTGTAGCGATCGATGAGGAAATTCTCCCCATCGTGTAAAGCAGCGATCGGCATCGATCTCCATCCCGAATCGAGCAAAAATGTTAAGTGATCGATTTCATGCTCCACTAAGTCATCTTCGAGATGGGCGATCGTCCATTGATATAACTTTTGAGCGGGATCTAAATAAGAATCGGGACGGCGAGGATTGGTGACAGTTTGGCGAAAGCGATCGGCAACTTTATAGGCGTGTTCCCGAGGGATTCCCGTGGGATACAGTTGGGCATCCCCAGAGGGAGGCACGAGGAGCAGATAAAGTAAATCAGTATTGGCTTGCGGTTGAGAATCCTCCGGATTTCCCAAAGCTGGAACGAACATCGCATAAATTAGAGCCGGTTTAATACCCGTTTTTTCGACCACTTCCTGCAAACTAGCTTGAGCTTGGGTTAGGGTGATTTCTTCATCTTCGCTGTCTTGGTTCATTGCTTCATCATTATTTTGCCCCGATGACAGGTTTCCCATATCCATTGCCGCAGTCTCTTGGGTCTCGCTTTGAGAACTCGAATCGGCATCCTTGCTACTGCCTGAAGATGTTGTCGAATCAGTATTGCCGTCACCGACAGAACCACGAGAATTTGCAGTCGTATCGGTATTATCTGCCGCGATCGCATTGCTTTTACTAACAGAAGAATCAGAACTTGTAGCGGGGTTTCCGTTATTTGCGATCGTTCCCGAAGTATTATTATTCGCAGCCGATGTATCGATATTTCCTCCAGTTTCCGTAGCATTATTGGTAAAAGAAGTGCTATTTTGCGAACTCGAACCTACTGTTCCCAAAGTATTGTTATTCGCAGCCGATGCACCGATTTCCCCTCCTGTTGTAGAAGCGTTAGCAGTTAAAGAAGAACTGTTCGTGCCTCCCATCCCCGCTAAATTATTACTCCCATTCGAGACTCCAGAAGGTGCTGTATTTACTGTTTCCGATGGAGATAAATCTGTAATATTTCCACTGGCAAAATAGTCTTGAAATGCACTCGTGAAAACTTGCTCGCTTTGGGCAAAGAAAGCCGCCGGACTGGATAAGGACGAACTCGAAGCAGAGGACGGAGAAACAGCAACGGAAGATTTGGGAAAGTTTATCAAATCGATAAGATTGAAGAAAGAAAGACTACTCGTTTGGGGTTGAGATAATGCCTCTTCCACGACTCGAACAAAGGTCTCTTGTAGGAGAGGAGGAGAGGAAGCGATCGCCGTTGCTTCTACCAATTCAATAGTTTCGATAGGTTCGCTGGGATTCTCTATGGGTTTGCTAATATTCTCTATGCGTTCGTAGGCTCCAATATCGATCGCGCTGCCAGAAATTCGCGCTTCTCCCCGTTGATCGGTGGTGACGGTGGTTAATGTATTATCTCCTGCATTTCGTGCCGGACTCAGTTCTGGTAGTGCATGGGTTTGTGTCAAACCGCCATTGTTGGCGATCGCCTCCAATTGAGGATCGACTCCAATAAGATTATTGGTATCTGTTAGAAACGATGTCACGCCAACGGTATCTTCGAGCAAACTGGATTGTAAATGAACGTTAGGTGCAGAAATATCGTTTCCCGTCCCGCTGGCTGCATTCTGAGCGATGATGGTATTGGCAATATCAAAAGTTCCCGCAATCGTGTAGAGACCGCCACCGTTAGTATTGGTCGTATTAAAAGCGATCGTACTGTTCTGAATCGTTCCGCCACTACTCGCAGCAATTCCACCTCCGAAATTAGAGCTCGAGTTTGCCGACACTGTTGTATTAGTTAAATCGATGGTGTTTCTGGTCAAAAGACCGCCGCCAAATCTGGCAGAATTTCCCGATATCGTGCTATTCGTTACCGAGATATTGCTATTTGTTTGGCGGGTGTAAAGTCCTCCACCAAAATTATTGCCAGTATTGTCCGATATTGTACTATTGGATAGCGAAATACTGGCACCGGCTGCAATTCCCCCTCCATTTCCAATCGTTGAATTGCCGGATACAATGCTATCAACAAGGTTAACCTCATTCGCATAAATCCCCCCACCACTGCTTGAACCTGCTGTATTGTTGAGAATCTGACTATTACTTAACGATACTGTCGTTCCGCGAATTCCCCCGCCTAAATTCCGAGTAAAATTTCCCGATACCGTACTATCCATTACCTCAATCGTATCGCCAAAAATTCCCCCCCCATTACTAATGGTTGAAGTATTGTTTGCGATCGTGCTATTGCTAACGGTTAATTTTCCCGTACTTTTATGGTATATTCCCGCTCCCGAGAAGGGAGATTTGCCATTGCGAACGGTTAAATTATCGAAAGTCACATTCGCCGTTCCAGTAGAAATATTAAAAACTCGCACGGCATTATTGCCACTAATTTCCACATTATTTGTGCCTCCGGTAATGGTTAAATCCCCTCCCGTTCCATCAATATTTAAGGTCGAACCCAAGGTAATTGTCATGGAAGAGGCAAAGCGAATTTCATCATTGCCAAATCCCGTGGCGATCGCATCGTTATAACTTGCATTCCCATTTGTTGCCGCGATCGCTTCTCGCAAGGTCACTTGTCCATCTAACGAGTCAACATCGAGATTGCTATCAACGGTTAAAACTGCCAGCGTATCTTGATAGCCACTCAAAGTATTATCGGTAAATGCTAAATCTGCTTCAATCATTCCCGTACTCTTTTCTAGAATCCAATCTCCACCGAAATGACTGCTACCGGTTAAGTTACTAGAAGCGGCAACATCTGCCCCAGTTTCGTTGGAGATCTCCTCAATCAGTACATTTCCCGCTTCCCCTAATGCCGTCAGACAGCTATAAAGCAAAATATCCGCATTCCCACTTAAAGCCTCCCTCCAAGTTCTCAGTTCTTTCCGATACTCGTCGATATTATTAGCACTGACAAAATCACTCCCCAACCAAAAATTCCCGGCATTTCCTTCTGAAAGAATGTGAACCTCGTCGATCTCTTCACTGATAACTGCTTGTCCTGCTTGCCCTGAGCTTTGCCGAAGGGAGCTTTGCCGAAGGGAGCTTTGCCGAAGGGATAACTGTTCGCTGATGACTGAAATCCCACTTTCGTCTGGGGTAATGGCAACAGTGATGGTTCCCGGTTTTCCGCCATAGAGAAAGTCTTGGTAATTTTCTACCGTTGCATCGACAAAAACATAAGCTAAAGGATCTTGGGGGGTTTGTTGAAATTTTGTCACCGTTGGCGTGCTATAGATGCCGTCTCCCGTATCGATTCGCGTGGCATCCGAGCGATCGACCCGGACTTGATTAAGAGCGGCTAAATGAACATTGTCAGCCGTCAACTGACCCATTAGGGAAACATCCCCCGGATTCCAAGCGATTTCCCTTCCTTGCGCCGCGATCGCGTTTTCCGTTGCAGTAATTTGCGTTGCCGCTTGCACTGGGGAACCCGTCAGCAATTCCGGCAAATCGAGAGCGGTAATGCCATTTTCGAGGGCTTCTGGGGGAACTTCCAAACTCAAAAGATTGCCCGGTTGAGAAATTCGCACCCATTTTTCTCCCGGCACTGCGGCGACCGTTAAAGTTCCCCCCGAGGCGGTCAATGTTCCTGTATTGAGGACGCTTCCTCCGATTAAAGTTAAATTTTGTCCCGAAGTGACGGCAAGATTTCCCGCATTGACGATCGCCCCGGGTTGTTGACGATCGAAGGCAAAACCTGTCGGATCTCCCACAAAACTTTGATAGTCGTTGCTGCCAAAACCGTTAAACCAATTCTCTCCCAAGCCAATCCGCGTCGCCGTCGTGGCGGTAAAATCTCCCGGCACGTTTAAACTCGCCTGACTGCCAAAAACAATCCCGGCAGGATTCATCAAAAATAAGTTGCTATTTCCACCTGTAACTTGAATCAACCCGTTAATCAGGGAAGGATTTCCTCCCGTAACGCGACCTAAAATATTGTGAATGCCGGGAGCCGAGAGGAAATTGGCCACCTGTCCCGCATCGAGGCCGAATTCCTCAAAACTGTGAAAGAGATTGCGTCCGTCGCCGGATAATTGTCCGCCGCTAATGTCAAATTGCCTGCCGTCGATCGTCACGATCGTTTCTGTCCCGTTAACTTCCGGGACGATTCCCCAAGCCGAATCGGAGGCGATCGCCGTTGCGGTTAAAGCCAATAGGGGAATCGTATAAACAAGAAATTCCGATCGCCTCGAATTGTTCTGAGGTGAATCTATCATGAGTTCTATCTCTCGTATTGCGAGAAAGTCAAATCTTTCCAGTGGCTATGTTGTCTTTGTGTTTGCCAACACAGTTGCAATACTTTTTTTATAGCCTTTAAATGTGAATTTCTCGTGAAAGCCGTGAGATAGAAAGCATGGTGCGAGATCGGTATATTTAACGTCCCAATTCCTGCGATCGAGCGCACGCCGCCTTTACTGCCGCGATCGCAGCTGCCCGAAAACCTCCCGCTTCGAGTGCTGCCACTCCGGCAATGGTCGTCCCACCCGGACTGGTGACCCGATCTTTCAATTGTGCGGGGTGCAGTTCTGTCTCTTGTAAGAGTTTTGCCGTTCCCAATACGGTTTGTACGGCCAATTGAGAGGCGATCGCCCGAGGAAGTCCCGACGCGACTCCCCCATCTGCCAGTGCTTCCACCAATAACGCCACAAATGCCGGCCCCGATCCCGACAATCCCGTTACCGCATCCATCAGAGACTCGGACACTTCGACCACTTCACCCACTGCACTAAAAATCGTTTTGGCGAGATCCATTTGTTCTGGAGAAACGCCAGTCCCGGGCGCGATCGCCGTCATTCCCGCCCCGACTGTCGCGGGGGTGTTGGGCATGGCACGAACGATGGCACAACCGGGAAATGCTGCTTTGAGGCGTTGTAAAGGCATCCCCGCTAAAATCGAAAGAACGAGGGTGGCCGGTGTTGGGTCCATCCCAGAGAGTTCCGAGACCACGCGATCGAGAATTTGCGGTTTAATGGCTAATAGGATCGTTCTGGCGGTAAAAATGGCTTGATTCGCGTCTGTTACTTTCACCCCATAAGTTTGCTCTAAATAGTCGCGTCGTTGTTGTAGGGGGTCGCTAACCATTACATTTTCTGGGGAATATAAATTGCGATCGAGAAGGCGGGACAAAATTGCTTCTCCCATGACTCCGCCGCCAATAATACCGAGTTGAATTGACACTTTGAAAGAATGAAGAATGAAGAATGAAGAATGAAGAATGAAGAATGAAGCGCGCACAAAAAGATAAAGGAGGAAGTGATTCTTCCTCCCGTGCTCCCGATGCTTCCGACGCTTCCCTCTCCCTTGACCATTTTTGAATTCAAAATTCACATTGCCATTTTGAATTAATAATTTTGAATTTTGAATTGATCTGATTATTGAGCCAAACGATTGGGATCGAGAGTCCATGCCGGACTCGGAGCAGCTGCTTGGGGACGGGGGGCATTCATGGTCGCAGCGGCCATTTCCTGAACGATACCCGATTGGGTACTCACTTGAACGCAGCTGGGAGTAAAGAGAAAAATACTTTCACCGATGCGCTCCTGATGACCGTCAATCGCATAAGTTCCCCCAGCAACGAAATCAACTGCCCGTTGAGCTTCATCGGGGTCGATGACGGTTAAATTTAAAACCACGGATTTACGTTCCCGCAAGGCTTGAATCACTTGCGGCATTTCTTCAAAAGAGCGAGGTTCGATAACCACGACTTCTGAAATTCCGTTAGCGGTTCCGGGCATTCCAATCACGTTACTCCTCGGCGTTGTTGCCGCCATTCCTGTTTCTGGTGTTGTTACGGGAATTCTTTCCCGATTGCGACGGGGGCGCTGACGCTCTTCTTCGACTACCGGGGCGTTTTCTTGCTGGTAGAGATTTTGATAGTCATTGCCATCCATATCTTCCTCATAATACTCGTATTCCTCTGATTCGTTGAGGCCTACAAAGTCTTTTAGTTTGGTGAAAATTGTATTCACGACGCGCTACTCCCTAGCCCTTAAAATTAAAATTGACCGCAATTTTTCGTATCCGATACCTAAACGCTAACAACTGCTAACAAACGTTGGCAATTGCTGGCATTTATTCCTGTTTCTACCAAGGGAGTCGGCTCCTTCTTGTCCACAGGCTTTACCTCGGCCAGTTCTTGACCTAGTTCCTCTAAATTGAGTGCTGCGTTTAAATCAACGCGGCTCGTAGAGTTGACATTTGTATTTCAATTGCCCCACAGTAACAAATTTGGAGAACATTTGCTGCATTAAGGGGATTTTTATTTTACCAGTCACCCGTCACCCCCTAGACATTTACTGATAACTGATAACTGTTCACTGTAAAGGTCGATCGCCGAAGAGAATCCGCCCGGGTCGTATCATGGTGGCTCCGGCTTGAATGGCTAAGGGATAATCCCCGGACATTCCCATTGAGAGTTCCGACAAGGCAAGCGAAACTGTTTTATTTTGCTCGATTTCATTTCTTAATTCTCGGGTCGCTTGAAAGGCTGACAATTTTTCTGTGTCTGAAAGTCCCATGGGTAAAATTGTCATTAAACCTTGAATTTTGAGATGGGAGAGGCGATCGAGTTCTGGTAAATCGGCGAGTAATTGCGATCGCGTCCAACCATATTTATCGGGATCCCGAAGGATTTTCACTTGCAGGCATATCTTGGGGGTTCGTCTGGTTTCTTCAGCGAGGCGATTGAGGCGTTGGGCGAGTTTGAGACTATCGCAAGAGTGAACCCACTCAAATTTCTCAATCACTTTTTTGGCTTTATTGCTTTGAATATGACCGATAAAATGCCAGCAAATATCGTCTAAATCTTTTAATTGCTCTTGTTTGGGCAGGGCCTCTTGAATGCGACTCTCGGCAAAATCTCGCATTCCTGCTTGATAGGCCTCTCGCATTACTTCGACGGCGACGTGTTTGGTGACGGCGATCGCTTTGACCTCCGAGGGCAACTGCTGGCAAATTTGACGGTAGCGATCGGCAATGGAAGGCATTTCAGGGATCGGTTATCGGGGATCGGTTATCGGCTACTGGAAGGTGCGCTGATAAATGGCTTGTAGATCTTTATATTCTGTATCGGCTCCGATGCGCCGCAGTTGGCGTAAGCGATTTTCGACCACCAGACGGGCATCAGAACGCTTGACGGGGTCAAAGCTCAAGGTATCGCGCTCTTGGGTGACTAAAAAAAATAAACGTTGAGCGTAAAGGGTGGTGTATAGTTCTCGATTGTCCTCAATGGGGCAAACTTTGAAGAGCAGACCAAATGTGGGGTGATTGAGGTAAGTTTCGTTATTGTTATCCATCGATCGCGAACTAAATTCTCTTATTTGACAAGAGCGAGATTATTGAAGAGAAGAAGGACTCCAGAAAAAATGTGCCAAAAACTTTGCCACAATTTTTGCTGCAAGACGTTTTGCCCTTAGTCATCATAGCGTGAATTTGTTGGTATTGTTTCTCATTTCTCAATCTTCTGCCAATAATTTTTTCTTGCTTATCGTGCATTATTTATTGCTAATTTTGCATTAATTGTCGTGAGTTTGTGCCTAGTTTTAGATACCCCATCCCCAGACCAATCTCACCCACCACAACAAGATTAAAATCCCCAAGGCCATACCATCGCCAACCCCCAAACGGAGTTGATGCCATTGCACGCGATGGCGATCGGGACTGGTAAACCCTCGGGTTTCCATAGCGATCGCAATTTGTTCGGCACGCGCGAGCAGATTTTCTAGCAATCGTTCGGCAACAATCGTCCAAATTTTAAAACTTTGGCGCAATCCCAGTTTTTTCCAATTGATAGCACGGGTAGTGACAGAACGAATGAGATTTTGGATTTCCTCTAAAACGAGAGGAATAAAACGCAAGGCAAGCGTTAAGGTTAAAGCAATCTCGGTGACGGGAATTTTGAGGCGGCGCAAGGGCTGCATTAGGTCTTCGAGTCCGGCGGTAATTTCTTCGGGGGCCGTGGTCAGTAAATACAGGCTGCTGCTGTAAATCAGCACGAAAAGGACACTACAGAGGCGAATGGCCAGATCGAGGGAGTGGCGGGTGACTCGAAAGCGTCCGATTTTTAGCAAGATATATTGATATGCGGTTTCGGGGAAAGGTTCGATCGCCAGTGCGGGCGATCGCGATTGCGAGATAACCGCTATCCCATCGTTGACAAAGCAGGTGAGGATAAAGGCGATGGTACAGACGATTAACAGCCAACCGGCTTGCTGTCGCCATGCCCGAAAGGGAATCCTTGCGGTTAAGGTAATGAGAATTAAAATTGCGGCAAGGGCGACGCGCCAACTCGAACTCGAAACGACAGGGGTAATGAGGAAACTGAGCAACCAGACCAATTTGACCCGAGGATCGAGGCGGTGCAGCCAAGTTACGGGGTGTTCGAGGTAAAGTCCGAGAGGAAGCGATCGCAATAAATCCATTATGTTTTCAAGGAGCAATAAGCAATGAGAGGCAAATAATCCCCAATCCCATTAATATTAAATTTAGATTTAGGGAAAATTACCGAACGGGTTATCTTGATGGAAAATGCAACTTCCTCCGTACAAACAATTCCGCGTCAAGAGCTTCGCCAGTTGGTTTGCAGCCAATTGCAGATGCTTTTGGAGCGAGAAAATTGGGAGGGGGCAAAAGCGTTACTCATTCCCGTACAACCCGTAGATATTGCGGAAGCGATTGAAGGTTTGCCCGATTCGATGCAGGTCATTGCTTTTCGCTTGCTCTCGAAAGATGAAGCGATCGAAGTATACGAGCATTTAGATTCCTCCGTTCAGCAAAATCTTATTCAAGATTTTAAACGGCAAGAGGCGATCGAAATTGTCGAAAATATGTCCCCGGACGATCGCGCCCGTTTATTTGACGAGTTACCGGCGAAGGTGGTGCGTCAGTTACTTTCTCAACTCAGTGCCAAGGAACGGCAGGCAACGGCGTTATTGTTGGGGTATGAGGAGGATACGGCGGGGCGGATCATGACCCCGGAGTATATTTCTTTGAAGGAAAATCTCACGGTGATGGAGACCCTCGATCGCATTCGCGCTCAAGCGACGGCTTCAGAACTTATTTACTATCTTTATGTGACAGATACGGCGCGGCGGTTGACGGGGATCGTGTCTTTACGAGATTTGGTGATTTCTTCCCCGGAGAAGACTTTGGGGGAAATTATGACCCGAGATGTTCTCAGCGTAACGACGGATATGGATCAAGAGGAGGTGGCGCTCTCGATTCAACGTTACGATCTATTGGCGTTACCGGTGGTGGATAAAGAGGCGCGGTTGGTGGGGGTGGTGACGGTAGACGATACCATCGATATTTTAGTGCGGGAAGCGACGGAGGATATTTATGCGATCGGTGGGGTACAGGCGGATGGAGATAATTATTTTCAAACGAACTTATGGGTGGTTGCCCGCAAGCGCATTTTTTGGCTGCTCATTTTGTTGGCGACGAATACGGTGACGGGATCGATCATTCAAACTCAAGGATCTTTATTGGAGTATACGGGACAGGCGATCGCGATTGCGGCTTTTATTCCTTTGTTAACGGGGACGGGGGGCAATATTGGGGCGCAGTCTTCGACGGTGGTGATTCGGGGGTTAAATACGGATGAGTTGTTGGCTTTGGGACCCATGCGGGTGATCGTTCGAGAGGCAATGGCGGGGTTATTATTAGGGACTTCTTTGGGGATTATGGCGACGTTATGGGCCCATTATCTGATGCAAAAGACGCTTTCGGTGGCGCTTTCGGTGGGGACGAGTTTGATTGCGATCTCTTTGCTGGCTTCGGTTTCGGGGTCTTCTTTACCCTTTTTATTCCGCACTTTGGGGCTGGATCCGGCGTTGATGTCGGCTCCTTTTATTACGACGGCGGTGGATGTTTTGGGGGTTTTGATTTATTTTGCGATCGCGCGGACGATTTTGAGTCAGTGAGATTTTGAGTCAGTGAGATTTTGAGTCAGTGAGATTATGATGAGCCGCAGAGGCGAAGAGAGCGAAGAGAGCGCAGAGAGAGGAAGATAAATGTCATTCTTGAGGGAGGTTATCGGGGTCTAATCCCATTGCTTGAAGGCGATCTCGTAATTCCTGCAATGCGCTTTGTGCTTGTTCTTTCTCTTGTCGTTCTCGTTCCGCTTCGGTGGGAATCAACGCCCCAGAAGCGTCATCAAAGCGCAACCACAACCGCTCGAGTCCGTCATAAATTCCTCGCCATAACCTTAACCCCAATCCCAATTCTTCCATCCACAGGCGATCGCCGTCGAGTTCTAATTCTTGATAGCATCCATTGTCCCGATGAAAGACCTGAAAGTAATCCCGTTCGCCATCGTAAATGACATAATATGGCACTCGGAGGATGTTTTCATAAACTTGCCATTTGGTGGGACTACCATCGGGTTCGGCTTCGGTTTGTCCCAAATCTTCTCCCCGAGTACTGGGGGATAGCAGTTCGACAATGATAAAGGGACCGACTCCCTCTTGCCAAGTCACATAGCTTTTTCGCAACTCTCTCTCTTCATAAAATCGAGGCACTCCCACCACTCCAAACCAATCGGGACGCTTGTATCGCCTCGTATTATTCTCATCGTAGTAAAGATTCATATCCATGACTGAGAATACCCGCTCTGATGGATAAGTGGAAGGCTGAAAGGTCGATCGCAATAGTTGAGCCTGTAGGGGGTGATATTCGTCTGGCAATCCGGGTTCTCCTACTTCTTCACTCGGCAAGTCGTACATAGTGGGCAGATCTCGACGCTTGGGAAAGGTTGGGGGTGATTTCTTCTGCCTTTGGGTGAGGTTGACCATATGACGGGAAAAAGAGCATTTCTCTTATGGTATCATTGTTTTACTCAATGCGCGATCGCTTTGCCCCTTCTTGAATCATTTTGATGAATTGCGATCGCGCTATCTTTTGCGTTGGATTGGATAGAATATTGGAGAATTAGAGAACAGTGAATGAGCCAATGCAGTATATTACGAACGAGCAAGGCGATCGCGTTGGAGTCGTCTTAGATTTAACGACTTATCAACGATTGACCAATGCCCCCAGACACGATCCTGAATGTTTGTTAAATTTGAGTGTAGCGGAACTGGAGGCACTAGCAGAGAGTAAACTCGCTCCCGCAAAACAGGAAAATTTGAGCGTATTACTGGAGAAAAATAAGGAGTCTCAACTTTCTTCAGAGGAAAGCACGACGTTAGATATTTTGTTAGAACAGATTGATATTACAGGTTACAAGTCTCTGTACGAGAGAAGATAGTCTTTTGCCAACAACCCATCCTTGACCACCATAACCTCCAAAAGAGACCAAAGCAGGCAGATGAGAATAAAAGTCATTGTTCTGGTCAAAAGTCAAGTCTGAGTACTTCAACCATTTCTCGTTTTTTCGCCAACCCATGCGATCGCAAACTTCGATCCAAACTTTTTTATTATAATCTCTCGTCCCTCCCAATTCTTCGTAAATCTTTTTCTGGATGCTCAAACCAAATTTTCCCTTGCTGTAATGCACCCAAAGGCGATCGATGGTTCGTAAATCTTTACAAGGAAAGCGAGCGATATCTTCTCCTCTCAAATATCTATTCTCTGTTCTGTCTGCTGCTTGGAGCATCACTCGTTCCGTTTCTTTATCGGCTTCCTTCCATTGTCTTGTTGCAAGAAGATCGCGCAGTTTTGTATAGTCAATTCCTTTTTCGCCGTTCAATTCGACTTCTGGGGAAATAGAAGATTTTTCGCTCTGCAATCTTCTCGTTTCAGGAGTTTCTTGCGAGAGGGAAGATTTGGCGTTTAAAACTTGTTCTTTGACTCCTTTCACATCCTTATCTTCCAGTCCCAAAATATTTTGTAAGTCTTGAAGTTCTCCCTGCTGTCTTTCATTGAGGGGATAATCTTGTTCGACAACTTCTTGCAAGATTTCTCGATAGTGTTCGATATTTTCCCGACGTTGACGATAGGATTCTAGGACCTCATCAATAATTTTCTTTGCTCTTTCGCGATCGATTCCCAACTTTTGACATTGAATTTTTAAAATGCGATCGCCAATCTTAGAAATACAACCCTCATAAACGTATTTCTCAACGGATTTGCGAAAATCCAACTCCGGATTGTCAAGACAAGCATAACTGAGCAAAATATTGTAACCCTCGCGATCGCTAATAATCGCGGGTTTTTGCTTCGGTTTGGCTTCATTCACCTTCCCCTTAGCATACTCGTGCAATTCGCAAGCGTGAATTTTACCATCTCCATCGCGATCGGCTGCCCCGGTTTCCATGCCCTCGACGAGGTATTTTGTATAAAGAGAAAGCATCGCCCCGTCCTGCTGAAAAGATGTTTGCGTCGCCGTCGAAGAAGTCAGCACCACTCGTCCTTCCGCACCGAGTTCCCTTTCCAAATCCAACCCCGTACTTTTCGCCTGCCAACCCTCCGCAAATGCCCCGCTATAACAACAATCAAGTACGATCGCCTGTCGTTTGGCATAACTTTCGTGAGAAACATCCTGCACAAAACTCGCCGCAACCGAAGTCGCTTTGTAGGCATTTTTCGAAGTTCCTTTCGTGGCAAAATACAAGCGGTTGCTATCATCCGTAATACCGTGACCCGAGAAAAACAGTAACACTAAATCGTCCTTAGCGCGATCGCCAAACAACCGATGAATGGCTGTTTGCATGGCAATTAAATCGGGATCGATGAGGATTTCGACTTCATTAAACCTCCCCAGATCGGGATGTTTTAATACCCGTTCCATGGCGATCGCATCATTGGGAGGCGCAGATAAAGAAGGAATCCCCTCGCCGTATTCGCTAACTCCGATCAGTAGGGCTATTTTCCGAACCATCGCTTTCTCTGTTCATTGCTGCAATCAAATTCAGAGCCGTCTTTTCAAATTCGGCTAAATCTTGGGGATTTCCTACCTCAAAATCAACTTGATTCTCGCCTACCTTAATCGTCCCCTTAATCGGCTTTTCTTTCAAGCGATCGCCCAAAGCTTCTGCAAAACTCTTGATATTCTTAAAATTTACTTTTACCGTCAGCATTCCGATAACCTTTGCCAAACCCGGTTTGCTGCCAACTTCCGGTGCTAAATCCTCGGTTCTCCCTGCTTCCTCTACCTCATCGAGTTCTCGTAACTTCGGCAACAGGTTCTTAGCAAATACGAGTCGTTTCTCGTCTTCAATGTCCGATCCGGCAAGCCCGAAAGTCATTAAAATCGTTTCGTTATCGTCTTGAACCATACTTTTAACTGTAGCTGTCGTTCAAAATTCCCTCTCATCTTAGCAACTCTCCGGCTCGTCCGTCTTCTTCTCCTCCGCGAGCAGTTTTTGAAACTCATCGAGAGAAGCGATCGCGAGGGCTTCTTTAAATAAAGATTTCAAGCGAGGGATATCTTCAATCTCGGCGATCGCTTCTTTTAATTCAGGTGCGATCGACTCAAAGCGAATTTCTAAAATGTCAGTAATATTTTCGTGCAGAACTTGTAATGTTCCTTGTTGTAAACCTTGTTGTAAACCTTGTTGCAAACCTTGTTGCAAACCCTCTTCTTTTGCCCAAATTTCCAAATGACTGAGTAAAGGCATTTGTACCTCCTGCTGGTATTCAAAGACTTCCGTTAACCACGATCGCTCCAAATCTTCCGGTAGTGCCATCAGCCAATCCACCAAGCGAAAGAGCTTATCGATCTCTTCTCTACTATACCCGCTCTCAAACAGTCGGCGCACCAGATTCCATTTCCATGCTTTTCGTTCCTCGAGTTTCTTGTAAGTCGATAGCGTTCTCAAATGTGCCATCACCAGAATAGCAAAAGGATTATTGCTTTCTTCGAGCGATCGCCAGCGTTCTGCTTCTTCAAAATCGACTAACTTAACAATAGGAAACTTGAAAACAACCCGACATCCTCCAAAAGAATAACAATAAGAAGAAGGTCGCCAAGACTTGCGCCGATCGCCCAACACGGCTAAATTAATAATGGGTTGTTGGTAGCGATCGCGCAACCGATAATGATAAGTCCACATTCTCTCGGCAAAATCTGCTTCTTCTTGGCTCTGCACTTCAGTATGGATCAAAATCCATACTTCTTTTTGTTTCTTCTCTTTTTGTTTCTTCAGATAAACTTTAAATAACTTATCTGTAAATTGCCGCCCGCGATCGGCTTCCCGGATAATTTTTTGCAATTCTTGTTCTTTGGATTCTGGTGGTTTATTCCAATCAATTAAATTGTAAACGTCTGGAAATCACAAAGCCAAAAACTCGGCAAAAAAGTCTTCTAACCCCTGTTTCCAAGACCCATCAAAATCGACAACGACTTCCCTCATTCTTTGGCAATACTCCTTTATTGCGATCGCCTCTAAAAACATTATACTATTTTGTTGTTAAAAAGCACGCGATCGCGATTATCGATGTAAATGAAAAGAAACAAACATAAAGTGAAATGAAATCGATAACAATATGGGTAATAAAAAGATAAATTTTTTAAACCGTTTTCGCCAAATCCATAAAAACAAAGCAATAATTAAAGGAAGAATAACCCCCATTTCGAGGTAAAGATTCCTGTAAAAATAATAATTTGTTAACAAAATTTTACCTGCACTGGGCAAAATCCCAAAAGGAAGTTTAAAAACCTCCCGACTCCACGGAAAAAACAAAGGTAATGCCGTCACGCCCACTAAAATATCGAGTACGAGATGGGATAATCCCGCGCAACAGACTTGAAAACCGTGTTTTTTAAAACCGGCTTTTTTCTTGGCGAACAAAGCCAGAAATAAAATTGTCAGAGCAGGTAAAATAAGACTGCAAAAAAGAGAATGGGTAATGCGAATTCCTTGATTTTGACTCGGATGAAAAAAGGAGACGATATAATCTAAATCAGGAAGACAAGCTAAAATAATCAACCACAATAACCAAAGTAGGCGATCGCGTTTCTTTTGCGATAAATCTCCCCCGAGTTCGCGATCGCAGAAAAAAACCGTTGCTCCAGCTAAACCGTGTCCGAGAAAAGATGACATAATAGATGAAGAGTAAAGAGTCAAAACTAAAGCGTCACGAGGACAAGAAAAAATGCTCGATAGCTATCCAATTGTAACGGATTTAGTCGCAATCGGTGGGGGACACAGCCACGCGATCGCTTTAAAACTCTTTGCCATGAATCCTTTAGCCAACGTGAGAATTACCCTCATTACTGATGCGTTGCACACCCCCTATTCGGGAATGCTACCGGGTTATGTTGCCGGCTTTTATTCCTATGACGAAACCCATATCGATCTACAGCGTCTTTCTCGTTTTGCCAATATCCAATTATATCACGATCGCGCGATTGGTTTGGATTTAGAAAATAATAAGGTCATTTGCCAGAAACATCCTCCCGTTGCCTTTGATTATCTCTCTATTGATATTGGTAGTACGCCTGTTAAAAATTCCGTCCCCGGTGTCGCAGAATATGCTATTCCCGTTAAGCCCGTTCCTCGCTTTTTAAAGCAGTGGGAAAAGATCGTGCAAAAAATTCAAGAAAGTCCTCATCAATCTCATACTCTAGCAGTTGTTGGCGGTGGTGCGGGAGGTGTCGAGTTATTGTTAAATATTCAAGCAAGATTAGAGACTCTTTTCAAGCGATTGCAATTGCCGATAAATAATATTAAATTCCATCTTTTCCATCGCGGAAGAGAATTAATGACCGGACATAATAGCTGGGTTAGCAAACGATTGACAAAAATTTTAATCTCTCGCGGCGTACAATTGCATCTTGGGGAAACCGTCTCGAAAATTAAAAGCGATCGCCTCGTTTGCGAATCGGGTTTAACGACAGAATACGATCGTGTATTTTGGACGACCCAAGCATCAGCAGCTCCTTGGATTCAAGAATCGGGATTAAAGACAGATTCTCGCGGTTTTCTGCTCGTAGAAGATACCTTACAATCCGTCTCCCATCCTCACATTTTTGCCACGGGAGATATTGCCACGATGAAAAATCATCCCCGTCCCAAAGCAGGGGTGTTTGCCGTTCGTCAGGGGAAACCTTTATATGAAAATTTACGCAATATTATTCTTCAGCAATCCTTAAAACCTTTTGTTCCCCAAAAACAATATTTAGCTTTAATTGGAACGGGAGATCGAAGTGCCATCGCTTCTCGTTCCTTTTTAGGGTTTGAATCCCCTTTATTATGGCGTTGGAAGGATTGGATAGATCGCGAATTTATGGATCGTTTTGATAAATTACCTCCCATGTCTCCTTCTCCCACCAAAAATAAAAGTAATCCAGTCGAACTATCTCGATCCATTCAGGAAATGTACTGCATGGGATGCGGCTCAAAAGTAGGAAAAACGACGCTAAAACGGGTCTTAAATCGCTTGAAAATTCAGAAAAATTCTGATATAATTGTTGCATTGGATGCTCCCGACGATGCGGCAATTATTCAGATTCCAGAAAACCAATATCTCGTACAAACAACCGATCATTTTCGTAGTTTGGTTAACGATCCTTTTGTGTTCGGTGAAATTACTGCCCATCATTGCTTAAATGATTTGTTTGCAATGGGAGCTAATCCTCATAGCGTTTTAGCAATGGTAAATATTCCTTTTGGCAGAGAAAAGAATGTCGAAGAAACATTATTTCAATTGCTTTCGGGAGCAATATCGGTATTGGAAAAAGCGGAGGCTTCTCTTATCGGCGGACACACCATTGAAGATCGAGAACTGGCTTTCGGATTAACTTGTAACGGCCTCGTACATCCCGAGCGAATTTTACACAAAAATGGCATGAAACCGGGAGACGTTTTAATCTTAACCAAAGCCCTCGGCATCGGCACGTTATTTGCTGCGGATATGCGCTACCAAGCCAAAGGAAGATGGATAGAAAAGGCGATCGCTTCCATGTTACTTTCCAATCAAATCGCAGCCCAAATTTTGCAAAACTGCGGCGCAACGGCTTGTACTGATGTAACGGGTTTTGGGTTGGCAGGGCATTTACTAGAAATGGTAGGAAATACACAAATTGCAGTAGAATTAAATATAGAAGCAATTCCCGTTTTAGATGGCGCGATCGCGACAATACAACAAGAAATTTTGAGTTCTCTGCACTGGCAAAATGCCCGTGCTTCCGAATACCTTGAAAATACAGAATTATTTCAATCTTCTCCCCTCCATTCTTTGTTATTCGATCCGCAAACCTCTGGCGGATTATTAGCCTCAATTCCTGCTGATAATCTAGATCTTTGCTTGCAACAATTACAAACAGCCGGATATTCTCAAAGTGTCTGTATTGGGAAAGCGATCGAAAAAGAAGCCGGAAACAAAGCGATCGTCTTAATTTGAGTTGCTATAGTAGTGGAACGGGCATCCTGCCCGTGTTTAGTTCAATTACAAACAAGAGCAAAACTCTATTTTATTGTTGCAAAAATTGTTTGGGCGTTAATCCTTTAATTTGCTTGAATGCTCGTGTAAAGTGAGACTGATCCGTGAAACCGAACTGATGGGCAACTCGAGCGATCGCCGGCGATTCTTTCTTCAAAATAAGACCCGCTCTTTCTACTCGCCGTTTCATCAAGTATCGATAGGGTGTTAACCCAAATGCTTTTTTAAACGATCGCGAGAAGTGAGACTGACTCGCCCCCGCTTCCCGTGCCATGTCTGCCAAGCTAATATCTTCAGCAAGATTCGCTTCAATGTATTCAATGACTCGCTTGAGAGAACCGCGATCGCCGCGATGGAGCGAAGGAAGTTCCAGCGGGCGATCGAGGCTGTAATGATTGACAAAATGGGCAGCAAGGGCAACAGAGAGGGTATCGGCATACAATCGACCATTAGGGCCTCCCATCTCTGCCTCAATCAATAATGCTTGCATGAGAGCCTGCAAATGTTTATCTCGAGATTGATGCTCTCGCCGAAACGCCAGACTTTCCAGTAAGGGGCGATCGGGCAGTAATTCGGGAATTTTGCTCGGATCTAAAGTTAGCAGTACAAATTGATTGCGTCCGCGAACGCGATGGGAAAAAGGAATGCCTGCGGGATTAATCCATAAATCTCCCGTTTCGTAGCGATGGGTTTTAAAGATTTTACCATCCTTCCATTCCCATTCCAAAGCTGCCCCTGCATTCATGGCGAAATAATGGCGATCGACAGTGACATTATCGGGGAGAAATTCCTCATTCTCTCCTTTTTCGATGTAAATTCCCTCCCACGGTAAACCCCGACTCGAAACGATAATATTGCCCGCCGTTACATCTCGTCTGGGGGCTAAAGTTTGGCTGTCCAAAAAATCGATCTGGCTCTCCATAGGATTTTGCCGACTCAATGGGCGACGAGCAATTTTTTACTAAAACTCAGCAATCTCATACAAGAGTTAATCCGAAGATTGCCGGATATTGGTCATTGTAAGCCAAAGATGAAAGCACAAACCGATGAAAACCCTTTTTAATGCCGCTTTATTAACCGCTGCCACCCTCGCGATCGCCACTGGAGTCAACGCTGCCCAAATTAAAGAAGTCACCTTTGAGAGCCACGGTGAAACTTTGGCGGGAAATTTATACTTACCCGATGATTACGCGGACGGACAAGAACTCCCTGGAGTCGTCGTTACTGGCTCTTGGACATCGGTAAAAGAGCAAATGTCGGGATTGTACGCCGAAGAACTCGCCGATCGCGGATTTGCTGCCTTAGCCTTTGATTTTCGCAACTTTGGGGAGAGTGGCGGAGAAGTTCGCGCCCTCGAAAGTCCTGCCATGAAGATCGAGGACATTCACGCCGCCGCCGAGTTTCTCCCGACTTTACCGGAAGTCGCCGACGATCGCGTCGGCGGGTTAGCAATCTGCGCGTCGGCGGGCTATATGGCTCACGCGATCGCCAAAGGCGCACCCTTCCAATCTTTCGTCACGGTTGCCGCTTGGCTGCACGATCCCGAAACCGCCCGCGCCATTTATACTCCCGAACGCTACGATCGCCTCATTGCTGCCAGTCAAGCCGCAAAAGCCGAGTACGAACGCAACGGAATCGTTCAATATACCATCGCCGCAACCAATGATGAAGAAGTCGAACTCGCTGCCATGCGTTGGGGAGACCCCGATTTTTACTATACGAACCCCGAGCGCGGCGCGATCGCGGAATACGACAACCGCTTTCCCGTCATGGCGTGGGAAGAATGGCTCGCGTTTAATGCCCTCACTGCCGCCAATGGGATTCGTATTCCTTATTTAATGCTGCATGGAGACGGGATGGCACTGCCCGATAATGCCAAAGCCTTTTATGCCGCGATCGATGCACCGAAGTCCATCGAATGGCTGGACGGCTTGCAAATGGACTATTACGATCGCCCTGAATTAGTGACCAATGCTGCCGCCCGAGTTGCCGAACATTTCCATCGCACCCTTCGCTAATTCCCGAAAATACAACGTTTCCTTATTGCCGGGATTTGATGCTACTCAGCACATTATTACCAATACTTTAGTGAATATTGATGGCAGCGAAGCAGAAGCGATCGCTTACGTTCGCGCCACTCACCGTCTCGGCGATCGCTTCTGGATTGTCGGCGGTTATTATACCTATCAATTGGAACAACAAAAAAGGGGTTGGAAAATTCGTTCGCTGAAACTCACTGCCCAATATGAAAAAGGCGATCGCGCTCTTCTCCAACAGGCAGGCGATCGCTCGAGTCGCCTTCGATAATGAGAAATCCATGGGATTCGTTCGCAAGGTTTTATCAATCCTTCACCGGAACGAAATCATAACCAAACCCCGAGATTTTCCCTTCTTCCACCTCCACCAATTGTACGGCTTGATTGCGATCTCCCGAGGGTAAAAAACGAATCTCTCCGGTGGCTCCCTCAGCAGAAAATTGCGGATTGGCAAAAGTGGCTTGAATGCCCTCGCGGGTGGGATTTTGTTTCAATGCTGCGATAAACGCCTGTGTTGCATCGTAAGCCATCGCCGTACGCCAATTAACAGCACCTCCCCACAACTGTTGCGAGGTTTTGGGGAATTCCGCCTCGGGGTTGCCGAGAATGTGCCAGGGTACTGCTAAAACCATCCCGATCGCCTCTTTGCCCCCGCGCTCGAGAATATCGGGCTTATAAGCGCTATCCCCCGCCAGCAGGGGAAAATTTCCTTCATTGACGGCGACAACCTCCAGCATTTCCTCTAAAACCGCAGAATTCGCCGCCAGCATTAGGACTTCCGCCCCGCGATCGCTTGCCTCTCTCACCATGCGTCCCGCATCAAAATCCGCCGCCGAGAAGTCGTATTCCCCCACCACTTCTCCCCCCTGTCCGAATAAATCCGTGGTAAAAACCTCTTTGAGAGACTGGCTGTAGTTGCTCTCGGAATTGAAGAAAACTGCCGCTTTTGTGAGGTTTAATGCGTCCAATTGATATTTTGCCAGCGCACTACCGGCAAAGCGATCGCTCGGAACGGTCCGAAAGATATAATTACCCGCACGGGAGAGGGCAACCGAGGTACTCGTAGGAGAAATCATCGGCAAACCAGCTTGTTGATAAATCTCTGCGGCGGCGATCGTCGTTCCACTGCCAAAATGCCCGATAACTCCCAAAATTTCCGAATTATTGGCAAACTCTGCCGCCATGTTCTTGGCAGTTTCGGCATCATTATCATCGTTAGCAATTAAAACTTTTAAACCCGTCCCATTAATTCCCCCTTCCCGATGAATTTCGTCTTGTGCCTGTGCCACGCCTCGCAACATTTCTTTAGCTGCATTGACACTGCTACCAATGGGCATAGAAACAACAATGGTATAAGATTCTTCTTCCCCGATGCGGGTATTATTGAGATAAATCAGCGCCTCGGGATCGTTTTTTTGAGAAGTTAAAGTTGCTTCAAGTTCTTGAATCGCTTTCGAATAATTTCCTTGTGCGATCGCTGCTGCTGCCTTTTCTTTTTCGGGCGTCATTAATTCGGAAATCAGCATCGTTTCCCCCGAACTCAAACGCGGTGCGGGTTGTTCTGAGAGGGTTGATGGTGTTGAAGTTAGAGAAGGTGCAGAGGTATCTTTAATTGCATTGACAAACCACAACCCGCCGCCAATAACAACAGCCCCCGTCACGAATAAAGCGACAATTAACGCAGGAGTATCATTTTTTTTCATGGGAGGTTGATTGTTATTGAATTGTGGACGACTGGGAATGTTTTGTTTGCCGTTCATCAGCAGTTGCCAAAGTTTCATTGCTTTATTGTGAGTTCTGGGTTGTTTTTTTGGGGTACCCTCTTGGGGTGGGTTGACTCTTGACTCTTGACTCTCTATTCACCGAAGCGGAACGAACTCATAACCAAAACTGGTGCGATTCCCTGCTTCAATTCTAACGAGTCGGACGGTTTGAGAACGATCGCCCGAAGGAAGAAAGCGAATCTCTTGGGAAGCACCTCGGGCGCGAAAATTGCCATCACTTAAGGCTTGTTGCACCCCCTGACGGGTGGGATTCTCTTGTAAAGCAGCGATAAAGGCTCGGGTTGCATCGTAAGCCATTGCCGTACGCCAGTTCACTTCCCCTCCCCAAAGCCGACTGGCCGTTTTCGGAAATTCTGCATCGGGATTACCTAAAATATGCCACGGAACGGCGACAATTGTGCCGACGGCATTTTGTCCGCCGATTTGTAAGGTTTTGGCGGTATAAGCGCTATCTCCCGCCAAAACGGGCAGCGATCGCCCATTGGCAACCACAACTTGCAAACCTGCATCCAAGGTTTCTGTATTGGCGAGGATGGCTAGTACTTCCGCCCCCTTATTTTTGGCTTCCCCGAGAGCATGATTGGCGTTAAAATTGCCCGAGAGGTCAAATTCGGCAACAACTTCTCCGCCTAGGGTCAACAATTCTGTACTGACTACTTCTTTAAGAGATTGACTGTAATTGCTTTGAGAATTGTAAAAAATAGCGGTCTTTTGTCGTTGCAGCCGGTCTAATTGATAGCGAACGAGAGCACTGCCCGTCAAGCGATCGCTCGGGACGCTGCGAAAAATATAATCGCCAACCCCCGACAAGCGCACTGAGGTACTTGTGGGAGAGATTGCTGGCAGTCCTCTTTCTTGATAGATTGGCGCTGCGGCTAGGGTGGTATCGCTGCCAAAATGGCCGATAACGCCTAAAATATCGGGATTATCGACCAATTGACCGGCAATTTCTCGAGCTGTTTCGGGGTTATTATCATCATTGGCGATCGCAATTTTCAACCCAATGCCATTAATCCCGTCCATTTGATTCGCTTCATTTTGTGCTTGCGCCACACCTCGCAAAATTTCTTTCGCCGCAGCGATATTACTGCCGATGGGGACGGAAACGGCAAGCATATAAGCCTTGGCATTGCCAATTTTGGCATTATTGAGATAGATTAAGGTTTCGGGATCGTTTTGAGCGGCTTGCAAAGAAGCCTCGAGGCTCGTTGTCGCTTCAGCGTAATTTCCGGCGGCTAATGCTTGAATGCCCGCCTGTTTTTGGGAGGATGCGGTATCGCTGACGAGGAGGCGATCGCCAAAACTCAAGCGCGTTTTTATGGCTTCTGCATTGGAAGCGATCGGGACGTTCCGGTTTCCTCCCACTAAGCCCGAATTATACGCCCACCATCCTCCCGCACCGACAATCGCCCCCGTAATCGCGAGAGAAAGAATGAGAATTTTGGTTTCTTTACCTTGAGACATGGCGATCTCGTCCTAACGTTATAATTGGCCCGTAACGATCGTATTGTAGGAAGTTAATTGAGAAATGAGAACTCAGAATTTGGCGATTGTCTGAGTTGCTGGCGATCGCGATGGTGAGTTGCTCGATCTGATTTTAACTGCATGAAGTTCCCTCGTTAGCGCTTTAAATCAGACTTCAGCCAATGCCATAATTTGTGCAAAGGATTGCGATCGCAAGGAGTTGATAGTTGATAGTTGATAGTTGATAGTTGATAGTTGATAGTTGATAGTTGATAGTTGATAGTTGATAGTTGATAGTTGATAGTTGATAGTTGATAGTTGATAGTTGATAGTTGA
>JAGHZQ010000032.1 GCA_017746715.1 Cyanobacteria bacterium SBLK
CGAGTCAGCGTGCTAGTCCCAGTTGCCCCAACGGCGATCCCATCATTCTCTACATCGCTAATCGTATTGCCTGAAATCGTGATATCACTAATCGTACTGGTATTTGAAGCCCCAAAAAAGATACCATCATACAAATTGCTAGTCGAACTACTTCCCGTATTACTTCCATCATTCCCAATCCCATTCAAGGTATTGTTTTGAACGACGATATTGCCAATGCTACTGCCATCGTTAACACCCCCTTGAATTCCATATTGAGTGATATTTGTTAGCGTATTGCCTTCAATGGTATAACTCGTGGCATTTTCGGCAAAAATCCCAATTTCCGCGATCGTATCCAAAGTATTGTTATTGATTGTAAAGCTATTGGAGTTGCTCGTGGAAATTCCATCTCGTGTAATATTGTTGAAGGTGTTGTTACTGATGGTAAAACCACTCGAACCGCTATCTAAAATCCCATTTTGCGTCACATTATTAAACGTGTTATTCTTAACGGTAAAGCCACTCGAACCGCTCGTGGAAATTCCATTTTGAGTTATCGCGTTCAAGGTATTACCGCTGATGGTAAAACCACTCGAACCGCTATCAACAATCCCATTTTGCGTCACATTATTAAACGTATTATTGCCGATAGTAAAGCCGCTCGAACCGCTCGTGGAAATTCCATTTTGAGTTATCGTCTCAAAAGACGTATTGCTCACGGTGAAATTATTGGAACTGCTAATGGCAGAAATCCCATTTTGAGAGATCGCACTAAAAGACGCATTGCTGACCGTAAAGCCACTCGAACCGCTTGCAGAAATCCCATCTTGCGTAATATTGCTAAAAGGCGTGTTGCTCAACGTAAAACTATTTGAATTGCTGGCAGATAATCCGTGTCCCGCGATCGCATCAAATGATGTATTGGTGACAATAAATCCACTGGCATTATTGGTCGAAATTCCATTTCCCGTTATCGAACTGAGGGCGCTTTCTTCAATCGTAAACCCGCTCGTGTCGTTTGCAACAATCCCATTTCCTTCAAAATTATTCAGATGAAAGCCCGAGAGAACGCTATTATTGCCCATGGTCACCGTTGCATTGATTTGCGGTCGCTGACTCGTCCCCGCCCCCGAAGAAGGTAATTGTAGCGTTCCCAGTTGGGTCTCGATGGTTTGCGTCGGTGCAATCGAAAGTAATTGAACGCTATCGGGAACGGTTATGGCAGTGGCATTGGTAATATTGCTGCCAAACTGCACGTAAACAATTTCATTTTGATTATTGGCACTGTTGGTATTGGCTTCATTCGTTCCTTCGACAATAGTTCCAAAAGGATTTTCAAACGTTCCATCTCCCCCTCCGCTTCCCGTATTGCTGACATGTTGGAAAAACCACGGTTCTCCCGTGACTGGATTGGTCGCAACAACATCAGAAAATGTTTCCGAAGATGTCGTAATTTCTGTTTGTTCGTCAATCGTAATGACATGATTGCGAGTGACGAAATCTCCCATTCTTGCCAGCAAGTTCTCTTCAGGTTTGCGTTGAGAACTCCCTCCAAAATCGACCCCAAAATGAAAGGTGAAATTCGTGCCAAAAACCCCATCGTGCTGCACCCCCAAACCCAGCCTATAGTTTTCTAAACCACGAGCCTCCAATCTCGCCCGCCATCCCAATGTCGTGCTACGGGTCCCATTGAGATAATATAACCCGCCATAGCCGCGCACCTGTCCGAAATCGCCAATATCGAGGAGTTTTCCTCCGGCTTCCCCATCGAGGGCAAACATTGCCGCTTCGTATTGCGTCGTATCCTCGCGGGTTTGCGTGCCTGAAAAGAGCAACAAATGACCTTGGAAGCCAAAATCGCTAATGCTGGCGTTACTCGTTGTCGAAACCGCAGACCCGACTTGTTTGCGATTCTCGCCAATGGGAACGTAACCATTGAAACGCAAATCCCAATCCTCTCCGAGACGCTCGAAACCGAAGCCAATTTGATTGAAACGATGATTGCCCGTATCTTGACTGTCGTAAGAGATGTAACCCCCAAAAATGCGATCGCCCGAGGGATCGAAAAGGCGATGTCCCAAAATCAAATTCGTTCCCACTCGTTCGTAATCCAACCAAGACAAACGTCCTTCCAAAAATAAAAGACTTTCTCCCGGAGTTTGCAGGAGGGGAGCAAAACCTTCGAGAAAGGAAAAACGGGGAGTGCCCGCCCCCGAAGTGCTTACACCGCCCCCGATACGGGGTTCGATAATTAAATCTCTTGCAGGGGTACTGATGTCGGGGCTGGTTTGCGCGATTCTTGTTTCGAGGGGCTTCGCTAACGCGGGAGCAAGGCAACCGAAGATAATCAGCCCGGAGCAACCAAAAGAGAGTAACTTATTCACAATTCTGTAACGCGGGTAAAAATCAAGTAGAAAATCCTAAACGCACCCGACAGAACAACTCGTTCGCTGTGAGCATAAATGTAGCGAAAAATGCAAGGGATGGCAAGATTTAATTCAGTCACCAGTTGAAGACTCATAATCAACAACCAATAACAAATAACAGATAACCAACTTAGAATAAAGAAAAAATTGACCTCTAACCTTCCCCTCCATGAACGAACACCCCAAACGGATCGGTATCCTTGGCGGCGGTTTTGGCGGACTCTATACTGCCTTGCGCTTGAGCCAACTTCCTTGGGAAAATGCGTCTCAACCGGAAATTGTCTTGATCGATAAAAACGATCGCTTTCTCTTTTCTCCCCTGTTATACGAACTCCTCACGGGAGAATTGCAAACTTGGGAAATTGCCCCCCCGTTTTCCGAACTCCTCGCCAATACTGGCGTGCGCTTTCTCCAAGCCAATATTACGGGCATCGAACTGCAAACGAAACAAGTTCACCTCGAACATCGTCCGAGCCTCACCTGCGATCGCCTTGTCGTCGCTCTCGGGGGAACGACTCCCCTCAACTTCGTCCCCGGTGCCAAAGAATACGCCATTCCCTTTCGCACCCTTGAAGATACCTATCGCTTGCAAGAAAAACTGCGCGTCCTCGAAGCATCCGATCGCGATAAAATTCGCATCGCGATCGTCGGGGGCGGTTTTAGCGGCGTAGAACTCGCCTGCAAACTTGCCGATCGCCTCGGAGAACGGGGTCGCCTTCGCATTATCGAAAGAAGCGAGGACATCCTCGCCACGGCGGCAGAATTTAATCGCCAAGCGGCCAAACAAGCACTGGAAGAACGCGGAATTTGGCTGGACGTAGAAACCTCGGTCGAAGAAGTCGGCCCGGAACACCTCTCTCTCCTCTATAAAAGTCAAAGCGACGAGATTGCCGCCGAAATCGTCCTCTGGACCGCGGGAACGAAAGCCTCTCCCCTCCTCGACTCCTTTCCTTTTCCAAAATGCGATCGCGGACTCATAAAATTAATGCCCACCTTGCAAATTGAAGGATATGAAGGCATATTTGCTGTGGGAGATATTGCCGCGACGGAAGAAAAAATTCCAGCCACCGCTCAAACTGCCATTCAGCAGGCGGACTACTGCGCTTGGAATCTTTGGGCTTCCCTCTGCGATCGTCCCTTACTGCCCTTCCGCTACAATTCCCTTGGAGAAATGATGGCCTTGGGAATTGATAATGCGACTTTAACGGGATTGGGCATAAAATTAGATGGCATCTTAGCCTATTTAACGCGGCGATTGGTTTATCTGTATCGCCTACCCGCCTTAAACCATCAACTTGCTGTTGGGTTTAACTGGATTTCTCAACCATTAATTGAATTTTTGTCTTAAAAGGGTGAATTGAGTGCGATGTCCAAACCAAAAGTCATTTTTTTAGATGCGGTCGGTACGCTATTCGGCGTAAAAGAAGGCGTGGGACAAGTCTATAGCGAGATTGCTTCGGACTTTGGCGTTGAGGTGGCCCCCAAAGACCTCAACTCGGCCTTTTATCAATGTTTCCAACAGTCCCCGCCCCTAACGTTCCCCGATGCGGGCATTCTCGATATTCCCGAGAAAGAATATTATTGGTGGTACGACTTAGTCAAAGCCACTTTCGACCAAACCGGGACATTGTCTCAATTTGACGATTTTGGCGCGTTCTTTCAACAACTTTACGCTTATTTCACTACAGCCGATCCTTGGGTGGTTTACCCCGATATTTTGCCCTCTTTAGAAAAATGGCGCAGAGACCGCATTGAACTGGGTATCATTTCTAATTTTGATTCTCGCCTTCACGGTTTGCTAACAGCTTTGGGATTGGATAAGTTTTTTACCAGCATTACCATTTCTTCGGCGGCTGGCGCGGCCAAACCCGAGATCAAAATCTTTGAAATTGCGCTCTTAAAACATGAATGCAACCCAAAAGAGGCTTGGCATATCGGGGATAGTGTCGAAAACGATTATAAAGGCGCAAAAGCTGCCGGACTGCGATCGTTTTTGCTCGATCGAAGCCATAAAAAATAAGGATTTGCGTGGGGGATTCGTTTTGAGAGGCGATCGCCCTGCTGTTTATAGAGTTGTGTCGAGTTGGGAGAAACAACGTTGGATGCCAGTCAACAAAAAATCTTAGGCTATTTCATCGAGGAGGCGCGAGAACACCTCGAAACCCTCGAACGCGGGTTAATGGATTTGTCTAAGGTTATCAACGATCCCGAAGAATTAAACGAGTTATTTCGGGCGGCACACTCGGTGAAGGGCGGATCGGCCATGCTGGGCTACAATAGCATCCAAAAAACCGCACACCGCTTGGAAGATGGATTTAAAATCCTCAAGGAAAATGACGTTCTCGCCGATCATAAGTTGGAAACGCTCTTTTTAAAAGGGTACGATACCCTCCACGCCCTCATCGAACAGCTCGAGAGTCCTTTTGGCTTGCGGGACGAAGATGCCGATCGCATTACTGCCGAAGCCGAACCCCATTTTGTCGAACTCGAGGGCTATCTCAATCAATTGCTGGCAGGAGGACTCGCCCCCGTTCCCGAGGCAGTCCCCACAACGGTTGCCGAACCGGAAATCTCCCCAGAACAAGAAAAATTTGCCCGGGAGTCCAAGGAACTCCTCAAAAAAATGCTGGCAGGTTTCAAGCAAAAAGCAACCCCCGAAGGACGCAAATCCTTGCAGGGTTTTTGCGTGCGCCTGGCCAAATTGGCTTCGGCAGAAAAGAATTGGCAAAGGGTTGCTAAGGCCTGTCATAAAGCGATCGCCAATCCCAAATTTTCTTATCGCACTCTCGCCCCCATTGTCATTAAAGAACTCAAACAAGGCAGCGACGCGATCGTTTTGGGTCAAGGAGAAGAGATTCAAGTCAGCGAATCTTTGAGACAGTTGGCCAGTGCCAAAACGCCCCAAATTCTCATCCCCGTCGAACCCAAAGCCGCAGCCAAAGCGCTCGCGCACATTTTTAATAAAAAACAATTATCTCAATTAGTAGAATTGTTAAGAGCGGAAGGGTGACAAAGAGTAAAAAGTAAAGAATAAAAACCTAAACTCAACTCGATCCACCTCTCAACCCTCTCCTAAGAAGAGGAATGCAAGAGGGGAGCAACAACCAACAACCAACAACCAACAACCAACAACCCACCCATGTTTCAATTTTTATACTCTGTCTTACATTTTTTCGATCCGATTCTCGTGCCCTTGTGTTTTATTGTCGCTTGGGGAATGACGATCGCGGCGATTTTAGGGATTTTTAGCGCCATTCGAGATGCAATCGCCAGAAGTCGGCAAATGCACGCGATCCCTTGCACGAACTGCCGTTTCTTCACCAATAACCACCGCTTAAAGTGTACGATCCAACCCTTTACCGCCAATACGGAAGAAGCGATACAATGTCGCGATTTTCAGGAAAAGAATAATAATGCGTATTCATCGATAATTGATAGTTGATAGTTGATAGTTGATAGTTGATAATGGTTGCTTCTCCCGTCTCATTTCCCATTAAAACGGTTAATTTATCTCCCGGCAGTCATCTTTTAATTCAAGATGTTGCTTGGGAGCAGTATGAGGCATTATTAGAAGAGTTGGGAAGCGATCGCATTATTCCTCGCATTAATTACTGCGATCGCGTTTTAGAGTTAATGTCGCCTTTACCTTCCCACGAACGTCCCCATCGTATTATCGCCGATATTGTCAAAGTTCTTTTGGATGCGAGCGATCGCGACTGGGAAGATTTTGGCTCGACGACATTGAGAAAGCCGCAGAAAGCAGGTGTAGAAGCCGATACTTGTTTGTATATTGAAAATGCAGCACGAGTTCGCAATTTGTTACGAATCGATTTAGACATAGATCCACCGCCCGATCTGGCGATTGAATCCGATGTTACTTCTAAAACAACTTTAGAGGCTTATGAAGCGATCGCAGTTCCGGAAGTTTGGATTTATGAAAATAACAAGCTGAGAATTTATATTTTACGGTCTGACGGTTATCAATTGAGTCAAAAGAGTGCAATTTTTCCCGATTTTGAGATTTTAGAAATGATTCCGCGTTTAATTCAACAAGCCTATCGAGAGGGAACGAGCCAAATGCTTCGACAACTGAGGAAAAATGCGATCGCAACTTCTTAAAATATCCATTCATTAATAATTTAGAGTGGCAAATGAGCAATTCGATTAATCCACTCTTCTGCATTAGAAACAGACCAGATAAGAATTAGCTCATCAATCACTATTTCAATGGCTAATTTTTTTGATACAATAAGAACACCATAACTTGTATTCTGACTCATAAATTCTACAAATTGTAAGGGCATTGTTTTGCGATCGTGAGTGACGAGAAGACGATTTTGTTGAGCAGATAAAGCAAGAACCTCTAAATCAGACAAGCCCTGTAGTTTTGCTGCGAATGCAGTTTGAAAATCAAGCTCTGGTTCTTGTCGTTTTACTCCTGTTACGATAATTTGATTCAGATCGGCATCAGCTTGATAAAGAATTTTCACGGCTTAATTGTTGTTGTATCTTAGCAGCAATGAGCTTTCTATATAATAGAGGATCGCTTATTTTTAAAGGCTGTGGTATTGCCGTAAATTCAGCTTCTTCTCGTTCGAGATAAACATCAATTTCGACACGATTGGCTAAATAAAATGCGATCGCACCGTACACATGTTCGAGAGAGAGTAACGGAAAAGATTCCACGATACTTTCTGGGGATTGTCGATTTTGGAAAGCGTAAACTACAGAATCTAAAGAAATTCGCGTTCCTGCAACCCAATAACCGCGATTGTGGTACTCAACGTAGGATTTAGTAGTAATAACAGACATATTTTTGAATTATGTAAAAAATCATAAGTATTTTTCGAGCCACTTCCGCCCTTTTTTCAAGCTACGAGTCAAAGCAACTTCTTCTTCTTAATTGTATTGTAATACATTTGAGGTGATTAAGGACTATCTTGTTGAAAAAGGAGGTCGATCGCCGCGTCATAAGACATAATTGAAAAGCAACGCCGATAACCGATCGCGAGAAAAGATGAGCAAAAAAACAATCGTTGGCATGGCCAGCAGCTACAAAGGACTGGTACAAGGAGATTGGCTCTGGAAGCAAACGCCCGAACCGATGGGGGTTTGGGGCAATATTCAAATGCTGGCGCGTCGCGAAAACCCAGATTTTCTCTTACTCTATAACTTAAATACTTTTCCCCGAGAGACTCCTTTTACTCTACCGTGGTACAAAGCATGGCGGCGCAGCGAACGTAAAAACCTGCAAAAACGCAAAGACCTTGATGCCGCAACGCGATCGCGCCTGAGTCAAGTCCCACGCGATCGGGCAATTTTTCTTTGGCGAGAACCTCCTTTAGATGAAGTGGTCGAACGCCACAAATCTCTCTATCGAGACGCGCAGAAATATTGCGGTCGCGTCTCCGGTCCCGATGATTTTGCCCCCATCCCCGACTATATGCCCGCCATTTGGTATCACGGCGACTCGTTTCGGGAACTCGATAAAATGCCCCCTCCCCCGAAAACGCGCCGCTGTTCTTGGATTACTTCCGGGATTTCCCGTACGGTCAACCATCGCAAGCGACTGGCCTTTCTAAAATTACTCGTAGAAAGCGACCTCGAACTCGATGTTTACGGGCGAGATTTACCCGACTGGTCTCGAGGTTACGGCCAAGTAGACAATAAAGCGCATGCCCTGAATTCCTATTATTACAACCTCGCCATCGAAAACTACGCCGACAACGATTGGTACGTCAGCGAAAAACTGTGGGATTCTCTCTTGGGGTGGTGCTTGCCCATTTATTATGGCGGTTCGGCTGCCGATAAATTATTGCCTCCGGGGAGTTTTTTGCGCCTGCCTTCCCAAGATGAAAAGGGTTTGGCTTATATTAAAGAAGTAACCGCCACCTTAGATGCGTGGCACGAGGCCAAAGACGCGATCGCAGAAGCCAGACAGATTATTTTGCACAAGCTCAATCTTCTCGAATGGCTGTCTCAATTCGTTGTCAACTATCGCTAAATTTCATCTCAATTTTTCCAGTTCTTTCATAAATAATTTTGATGGATGGAATATGTACCCTTGCCAACGACCGAGTATGCGATCAGGCGATCGCGCTCCTGAATAGCATCGAGGCCATTTTAGGCAAAGATTTTCCCGTTTGTATTTATCCCTACGATGATAATCTCGAACAATTGAGTGCGGCGATCGCCAACCGTCCGAATGTAGAAATTTACAGCGATCGCAACTCGATGGCGACGTGGGATAGTTTTGTCAAGACGGCATGGAATACCCACCCTACGGCATTTCAACAATGGAATCAAGCCGGTTCTCAAGGCTATCATCGCTTTGGAACTCATCGGCGTTATTGTGCCTTTGACGCGCCCTTCGATCGCTTTCTTTACATGGATGCCGATACAATTTTATTAGACGATCCCACTCCCATTTTCGAGCAATTAGAGCATCATGATTGTGTCGTTTACGATTTTCAATTTAAAGATTTAACCCATGTTTACGATATTCATTCGTCTAAATTAACTCGCGTTTTTCCCCAAGAACGACTCGATCGCGAAATATTTTGTTCGGGATTGTATGCCAGCAAAAAAGAGGAATTTCCACCAGAACAACGAGCTTGGCTGGTCGAACAATTAAAAGCAGGGGATTCCGAAATCCTTTATCCCATGGCCCCCGATCAAACTTTAATTAATTATATGATGATGCGTTCGGAGAAATCCATTTATAATTTAGCTTTGGAATGGTCGAGCGATCGCATTACGGGATGTTGCGTCACATCTCCTCATTTTCAAATGAAGGATAATCTTGTTTATGACAAAAGCATCCGTTTAATTTACTTGCATTATATCGGTATTTCTTCACGCTTTTTTGTCCGACTTTGCCAAGGAGAAAACATTGATTTTCCCTATCGCGATATTTTCCTCTACTATCGCTATCTCCACGAACCGGAAAAGCGTCCAAAACTATCGGGAAACCCCAAACGTTACGACGCAGCGCCGGGATTTTTCCAAAAAGTAAAACGAAAATTAGGTATTAAAAATTGAGAGGTTTTCAAACATGACTTGCGGTATTTATATTACAGCCAACGATAAAGTAACAGAACAAGCGATCGCCCTTCTCAATAGCATTCGCCGTTACGATGCCGATACTCCCGTCACCCTCATTCCCTACGATGAAAACTACCGGGCGATCGCCGAACTGCTCCAGCAAAACTATGGGGTTAAAGTCTATAAAGATTTAAACTTCATCAATCGACTTTCTCAAAAACTCTACGAAATTTTTGGGGAGGGTTTCTTTGCCCGTCCCAATCAATTTCGCAAGCAGGCTTGTTGGTTTGGTGAGTTTGATGAGTTTCTCTATATCGATACCGATATTGTGGTGTTTGAGAAGATAGCGGATCGTCTTAATTATCTCAAAGATTATGATTTTCTCTGTTGCGATTATCAGCATTCAGGCGGACTAACTAATGTTTTTACGCCGAAAGTTCTGGAAGATAAAATCTTTACTCAAGAAGACATTCAAGATATTTTTAATGGAGGTTGGTGGGCATCAAAGAAAAATTTACTTTCCGAACAAGATTTATACGATTCATTTGCCGAATGTGCTGCCCATCCCGAATATTTTGATTTCTCTAAAAAGACCTCCGATCAACCCATTATTAATTACACGATATTAAAACGCATTCCTCGCCGTTTTAATATCGTTCGCCGTCCGGGACAAGCTCCCGGAAGTTGGGCCGGAAGTCCTCAATTTAAACGTCGAGGTGATATTTTATTCGATCCCAGTTCCAACCAACCTTTACAATATTTGCACTGGGCAGGTATTCGTATCGAACCGGGTTGTCCCTATTGGGATATTTGGAAATATTATCGTTATTTGAACGATGAAAACATTCCCTCAGATCCTCTCGGACAAAAATGGAAACGTCAAGGGAGAAGATTTGTCCAAAATTTGAAATCAAAATTGCAAGGAAAAGGGTAACAATTCAAAATTCAGAATTCAAAAAATAATTATGAATTGGGTCAACTATGCCTCAACTTTTAATAATACTTCGCCATTCATCAAACGTTGAGCGGCATCGAGTAACACATCTTCGACATAGGGCTTGGTAAAATAGCCTTTTGCTCCTCGTTCTGCAGCAGCAATTTGGTGTTTTTTCGCACCGCGAGAGGTTAGCATGGCCACGGGAATTTTATTTAATTCTTCATCATCTTGGAGTGTTGCAATTAACTTCAACCCATCCATTTTCGGCATCTCAATATCGCAAAATACAACATGAGGATTTAAACCGCCTTGCAATTTATCGAGGGCTTCTTTCCCATCGCGCGCCTGTTCGACTAAATATCCCGCCTTTTCAAAGGTCATGGATAATAGCGATCGCACTGTCACCGAGTCATCGATAATTAACACCTTGGGTTGACCGTTTATTATTGGTTGTTGGTTGGTTATTAGTTGTTGGTTATTTGCTGGTGACGGGTGATGGGTGATAGGTGACGGGTGACTGCTTGCACTGGGCGAAGTCGAAGTGGATGTTGTAACGCCGGACTGGCGAACGCTATTTTTCAGCAATACTTCCCCATTGCGAATGCGATCGGCTGCTGCGAGCAATTCTTGTTCGACGTAAGGTTTGGTAAAATAACCGCTTGCTCCCCGTTCCGCCGCGACTTTGCGATGGCGTTCTGCCCCCCGAGAAGTCAGCATGGCCACGGGAATGCGTTTGAGTTCTTCATCGTCATAGATTTTACCTAATAACTCCAACCCATCCAGACGAGGCATTTCAATATCGCAGAGGGCAATATCCGGCGCTAGACCGCTTTTGAGTTTTTCCCATGCTTCCTTGCCATCTCGTGCCTGTTCGACCTGATAGCCTGCATTTTCAAAGGTCATGGACAGAAGCGATCGCACTGTCACCGAATCGTCGATAATCAACACCTTGGGCTGAATGACTATAGTTTCCGAGGCTTGAATGAGGGTCGGCGGATCGGCCGGGATAGGTTCGGGACGCTTTTTCGGTCGGACTTCGCGAACTTGGCGGGTGCTGCCTTCCAATAAAACATCCCCTTCTATCATGCGTTCGGCAGCATCGAGGAGGACTTCTTCTAAATAAGGCTTGGTAAAATAACCGCTTGCTCCCAACTCCGCCGCGACTTTACGATGGCGATCTGCCCCCCGAGAAGTCAGCATGGCCACGGGAATATCGCATAATTCCTCGTCTTTTTGCACTCGTCCCAAAAATTCCAAACCATCGACCCTCGGCATTTCGATGTCGCAGAAGACAATATCGCAGGGCATGCCCGATCGCAATTTATCCCAAGCATCTTGACCGTCTCGTGCCTGTTCCACCCGATAGCCGGCTTTGCTGAAACTCATGCTCAACAATTCTCGTACGGTAATGGAGTCGTCTACGATGAGAACAATCGATTCGTCTTGCAGAGAAGATGCGCTAGTATCGCGATCGCTCGTTCCTACGGTTTCCCAAAGGGTGCTGCCCATATCCTTGCGAATGCGACCTTCAGAAATTTCGATCAATTCCAAGACATCGGCAATGGCCATGATTTTTCCATCCCCTTGCACCGTTGCGCCGGCAATTCCGGCAGGTTTGGGAATCGGCCCGTAGAGTTGTTTGATGACGATTTCTTGTTCCCCGACAACCTGATCCACGCCGACGGCGATATGACTGCCCGAACCCCGCAAAACAACAACTGAAAGAACATTTTCTTCCCGCTTGCCCCCGTAAAGGTTGCTGCGGCCGATGCGACGATTATAAGAGAGCAATTCCGAAAGGTGAGAATAGGGCAGAAGCGTATCCCGCCAAGGGACGCACATCTGGCCTTGAGCATTCCGTTGCAATTTGCGGTGGGGCAAATCGATCATGTCTTCCACCCCATCTAAGGGAAAGGAGATGGGAGAATTTTCGCTGATGCAGCACAGGGCTTTACAAATACTTAACGTTAAAGGTAAGCGAATGGTAAAGGTAGTGCCCTTGCCCAATTTGGAGTCAATGCTAACCGCACCGCGAATTTCATTGATACTGGTTCGCACCACGTCTAATCCTACTCCCCGACCGGCAAAATTATCGGCTTGGTCTTTGGTACTGAACCCCGGATGAAAGAGTAAATCGTAAACGTCCAAGCGCGACAGGTGCTTGGCGCGAGCGCGATCGATCAGTCCTTTTTGTAGGGCTTTTTGTTTGACTCGCTCGGGATCGATGCCACCCCCGTCATCGGAAACCGAAATGACGGTTTGGTTACCCTGCTGCATGGCACTAACCTTAATATGACCCGTCTGTGATTTCCCAGAAGCAAGGCGCACTTCGGGGGCTTCGACCCCGTGAGTTAGAGCATTATTGACCAAATGAGTCAGGGGATCCGACAGGTGCTCCAAAATCATTTTATCGATGAGGGTTTCCTGACCTTCTAATTCCAATTGCGCCTGTTTGTTGAGTTGAGGGGCAATTCGGCGCACGGCAAGGGGAAGGCGGCTGGCGGTATTGCCAAAGGGAATCATGCGAGATTTGGTCAATCCTTCTTGCAATTGGGAGGTAACTTGTCGCAGGGTTCGCGCCACCTGATCGATATCGTCTACGAGGAATTGAATATCGGAGGCCGATTCTCGCACCCGCACGATCATTTCAATGGTTTCTTGAGCGAGTTCGTGAAACTTGCTAAAACTATCCATTTCCAACTCGTCAAAACTGCTGTCGCTGGCATCCGTCGTGGCGGTTGGCGGAGCAAAATCATTGGTTTTTTGGGCGTGATATTCCCGACGGCTGCGGAGGAGGGCATTTTCCAAAAGGGAGCGTTCGTATAAGTCTTGCATTCTCCCCCCCACATCGCTCAGGTTTTGCACTTGGTGCATTAAGCTATCGAGGAATTGTCGCAAGCGTTCTTCATCTCCTTCCAAGCTATTTCGATTGACTACCAATTCCCCTACGAGGTTGCTCAGGTTATCCATCTGTTTGACCGGAACTTTTAAGCTGGCTTCGACTTTAGGTTTGTTGGTTCGGGGACGGACGGGACGTTGCGATCGCTTAGCGGATTCTAGGGGAATCTCCCCGGCTTGTTGTTGAGCCTCCCGAAGCATTGCCTCCACATCATCAAAATTTTCCTCTGACCCTTGTGGTGCTGCTGCTTGAGTGTCTGGAAAACGGGTGACGGGTGACGGGTGACTGACAATCGGTTCGGTTTCGAGAAGGCGCTCGAGTTCTGCGAATGTAGTGACAATATGAAAATCTTTAACGTGCAAATCTTTGGCACTCAACGGAGATTTTTCAAGAAGGCTTTCTAATTCATCAAGGCGATCGTAATAATTGAATTCGCCGTCTGATGTTGGGGCGGTTTCCGCGATCGCCGCTAAATCGTCGTCTTTGGGGGGGCTGTCGCTGGCTGGAGGGAGGGAGGTTTCTCCTAAAAAGTCATCAATGACATGGAGTTCTGCCGGAGATAGGACTTCGTTGTCTGCCGGACTGGCTTCGATTTCTAACAAGGCGGCCAAATCGTCTTCGAGGGGGCTATCGCCGGTTGGAGGGAGGGAGGTTTCGCCTAAAAGGTCGTCAATGACATGGGGTTCTGCTGGAGATAGGACTTCGGTGTCTGGCGGACTGGCTTGGATTTCTAACAAGGCAGCCAAATCGTCTTCGAGGGGGCTGTCGCTGGTTGGAGGAAGGGAGGTTTCTCCTAAAAGATCTTCAA
>JAGHZQ010000033.1 GCA_017746715.1 Cyanobacteria bacterium SBLK
CGTAGCCTACGGGGGGGGTTTGGGGGCGTCGTAACCGCTCCCAATGGCAGGGCGACCCCGCGTCGGCGCAAGACGCAAGGGAATGCGCCCTGTTGGGGTCTGGGGGGCTAGCCCCCCAGTAAACTTATGGTTCTTAGCAAAGATTTATCAACATCCTGACGCTTTTAATAATTGCATCTTTTTAACCCGAACCAACATTATTTTAGTTTTTTTCTCTCCAATAAATAGTCCTTGCCTCTCGGGAGGGGTTGGAGGGTGGGTCAAACAAAAAATAGGTGCGATCGCACTGCTTGCCTCGCACCCTTTCACTCTCAAACCCAGCCGAGTTAGATAGCGATACCGATCAAAAGCTGTCCGATGATTCCCACTAAAATAGGACCCACCCAACTGAGAACGATCAACGCCAGCATGGGAGAAAAATCGATTCCACCTAAAGGGGGAATAAACGAACGAAAAAGATTGAGATAGGGATCCGTAATGGGGCTGAGAAAGCCCATGATTTGTTGCGCCCACGCTGCGGTTTGAAACCAAGTTAATAAAACGCGAACCAGAAGCAATAGCGAATAAATATTAATGAAGTTATACAGGCTCGTCACCAAAAGATTGATAATATCCGGACTCATGTCGTTTTGTTCCTTAAATCGATCGTTTTCCCTATTGTACAATCTCCCGCTTCGAGATATAGGGGGAAATCATTCGCGATCGCCGTTCTCATGACTGACGGGGGTGCTGAGTTGTTGGCGCACGTCGTCAATGGCTAAATTTAATTGAGCGATTTTCGCTTCCAAGCTGCGACGGGCCATTTCTATGCTTTGTTCGGCGCTTTTTTCGATCCGCTCGGATTTTGCGGCGGAATGGAGCATTTCCTCTTCGTTTGCTGGCAAAGTATCGGGGTTCGAAATACTGCGTTTCGATGCTGCCAATGCCCCCACAATGCCGCCGATCGCGCCGCCGATCATCGCGCCTAAAATAAATCCGCCAGCAAATCCGTCTCTTTGACTCATGTTTCGTTGTTAATTTTCCCTTTGTTTCAGTTTAACGGGTTTAAGTCCCAAAAGCGCGATCGCCAGCATCCCCCAAACCCGGAACGATATATCCTTTTTCGTTTAAGGTTTCGTCGATAATTGCCGTGTAGATATTCAGTTTGGGATACATTTGACTCAGTTTTTGCAGGGCGGGATGAGCGGTGACGACGCAAATTACCCGCATCAGTTCCGGGTTTGCTCCCCGTTGGGTCAATTCTTCTAGGGCGGCAATCATGGATCCTCCCGTGGCGAGCATGGGATCGAGGACGAGGATGCGGGTTTCGGGATCGATGCGATCGGGGAGTTTATTGAGGTAGCAACTGGCTTCTAAGGTTTCTTCGTTTCTCACTAAACCCAGATGGTAGGTTGCTGCGAGGGGGAGTAAGGTTTGCGCCCCGTCTAATAAGGCCAGTCCCGCTCGCAAAATGGGGACGATTGCGAGGGGGGGAATCGGATCGATTAAGGTGGCGGGGGCGGGGGCGAGGGGGGTTTCTACGGTGGTTTCGCGGACGGGCAACCAATGGCGACAGGCTTCGTAGGTCAACCAGCGTCCCAGTTCCACCATCGCGCTTTTGAAGAGAACCGAAGGGGTATCGCGATCGCGGGCGACTCCCAGCCAATGCTTGATTAAGGGGTGATCGGGAACGTAAACGCGCAGTTGCAGGCTCATTGGTCTCGGTATTTTTGGGCAAACTCAATCAGTATACTGCATTTTTGCGGGCAAAAACACGCGAAATTGAAACGCTACTGAAGTTTAAGAAAATCTAAAAAATAGGCGTTCGAGGCGATCGCTTGATGGCATATATGAGAAAATCCAGCCGCTATTAAGAGTTACTAAAGCATGAAACAACTCAGAGTATTAATCTTTTTATTAACGTTACTTTCAGGCGCGATCGCTTGTCAACCCACCCCTTCAACTCAAGAAAATCCCCGCAAAAATGCGATCGCTTCAGAAGGACTTCCGGGAGAAGGGGTCAAAGTAACGCCGATTCAAATGACTTTGAATGCAGAACACTTTCAAACGGCAATTGTTAGTAAAGCTTTAGAAAAATTGGGTTATGAAGTTCAAGAACCTCATGAAGTGACAATGGCGATCGCATTTGTTGCTCTCGCTAATGGCGATGCGGACTTTACAGCAATTCATTGGGAAAGACTCAACGAAGAGTGGTATCAGAAAAATGGCGGCGAGGAAAAATTAACCAAACTGGGGGTTTTGATTGAAGATACCGTACAAGGCTATCAAGTCGATAAAAAAACTGCAGCAGAACATAACATTACTCGCTTAGAACAATTAAAAGATCCCGAAGTTGCCAAACTTTTTGATAGCGATGGGAATGGGAAGGCTAATTTAGCAGGATGTCCTCCGGGTTGGGGTTGCGAGTTGGCGATCGAACACCATTTAGACGCTTATGGGTTGCGAGAAACAGTAGAACACGATCAAGGCGAATACGGGCTTTTAATTGCGAATACGATTGCTCGTTATCGACAAGGAAAACCGATTTTGTTTTACACTTGGTTGCCCATGTGGGTAGAACAGGTTTTAAAACCCGATGAAGATACGATGTGGTTGGAAGTGCCTTATACAGATTTACCCGAAAAACAAGGGGAACTTTCAGAAAAAGACACGACATACAAAGGAAAAAATCTTGGCTTTGCGATCGATCGCGTTTTGGTTACTGCTAATAAAGAGTTTATCGATAAGCATCCCACCGCGAAAAAGTTATTATCTCTGATTAACATTCCCAAGTCCGATATTAGCGCCCAAAATCAACTCATTGAAGAGGGAGAAAAGTCAACTGAAGATATTCTCCGTCATGCAGATGAATGGATCGAAAGAAATCAAGAAACTTTCGACGGTTGGATTGCAGAAGCGTTGAAGGTGGAATCGGAAAAGCCTAGGGTTCAAACCCTAGGCTTATAGCTTAAACCTGCTCAAGCAGGTTATGGTTCCTTTAGGTTGAGCTGGCTTCAGCCCGCTTGAGCTATGAGCCAAGAACTTGAGTTCTTGGTGCGGTATTAAGGTTCTAGACTAAGTTCTATATACAGAGTTCTGAGGAGATATCAAACAACCGAGCTTAAGAAAAGCCAAAATTCTCCTCAGAACGATGTCCATACGAGAAAAGAACGAGAGATTGATAGCCCCGTCTCTCTTGGTGCGCGTTCCCTTGCGTCTTTCGCCGACGCGGGGTAGAAAATCGACATGGTGGCTTTAGCTGCCCGTATAATCCGATTAACTCTTGTTAACAAAAAACAGTAAATTTGCTATCCTGAAAAAGGAGGTGATAAATCATGTACGGCTGTCAACAAAATTTAATCAAAGACTCTAAATGTTTGCCCTTTTTAGAGTATGTATGTGCCACAGCCAATAAACTGATTAATTGCGGGATCTATCTCGCTCGTCAATGGTACTTCAAGAAAGGTTATATCACAGAAAAATATGACCTCGAAAAGGAATTAAAGCAAAACCAAAACTTCAAGTTTCTCTTTGCCCAAGCTGCCCAACAAACTCTAAGAGGAGTCGCCGAATCTTTCAAGTCCTATAAGGAACTTTCTAAAAAGTTCAAGAAAGGAGAACTCGAAAACCGTCCTCGCTTGCCAAACTACCGGAAAAAGGGAGGTTTAGGGGTGATCGCCTATCCCAAGCAAGCACTCAGACTGAAGGGTGAAAACGTCAGAATTCCCCTCGGCTTGAAGGTTAAGGCAGCCTTTAAAGTCGATGCTTTCCTATTGCCATTTCCCAGTAATCTCGACTTCAAGAACATTCGAGAAATCCGAATTCTCCCGCGTAACGGGTGCTTCTATGTCGAATGGGTGTACAAGTTGGAAGTCGAGCCAATCAAACTCGACAACGAGAAAGTATTGGGCATTGACCACGGTTTAGACAACTGGTTAACCTGCGTCAGTAACGCGGGAACGAGTTTCATTGTTGACGGGAAGCACCTTAAATCGGTCAATCAATGGTACAACAAGCAGATTGCGACTATTAAGGAAAATAAACCCCAAGGATTTTGGTCAAAGCGTCTCTCTTGCATCACCGAAAAACGCAATCGCCAAATGAGAGATGCGGTCAATAAAGCGGCGAGAATCGTGGTAAATCATTGCCTAGAAAATGGCATCGGTCGTCTCGTCTTTGGCTGGAATAAGGGACAGAAAGACAGGATTAACATCGGTGCGAAAAATAATCAGAAGTTCGTACAAATTCCCACGGCTAAATTAAAAGACCGTATCAAGCAATTGTGCAAACAGTACGGGATTGAGTTCGTCGAAACTGAGGAGAGTTACACCTCGCAAGCGTCGTTTTTAGATGGTGATTTCTTGCCGACATTCGGTGCAAAACCCGAAAGCTGGAAAGCATCAGGAAAGCGGGTCAAGCGTGGATTGTATCGCACTCAAAACGGCTGTTTGGTGAATGCCGATTGCAACGGTGCGGCGAACATTTTAAGAAAAGTAGCGGCAACTTTAAGATTTTGTCTTAAAGGAGTCAGTAGCGGCGCTTTGACCATGCCTGTAAGAGTCTGTTATTGGACTGCTTCCGAATCCCCGTCTCTTTAGAGCGGGGAGGGTCAAAAATTTAGAGCGATATTACTGCCAATAACGATCTAATAGAGATACAATAGAAAATCATTAATCATCCACTCCTATTGAGTCTAGAGTAATGCTCATTCGTCACCCCCTCGTCCCGGATTTTATCGACTTGTGCGATTTGCCTGCGATCGATGAAGGACTGGCCGCAAACACCCTCGCGATTCAAATTTCTTCCATTCAGGTATACAATTACGGTCGCGCCCTCGCTGTTACTCTGGATTGTACCAACCAATCTCTTGCTGAAACTATTGCTGGCTGTTCGGATGTTTTAATGACGGCAATGGTACGTTTGAATTTAGTTGAATTGTATGTAACGATTCAAGGAGATAGTTTCACGTTTATGTCTAACACCTTGTTTTATTTCGGTATCCTAAACGATCAAGATGTAGATATCAATGGATTGTTTAATACGCCAGATCCGGTTTACATGATAGCAATGGAGAGCGAACAACTGATATGGGCTAATCCTGCGGCAGTTTCGGCCAATCAGAAAACCTTTCAAGACTTTATTGGAGATAATGTTGCTTGTTTAAATTATCCAGATGAATTAGCAGAAAGAAAACGCTTACTCCGAAAAGATGGACAATTGATAAATTATGAATGTAATCTTATGCACTGGTATAATGATGAAGAAAAATGGCGACGAAAAGAAGTTGAAATTGTTGTGGATATTCAAAAAATTGATTTTTGGGGTACAGAATGTCGATTAGGAGTTGAATTAATGGTAGAAGAAACAAACCGCTTTATTGATTAGTTTGTCCGGAATATTAAACTCTTTGCATTATGGCGACCTGTCACCCTCTCGTCCCGAAATTCATCAATCTTTGCGATCTTCCCGCGATCGATAGAGGACTGGCTAAAAATTCCCTAACCATCAAAATTTTTCCGATTCAGGTATACGATTATGGCTCTAGTTTAGCCGCTGAGATTAATTGTAAAAGCCTCAAACTCGCTCGATCGCTTGCAAACCGTCATCATAATTTAATGACAGCACTGATACACTTAGAAATAGCAGAATTGTATATCAAGGTCAACGGTAAAACTTTTACTGTGCTGTCCAACTTTATGTTTTATTTTGGTATTTTAAATGTTCCAAAAATAGATATTAACGAATTATTTAATACTCCAGATCCGGTTTATATGGTAGCATTGGAGAACGAGCAAGTGATATGGGCTAATCCTGTGGGAGTTTCTGCCAATCAAAAAACTTTTCAAGACTTTATTGGAGACAATGTTTCTTGTTTAGCCTATCCGGATGAACTAGCAGAGAGGAAGCGTTTACTCCGAAAGCATGGAAAATTAAAAAATTATGAGTGCAAGCTACTGCGTTGGCATCATGATGAAGAGAAATGGCGACGCAAAGAAGTCGAAATTGTTACAGATATTCAAAAAATTGATTTTTGGGGGACTGAGTGCCGCTTGGGGATTGAATTAATAGTCGAAGAAACCAATCGCTTTATTGACTGAGAAAAAAATGAGATATTGTGTAGATTGATGTTGTGTAGATTAATTCATCTCGATATTTCCATTTCGATTCACTCGCAAAACCCAAAAACAGTAAGCGTACAACCATTCACTTAAACTATACTTTCCGGGAAGTTCGGGATCGACGATTGTTTTAATTTCCTCAACTTCCCGAGGGCTTTGCGGCTGTCTTATTCCAGACGCGATCGCTTGAAAAACCTCCCAATTGAGTTCTTTGAGATACACTTTCCGCATCTGTGCCTTTAACATTTCCTCCGATTTCCCCACCATACATTCCCCGATCATTTCCATAAAGCGATTTTCCGTTATCTCCCCTTCAGCATCTTGCGGATTCGTCCCCTCTATTCTCCTCACATCATTGTGCAGTGCCAAAAGCATCGCTAAAATGGCTTCCCATTCCTCAGCCTTGCGATCGCTCTCCGTTGGCATATCTGCATCAGGCTCGACAATTTCCCCAAATCTTTCCCAACCGATCCCCGATGCCGATACCAATTGTACTACTTTATCCAACTTCGGCAGAGAACCACTTTTAATATTACGAATTGTCCCTCTTTTTACGCCCAATCTTTCTTCAAATTCAGTTAAATTACTCGATAATTCCCACTCTTTTTGCAGGTCGTCGAGCCAAGTTCCGAGGCGCTGGCAGTATACATGAATTCCCACGATTGAAACTCCCAGATCGATAGGTTGGAGATCGGAAAAATTGCACAAAGTTGTGCGCGTATCTATTTTGGCACGGTCGTAAAATTCCCGCAATATATAGTTTTGTAAAAAACGCCTTGCGTAAACTTGTGCAAAACGCGTAAACTTGTGCAAGCAGGAGATAAAGTCAAGCGATCGCAAAATCGACCCTGAGGCGATCGCCTTCTTAACTCCCCATAAGAGTTTTTTCCTCTCCGTACTGTTCGTTTGTTAGCGTTCGTCATTTGAGGTGTCGTACCATGCCCATTATCGTTGTTTTAGCGATTTCCAGAAGAAAACGCAATCTAACCCAAGAACAACTCGCCCAATTAAGCGGGCGATCGCAGCAACTCATCGGCAAACTCGAACAAGGCAAAGCGAGGGGAATTGGTTTTGACACGCTCTATCGAATCTGTCTGGCGATCGGGGGAGAGATTGGAGATGTCCTCGCCTATCTTCCCAGCGATCCCAAACTCCTAGAAGACGCGATCTTCGCCCTTGCAAGAAAACTCGACTGTTCTGTAGAAGAGATTTTTCCCCATCTCCCCAGAGACTTGTGGCTCGCGTATCGGCGATCGTTTTAACTCTCATCTCGAATGAGTGGAACTGGCATCCTGCCAGTTAATTAAAAGTTTGGCATGAGTGGAACTGGCATCCTGCCAGTCTCTTAAAAATTTTGCCAATTTATTGAAAATTCTTCTCAACTACTATTGACATTTATTTTCAATAAGGTTATCTTGAGGACATGGTGTTCTCCTCTTATAGGAATACAGTCAAGCGGGACGGGGCATGGATAGCAGCCGAGTCCCTCTTTTTTTCTTCCTTTTTTCTCCTTCTTTCCCATTCGCATTCGCGATTTGGGGTAAACTGAGGATTGCTTTGGGACTGAGAGAGTTATGAATACCTCGATTAAATCGGCACAAGAGAAAGAATTGGCTTCTCATTGGGATGCGATCGTTATTGGGTCGGGAATTGGCGGTTTGGTGACGGCGACGCAATTGGCAGCGAAAGGGGCAAAAGTGCTGGTTTTGGAGCGATACCTCATTCCGGGGGGAAGTGCGGGCTATTTTGAGCGGCAGGGGTATCGTTTTGACGTGGGTGCCTCGATGATCTTCGGGTTTGGTACCGAAGGGACGACCAACCTATTAACTCGCGCCCTCGATGCAGTAGGAATGCGCTTGGAAACCATTCCCGATGCCTGTCAGATTCACTATCACCTACCGGACGGTTTGGATTTGAAAGTGCATCGCAGTTATGAGAAATTTTTGCAAGAACTGGGGAAGCATTTTCCCCAAGAAAAAGAGGGAATTCGTAAATTTTATGATGAGTGCTGGCGGGTGTTTAATTGTTTAAACGTCATGGAGTTGCTGTCCCTCGAAGAATTGGGCTATTTAACGCGGGTCTTTTTCCAGCATCCCCTCGCTTGTTTGGGTTTAGTGAAATATTTACCTCAAAATACCGGAGATATCGCCCGTCGTTACATCAGCGATCCGGTTTTGTTAAGGTTTCTTGACATGGAGTGTTATTGTTGGTCCGTCGTGCCTGCCGATCGCACTCCCATGATTAACGCGGGAATGGTCTTTAGCGATCGCCATTACGGAGGGATTAACTATCCTAAAGGAGGAGTGGGTCAAATTGCCTTGAAACTCGTCGAAGGATTGGAGAAAAAAGGAGGACGGGTTCAATATAAAGCACGAGTAACAAAGATCGTGACCGAGAACGGGAGAGCGATCGGAGTTAAGTTAGCGAACGGGAAAGAATATCGAGCAAAACGCGTTATTTCCAATGCGACTCGTTGGGATACCTTTGAAAAATTATTGCCCCCGGAAATGATGCCGACAAAAGAAAAGAATTGGCAAAACCGCTACCAGAAATCCCCCAGTTTTTTGAGCCTGCATTTAGGCGTAAAAGCGGAAGTGTTACCCAAAGGGACGGAATGCCACCATATTTTTTTAGAAGATTGGCAGAAAATGGAAGAACCAGAAGGGACGATTTTTGTGTCCATTCCTACATTACTCGATCCAAATCTCGCACCGGAAGGGCATCATATCATCCATACCTTTACTCCCAGTTGGATCGACGATTGGCAAAGACTTTCCCCCAAAGAATACGAAGAGAAAAAAGAAGCCGCAGCAGAACGTTTAATCGAGCGTTTGGAGGTAATTTTTCCCGGTTTAATTGCAGGTTTGGACTATCAAGAAGTAGGAACCGCACGCACCCATCGGCGATTTTTAGGACGAGAAGACGGCACCTATGGACCCATTCCCCGACGCAAGTTAATGGGGTTGTTAGGAATGCCCTTTAATCGCACTTCTATTCCGGGATTGTATTGCGTTGGCGATAGTACGTTTCCGGGTCAAGGATTAAATGCTGTAGCATTTTCTGGATTTGCCTGCGCTCATCGAGTTGCAGTAGATTTGGGACTATAATTTCAATTGTCAACTATCAACTATCAACTATCAACTATCCCCGATCGCGATCGCGTTTGATACAATACAATTGTTTGTCAGTCGAGTAGGAGAGAAGAAGATGACGACAGCGATCGTTCAAACTGGAATGAGTTTTGAAGAATTTGTCTCTCGCTATGGAGATGATGCCAATTATGAATTAATTGATGGGGAATTGATCGAAATGGAATCTACTGGACTCCACGAACAAGTCGGTGCTTTTATTAGTCGCAAACTCAACGTCCAAATCGATCGTCTCGACCGACCTTATTTTATGCCTTATCGCTGTCTCATTAAACCTTTGGGAATTGCCAGTGCTTTTCGGCCCGATGTTATCGTATTAGATGAGGAAGAACTCTCGAAAGAACCACTCTGGATGCGAGAACCGATTGTAACAATGGGAACAACTATAAAATTAGTTGTTGAAGTTGTTAGTAGCAACTGGCAAAATGATTATGCTCGCAAATATGAAGATTATGAAGCCTTAGAAATTCCCGAATATTGGATTGTGGATTATTTAGGGATTGGCGGAAAATACTATATCGGCAGTCCCAAACAACCAACCATTACAATTTGTCAATTAGTCGGGGGAGAATATCAAAAAACGTTATTGCGTCGCGGCGATCGCATTGCTTCTCCCTTATTTCCCGATCTGAATTTGACTTGCGATCGCTTATTTGAATTTGGCGAACAAGGATAATGCAGAGGGTAAAGCGATCGCTCAATCTTTTATTGAGATTAGTAAAAAGAGTTATATCTTTGTTCTTACACAGGTTATAGTTGAATCAAATTGACTTTTTGAAAGATCGTGAAAACGCAAACTATTTTTAAATCGATTGCAGGGTTAGCAGCAAGTGCGGTTTTAACGTTGGGCTTTTCTCAGAGAGCTTCAGCTTTTACTCTAATTACCGATCCTGGAGATCCTTATTTAGTAACTAGCATTGAGGATCTAAATGTTGCAGGAACGCTATACGATGTTGAGTTTATCTTTGATTCATTCGATAACATCTACGGAAATGTTGGAAATGTGGAAGAATTAGAAGGCTCAACGCCAACATTTTGGAATAATACCGCCCTCGGGGAAATCGCCGCATTGGAAGTCATGGGAGCAATGGGCGATTCTTTTGGAACTTGGCGTGTCGATGAGAGTTTGTTGTTAGATAGTTTTATGGTGATAATAGGAAGTCGTCCATCACCATTTTCAGGGGTTGTAAGTTCTTGGTATGATGGGACTCCCAGTCTATTGATAGACGGTTTGGATCCGGGGCTGCATTCGACGGCGCATCCGATGCAACTCCCATACGCCGTGTTTTCGCCAGCCTCAACACCCGAACCGATCGGCACGGTTGCCATTTTAGCAGGAGCAGGAATGGGATTGTTCGCGACTCGCAAGGGCAAGAACGCTAAAAACGAGTGAACATCAAATCAAGGGTGCTATTTTTTTCTTCCATCGCACTCGATATCGTCACCCTAAACAAAAATTAACAGGCAGGGAAAAGAGTGTCGAAAACACGCTAAAATTGTTGGGTTTTCCTTGTAACAATCCCGAATTTATGGCACGGCAATACCGCATTACCTTACTCCCCGGAGATGGCATCGGCCCCGAAATCATGAGCGTCACTGTCGAAGTGTTGAAGGCGATCGCCCCCTCCTTCGACCTAGAATTTACCTTTACAGAAGCACCGATCGGTGGCGTGGCGATCGACGCGACGGGAAACCCCCTCCCCGAGGAAACCCTCAAAATGTGCCAAAACAGCGATGCGGTATTGCTGGCAGCGATCGGGGGCTACAAATGGGATAACCTACCTCGAAATCAGCGCCCGGAAACGGGTTTATTAGGGCTGAGAGCGGGTTTAGACCTCTTTGCCAATCTGCGACCCGCCACGATTTTACCCCAGCTTATCGACGCGTCTTCCCTCAAGCGAGAGGTCGTGGAAGGGGTTGATATTATGGTAGTGCGGGAACTCACCGGCGGAATTTACTTCGGGCAGCCGAAAGGAATTTTTGCTACGGAAACCGGAGACAAACGCGGGGTGAATACGATGGCATATACCGACGCAGAAGTCGATCGCATCGCCCGAGTCGGGTTTGAAACGGCGAAAAAACGGGGCGGAAAACTCTGTTCTGTGGATAAAGCCAATGTCTTAGACGTTTCTCAACTGTGGCGCGATCGCGTCGTTGCCCTCGCCGCAGAATATCCCGAGGTAGAACTGAGCCATCTTTATGTAGATAATGCCGCCATGCAGTTAGTGAGAGCACCCAAACAATTTGATACGATTGTTACGGGGAATCTGTTCGGCGACATCCTCTCCGATGCTGCCGCCATGCTCACCGGAAGTATTGGGATGCTCCCCTCTGCCAGTTTGGGGGCACCGGGAAAACCGGGAGTTTTTGAACCCGTCCACGGTTCCGCACCGGATATCGCCGGACAAGATAAAGCCAACCCTCTCGCGCAAATCCTCAGTGCGGCGATGATGTTGCGTTACGGGCTAGACCAACCCGCCGCCGCCGAGAAACTCGAACTCGCCGCGATCGCCGTTCTCGATGCCGGATATCGCACGGGAGATATTATGTCCGAAGGAGGCAAATTAGTGGGGTGTAAGGAAATGGGAGAAGCCTTATTAAAAGTTCTATAATTGTCCTCAAATAGTTTGTTTGGTAAATCTCGCTTGCAGGGAAAAAAGTCAATGACTAAAGACTTAACCTCATCACCCTTGGATCGACAAAATATTCTCAATAACTTCTATGCTTTAGAAAAAATCGAAGAGCATCTCGGTTTAGGGGGAATACTTTATCGAGACGAATTTTGGGTTACTAAACAACAGTTAACCAAACTATTTGGAATTAGTGAAAGTACGATTGAGAAGTATATCAAAAACAATAGAGATGAACTCAATCGTAATGGCTACCGCTTATTGAGAGGGAAAGAACTTAAAGATTTCCTATCAGGTACCGTAATCGATTACGGTACCAAAATAAATATATTAGGAGTCTTCTCATTTCGCGCAACTCTCAACTTAGCAATGTTATTGACAGAGAGCGATCTGGCTAAAGAAATTCGCTCTCGAATTTTGGATATTGTGATTGATGTGATTGCAGAACGTGCCGGAGGAAGCACCAAATATATTAACCAACGAGATTCCGATTATTTGCCAACGGCTTATCAAGAATTTAATTATCGTAAAGTTTTTACTGATGCTCTCGATCGCTATTTAGAGATGGGGAAAGTTAAATACAGTATCTACACGAATAGAGTTTATCAACTGGTCTTCCGGGAAAATGCACGAGAATACAAACAAATTTTAAATTTGAGCCGAAAAGATAATACTCGCGACACGATGTATGCAGAAGTCCTAACAGCGATCGCAAGTATTGAAAGTGGTTTAGCAGAGGAAATGAAAAAGCAAGTCGAACAATTAGGGCGCAAGTTACAACCAGCAGAATTAGATGAATTATTAACTGCTACAGAAAATAATTCTTATCTGAAACCTATTATTGAAAAGGCTCGCATTAAAATGGCAAGTCGAGATTTAGGTTTTCGCGATGCACTCCATCAAAAACTAGAAGAATATATTCACAGTGTTCCCGATGGAGATTTCGAGCGTTTCTTAGGAGAAGCAAGTCGTTCATTGCGCGAACAACTCTCCGATCCCCAAACCTTAGAAGTATTTAAGCGTCTCAAAGATCGTTAAAGTTCAGTGCCAAAATTTTTCTATTTTGATATCAAGTATGCAGTCAAAGAACATGATTGGATTATTGAGCAATCTGGCGGCTTAATGGGCTATAGTAATTTGGGATTGCTAGAGAGTGTTTTGGATCATATTAAAAACGATGACTATTATCCCAAAATCCAGCATAAACTTACTCATTTAGTTTTTTCATTCAATAAGATTCATGCTTTCATAGATGGAAATAAAAGAGCAAGTATTGCTCTAGGTGCTTATTTTTTGGAACTTAACGGTTACGATTTTATCGTTTCTAAATTTGTTGACAAAATGGAGAATATTTCAATTTGGGTTGCAGAAGGTAAAATTGATAAGGAACTGCTGGGTGAACTGATTGAATCAATTCTTTTTGAGGATGATTATTCCGAAGCATTAAAATTAAAATTAGTGTCCCTATTCCCTTTTGAACCCTGATTTGATACTTTGAGATAGAATTCGCAATTGGTGGCTTAATGGTTTCTTTCGATCTCAGCGATCGCTCTTATGCTATGGAGCGAGAACAACACGTTCAACAAATGCGGCAATCGTATCGCCCTCGCGTTCCCGATGCGCGGGTCATGCGATCGGCTCAAGCGATCTTTTACGTGTTCTATCAAGTCCATCAACGCTTCCCCGCTCCACCGACAGGAGTTGCGATCGATCCCGGCAATCACTGGGGCAAACTTCTCTTTAGCACCCAGCCGATTTTGCTCCCCAGAGAGTTTTTTATTCCTATCGATAATCTTGAAACTGAGTAAGGATGAAGTAAGGGTTACGAGCAGGATGCTCGTTCCACGGTAATTAGCCAAAAGCCGAACTGCCAAAATCCGGAGGAATATCCTGCAAGCGTCCGGGGCCGATCGCCTGAACTGCCTCTCTTAAGGAAACATCTCCCGTATACAGGGCGCGACCGATAATCACTCCCGTGACTCCCGAAAGTTCGAGAGACAATAAGCTGAGGACATCAGTGAGAGAACTCACCCCTCCTGAAGCGATAACGGGAACTTCAACCGATCGCGCCAACTCTCGCAATGCTTCCATATTCGGACCCGACAGGGTGCCATCTCGGTGAATGTCGGTGTAAATAATAGCTGCAACGCCTTTCTCCGCCATCCGTTGCGCCAAATCCGTCGCGTGGACTTCTGAAGTTTCCAGCCAGCCTTTTGTCGCCACTTTTCCATTGCGGGCATCAATTCCCACGGCAATTTGACCGGGGAATTCTTGACATAATTCTCCCACGAGATCGGGATTTTCCACTGCTACCGTTCCTACAATTGCCCGCTTCACCCCCAAATCTAAAACCCGGCGAACTTTCTCGCGATCGCGCAGTCCTCCCCCCAACTGCACGGGAATAGATACCGCCCGCACGATCGCCGCGATCGCATCCCCATTGACAGACTCTCCCTGTTTCGCCCCATCCAAATCCACTAAATGCAGTTGCGTCGCCCCTTCATCCTCCCAACGGCGCGCCATTTCCACCGGGCGATCGCCGAAGGTTTCCGAGCGATCGTAATCTCCTTGATACAAGCGCACGCAGCGACCTGCCAGTAAATCAATAGCAGGAATAACATCCATATTTCAATTATCAACTATCAACTATCAACTATCAATTATCAACTATCAACTATCAACTATCAACTATCAACTATCAATTCATCCTCAAGGAGACATTGAGAGAGAAATTGAGTCAGGGTAAAGGCATCAACCCCCAACTCAGTGCGTTCTTTTGCGGCTAAAATTCCCCCTCGAGCGTGCCACCATGCTGCTGTTGCCGTTACCAATTCTAAAGGTTTCCCGGAACTAGCCAACCCGGCAATTAATCCTCCCATCAACCCCGTTAAAACATCACCGCTTCCCCCTCGTGCTAAAGCGGGCGTACTTTCGGGAACGATCCAGATTGTCCCATCGGGAGAAGCGATCGCGGTTCGGGAGCCTTTGAGCAAGACGATTGCCCCGCTTTGCTTTGCAGCTTCTCCGACAGCAACGAGGAAATTTTCGGCGGGAATATCGGGAAAAAGTCGCTTAAATTCTCCCAAATGCGGGGTGAGAATCGTCGGAAAATCGCGTTGGGAGAGGAGCGAAATTGCCTCCATTCCTGCAATAATATTCAATCCATCCGCATCTAAAATCAAAGGCTTCGGGACTTGCAGAACCCGTTCGATAAGAGATTTGGGTTCGCGAGTCAGTCCCGGACCGCAGGCGATCGCGTCAAATGCCGTTAAATCCTCGAGGGGTAAATCCGCGATCGCCCCGGTTTCCGTCTCCGGACAGCCAATAATCAACGCTTCGGGTAAATGAGAGACCAAAAGCAATCGCAAAGATTCCGGAACGGCAATGGATAACATTCCCGCACCGCTTGCCCTTGCCCCCAAACCCGTCAAAATTGCCCCACCAGCATAGCGTCTCGACCCGCAAACGAGCAATAAATGCCCTTGTTTGTATTTATGAGTGACCAAAGGGCGCTTTCGCGGTAATACTGCCAAAGCCACCGCTTTAGCTAGTCGTTGAATCGGCGGATTTTCAGACAAAATGGCCTTGACATCGGCAACGGGAATGCCAAACTCGAGTAGAGAGGCCTTACCGAAATATTCCAAAGCGCGGTCTTGAAAAAATGCCAACTTCCATAAACCCAAACAAAACGTATGAGTAGCGCGAATGGCAGTTCCCAACACTTCTCCCGTATCGGTATGAATCCCCGAAGGTAAATCGATACTAATGATGGGTTTGTTCGTTTCATTCAGCCAATGTAGCGATCGCGCAACTTCTCCCGTGATTTCCCGCGTTAAACCAAACCCAAATAAACCGTCGATGAGGAAGTGGCGATCGCTTAAAGATTCGACGCGAGTATGGCAGGGAATCCCCAAACTAATGGCGTATTTGGCATGAGAAACCGTCAATTCCTTGCAGCGATCGAAAGGGGCGTAAATGCTAATATCATAACCTTGCAGGAATAGCTCTCGGGCGACGACGAAAGCATCGCCGCCATTGTGTCCCGGTCCTGCCAAAATGCCGGCGCGATCGCCGCGCGATTTTGGATAAAGGGACATAATTTCTCGGGCGATCGAGCCGGCAACTTTTTCCATTAATGCCGCGACGGGCATCCCGGCAGCAAACATGCGCCCTTCAATTTCGCGCATCTGCTCTGCACTGACAACAACCCGCGCGGCGGTCTCTGAGCTTTGTCGAAGAGTGGCAAATAACGGCTCATTTTGTAGGGGGTCTTGAGACATCAATCGCATCCCGAATAAATTATCTTCTCTTAATTCTAGTCGGATAAGGCGATCGCGAAACCGTCGGAAAGAAAGCAGTTAAACTAGAAAAATATAAGGCTAAATCCCCATTGCTCATAATGACTTTTTTCGATCGCATTGCAAAAACTCGACCTTTGCCCGCTTCGGGTTTGGCATTTCTCATACTGATCCTTCTTATTATTGTCGGTTATTTAGGGAATTATTTTCACCTGACACTCTTTTTTAGCATTGATTTTTTATTTGGCAGTATTGCCGTTTTAGTGACGGCTTATTTTTATGGCACATTTTGGGGAGGAATTGCCAGTCTTATTGCCAGCAGTCGGACTTATTTATTATGGAATCATCCTTATGCCATTGTTACTTTTACCTGCGAAGTTCTATTTGTTGCGATATTCATGCGTCGCAGCAAGCAAAATCTCGTTTTTCTCGACGGAATGTATTGGCTGTTTATCGGGATGCCCTTAGTCGGTCTTTTTTATGGTGCGATTTTACCCGTCTCGACGAACGGCACGATTCTTATTGCCCTCAAACAAGCCGTCAACGGAATTTTTAACGCCATTGTTGCTTATTTTCTCGTCACTTATTTTCCTTTTAAAAGACTGTCTGCATCCATTCGTTCCACCCTCGAACACCAAACAAAATTCAGAAAGAAAATATCCTTTCAACAAACTATTTTTATTCTTTTAATTACTTTTGTCTTTTTTCCCACGCTTCTGCTAACAATTTTAAATGGACGGGAAGCCCTCAACACCCTCGAACGAGAAATTCAAGCTGAATTGGAAGCAACGACAACACCGTTAGTTGAAGATATCAATCGCTGGTACAAACAATATCTCGGGGGCGTGCGGGTTCTCGCGAACGGTATCGGCGAATCGGAAAATACTTCCGAGACGCAATTGCAAAACAAAACGAAAACTCTAGCCCTTGCCTTTCCTTCCTTTCTCCGGCTCTACGCCACCAATGAACGCGGGGAAATTATTAGCGCTCATCCCCTTCGCGATGGAGCGGGAGAGTCTTTAATCGGTCGCCAGATTACGCGCAAGGATAATTGGTATCGCGCCCGACAAACCTTAAAGCCTTTTTTTACCGATGCCCATCGCGATGAGGCCAATGTTGACTTGCACGTCGGTTTGAGCGTCCCCATTTTGGAGGAAGGGCGGTGGAATGGTTTTGTTTATGGCTCTTTCACCCTGACAGAAATTACCGAGGTTTTGCAAGCCAGCATCCCGGGCGATCGCCTGCACGCCACCTTACTCGACGGTCAAAATCGCATTATTGCCAGTTCCGATGGCGATCGCCAAGCCTTAACCCCCTTCACCCTGCTCGAGGAAGGCACGATCCGCCCCCTCGACCCGACAAATAACCTCTCTCAATGGCTGCCCGCCACCCCGAATTTGCCGGATATGGTACGCTGGCGCAAATCCCGTTTCATCCAAGAAGTAGAAATTGACGAAGCATTGCCTTGGAAACTGATCGTCGAGATTCCCGCTCAACCCTATATCGATCGCCTAGAATGGCTCTACATCGAGAACTTGGGCTTTGTTCTCTGCATTGCCATTTTCGCCCTCTTTATCGCCATTCTCGTCAGCCAGCGCTTGGTCGCCCCTATCAAAAAACTGGCTGCCGTGACCACAGATCTACCGCAAAAGCTCGAACGGCAAGCCAACCTCGATCGCTTCCCCCAATCCCGCATCAACGAAATTAGTTCGCTAGCCAGTAATTTTCAGTTGATGGTTGCTGCCCTCGCTGCCAAATTTGCAGAATTGCAGCAAGCCAACGAAACCTTAGAACATCGCGTGGACAGCCGCACCCGAGAGCTTTCTCAACTCAACGACAGTCTCAATGACGAAATCGCCCGTCGCCAAGATATCGAAGCCTCTTTGCGAGAACAAAAAGAGCGTTTCGATCTGGCAATTTCGGGAACCAATGATGGAATTTGGGATTGGAATCTGCATACCGATACAGTCTATTACTCTCCGTCATGGATGCGAATCGTCGGCTATGAAGACGATCCCCTGCCCAATATCTTGACTGCTTGGACCGATCGCATTCATCCCGACGATCTGGAAATGACGTTGCAAGACGTTCGCAAGCATCTCAATCGAGAAACGCTGCTCTATGAAAACATTCATCGCCTGCAACATCGCCATGGAGAATATCGCTGGATTTTAGCGAAGGGAAAATGCTCGCGAGATGAAGAGGGCAAGGCTTATCGCTTGGTGGGCACCCTCACCGATATTACCGAACGCAAGCAAGCCGAAGCCGCCCTCAGAGCCGCCAAAGAAGAGGCAGAAGTGGCCAACCGCGCCAAAAGCGAATTTCTCGCTACTATGAGCCACGAAATTCGCACCCCCATGAATGCCGTCATCGGCATGACGGGGTTGATTCTCGATACGGAATTGACTGCTCAACAGCGAGATTTTGTCGAGATCGTTCGCAGTAGCGGCGATGCCTTGCTGACCCTGATTAACGACATTCTCGACTTCTCCAAAATCGAATCCGGTAAATTAGACCTGGAAGAACAACCGTTAAACTTGCGGCAATGCGTGGAAGAATCCTTGGATTTGATTGCCACGCGCGCCGCCGAAAAAAAACTCGAACTCGCCTATTTATTTGAACCCCAAACGCCGCAAACGATTGTCGGCGATGTCACCCGGTTGCGACAAGTGTTGGTCAATTTATTGGGCAATGCCATTAAATTTACCCAAGTCGGCGAAATTATCGTTTCCGTCCGCTGTCAAAATCCTCACGCCAAACAATGCGAAATTGAATTTGCCGTTAAAGATACGGGGATCGGCATTCCTCGCGATCGCCTCAATCGCCTCTTTAAGCCCTTCTCGCAAGTCGATGCGTCCACCACTCGCAAATTTGGCGGGACGGGGTTAGGACTGGCGATTAGCAAGCGCCTGACGGAACTCATGGGTGGAACGATGTGGGTGGAAAGCGAAGAGGGACGGGGATCGATATTTTTATTTACCATTGTCGCTCCCGTTGCTACCTCGGACAATAGCGGCATTAAAGGGCAACTACAAGATAAGCGCTTGTTAATCGTGGACGACAATGCCACCAATCGCAAGGTTTTGACCCTACAAGCGCAATCCTTTGGCATGGTCTCTCGAGCTGCCGCCTCGGGAGAGGAGGCCCTCGCCTTATTAAAGACAGCAGAACGGTTTGATGTCGCCATTCTCGACATGCAAATGCCGGAAATGGATGGCTTGATGCTGGCCCGGCGCATTCGCCAGTTGCCCGTCGGTGGCGCGCTACCCTTGGTCATGCTGACCTCTATCGGACAGTTGGACGGCGATCGCGATCTCTCGGAGATTAATTTTTCTGCCTATCTGAACAAGCCAATTAAGCAATCTCAGCTCTATAATATTCTCGTTAATCTTCTAATCCCTCAATCCCTCTCGACGGGAGAACCTACTTTGTCCTCTTCTCAATTCGATTCTCTTTTAAGCGAACAAATTCCTTTAAAAATCTTGCTGGCGGAAGATAATGTCGTCAACCAAAAAGTCGCGCTTAATATTCTCAAAAAACTCGGCTACCGCGCGGATGTAGCCGCCAATGGATTAGAAGTGTTAGAAGCCTTAAAACGCCAGCCTTACGATGTTGTCTTGATGGACGTGCAAATGCCCGATATGGACGGTTTGGAAGCAACGCAGCACCTTCGCAACATGGAAGGGCAAGGGGCATTGGGCAGCGATCGCCAACCCACCATCGTGATTGCCATGACGGCCAACGCCATGCAGGGCGATCGCGAGGCTTGTCTCGAGGCGGGAATGGATGATTATATTAGCAAGCCCATTCGCATCAATGCACTGGTGGAAGCCTTGAAAAAATATACTCCCTCCTCTCCGGCAACCCATGCAAAAGAAAGCGTAACGCCAGCAGCCATTGACGAGAAAATCTGGCAGGAGTTAATTGAAATTGGCGGCGACGATGCCGACGAGCTCATTCAGGAGTTAGTCGAGTCTTATTGCGAAGACAGTCCTCAATTATTAGCGCATATTGAAAGCGCGATCGCTGCTAAAGATGCTCGAGAGCTTCAGTATCGCGCCCATACCTTAAAATCGAGCAGTGCCTCTTTGGGATTGACCCAGTTTGCCAAGATCTGTGGGGAACTGGAAAATTTAGGGCGATCGGGAAACACTTCTGTCAATGATGCTCATTTAAAACAAATTCGTGTGGAATACCAGAGGGTTGAAATCGCGTTAAAAGGGAGAATGAAAGAAGAAGGATAAAGAAATCGATGCAACAAAAATTTAGTTTTGATTATCCCGTCAGAGTACAAGCACATCATACAGACTATGCGGGTATTGCTTGGCATGGAACCTATGTTGCTTGGCTCGAAGAAGCACGAGTCGAGTATTTGCGATCGTTGGGCATTGAGTTTGCCGATGTTGTTGCCTCCGGTTGCGATCTGCCTGTTGTCGAACTGTCCTTGCGCTATCGCAAAGCCTTGCATTTGAGTCAACCTGCCATTGTTAAAACCAAGCTGAACTTCCAAGGCGTGCGCCTCAATTGGGATTACGAAATTCGATCGCCCGATGATTCGGACTTATACCTGACCGCTCGAGTGACTTTAGTGCCCGTCGATCGCCAGACGTGGAAAATCATGCGTCAGTTACCCCCTATTCTCCAAAATGCGATCGCCAACCCCCATTAATTACCGTCACTTGTGGAAAACCTGTGGAAAAAGTCGCTGGGTTTTCCACAGGTTTCCTATTACCCGTGCGACTTGGAAGATTAACCATGATTCGATCAATTGTGAATCAGAAAGTTATCGCGAACGAGCAAATCCGGACGAACTGCTCGTCAGCCAGCGCAAAGCGCTATAATTCCTGTAGAACAGAGGGGAAGAATGGCAAGCGCGATCGCAATCTATCCGGGAAGTTTCGATCCCATTACGTTAGGACACCTTGACATTATCGAGCGCGGCAGCCGACAGTTTGACAAGGTTATTGTTGCGGTATTATGCAATCCGGGCAAACAGCCGCTCTTTTCCGTAGAAGAGCGAATGGCACTCATTCACACCTGTACCCAACCCCTCGATTGCGTAGAAGTAGACAGTTTTAGCGGCTTGACCGTAGACTATGCTCGGCAAAAGAACGCTCAAATCCTGCTGCGGGGCTTGCGAGTGCTTTCCGATTTCGAGAAAGAATTGCAAATGGCTCACACCAACAAAACCCTCATGGCAGATATCGAAACCATTTTTTTAGCCACATCGACAGAGTATAGTTTTTTAAGTAGTAGCGTGGTCAAAGAAATTGCCCAATTTGGCGGTACAATCGATCACCTCGTCCCCCCCAACGTCGCCCGAGAGATCTATCGATGCTACAACAAGAAAACCCCCGAAGTAATGCCGAATATCGCGAACCCGACGGATTCGATCGCGCTCGAGTCTTAGGATTTGACATTCAAGCCGAACTCAATCGCTTGGAAGAATTAATCCTCGACAATCCTCGCATCCCCCTCACCCGCAAAACCATTGTCGATGAGGAACAATTGCTCGATCGCCTCGATTACGTGCGGATCAACCTCCCCGAAGCCTTTGAGGAAGCGATGGAAATCGTACGACAAAAAGAAGAAATTCTCTTGCAAGCCGAAGAATATGCCCAAGAGATAATTGACTCGGCCAAACAGCAAGCAGCACAATTTTTAGACGAGTTGGGTTTGGTGCGGCAAGCAGAAGGGGAAGCCGCCCAAATTCGCCAAGCGGTACGCCAAGAATGCGAAGATCTCCAACAACAAACCCTAGCCGAGATCGAACAAATGCGAATGCAGGCAGTGCAAGAACTCGAACAAATGCGACAGGTGGCGATCGCCGAATGCGAGGAAATTCAAGATGGGGCAGACGAATATGCCGATGCGGTTCTTTTGCGAATCGAACAGCAATTAGGCAATATGCTCCGGGTCATTCGCAATGGCAGGCAACAGCTACGAGGGGATTTTGCCGAACCCGAGGGCGAGGAACAGTCACCCGTCACCCCTTCGGCAGTCTCGGGGCATCGCACTCACCACTCACCACTCACCAGCGATCGATAACGGCAAGTTCGCGATTCTCTAACAATCGGGGGGAGAAATGACTAACATCAAAACGAGGAATTCCCAAAATGGTTCCTCAAAACAGTTAGAAAAACAGGTCAGTGCCGATCGCTATATTGCGGTCTCGGATTTGATGGCACTTTTATCCGATTTATCCAATGATGAACCCATATCGAGAAATCCCCAGAAACCGAGAGTCATTCAACCGTCTCAACTTCCCCTCGCTTCTCTCCCCCAAAGCAAGTCCCCGACTTCCCAACGTTCTCTCCCTTTGTCCTCTGCGCCTTTTCCCACTTTACCGGCTTCTTCCTCCCATCGCGATCGCGCCGTTCTGGATGTAGAAGCAACCAATGTGGAAGCCGCGAATGTAGAAGCAACCGAAATAAACGCGCCTGCTTTATCTCCCACCCAACCCGAGGAAAAAACCATTGAGGAGTTGGCGAGAGAATTGTGGGAATTAAAACTGGTTGCCCTCTCGGACAATGATTATTACAATCGTCAGTTGAGTCGCTTGCAAAATCGCTTTTTGTGGTTGGCAGGAGTATTTGCGGGAACTCTCTTAACTTCAGGGATTACTTTCGGCTGGCTGGTGGCCAATCTCCGACAATCTCAAATCCAACTGGCAAATTATGAAGGAGGAATTACGATCAATCGCGTGCGGCTCGATCGCCTTGAAGGAAATACTTTAGATAGCTTTGAAGCAACATTACGATCGCTACAAGACCAGATCCCCGAAACCCTCGATACCGATCTGGAGAACACCCAAGAAGATATTACCGCCCTCAAAGTCCAATTGCGAGAAATGGAATTAAAACTAGCCGCTCACGATAAGGCATTATCCGTACTCGTCAGTGCCTTGCAAGGCATTGTAAGATAATAATTGATAATTGATAATTGATAATTGATAATTGCTAAACATGAGTTACGATTACGATCTTTTTGTCATTGGGGGCGGTTCCGGGGGCGTTGCGACTTCCCGCCGTGCCGCTCAATACGGTGCGAAAGTGGCCGTTGCCGAAAACAATCTCTTGGGAGGAACTTGCGTTCATCGCGGCTGCGTCCCCAAGAAATTTATGGTTTACTCTTCCCATTTTCCGGGACAGTTTGAAGAAGCGGCCGGCTACGGCTGGACCGTGGGAGAAAGCTCTTTTGATTGGTCGAAACTCACCACCGCCGTCAATAATGAAACAACGCGATTAAAGGGCATTTATAAGGGAATGCTGGATCGGTCGAATGTTGCGGTATTTAACGCCCGTGCCAAGATTCTCGATCCCCATACCGTGGAAGTGGGAGACCAAAAGGTGACGGCGGAAAAAATCCTGATTGCCGTGGGAGGGAGTCCCTATCGTCCCGAAGGCATTCCGGGGATCGAACACGCGATCGTCTCCGATGATATTTTCCACTATCCCGAGCAACCCAAGCGCATCGTTATTTTAGGAGGCGGCTATATTGGCTGTGAGTTTGCCTGCATTCTTAACGGGTTGGGTAGCGAAGTCACGCAAATCATCCGCGCTGATAAGATTTTACGCGGGTTTGACGATGATATTCGCGTTAATGTACAAGAGGCGATGCAGAAGCACGGAGTTTGCTTGTTGAATAACAGCAAGGATATTGCCATTGAAAAGACGGATAGCGGCTTAAAAGTGACGCTGAAACGGGACGCAGAAGAAACCGTTATTGCTGATGTGGTGGGATTTGCCGCCACGGGACGCAGGCCGAATTTAGACAATTTGGGATTGGAAAATACTAAAGTTGAAGTGAATAATGGCGCGATCGCCGTAAATGAATACAGTCAAACTGCCGAAGCCAATATTTATGCCGTGGGAGATTGTACCGATCGCGTCAATTTAACCCCGGTTGCCATCAATGAAGGGCGAGCCTTTGCCGATACGGAATTCGGCGGCAATTCTCGCCTCATGAGTTACGAGAATATTCCTTCGGCAGTCTTCACGACTCCAGAAGCTGCAACGGTGGGCTTAACCGAGGCAGAAGCGCGAGAAAAATACGGAGATGATATTAAAGTGTATCGCTCTAAGTTCCGCCCCATGTATTATACTCTCGCGAACAAAGACGAGAAAACTTTAATGAAACTCATTGTCCGTGCCGAAAGCGATCGCGTAGTAGGAGCACATATGGTGGGAGATAGTGCGGCGGAAATCATTCAAGGGGTGGCCATCGCCCTGAAAACTGGCGCAACTAAAGCTAATTTTGATTCTACCGTGGGCATTCATCCCAGTTCGGCGGAAGAATTTGTCACCATGCGATAAAAGAATAGCGATCGCGTCTCAGCACGATCGCTTTTAACATTCTCTCCGATATCTGAAATCGGGTAGAGACAAGGCAGGCCCTGTCTCTACTGCGAGATATCTTCGATCGGCACCAAACCCGCTTCCATGAGCAAGGTTTGTGCTTCGATAGTTTTGAGGAGGTCGATAAAAGTCAGCCCGATCGGCATCCGACGATTATCGCGAGGATAGACCACCGCAAGAGCATAGGAGAGAGGATAGCGTTTCTCGCGAATGACTTGGCTATTGAGAAAATAACTGCCTTTTTCGTTACACAAATCGGTTTGAGGGGTGATGGGAGACCCATTTCTCATCATCATGGGGGAAACGGGAGGCGTTTCGTTATTGGCGATCGCTAACGGATACACCGAACATTGACCGAAAACCTTACTGAGACTGCCAAAAGCAATGGCCCCTATTTGTCGGTCCTCAAAGTCTTGAATTACGGCATTAAAGGTTTTAAACGTCGATAAACGGGTGATTTGCGTACTCACCGCACTGCGTTCCACATTCAACTCGATCAGGTCTCGAAAAGCCGCAATCGCATCCTCGGTTTGCAAAACCCGTTGCTCAAAAATCGTCACCGCTTCTTCGTCATCGGGAATGTACAATTTAACTGCCAGATCGGGCCCGCCAATTTCTTTCCAGTTGGTAATCTCTCCCGTATAAAGGTCTCGCAACTGGTCGAAGGTAATGCGTCCGCGCAACTTTTCCGGTAAGCTATCTTGACGTTCGGCATAACTAAAAGATACGTAAACCGCGATCGCATCGTAAGCAAAACGCTCGAACCACACATCGATACCCAAATGGCGAAATAAACTGCTGACGGCAAAATCGGCTTCAAAGTTGCGAATTTTCGCGATCGCCTCGCTTGCCGTCGGTGCGGGGGTATAAATTAAATTGTACTCGGGTTCGGGAATGGGGACAGAACCTGCGGTTTCTTCGGCATTGCTATCGGCAGGGACTTCGGGTTTCCCATTCACTCGTCTTAAGACTTCTTCCTCCAACGATCGCCCTTTGGCAATTAAATTTTTTTGCAACCAAATATAAGACCAAACCCCGTAGCGTTCGCCGCTAAATGTGTATTTCCCGGGGTTTAATCCCGCGACCTGTTCGATACAGCAAGTCGGGGGAGTCTCCCCACGTCGAAGCGGACGGCGAAAGCGGTTCATCAGATACCAAATTAGAACGATAATTAAAGAAATGCCCAACAAACTCCCTAAAAAGAGCCAAACTTTCCCGCCTTTTCTCTTTTTCGGTTTTTTCTCCTCCTCCCCCTCCGGCTTTTCCACTTGGGTTGCTTCTTCAACTGGGGGCAGTTTTAACAGTTCCCGACGTGCCTCTGCCGCACTGGTAAACTCGAGGGGAGTCAAACCAATTAATGACAAAATATAATGTTTGAACTCGGCATTCATTTCCGGCCAGTTCTCGTCATAACCGGGATCGAGAGGACGATTGGTTTTGGGATCGGTACTGCGTCCGGCAAGGAGATAAAATGCCACCAAACCGAGATTGTACAAATCTCTTTCGACGGAAATTTCTTCTTTTGTTCTCGCAGGGGGAATAAATAAATTTTCCCATAAGGACGGATCCGTGAGATAAATATAAAAGCCTTGAAACGTTGGCACCAGGAGCAAACTTTCCAAGCAAATATTGCCGTGAATCATGCCCTGACGTAAAATCCCATTGGGCAGGCGAAATTTTTGCCCGTGGAGAAATTCCAACGTTTGTAAAATTTGCGTGAGGGCAACTCGGACTTGTTGTTGGGAAAGCGCCCCGGTTTCGCTAATATAACCGGCCAGATCCGGATAAGTTTCTAAAGTTCCCTTGGTAATGAGATAACAGCGTTCTTCTCCCGTTGGGGCGATCGCATCGGTAGGAGAAATAATTCGCACGTCTTGATAGCGACCGTCAGCAAGATCGATGCCTGTAAAATTAATAAAATTGGTTTGGCGAAAGCGGGTTTCGTTACGACTGAAGTAGCGTTTGGGCAAAACATATTCTTTAATGACAACGGGTTCGCGATCGCTCAAATCGATGGCGCGATACAATCGTCCCTGATTGCGCGGTTTAAAGTAATCTTCAATTTGATAAGTTCCCCGCATTCCCAAGATTCTCCCCTCGGGAGGCAGTTCTAAAAGAAAGTTGCAACGAGAACAATGGGTTGCTTCGGGGTCATCCTCCCGCGTTTTTTTCTGCCATTCGCAAATGAAGGGATTGGAACGAATGCAGCGATAGGCGGTATAACGGGATTTGAAGGGAGGGGGTTCGAGTTCGAGAGCGACGGCTTCTTCGGGTTCTATGCCTCGAAGTTTGTCGATAATCTCCTGCTTGACTTCGGGGAATTCCGGGATGGGAAGAGATATATTATCCAACATCGAGGGGACGATCCAGCGATAGCGGGCCGGTACGACTCCCGCAACGCGATCCATCGCGATCGTGAAAAAGAGGTTGAAGCGATCGCCCAAACCGCTCACTTCCCGGTTTTTAATCTCTTCGATAATTCCCATAAGCGCGTCCTAAAAACGGGTTTTCTACTCTAACTTCCCAAATTTTATCGGTCTTTGGAAGGTCTGCCCATATCCAATGGTCGAATGTTCTCGAGGGCGATCGTCAAAAGGTCTTGAACTCGAGCTTATCGAATTCGTTTTTTTGTACTATAATAAAAAAATACTAATCCAGAAGTTGTCTTGAGGAGCAAAACAATCCATGTTTGCAAATTGTACTCCCATTTTCCCCGTTGGCGATGTTGCCGCCACCCAAAAATATTTTCAGGAGGTTTTGGGTTTTACCATTGATTGGATTTGGGACGATGATTTCGGCTCGGTTTCTCGCGATCGCATTTGTTTATTTTTTAGCAAGGAGACGACAATTGGGGAGGGATTGGGAGCTTTTTGGAGTGTCGATGAGGTCGATCTCGTTTATGCAGAATATCAAAAAAGTGGCGCTCAAATAACACGAGAATTGGAAAATAAACCCTGGGGAATGCGAGAATTTACCATTGAAGATATTAACGGTCATTTTCACCGTATTGGCGGAGAATTAACGGAAAATAGCGAATCGGTTTTGTAAAGTTAGTTCTCGCATAACAATATCCTTACTCATAATTGTTGGTTCGAGTAGGGATATTCGGATAAAAAACCTCAGAATAAAAACGCCTCATAGTATTAATATTGGAAAGCTTTTAAGTTTCTTGTTTTAGCAAGAATATTTTGTCGATAAAATTGTTACTAATTATAGAGTTTGGAGATTGTTTTTTGCCATTAGATGCTATAGTTATAAAACATATAGATTTTGCACTACTCAGCGTGAGTTTCTATGCTTTTTGTAAAGAATATTTGCGATCGATTATCGAGTTAAGCAATAGTGCTCAATCTATCTATCTTTAAGAGAGCAAAAAACTTGTAAAATTTTTTGCACTTGAATTTAATTTATGGTTTTTCCATAAAATACTCGCTTAATTAATTTAAAAAGATTGATTTGAAACAATGAATCCCGAAAACACGGCATTACTTCTGATTGGCTTCCAAAATGACTATTTCGCTCGCGATGGAATTTTGAATAATGTTATTGAAGAGTCCGCCAGTGCAAAAAATACGGTAGATAATACCGTAAAATTGATACAAAATCTTGCAAAAACACCCGTTTTAATTATATCGACACCCGTTTTCTTTACGCCCGATTATAAAGAACTCATCGACCCGGTTGGAATCCTTGCGATGGTTAAACAAGCCGGTGCTTTTCAAGCAGGTGGGAAGGGTTCCCAGACCATCGAGCAGCTGCAACCCTTTCACGGCAAAATTTTAGAAATACCGGGCAAACGAGGATTGAATGCCTTTGCGAATACTAATCTACACGATGTTTTGCAGCAGAAGAATATTAAACATTTGGTTTTGGCAGGTGCAGTGACATCCGTGTGCATTGATTCCACCGGTCGCTCGGCTTACGAACAAGGATACCGCGTCTCGATTTTAAACGATTGTACCTCCGCTCGCACTCGTTTCGAGCAAGACTTTTATTTTGAGAATGTATTTTCCCTCTATGCTCAAACCCTAACCTCTGTAGAGTTATTGGAACGACTCGAACCGATCGCGGTATAACGAACTTGCAAGATATCATTGTTCGGTATCTCTTGGCGCAGATAAAATATCGTGCGGATCGATTGGATAATAAATGCACGAGCAAGATTCAACCAACGAACTACACACGCAGATTCAGTATCGCTTGATCGAAAAACTAGCCGAGTCAGAGCGTCGCTATCGCGAACTCGTTGAAAATCTGCGAGAGATCGTCTTCGAAGGCGATCGCGAGGGTCGCTTGACTTTCATCAACAGAGCTTGGACGGAAACCTTGGGCTATTCCGTTAAAGAGTGCGAGGGTCGGCGGTTGGAGGAATTTATCGATCGCGCCGATACTAAAATCTGGCAATCGACTTTGCAACGGCAAGCGGACTGCTGTTTGGAACTGCGTTTTACCCATCAACAAGGAAACACCCTTTGGTTGGAATTATCGCTCCGATTCGTTCGCGATGCCAAACTTTCGGGGTCTCTCGTTGATATCACAGGGCGAAAACAAGCCGAGATCGTTCTCAAACAAAGCAATGAGGAATTAGAGACAAAAGTGAGACAAAGAACAAGCGAGCTTACTCATGCCAACCGAGAGCTGACCCATACCCTGCAACAACTGCAACAAGCGCAAGGACAATTAATTCAGCAAGAGAAAATGTCGAGTTTGGGACAACTCGTTGCCGGAATTGCCCACGAAATCAACAATCCCATCAACTTCGTTCATGGCAATATCGTTCACGTTCGAGAGTACGCTCGAGATTTATTGGAGTTGGTGCGTCAATATCAACAACATTACCCCCATCCTGTCTTCGACATTCAAAGCCGGGTTGACGAGATAGATCTCGACTTCATTGGGGAGGATTTACCCAAAACATTATCCTCGATGCAAATGGGGAGCGATCGCATTCGCGAAATTGTTTTATCTCTTCGCAATTTCTCGCGTTTGAACGAAGCCCAGATCAAAGCGGTTGACATTCATGAAGGACTCAATAATACCCTCGTTATTTTGAACCATCGTCTCAAAGCACGTCCGGGACGAGGGGCAATTCAAACCATTATCGAGTATGCCGACCTTCCTCTTGTTGAATGTTATGCAGGATTGCTCAACCAAGTGTTTATGAATATTCTCGCCAATGCCATTGACGCTCTCGACGAGAAAGATAACAGGCCAATAAAGGCAGAATACGAGAGCGATCGCATTATCTTAAAAACCTCTCGCATTAACGAGCAATGGGTAGAAATTGCCATCTCGGATAATGGTCTGGGAATGTCGCCAGAAATTCGCCAACAAATCTTCAATCCTTTCTTTACAACGAAACCTGTTGGTAAAGGTACGGGAATGGGAATGGCGATTAGCTATCAAGTTGTGACCGAAAGACATGGTGGCAAGTTGGAGTGTTTTTCGACTCCCGATAAAGGTACGACATTTGCAATTCAGATTCCCATTCGATGCGCTGATGTTGTTGATTTCTCTTCTTAATTCTTAATTCTTAACTTCTCCGAATGAAGCAAACAAATTGTATTATCTTCTTCAATGGAAATTAAACCCTGTTGGCGCAATTTTCCCATGAGGCGAGTCACCGTGACGCGAGTAGAACCAATGGCGCTGCCAATTTGAGCATGGGTTAAAGGATAGGGAAAGCAAAGGCCTTTTTCAACAGTTTGTCCGTATTCTTCCATCAGAAGCGTTAAAAATCCCCAAAGACGATCGATAGTGCGTCGGTGGCCGAGAGTGGTTAATAATAAAAGTTTGCGCTGATGTTGGTCGCGAAAGAAATCCAGTACGTCCAAGCGAAAATGCGGCCAGTTATCCAGATCGTGCCAATACATCCAAATCACCGTAGTCGATTCAACTCGAGCCGAGGCTTTAAAAGTAACGGTAGGGCGATCCGGGATTTCAAAAGGATACCCCGCACCAATTAAACCCAAAAAAGTTTCTTCCGATGCTTCTGCATGGGAATGGGGGGAATAGTCGATCGCTTCTGCATTTCCGGCGAGCAGAACCGCACCGCATTGCACGAAATACAATAACCCCGGACGGACGGGAATAGATTCGTCTTTGTTAAAAGTGCGATCGCGATAATGATTTTTCGCCCAATCGATCGTTTCTTGCCACTTTAAAAACGAAGGGGGCGGGGTTAGGGTAGAGGGTAGAGCATACATAACATTTCCCTCAACTCAAAGGCTTCACCTTTTTATTTTAACTAAAACCTGCTATTTCCCCTAATTTTCCCTTGACAACTCGCAAATAATCTCGAGGGGAAAGAAAAATCAAACAGCCTCGCATTCCCGCAGAAACCGCTATGCGATCGAAGGCTTCGGCAATTTCATCGACATAAACGGGATATTCTTTTTTACTCGCCAATGCCGTCACGCCACCGCGAATGTATCCCGTGAGGGGTTGCACCTCTTTGAGGGAAACCATCTCCATTTTGCGATCGCCCGAGAGTTTCGCCAACGCCTTTAAATCGAGAAAGGCATTCCCCGGAACGACCGCAAAACAAACCCCGTGGCGATCGCCTCGAACCACCAGAGTTTTAAACACTTGTTCTGGCGGAAGTCCCACTTTTGTCGCCGTCCCCTCCGCCGCCAGATCTTCGGGATCGACTTCGTATTCGAGGAGTTCCCAAGCAATTTCCAGATTATCCAACAAGCGGACGGCATTTGTTTTTTTCATCGCCAGAAAACAAGAAATTTGAAACCGTACGGGTTAGAGAAAAACCAGAACGTAGTTAGTAAAGGATAGGGTAACTCATAATTTGCAATTCCATTGATGTCTGCATCTTCCTCAAATAATATGGCTAACTATCATCGCTTGCATCAAGCCCTCAATGTCGGGTTGCGCCGTCAGATCTTTTTTGCTGTTTGCGATAATACCGGGCTGAGCGATCGCATTTCCGATCGATTGCACGCCTCGGGAGGCGATCGCGTTTCTCCTTTGGTGAAACTCACCCTCGATACTAATAATCCTAACTTCCTCGCCGCGATCGCTACCTTTCTCAAACAAAATCCCCATCCCGCCCCTCACCCCACTTTTGAAATCGTTGGCATTGACAATCTAACTCGTCAGGGTGCAAGCATTCAACAGCGCTTTATTCGCACCTTGCGACGCATCGAACGCCATTTAACTCAAGTTGAATTCTCCCTGTTGCTCTGGGTGTCTAAACCTTGGTTTAATAATATTCGCCAATCAGTACCGGAATTTTGGCAATGGCATACGGGGATTTTTGAATTTTCCGGGGAGATGCCGATGTTAGACAGTCGCAACCCATTGCAACCTTCTGCGATCGCCGAATTTCGCGGAGAGAGCAATGGGATGAATCATGGCAATGGGAAAGTGCCGGCCGGGAAATTAAGCCGCAAGGAAGGGGAATTCCCCCTCGTGTCCTTGAAAAAACTCTCCGCCCCCATTACTCCCCTCCCCGCCACCCCCAAACCCAAAACGCCACCGCCGCCACCGCCACCCCCACCCAAACGCAAACCCTTACCGCCCAATTCTTCTCCTGCAATGGCGGCTCAATATTACCTGCAAATTGCCCACCAACATCGCGATCGCATCGCCCGAGGGGACGCGGATCGCGAAACCCTCACCACGGCGATCCGCGCCTACGAACAGGCGTTGCAGTATCGAGACACCTTTCCCCTCGCGGCAGAAATTTATAACGACTTGGGTAATTTCTACTGGATGCGATCGCGCCGTCCCGATAGTCCGGAACGGGCTTATCCCGACTTAGAACGCGCTCTGACGATTTATCATGAGGCGATCGCCACTTTGAACGATCGCGAAGCCATGCCCCAAACCTACGCCATGATTCAAAATAATTTGGGGGCGGCTTATGGGGATATGGCACGCTATCGAGATTTGGCGGAAAATTTGAAACATTCCATTCATGCTTATGAGGAAGCCCTGCGCTATCGCACGGCGGAAAATAATGCTCTGAAATACGGTTCGACGCAAAATAATTTAGGAACGGCTTACTGGCATTTGGCGCAACATGAGAATGCTCCCGATAATTTGCGCTCTGCGATCGCTGCCTATCGGGAAGCGGGCAAATATTACGATCCCGAAGGCGATCCCCTCAATTGGGCGATGATTCAAAATAATTTAGGGACGGCGTATTGGAATTTATCCCAACATGACAATCGCGAGGCACATTTGCGCTCGGCGATCGATTGTTACGAACAGAGTCTCATTTATCGCACGGGAGAACATGCTCCCAGTGCTTGCGCGGCAACGCAAAATAATTTAGGGACGGCGTATTGGCATTTAACAGCAACGGAGGGATTGGAATTGACCCTCAAACAAGATTATTTGCAAAGGGCGGCAGAGGCTTATCAAATTGCCACGAAACTCGCCCATCATCTCGATCGCCAGACTCCCCCGATTAAGGTTAATTTTAACTTTTTAGGGACTTATAATAATCTCGGTTTGGTGTCCTATCAATTGGGAACCGAGGAACAATTTAGCTTTTCCAAATCGGAACGATTGCAACATTTGGAGGTCTCGTTACAAGCACACCTGCAAGCCTTAATTAATGTTCTCCAAGATTCCCACAGCTATGAAACGGCACTCAATTATATTATTCGCACCGTCCGCGCTTTTTATCACCATGGGGGGATTGAAGGGCAAAATCAGGCACTTTCTCAAGTTCCCGGTCAACTTCTGCCGCGATTGCTACCCAATCTCGGATAATACGGACTTAACAATAAGTTGTTCGGATTTTAAAAGAGATTGAGGCAGGTATGGGTTTTTAAATCCCTTGAAAGCAAACGCAATTTTTACCTTGTGCTTTTGCTTGATACAGGGCTTTACCCACTAAGGCGATGGCCTCTTCGGGAATTTGCGCTTGCGTTGGAATGAGACTGGTAACGCCCACACTTAACGTGACTCTTCCCTCGCTCACGCCATGAAGATGAGGAATTTCTAAAGCGTGAATGGCTTGGCGTATTGCTTCGGCAACAATCAGAGCGCCAAGGCGATCGCTATTGGGCAAAATAATAATAAATTCTTCACCCCCATAACGAGCAACCAGATCGTAGGGTCGCTTGAGTTGGCAAGCGATCGCTTTTGCCACTCGCTGCAAGCAGCGATCGCCATCCGTCAGCCCATAAGTATCGTTATAGGCTTTAAACGCATCGAGATCGCACAGAATTAAAGAGAGAGATTTCTCCTCTCGACACAGCCTGCGCCATTCTAACTTTAAACAACAATCAAAATGACGGCGATTGGGAAGTTCTGTCAAGCTATCGACTGTCGCCATTTTATGCAGTCTGCGGTTGGCTTCTTCGAGTTGGTCATTTTTGCGCTGTAATTCCCGTTGGAGCGATCGCAATTTCAACTGATTTTCGATTCTCACTTGTACCTCAGAGAGATTAAAAGGTTTGGTAATATAATCCGCACCTCCTACTTCAAATGCTCGGACTTTATTAAAAGCAAGCTCTAAAGCACTTAAAAACACGACTGGAATCTCTGAGGTCACGGGATCGGCTTTTAGATATTGACAGACTTCATAACCATCCATTTCCGGCATGGCAACATCGAGTAAAATTAAATCGGGGCGAGCGCTTTCAGCAACTTGCAAGGCCATTTTTCCATTCGTTACCTTGCGAACTTTATAACCCTGTTGCGTCAACATCGTATCGAGAATGCGAATATTGTCGGGTTTGTCATCGACGAGGAGAATATCGGCTTTGAATGGTTCGGACATGAGATAAATGCAAGGAATCAATGAGTGAGAGCATATTTCTATTTTCCTCTTTCTTGATGGGAAATCCGCAAAGATTGAGGTTATTTCTGCAAAACGGCTTTGACGGATTCAAAAATCAAATCGACGCGAAAATCATCGAGGAGTCTAGAGAGCGATCTCGCCAAAGTCTCCCGATCTTCGTGGATTTCGGCAATTTTTTGTCGCATTTTTTCTTCATCGGCAACTGATGCCGCTTGATAAAATTCCTCCAGCCACAATCGAGGTAAATTTGCCAATTTTTCTAAGGAAATTTGGCAATTGGGTTGCGTTGGGGGTTGTTCGGTCGTGGCTGTTGTCGCATCGTCGTATAGATAGCGAACTCCCAAAAGTTCGCCGATTTTTTCTAGTAAATTTGTTCTTTGAAAAGGCTTGCTGAGAAAAGCATCGCAACCCGAAGCCCGCATTTGTTCGAGATCGCGATCGAATACGCTGGCAGTTAAGGCAACGATCGGCGTGGGATGCGAGAGAGCATCCATTTCCTTTTCTTGCAAGCGAATTTGCCGAGTGGCTTCGTCCCCTTCCATCACTGGCATTTTCATATCCATTAAAATGAGGTCGGGTTGCCACTGCTGCCAAAGGGTAATGGCCATTTCTCCATTTTCCGCTTCTGCAAGCTGGAATCCTAAAGGGACGAGAAGCGATCGCAGCAGCAAGCGATTTTGTCGGTTATCTTCAACAATTAAAATTCGATAAACGGGTTGGTCGGGTGCGAGGGCAATGGGTTTAGGGTGTTCCCTCGAGGGATGTTGTTCGGTGGGTTGAAAGGGAAAAGTAAAAGAAAATATCGTCCCAATGGTTTCAAGATTCGCGCTCTCGGATTGTAACAATTCTTGGGAATGGGGCGAAAAAAGATAACCCCGACTGCTGACTGTTATTTCTCCCCCCATCAACTCAACAAATTTGCGAGTTAAAGTCAGTCCTAAACCCGTACCTTGTCCGGATTTGCGTCCGCTTTCACTCTGCATGAAAGATTCAAAAATATGCGGTAGTTCCTCCGGTGCAATCCCCACTCCCGTGTCTCGAATTTCAAAGTAAATTTTGTTATTGGTTATTGGTTGTTGCTTGGCTTCTTCATGGGTGACGGGTGACGCTTCAGCAAGCTCAGCGCATCCCTGGTGACGCTTCGGCAAGCTCAGCGCATCCCTGGTGACTGATAACGCAATACTCCCTTCTCGGGTGAATTTCATGGCGTTACCTAACAGATTGATCAGGATTTGTCTTAACTTCCTTTCATCGCCGACGATCGCGGCAGGTAAATCGGGAGGGCGATCGAAAGAAAATTGGAGGCTTTTGGATTGCGTTTGGAATTGAAACATGCTGTAAAGATTATCCAACAGGCGATCGAGACGAAACGCCGTTTCTTCAAGGGCAATTTGTCCGGCTTCAATTCTCGACATTGAAAGAATGTCATCGATTAAATTTAAAAGATGTTCGCCACTGCGTTCGATCGCGCCGATAAATTCTCGCTGTTCCCCGGGCAACGTTTCGTCTTGATGCAAAATCTGCGAAAAACCGATGATGACATTGAGGGGAGTCCGCAACTCGTGACTCATGGCCGAGAGAAACTGACTTTTCGCTAAATTAGCGGCTTCGGCGGCTTCTTTGGCTTGTTGTAAAGCAATATTGGCTAAATGGCGATTGATTCCCAATGCAATGCTGTTGGCAACAGAATTTAAAGCGTGCAGAATCGTATCGGAAAAATTCTGGCGATCGCACAGCAAAAGAATCCCGATCGCTTTTTCGCTAACGAAGAGGGGATAGATGGCGATTGCCCTCAATCCATACCGATGCAGCCAATCCGGACAGCAGATATTTTCTTCATCGATCGCGCTATTGCAAATATAGGGTTGCTTTTGCGCCAGAATGAGATCGAGATTGAATTCCTCGTCGAGTTTACGATCGCATTCTTCTAAAATACGGGTTTCCCCCGCGATCGCTTGTTGTTGGAAGGAATCTCCTTCAATCGTCCAAATACAAGTTAAAGCCGTGTTGAGATTTCTCGCCAAACCCAAAGCGCAACATTCCAACGTATCTTGTAAATCTTGATTTCTTGTCAGCGCAATACCGATCTCTGCATCTAGGGAAGCAAGGCGCATTTGCTCGAAGAGGGCGATCTCTGCTTGCTTTTTTTCACTAATATCGCGAACGATTAAAAGAACCTCATTTTCTCCGCTCGGGGCAATTCGCACTTCTTCGTCATAACAGCGATTGCCAATCTCGATTCGCTGTTCGTATACTTGCAATGAGCGAGTGTCTAGAGCTTTTGCGATCGCGTGCATTTGCAACGGAACTAAAGATTTCGGTAAAACTTGGGAAACTTGCTTGCCGAGGCGATTCCCACATAAAAGCTCGGGATTATATTTGGCAGGAATATAATCGAGATAATAGCCGTCGCGATCGATTCGCAGCATTAAATCGGGAATAGCGGTAAGAATTCCGCGATTGCGGGCTTCGTTTTGGCGCAGGGCAAATTCTATTTGTTTGCGCGGGGTAATATCCCGAGCGATCCAAATGGCGCGATCGCTGGAAATCGGCGCAATGCTGGCAGAAAACCATCGCTCTTCTCGATTTTCTATGAGGAAATAATCGAGAACGATCGGTTCTTGGGTGACGAGGACTTGTCGGACTTTCTCTCGGTATTCTGCCACGCGATCGCCTCCGAGGACGTGTTCGACGGTGCGATCGATTGCGGGGTTTTCCTCTGTTTCTGCTGCCAATACCGGACGAGTGGGGGGAATTTCTATCACTTGGCATTCTCGATCGAGGACGAGAATAATGTCGGTTACGGCTTCAAGAATCGAGCGAATATAGGTTTCCGAAGCCGATAATTTTTGCGTTAGGATTTTGCGTTCTTCAATTTCGCCCTCTAATTTGTGATTGACTTCTTGAAGGGTTTGCGTGCGTTCTGCCACCCGTTCTTCTAAATCTTGATTGAGTTGGCGCACCTGTTGTTCGGCAATGCGGCGATCGCGAATTTGCTGCTTTAAGTCTTGATTGAGTTGGTGGAGTCGAGAGGGGCTGGGTAGGGCAAGGGCTCGGGGAATGGCGGGAAAAAGTTCCAAAACCGTATAGAGGGACACCAGAGCTGTTATGGCTTTAATGATGCCCGATAGCCAATAATGAGGATGCCAAAGGGTCCAGATTGCCATGAGATGGGTGGTGCCGCAAGTGACGATAAACGCTCCAAAAAGGACGAATAAGCCTTTAAACGGTACATCTTCCCGTTGGCGAATAAAATACACCAACATGAGAGGAATGCAGTAATAGGAAAGGGCGATCGCGAAATCGGCGCTAATGTGCAATCCAACCAATGGGGTTTGCCAAAGATAGCAATGTCCGTGAGGAATATAATGATTGGGAGAAATTACGGTTTGCCAAAAATTATTCATCGATCGCCCTATAAATTCATTTATTTCCTTTCTAACACGCACTTCTCAATGATTCTAAAATGTTCTACCCGCAAAACGCGCTTCTTTCAAGGATTTTTCGCGACCTTGTTTCTCCCTTTCTTTTTAGAGATAACTGGCGATCGCGCCCTCTCTCAAACCCCCATTTATCCCAGTCCCATCCCTCCGTCGGAGAGGGATATTTTTCCCCCGGTTCCTCGATGTTTTCCTAATCTTGCTCTCCCACCCCGTCCTATTCTGCTTCCAGCCGTTCTATTTTTACCGGGAGAGGAGCTTTTCGGAGACCTTGCCCTCGAGTACAGTCGCCTCGGAAAACAACAACAAGTTCTTGTCTTATTGGAAAATATTACGCGTAACGAGAGCAAAGTTGTAATACTGCTCCAGTTGGCTGAAATCTATCGCGAGAGGGAAAATTTCGCCGATGCGATCGGGAATCTCGATCGCGCTTTGGCTATCCTTCGCACTGAAGAAAATATGCGCTTACTTGCGTTTATCGCCCTTGAGTTTATTCGAGTCGGACAAGTTGAAAAAAGTCTTGCGATCGCGCGAGATCTCGATGAAACTTGGCAAGCGAATCTTCTCCAAAGAATCGCTTTTAATATGATTTCTACGGGACAAATCGAGCGAGTCCATCAAATGACTTTGACGTTGACGGAAAATCGCGATCGCATTGAGATTTGGAGCGAGATCTTCCGAACTTATTTCGAGGAAGACCCTGCAAAAGCTGTCTCTTTTCTACAACAAATTCCCGATGAGTGCGATCGCGATCGGGTGATTTACAAAGCGATCGAACGGGGATGGGATGGGGGAGAAAATGCGCGGGAATTGCTCGATTTAATTGAGAGTTCTCGCATGCAAGAGCTTTCTCGCATTAAAATTGCTACCCATCTTGCAGAAAGCGGACGATTCGAGCAAGCCTTAGTCATTACCGAATCTATTTCGGCTTTTGCACCTCGCGCTCGCGCGCTTATTGCGATCGCTGCCAGTTTGAGGCAAAACGGACAAGAAGAGCGAGCTGCACAAATTCTCGATCGCGCTCGGAAAATTACTGAAAATTTGGGGAGACCCGGTAGCTGGGGGCGTTTAAATTAGCTTCATTTTGATGATTTTTTTCTCTTACTGACTCAACTCGATCTGAGTTCGATAAGTCAAACCATAATCTGAATTTTCCGAGCCTCCCGTGTAATGAATAAAAGTTAGAAAAGTTAAGCTGATAAAGAGTTGCACTAAAACAATGACTAACAAAATTTTGATTTTCTTCTCATAAAGTCGAGCCAACCAGCAGAAAGGGAAAGGTAAAACCACGGGAATATAGTAAGGAACAAAATTAATTGCTGATAGCGTAAATGTTCCTCCCACTCCCAATCCCATTGCTTTAAGATAAAAAAGCAGTTGAGAATCGCCTGTCTGGGGAATCAGTTTTCGCCATGAAAATCGCCGGGATGTTCTCAACCATTGGTAAAAAGGATACAAGCCAATTCCAACCAGAAACAAATGAGCGAGAATCATTAAATAGGTCGGGAATCCCCAAACGATCGGCTCTCGTAGAAAGTCAGACCAAAACACATCTTTCAATGAGTAGCTCATATTGACCCCTAAAGCTGCCGTTAACCATTGACTGTAAAATTTAGGAACGAGAAGACCGACAATTGAAGACCTTGCTCCCTGCCATTGCGGTAATGCCTCAATTAACCAGAAAAGCATAGGAATACCAGCCACAAAAGAACCGCATAACCATCCCAACCAGGAAATCTTTTTAAGGGCTTTTTGCCTGTAGTCGTGCCAGATCGTCCAGAGAAAAAAGCCTGCTGTAAAAACAAAACCGCCGAGGTGAATTTGTCCGCTTAAGAGAGTAAAACAACCCCAAAGAAAACTCCCCCAAAATTTTCTCCTAAACCAATGACCGATAAAACTTAAAAAACAAAAGGGTGCGAGGATATCCGGTATCCAAATTTTCCGAGAGAAGAGAATGGCGAAGGGATTGACGCTGGCGATCGCGATTCCCCACAGCCAAGATTCTCGCTCGTTGGCGGCAATTTGCCGTAAAATAAAGGCGAAAAATAGCCATAAGACCAAACTATTCATTCCCCCGATCCAACGCACCATCGCGACGGGATCCTCCGAGAGAGTAGCGATCGCGGCAAAACACCACATACTCAACCCTCCTTGAGGAATACCAATGGAACTTAAAATCCCAATTGTAGGAAGCGGTATTTCTCCGGTGGCAATTTTCCGCGCTTGTTCAAAGGTCCAAATTTCCTCATTTTTCCACTCCATATCCATGGCCCAGATTAATCGGAGAATCGTTCCAATAATCAAAAAACTGATAATAATAAAGAGTTGAATTTGAGAAGGAGCAAATTTATTTTTAATAACTTGCATGATTCTGAATCTAAATATATTTTCTTTATAGTCTTATAATATTAGTGAAAAGTGCCAAAAAGGTTTTAACTGCAACTTAGAAATCAAGGGCAATGGAACAAGGGTACAGTCTGCACCCGTATCAAGAATACTATCACCTGATATAGTGAGTTTGGAATTATTGGGATTGCCTAATTTCAACTTAATAATAGGAATAGGAGAATAATTAGAAATTGTTGTATAAGGATAATCGGACATCATATAAATTGATAAGTTTACGATTGGGTGAATTGTAATTTGAGTCATATAACGAGCTAATAATCGGAATCGTCTCCGGTGGCTGCGGACTTTAGCAGTTTAACCGTGGCACAATCGCCACCCGTAATTCATTTTCTATATATCATACCATAAGAATAGTAAAATATCTCATTGTTGAAATATTTCTCTCCAATCAATTTTGTCACTATATTTTCAAACTGATTTGACCATTAGATTACCCCGAGCAAATAACAAGGAATTATCTTGGATACAAACTTGTTCAATAAACATAGGCTTATAGCCATATTTTTGCTCGGCTAAATCAATTAATTTTTCTTCATCGAAATCGGCTTCTAAAACTTTCCCATTTTCAAAATATATATACATTCCTTGGTATTTTTCTAATAGTTCGGGGAGCATACTATCGAAGAGTTTGCCTTGCTCTTCCATATATTGATAAGTTTCGATATCTCCATAAAGACGAATAGCAACCTCAACTTCGCGGCGATGCTTTGCTTCCTCGATCGCTTCAATCACCGCTTGTTGCTCTTCCGGTGACAGTTGTTTGACTAAATCGATAATTTGGTCTGTTGTTAAGTTGAGAACCGGCATAGGACTAAACTTTCGGGTTTGACATACTCTCATTGTAGTGGTTTGCACGCGAATATCATGGCAACAATCCCTCGCGCAATAAAACCTACTCGCTCTCCACAAATCAAGATTTGTTAATAAATATTAAAATAATGTAAAATTTAGAGACAAATAAAAAAAGCCAAGGTAATGATCCAACCCGATCGCCCGCTCGAGAACGAATATCCCGATCTTTGCCGGCCGGGGTCAATCCAACCCCACGGTATCTTATTGGCGATCGCAGAACCCGATTATATTATCCAGTACATCAGTAGCAATACACGAGATCTTCTGGGAATCGATCCCAACGATTTACTCGGACGGTCGATCGCCACTCTTTTCGATAATTCCCAACAAATTTTCCTGCAACAAACCGCGAACAAACCGCTCGGGGTCAGTAGTGCCTTCTCCCTATCTCTGCAAACTGCCTCGGGAAAGCGAGAATTTGACGCTTTTGCCCATCGCACATCCGAAGCGATCGTTGTAGAATTAGAAGTCAAAAAAACGGAAATCGAAGAAAACTTACCCAATTTTTCGGCTTGGGTGCGAGAAACCTTGGCAAATTTACAACTGTCCTCAACCCTCAGAGATTTTTTTGAAGTTGTCGCTCAAGAAGTGAGGAATATTACCCAATTCGATCGCGTCATGGTCTATCAATTCGATCGCCAAGGAGGAGGGGAAGTTGTGGCCGAAGCCAAAACCGAAACCCTAAGCGCGTCTTATTTAGGATTGTGCTATCCCGCCACAGATATTCCCGAAGCCGCCCGAGAAATGTATCTGCAATGTCGCCTGCGATGGATTCCCGATCTAGCAGCGCATTCTGTCAAACTGATTGCAGTGGAAACTCAGGAAAATAATACTCTCGATCTGAGTTTTTCGATTTTGAGAAGTGTTGATTCTTGTTGTATTGAATATCATCAAAATATGGGAGTCCAAGCCCTTCTCGTGATTCCCTTAATGAACGAAGGAAAACTTTGGGGATTAATTGCTTGCCATCACCAAACAGCCAAATATTTACCCTATTCCTTGCGCGTAGTTTGCGAACTATTGGGGCAATTCGTCTCTCTCGAACTGGCTAATCAAATCAAACAAGAAGAATTAGATTATAAACTCGAATTGCGATCGTATCATACCCAACTTCTCAAAGCGATCGCGAAACAAAAAAATCTGAAAACGGCCTTACTTCATCCCGATCCGCGTTTCTTGGAACTGGTCGATGCAACGGGAATGGCCATTTATCTCAACAACGAGATCGTTCTCTCGGGCAATACTCCAAATCGAGAACAAATTTATCCCCTCATTGAATGGTTGGACGCTCGAGGCAACGAGAGTTTATTTCAGACAGATTCTCTCGTGCGAGATTATCCTCCTGGAGAAGCGATCGCCGATACGGCTAGCGGCATTCTCTTATTAAGAATTTCCCAAGTTCGCCGCTATTATTTGCTCTGGTTTCGCCCGGAAGTCATTCAAACCATAACTTGGGCAGGAAACCCCCAAGAATCCCTACAAATTGACGATAATGGCAGAATTACCCTTGGCCCGCGATCGTCTTTCGAACAATGGCAAGAAACCATGCGCTTTACTGCCAAACCGTGGCTGCTCAGCGAAATTGAGAGCGCGATCGAATTTAGAAACGCTCTGATCGGTTTGGTTCTCGATCGCGCCGAAGAACTCGCCCGACTCAACCAAGAATTAGAACGCAGCAACCGAGAACTGGCTTCTTTTGCCTTTGCCGCTTCCCACGATCTCAAAGAACCGTTACGGGGCATTCACAATTATTCTATTTTCCTCCTCGAAGATTACGCGAACGTGTTGGACGAAGTTGGGGTCGAACGTTTGGAGACATTGGTACGCTTAACCCAAAGAATGGAATCTCTGATCGATATTCTCCTCAATTATTCTCGCCTCGGTCAAACCGAACTCAATCTCGAAGCGATCGATCTTAATGTGCTTGTTAAACAAGTTATTGCTGTTTTTCGAGCCAGCAACCCCAACAGTCCTATTGAGATTCGCATTCCCTCTCCCCTACCCTTGACCCATTGCGATCCTATCCTCATCAATGAAGTCTTTGGCAATCTCCTGACCAACGCCTTTAAATATAACGATAAACCCGATCCGTGGATTGAAATCGGTTGCATGTCTCCTAACAGACAGGGGATTCACAATCCGGCAACGATCGTACTTTACGTTCGCGATAATGGGATTGGGATTCGAGAACGCCATCGCGAAACGATTTTTCGCCTGTTTAAACGACTCCATGCCAAAAATAAATATGGAGGCGGTATCGGGGCCGGACTGGCAATTGTTAAGAAGATTATCGAGCGACACGGCGGCCAAATCTGGTGCGAGTCTACTTATGGAGAAGGCTCGACATTTTACTTTACCCTCACGCGATCGCAACCTTAAGAAAACGTTAGTTTTGATACATATCTTTACAAAAAACGCTTAAGATATCGAAAAAATAAAATTTAGTAAACTTTTTTTAAGATATCCATGACGGCAACGCTTGAAAAAATCTTACTGGTTGCGGAGGATAGCGATGAAGACTTCGTAGTATTACAGCGTTTTATGAAGCGATTGGAGGTCAAAACCCCCGTTTATCGCTGTGTTGATGGCGATGAAGTCTTAGATTTTCTTTATCGAGAAGGGAACGATCTCGATACCGTTACGATTCCTCGCCCTTCAGCGATTCTCCTGGACCTCAATCTGCCCGGTCTCGACGGTCGCGAACTCCTCGAACAACTCAAACAAGATGAGAGCTTCAAGGCGATTCCCATTATTATCTTTACCACCTCCTCAAATCCCGAAGATATCGAGTGGTGCTACCAACGAGGTGCTAATGGCTACCTAATCAAACCCGTCAACTCTCTCGAACTTCAGAAAACCATTCGAGGGTTTGTTGAGTATTGGCTGGAAATCAATGTTCCTCCCCTTGCCAGCTAAAGAAAAGGAACGTCGAGAGCGATCGCTATCCTAGATTGTAGATTTCGTTGCAATGCGTTAAGATTTTCTTTAAAATTAAGAAATTCTTAAATCCAAGAACAGCCAGCAGTTCCCTTTTATAAGCGAGAAACCTTAAGAAGGTAACTGATAACTGATAACTGATAACTGTTCACTGAAATGACGCACCCACGAACGCTATTAATTATTGATGATTGCATAGAGGATCGGGCAATTTATCGTCAATATCTATTAAAAGATCCCCACCAATCCTATCGGATTTTAGAAACAGATTCGGCAGAAGAAGGACTCTTGCTCTGTCAGAATAATCCTTGCGATCTGATTTTGCTCGATTTACAACTGCCTCAGATGGATGGTTGGGAGTTTCTCGATGAGTTGAGACAGCAAGACAGTGCCCTACCCGTCATTATCTTAACGGGTCACGGTAGCGAAGCGATCGCCGTAAAAGCCATGAAAAAAGGCGCGCGAGACTATTTAGCCAAAGCGCATCTCAAACCTGATATTTTACAATTGACCATTCGCAATACCCTCGAGCGATCGCGCTTGGAAAAACAACTGCGAAAAACCCAAGAAAGACAGCGGTTGATTGCCATGATGGCACTTCGTATTCGGCAATCTTTAGAACTCGAGCAAATTTTGAAAACCGCAGTGATGGAAGTGCAAAATCTCCTCGAGTGCGACTATGCGGCTATCTATCAATTTGCTTGGAACGAAGGCGATCGCCATGAAATCGAGTTCACTTCAGACCGCGAATGTCAAAAGAATTCCCAAAAATTTTGTTACCGCAGTAAAAAAGCCGAAAATGTTGCACTCATCTGCGAAGCAAAGTTCAAACCCTGTTGCGAGAACCGGCTGAATGCGATCGACAGCGAAACCAATTTAGAGATTCCCATTACTCTCAATGCTGGCAAACAAACGGAACAATTGCCTTGGGGGTTTCTCCTCATTCATCACTGTTCTCCAAAACATCAATGGCAGATCGAGGAAATTGAAATTTTACACCAAGTTTCCGTACAATTGGCGCTGGCCATCCAACAAGCGGAATTGTTGGAAAAAACGCGGGTTGCTCTCAAAGAAGAACAAAAATTAAATGCCTTTAAATCTAAAATTGTGACCACAGTGTCCCATGAATATCGAACGCCGTTAGCCACAATTCTCGCCGCCGCCTCAACCTTAAAACAACATGGTGAAGCCTTAAAACCCGCCAAACAGGAACGTTTTTTGCAACTGATCGAAAATAAAGCCAGGCATATGTCTCGTTTGGTTGACGATATTCTTTGTATCGATCGCATCAAGCGCAAAAAAGTTGAATTTAAAGCCGTTGCCGTGGAACTGATGCCATTTTTTGCCAATTTAATTCAAGAACATCAAGAAAAGGCCTGCAATCTGTGCGAATTAGACCTGAGTTTTTCTGGGAATCTGAAACATTTTCACGGCGATCGCGGTATGTTGGAGCAAATTTTCGATAATTTAATCTCGAATGCCATCAAATATTCCCCCGATGGCGGAAAAATCGAACTGTCTCTCACGGGGAAAGAAGATGAAGTTATTTTTTCCCTTCGCGATCGCGGGATCGGCATTCCCCCAGAAGAGCAAACCGCAATCTTTCAATCCTTCCGTCGCGGCAGTAATGTCGATACGATTCCGGGAACGGGTTTGGGCTTATCCATTGCCAAAACGCAGATCGAATTACATCGCGGTGAAATTTCTTTACATAGTCAATTAGGATGCGGTACGGAGGTTATCGTCACGTTGCCTAAGCGTGCGAACATCTAGCGAGTCTCTATTTTTGTCAGTAGCATTCTCTCATCTTGTTGAATTATAATGAGAGGATATTACCCTCGCAAACCGAATTTGCCCGCTGAATTTCCCGACTTAATTTCTAAAATGGCCAGACACAAAGCATTCGATCGCGAAGCGGTATTGGATAAAGCCATGGACACCTTTTGGCGCAAAGGCTATGAAGGAACGTCCGTGCGGGATCTGGTGGAAAATATGGGCATTAATCGGGGAAGTTTGTACGATACCTTCGGCGACAAGCATACCCTTTTTCTCGCCGCGATCGCTCACTATGAAGATACAATCGTGAAACATGCGCTGGCTTGTTTGGAAACGCCTCATGCAGACAAGCAAGCCATTATCGATCATTTTTACGGACTGATCGATCGTGCCATCGTTGACGTAGAAAAACGAGGCTGTTTCGTCACCAACAGTGCGGTAGAATTGTGCGCCCGAGATCGGGAAGCCGCCACTCGCATCGAACATAACCTCAAACGCATTGAAAGGGCTTATGGCAATGCCCTAAAGCGATCGCAAGACAAAGGCGAACTCCGCAGCGATTGCGACATTCGAGCCACTGCCCGCTTTCTGATTTGTACTTTACAGGGATTGCGGGTCATGACGAAAGTCAACTGCGATCGCTCGGTTCTTGAAGATATTGCCAAAGTAGCTTTAGCGGTTTTGCAGTGAACAGAGGGCGATCGTTTCTGTTCGCAGGCGAACGAATTCATCTACAATAACCAAGGTCATCGAGATCGCCCCTTTATCTTGGATGGAATATGAAGATTTTAATCGTTTTAACTTCCCATGATACTTTGGGAAACACCGGACAAAAAACGGGATTTTGGCTCGAAGAATTTGCCGCCCCTTACTATATCTTTATCGATGCGGGAGCCGATGTCATCCTTGCTTCTCCGGCTGGCGGACAGCCTCCTCTCGATCCGAAAAGTTCCGAACCCGATTATCAAACCGAGGCAACCCGGCGCTTTGATGGGGATAAAGCCGCGCAAGAAAAACTCGCCGCGACTCTTCCCTTAAAGGACATTAAAGCCGAGGATTTTGATGCTATCTTCTATCCCGGCGGACACGGACCCATGTGGGATTTAGCCACCGATGAAATTAATGCCAAATTAGCAGGAGAGTTTTACAATCGCGGCAAGGCGATCGGGGCGGTTTGTCACGGACCGGCGGCTTTGGTCAAGGCCAAAGACAAGCAAGGAAATTCTATTCTCCAAGGGCGATCGCTGACTTGTTTTACTAATGTGGAAGAAACAACCGTAGAACTCGATAAAATCGTTCCTTTTCTGTTAGAAACACGCTTGCAGGAACTGGGAGGGATCTTTAGCAATGCCGAGGCATTTTCTCCCCATTGCGTTTGCGATGGGCAAATCGTTACGGGTCAAAATCCCCCTTCTTCCGAACCCGCAGCAAAAGCAATTTTAGAAATGATTCAGGGATAGTGTAAAAAAAATAATCCCCTATTGCGAGTCGGGATAGGGGAAAGAGGAGAAGGGAGATATTTTTTTTGTAATAATTAGGGTTTGCTGAAAAAAAAGCGAAAATATTGATAGAGAAGGCTTAGAGAAGACAAAAGCACCAAAAAAATTGAGAAAAAAGAGGTAAAATGGGAAAAAGCCTTGTACTTGTTCTAAGAAAATGTACCGAAAAGTTGAAAC
>JAGHZQ010000034.1 GCA_017746715.1 Cyanobacteria bacterium SBLK
AATCAGATTTTGTTGACAACCAAACAATTGAAATCACCTCCTTTAATTATCTTATTTTATCACAAAAAAGGGTTTTATACTATAATTCTAGGAATCCGCCCTCCCCTCCGCTAAAGGGCAGGGCTTTAAACCCATTTTTTTGGTAAGGACTCAATGAGGACATTCATGGCGATGCGATGGCGATTGCTTTCCAAAGGTTCTCCGTCGTCGTAGGGTAGATCGGTGGGAGGGAGCGGGATAATCTCTTCCTCAGTTGTCGTGTCTTGAGGTTGTTGTTCGCGAAGCACTTGAACGGACATAATCTCGGATTCCCTCAACGTCGATGAGAACAAGTATATCGTAATTCTTCTTTTCTTGTCGGGACTGTTACAAGTTATAAAAAAGTGAAATTTGAGAGAATTCTCATAATTACCGTGAAACAGGCATCCTGCCTATGCTTGAATGAAGAAACAAGCAAGATACTTGTTCCACAAATACACTCTCAAGAGCGATCGCTAACCTTCAAATCCAACCCAATTTCAAACATTCTTTGCCAAGGCGAAAATATCTCAATCGCCCATTCCCATTGTAAAAAAGAATGGTGAAAAGTTTGCTCCCAAACCGCACGAATTCTCCGTTTCATCTCGGCGTGAATGTCCTTTTCTTTGCCGTTAAAATCGTAGTAAGAAGCCCCGATCGCGGGCAAATATTCTTTTACCACATCCATGCGAACGATCGCTTGATACGCCCAATCTTCCAATAAACGATAAATGATATTTGTAACAATAGCATGGCGATCGCCAGACTCCAACCCCACAATTGCCGTCGATAAAACCGTTCCCAAAGTATTACAGCAGGTATTCCAACCCCCATAAGCAAGGATTTCATCCCAAATCGTATAATCGTCCAATAATCGAACTAATTCCGTTTCTCCACCATTGGTAAAGGCAATATCTGCGATCGCCACGGGTTTTCCTTCATCGATAAAAGTCGCAATGCGATCGACAAAAAAAAGCAAATTTCGATGAGTCGTATAGGTTAAATCTTTAATGGGATTGTCCCATGCTTCTTGCATGACTCGACCGGGGGTATTGACTGCTAAAATAAAATGGGCTTCCTCTGGAGAAGAAACCAGACAACCCCCCGCCGCCAAAACATGAGCTTTTAGACTTTCTCCTAAAGGACGATCCTCGTATAACGGTACGATTTGCTCGGAAAAAACGGAACTGTAAAGTAAGTAAATCTTTCTGCGAAGGTTGCAAAATTGGGAATAAAAACGAGCCAATAACGTACAACCCACTTCATCGGCACCGGGATATAAGTGAATTTGGCGTTGCAAGCGTTTTACTGCAATTTCTTTAACGATTTCTTGGCGATCGCGAGCAGTGAATCCATAAACCGCGCAATCATCTTGGGGAATCGATAAAAAATCAATAACTCCTTTGGCAACTAAAGCGATCGCCTGCTTGTTAATCTGTAAATTACAATCTCTGCGCTGGCGATAATCTTGCAAGTATTCCACCGGTAGTTCGCGATCGAGGTTCTGCCATTCTTCTATCTCTGCGTTAGTCAGTCCTTCTCGCTCTTGCTTGTTTTGCAACCATCCCCAACGAAAAATCGCCGCGCCAAATTCCTCGTAATAGTCCGGCTCTTCCTCACTACTGTTATAAGTGGGCGATCGCATAATCAGATTGCTTGCCAAAATTTGTAAATCTGGCTGCTTTTCTTTGAGCTTGGCAATTCGAGAGAGGCGATCGCTCAGCACCTCCAAAGAATCTCGATGCAGTCGCGATGGTAACAATCCTCCATAAACCAACATCTCCAGAGACAAAATCCCCCCCTGACACCCTGCAATATTTTCTTCTATCCAATTCCAAAGGCGATCGCGATCGGCGGGTTGTTTTTTCCTCCCCAACAAATCTCGGGGAGGAACGACCAACGCTAAATTATTTTGTAATTTTGCGATCGCCTGCGGATAGAAAAAATTGCAAGGTCGTTCGTCAAGGGGAACATAAAGAACAGTTGTTGGCTGGCACTGAGCGAAGCCGAAGTGTTGTTTGTGCTTCACTATTTGGGCGGCTTGGTCACTGAAGGAGGAGCCGCAGATGGTGCGGGTTTGCTGACTTGTGGGGTAGTCGGACGCGCGGGTGCGGGTGCCGGACGCGGTGCTGGCGTGGCGACCCGAGGACGCGGTGCCGGACGTGCAGCCGGACGCGGTGCCGGACGCGGTGCCGGACGTGCAGCCGGACGCGGTGCGGGTGTCGAACGGCGGACTACGGGTTTGGAGGGATTGCGGGGTTTTTGGACGTTGCGGGGGGAACCCGAACGCCTTGGGGCGGGAGTCGCCGTCCGTCGGGTGGTTGTCGTTGTCGTGCGGCGGCGGGTGGTCGTTTGTCGTCTTGACGTACTGCTGCGACGGGGTTGAGATTGAACCGCTAGATTTTGACCGGCGGGGATGGCTTTATAGTAATTTTGTTTGGGTTTGAGGGGTTCGGCGGCGATCGTCGCTTCTCGTCCGTCGAGTTTGGGACGTTGGGGAAAATCCTCGCGGGGAACTTCTTCGGTCACGCGCTGCATAAAATCCTTCCAAACGGCAGCGGCGGTACTGCTTGCACCCTTGGTCGAGGTATTGTCGTCATTGCCCAACCACACCCCCGCCACGACTTGGGGAATGTAACCGACAAACCATAGATCCCGGTAATCGTCTGAGGTTCCCGTTTTCCCAGCCACGGGGCGATTCAATTTTGCGGCGGTTCCCGTACCGGAATTGACCACAGATTGCAGCATCCAAGTCATAATTGCTGCCGAATTTTCATCGATCGCCCGTTCTGGGTCTTTCTTGGCTTCGTAAACGACATTCCCTTCGCGATCGAGAATGCGGGCAATCCCGTGAGCGTCGGCGTGCAATCCTTTATTGGCGAGGGTGCCATAAGCGCTGGTCAACTCCAGTAATGTCACCTCCGATGCCCCCAACGCCAGAGAATAGGTCGGTTTGAGTTCCGAGGCGATTCCCATGCCTTTCGCCAGTTTGACGATGGGATTCCAACCCACATCAATTAAAGTTTTCACCGCCGGAATGTTCATCGAGTAGGTGAGGGCATCCCGCATGGAAACATTGCCGCGATAGCCTTTGCTGTAGTTTTTGGGTTCGTAACCGTCTACCACGAGAGGGGCATCTCGCAAACTCTTGTAGGGAGAAAAGCCTGCTGCGATCGCCGTCGAATAGACCAAGGTTTTAAAGGTGGATCCCGGTTGGCGTTTGGCTTGGGTGACGCGGTTGAACTGTCCGTTTTTCTCTTTATTAAAGTAATCATCCCCCCCCACCATCGCCTTAATTGCACCAGTACGGGGGTCGATCGCCGTCAGAGAGGCTTGAGAGAACTTCTGAGAGCTACCGTAGCGGACGACGGCTTTTGCGACGGCATCTTCGGCGGCTTGCTGCCATTTGAGATTAATTGTGGTTTCGATGGTCAGTCCCCCTTCGGCAATTTTTTCTGGGGAAACGAGATTGGGAATTTGTTTTTGAACGTAGTCGGTAAAATAGGGAACTTTGCGATTGAGGCGCTTGGGTTGTTGGGGATTGAGATCGAGGGGAGCCGTAATGGCGATCGCGGCTTGACCCGGACTGATGAATCCTTCATCTCGCATCCGTTCCAAGACCGTATTGCGCCGTTCTTTGGCCGCTTCTTCATTTTCAATGGGAGAATAGAGGCTCGGAGCCGGAGCAATCCCCGCGAGGGTCGCGACTTCTCCCAACTCCAACTTATCAACGGATTTACCAAAATAGACCCATGCAGCATCGGCAACCCCATAAGCTCCCGACCCCAAATACACGAGATTGAGATAGCGTTCGAGAATGCGTTCTTTATCGTAAACGTCTTCGACTTTTTGGGCGAGGCGAATTTCTTTGAGCTTGCGCCAAAGTTCTTTATCGTTATTCAAATAAACAATGCGGCTTAACTGTTGGGTAATCGTGCTTCCCCCTTCTACCACGCGCCCCGCCCGCAAATTTGCTACCGTCGCCCGGGCGATTCCTTGATAGTCCACCCCCTCATGATCGAGAAAGCGGCGATCTTCGCTCGCAATAAAGGCTTGAACGACGAGATTGGGAATTTTGCCCATCTCGAGTTTTTCGTGGGCGACGGGGCCGATTTCTTGCAAGACAGTACCATCGCTGGCTTTCACTGTCATGGTTTCGCCGCGCGTGTAGTTGAGGACTCCCTCAACGGACTCGGGCAGTTGCGCTTCTACATCTTGCAAAACTTTATAACCGTAAGCGGCTCCGCTTCCCAAACCTGCCGCCGCGATGAGCAATGCCCATAACCAAGGGCGACGATAGAGGGGCTTTCGTTTTTTACCGGCTTTTGCGTTTTCCGCTTTGGTTTCTTCTTGCAGGGGAGTTGATGTTGCGGTCGATTGTGCGGCGGGTTTTACTGCTGCGGTTGGTTGAACGGTTGATTTAACCGTCGATTTCCCTGTCTCATTTCCAATTGGCACTATTTTTGGCACTGTTTTTGACACAGTTGCTCCGGTGGGAACGCTCCCTCCATTTTTCGCGATCGCGGCGGGGGCGGTAGAACCGTTTGTTTTACCCTTCGTGTTGCCGTTCGCGTTCCCATTAGTTGGACTCACGGCTCGGCCATTCCCCCGAGGGTTATCCCGAGTGCTGCCTTGAGCGTTACTCCAATCGTTTTCTGCTTGGGGCGAGGAGATTGTGCTCTCAACAGGAGTAACCGGATCGACGGATGCCGATGGTTTGGATGCCGATGGTTTGGATGCCGATGGTTTGGATGCCGATGGTTTGACCTTACCGTTTTGACCTTTGGGTTTGTGAACGAATTTTGACACGCCAACTCCTCAAACTCTGCCAAGAACTAACGGAAACAAAAGTTTCTTAAATTTAGTATGTTTCTTATTCTGCTTATTGTAGTCGTTCTTTCCCATTCTGCCGAAGAGTTTTCCCAGAAAATTCCGCGATCGCAATGGCGGCGGGCGATCGGAGATTGCAACCCGCACAAGCTAGAGAGGTATCGATCCCCTTGATTTTGTAAAAACGTTAAAATTCCCCCAATTTTTAACGAATCCTCCTATAGTGTGGTCAACCATTGGACTTTCTAGATTATCGAATAAAAATGTCTACTGTAATCGTGACCCAAGATACGGTCTTTAAAACCCAGCCCGTTCAATCGAGCACTTTGAGCGAATCAGAAAAAATTTTCATTGCTAAAGGCAGCGAATACGGAATTAAAATCGCAGATAAAGAAGGCAGTCATTATAAACTGACCTTAAACAATGAATTGATCGGACGCGAGGTTTGGTATGCCTTCGAAGGTCACGTCCAAGTCGTAGAAGCCGCAACTCTCGTTGTGACTCAAGATACGATATTTAAAACCAAGCCCGTTCAATCTTCAGAATTACCAGACGCGGAAAAAACTCCCGTGACTCAACGAGAATTAGCGATTAAAAGTTTTGAAGATATCGGCTCTCACCTGCGGGTCGTTCTGCTCAATCCCATTGACGATCGCTCGGAGTGGTACGTTTTCGAGGGTCACATCGATATGTTGAGCATCGAGAATTACGCCGCCCCCAAAGATCCGCCGCCCCCTCCCGCCCCGAGAAATCGCGGTCGCCTCATTAGAATACCGGGGAAAGGCCAAGTTTACACGGGAGATCCCATTATTTCCGGCGGTAATTTTACGTGGTCTGAAGCCACAAAGGGCGGCTCTCGCATCCCCGTCAATGCCAGTATTACCAACAATATTGTGAGGATGGCGCAACGAATGCAGGAGGTGCGGGAAAAATTGGGCAATCGCTCGATTACCGTCACCAGTTGGTATCGCCCCCCCGCCGTCAATCGTGCGGTCGGCGGCGCTCGTAACTCGACTCACTTGCGAGGATACGCGGTTGATTTTGTTGCCGCCGGACTCTCCCCGCGAGAAGTTCAGCGCATTCTCGATCCTTGGTGGAGCGGCGGTTTGGGTTACGGTCGCACCTTCACTCACCTCGACGGTCGCAATTATCGGGCGCGATGGAACTATGGATCGTAGGAAATAGGTAATCTTGTTACTTCTCACTTTCGACTTCCGACTGCTTCCGGAGGTCGATCGTTCCAAGGATTCACCGCCTCTAATTGAGTGGCTAGGGCGAGGATCGTTGCCTCGCCTGCGGGTTTGCCGATGAGTTGAATGGCAATCGGCAAACCTTGTTCGTCAAAGGTGGCGGGAAGGGCGATCGCCGGCAAGCCGGAAGCATTGGCAACGGGGCACGGTCCCACCCATTGAATAATCTTGGCGACGGTTTCTTCCGGACTCAATTGCGCCCATTCCCCGATACGAATGGGAGAATGGGTGTGTACGGGAAATAAGATGGCATCGTAAGGCGCGAAGGTGTCCACAATTTGCCGAGAAACCACTTGCATTTTCGTCACCGCTTGCAGGTATTCTCCTGCCGTTCCCGCCCTTTCCATCAGCCAGCGATTGAGGGGAGAGAGCGCTTCTGGCGGCAATCCCGCTGAGGCAATTCCCCCTTGCCAAACGCGAGTAAAGGAAGTCTCGAGTGCGGTGAAGTCGGGATGAATTTCTTCGAGATGGTGTCCGAGGGTTTGCAAGTGCTTGACGGTATTGAGGACGGCGTTTTGACAGATCTCGCTCGGGCGATCGAGGGGCTTCATTTCGATCGCAAAACCAATGCGGAGGGTGGTTCGCGATCGCCGAGAGGATTCTAAAAAGGAAACCTCCGGATCCGGCAGCCAGTAAGGATCTCCCGTCACGTAACCGGAGATGACATCGAGGAGTGCTGCCGCATCCGCCACCGTCCGAGTTAGCATGCCATCGGTGGCAATACCATTTTGAAAATCCCCGACAGGGGCATGGGTTACGCGTCCGCGACTGGGTTTGAGTCCCACCACTCGGCAACAGGAAGCCGGCGTGCGAATGGAGCCGCCGCCATCGGAGCCTTGGGCAACAGCACACAATCCCGCCGCTACCGCCGCTGCCGAACCGCCACTAGAGCCCCCCGGCGTATAATCCAAGTTCCACGGGTTGCGAGCCGGGGGAAAGCCGGGAGGTTCGGTATAGGGAAAAGACCCCAATTCGGGGGTTGCGGTTTTGCCCAAAATCGTAAATCCCGCTCCCCGTATTTTGGCGACGACCCCATCATCGTAAGTGGGAATATTGTCTTTGAGGGCGAGAGTTCCCAGCATTTGCGGCAATCCGGCGACAGCGTTGAGGTCTTTAATTGCCGTGGGAACGCCAAAAAAGGGGGGCAGAGAGTCGCGATCGCTTTCTCTTGCCAATTGTTCCGTTTTCCCCTTAGCATCGGCGATCGCTCCGTCTGCATCGATGGTGACAAAGCTGCCGAGTTGGGGATTCAATTGCTGAATGCGATCGAGGTAGAGTTGAGTGAGTTCGAGGGGCGAAATTTCCCCCTTACGGATGAGTCGAGCTTGTTCGAGGGCTGAAGAAAAAGCTAAGTTCATAGGTGTTGTTGGTTGTTGGCGATCCCCTCTAAACCCTATCCCCCCTAACCCCCCTTTGGAAGGGAGGAAAAGAGGGAGGGAGGGTGAATTGCCCAAACCTTAACTGCGAAAGAGGCGAGTATATTGGGTTTCATGTGCCATGCTTGCAAGTGTCAGTCCCCAACCGCAACTCCCTAACTCATCATCTTCTAATGCTAAAATTTCTGTTTTAGCGATCGAGATCGCGTCGTGAAGCTCCAAAAGCACCTGTTGTCCGGCGGTTTGTCCGAGGGGAATGAGTTTCACCCCCGCATTAATCAAATTCGTCGCCCAACTTTGCAAATAAGCGATCGCCACTGCCTCGAGGTCAATTTCCCAACTGGCCGCCCCGACTCCAAACGCAATGGGATAATTGCAAGGGTTGCCGATTTGTGATGCAATCTCCCCCAACTCCGGCTCTAAACTCACCAGCAATTTCATCAAAGACTGACCCATCTGCCAACTCTGCTGGCGCAATTCCCGCGTTTCCCGCACCGCCGAAAACCACTCATTCCAATAGATTAACCGCTCTGCATCCCCCCTTACTAAGGGGGGAATTAAAGGGGGGATTGTCATTGTCCGATAAGCCCTTAACATTACCGCCGTTTCCGTGCGAATCGAACCGTAGCGCAATTCCTGTTCGATCCAGCTGCATAATTGTTCGCGATTGTCAATAATTTTTTGCTCGGTTAAATACTCCAAACCTTCCGAATAGCTGTAAGCACCCACGGGTAAAGTCGGACTGGATAATTGCAAGAGATGGAGAAGTTGGCGATCGCTCATACTGTCTGCGCGTTAGGGTTTTGAAGGTGAGAAAAAGCGGGCAATCCCCGCAGATCGAGGCAATTTTAACCGAAATTTCCCCAAAAATTAACCGTGCTGAACCCTAGACATCTTCTTGTAAATCTTGTATTATGTTTTGTAGTATCAAATTCTATTGATAATTGTTTACCTCGAGCCTGTCGAAAGGTTCATTAAAAAAATGCCCTACCAAAAACTTAATTTATCTGTTCCCAAACCCGTTCTTTCTTGGGCAAATCATCATCTTGCCCCGAAAGAAACGCAAATGGCTAAAAATGTCGCCTCGCTTCCTTTTGTCTTCAAACACGTTGCGCTAATGCCCGACGTGCATTTAGGAAAAGGGGCATTAGTCGGCTCTGTTTTAGCCACCAAAGATACCGTAATTCCTGCCGCTGTCGGAGTCGATATCGGTTGTGGCATGGCTGCTGTAAAACTTCCTTTTTCTGGCGATCGCCTTGAAGGAAAATTGAAAAAAATCCGCTTGGATATCGAGGCAGCGATTCCTGTCGGTCGTGCTGCCAATAAAAGCATCGAAAAAGATGCAACGAATTGGCAGAAATGGAAGGAGTTTAAACAACTCCATTCTGGCGTGCAGGATATCAAAGATAGAGCCTTAAAACAACTCGGTTCTTTAGGCGGTGGCAATCATTTTATCGAATTATGTCTCGACACCGAAAATAATGTTTGGCTGATGCTTCATTCTGGGTCGAGAAATATCGGAAATAGTTTGGCACAATGTCATATTAGCACGGCGAGAGAGTTATTAAAACTGTCCGAGCAGACTCTCCCCGATCCGGATTTAGCTTATTTCGTTTCTGGCACGGAAGAGTTTAGAAACTACTGGCACGATCTCCAGTGGGCGCAAGATTACGCTCGCTACAATCGAGATATTATGATGGCAAGATTCAAGAAAATTGTTGAGAGATATTTGGCGGGTGGCAAACCAACCAAACCTCTAATCTCAGTCAATTGCCATCACAATTATGCCGAGAAAGAAGTGCATTTCGGTGAAGAAGTTTACGTGACGCGCAAGGGTGCAGTGCGAGCGCAACAAGAAGATTACGGAATCATTCCGGGGTCTATGGGTGCAAAATCTTTTATCGTCAAAGGTAAAGGAAATTTAGACAGTTATTGCAGTTGCAGTCACGGTGCGGGGCGCAAAATGTCCCGAACCAAAGCCAAAAATCATTTTACTCTCGACGATCTCATCGAGCAAACTAAAGGGGTAGAATGTCGCAAAGATAAGCATATTTTAGATGAGATTCCCGGTGCTTATAAATCTATTGATGAAGTGATGAATCAGCAATTGGATTTAGTCGAAATTGTAGCGACTTTAAAGCAAGTAGTTTGCGTTAAAGGCTAACCCATTCATTCACTACCTGTGTCCTATTGTTTCAATTCTGCAATGTCGGAGAGAGTTCCGTCTTTTGCAGAATTTTTTATCACTGCTTGTCGCAAATCGTTAAGGATTTTCTAAAAACATAGACACATAAATACGAAACTCGGGAATCTTATCCCATTCTTGGCGATCGGTGATTATTGTTTCTTCTGAATACATTGAAATTTCAAAATCAATCCCATTCTTATCTCGATAATTCCCAAGACCGAGAGTATTGACATCGCCTTTTTTAAAAATAGGTTCCCAACCGCAACAGAGAAATTTAAGGGAAGCCATCCCGAATTTTCTTTGCAGAATTTTTTCTACTCTTGCTGCATCAGATCCCTTAACAACATAAAAAGATTCTAATCGGTCAAAACCAAATTTTTTCACCTTTTTGCAGCGAATAAACTGTAAGTCTGATGGTTTTTCCTGCCATACTTTCAGAAAGTCTTCACAAACCGGTGTGACTTTATGGGTACGAGAAGAACAGGATATGAAAAATGGTATTACAACACTAATAATAATACTTGAAAGCCATTCCTTACTCGGCACAAATTTCTTGAGAGATAAGATTTGCCTCAGCATCAAGGAGAAAATTAATATAGCGATCGCTTATAATTTTAGCAAGCATCTTGGAACGAGACAGCATGAGTCGCGATCGCCTAGACCGAATCGAACGGATTTTGGACAATGTGGCACAACGCCAAGAAATTATCGTCCAAACCCAACAACAACAAAACGAGCGCATTGATAGTGCTATCTTTGAAACCGGGAGGATTTTAGGGAATTTTGGAGAACGCTTAGAGCGTGTTGAAGCAGTGGTCGAACAACTAACAGATAGTGTTAATCGTTTGACCCAAAATGTCGATCGCGTTACTCAGAGTACCGATCGCCTGATCGAAAATGCAGAACGCGATCGGGAAACCATCCGGGGAATGCAATCCGAAATCCGGGGTATTCAAGTGGAAAACCAGCGCATCATTCGCCATTTCTTCGGAGAGGAGAATGAGTAGGTTTTTCTAGATTTGACGTAGAGACAAGACATTCCTTGTCTCTACACTTTCTTGATTATCTTGTCTCCTCTTCATTCGTATCCGCTCCTATCAGTCTCGGCGGCTTTCTGCCTGCAAAAAATCGCTCGATTAATTTATTAAAGTTGATTCCCATCCCCATAAAATTGGGTTGTAACATTAAAATACCGTTTGCAACTTTGATTGCGGTGTCTTTATCGTCTGTATCTGCAATAGCAACCTGAAGCAATTTCAGGAATTCTTCTTCAGTCCACTTATGAGAAACTCTGACAGAACCGAGTAATTCTGCGATCGCATAACGACGATCCGCATTTTCTGGAAAAACTTTGGTTTCGCCTTCACTTTCCAAACGGGTTAAATAGCTATAGCTGACCCCGAGATCTGGGCGATCGGGGAGGGGAATGCGTTCGCTAAACTCTAATTGTTCGAATCGTCGATGAATGTGACCGAATTCGGATCGCAGGACGGCTAAATAGTCCCGTCGTGCTTTTCCAGATACAATAATTTCAATCGCTCTCGCCTCATAATCCGCACGCACGATCGCACGAACGCCAAGCTCTTTTTCAGCGAGAACGAGTCCGGTTCGCCAACGCAAATCGCGATCGATTTGGTCGTGGAGTCGCACGATCAGACGAGGAATGACGGAACGCGGAACAAATTTGACATATTCATATTTAAGCACTGCGAGATCCGTCTCTGCAAAATCGAAATCCGGCTCGGGAACGGGGAGTAAATCTGGCACTAAGACGCGCTTTTCATCAATGAGGTAGCATAACTCAAACTTTTGCATGATATTGAGGATGTAGGGGTGACATCCGCGATCGTAAGTCTCGGTATCTTTTTGCTGGAGACAGTCTGAAAATTGGTTTAGCGTTAATACACCGCCTTTATCTGCTAACAATGGCGAATTAATGATTGCGTATACGCCACCCGTTAACCAACGCGGATCGAGGACGTGAGTTTTAAACAGGTTGTAATCTGGGAAGTGGATGACGACACCCAAATCATTCAAGAATTGAGCCAGCGTATCTTGTTGATTTCCGAGGGGAACTTCGCAGGCAGCACAGCACTCTTAGTAGGCTATTAAATCGATAAAGGGTTGCTCCATATCTTCGAGCTTTTCTTTGACGTTTAGCCAAGATTGCGGCCATCGAGTTTTTAGTAACTCTACGCGATCTAGCGCCTGAGAAATTGCTTCTCGGAGTTCGTCCAATCCAGTTTTTGAAAGACAACTAACGCGAACAAATTCGACAATTCCGGGATATTTCTGGCGCAAGAATTTGCGGTTAACATCATAACCTCGATTTTCATCGGATTTATTGAGAACGACGATAACGGGAGCATCTCCACCAAAAGCCTGAACGTGCTTCAGCCAATATTCTGCTTGTTCTTCTTTGCGACCATCAAGAACGACAATATAAACACTGCGCTTGGATAAGAAAAATTGGTGCGTTGCGTGCATGATCTCTTGACCTCCAAAATCCCAAGACTTGAGAACTACGAGTCGATTTGAAGCAGTTGTATGGTAAAGAGAATGGATATTAATTCCGTGAGTTTGGCTTTCGTTAGAATCAAAAGGCTCTTTCAGTAGAGCTTTGAGAAGAGAGGTCTTTCCCGCACCTCCATGTCCAACAAGTAAGAATTTAACTTCGTTTAATTCGCGTTCTCTAGTACTTCGAGCCACAAAATAGCTTATCACTGCTTCACGACCGCGAGCAACAATCTCTAGGGGGGGATTTTGCAGTTTACTACCAACAAAAATACCTGTAATATCAAGAAAATATCTACGAACATTTGGATACAGATTGAGGTATGTAATAAGGTCTTCTTCTTCTTTCCAACGAATTCTATTAGACCTTTCATCAATCATAAAATCATCTATTGAGTCAGTAACGATTGGAATCTCAAAATCAATAATATCTTTAGGTAGAGAACGACATCCGTGTATATAAAGAAATTGAAGATGATTGAGTTTTGATATACCATAAGGTAAGTGAAAGCTAAAAGGAAAGACAAGGCGTTTCAGGAAATTCTGAGCATAAAGCCATTCAAAGAAATTCTTACCTATTTTCAGTCCCTTTCTTGCATTAATCGGTCTAAGTCCCACTTTTAGTCCCGAAATCTCTCCCTCTTCAGAAAGAGCATAAGCAAAACTCGAACCTGTAGGAATGATCGCAGCGAGTTCCGTTTCTATGGGAACGATTGAAGTATCAAGCAGTTGTTGGAGAGTTTTTGCAATATCGGTCTGTTTCGCCATATCTACCTTATTCTTGATGCTAAAAGTGAGAAAAATCTACAGTCATGCGCTACCAAAACACCCAACTACTACGCATCACTTTTTAATCATAGCTTTTTTATTTTTGAATGACATCGAGATCGATGCCATTCTCAATGAGCAATTGTTGCAAGCGATTCGCCCGATCGCCCCATCCCCAATCCCAACAAACCCAAAAAGCAAAATAAAATAGGGCAGAGTTTGGACGAAAAAAATGACACGAGATCGAGTATTGTGGTGGCGCGTCGGTGGGATTGCAGCAGTACAGGGATCCATTACCCTAACTTGGGTCATTTATGCGTTATATTTGCCGCAATTGCTGGAACAGTTGGGTTTTGCGAGAGAATTGGCGATCGTTCTTTTAACCATAGAACACGCTTTAGAAGCCGTTATCGAACCCATTTCCGGGGGACTGAGCGATCGCTGGCAAAGATTTATGGGGACGCGGTTTCCTTTTATTGCTTTGGGAATCATTCTCGCATCGGCATTTTTTATCGGCATTCCCGCGATCGCTATTTTTGGGAGTCCTTCGACGGTGATTAGATATCTATTACCCATTTTTGCCGTCGCTTGGGCTTCAGCAATGGCAATTTTTCGCAGTCCTGCGGTGACATTATTGGGAAAAACCGCCCCACCCGTCGCATTACCCCTCGCGGCCAGTTGTTTGACCTTAGCGCAACAAATAGTAGGAGGATTGCGCTTTACTGCCTATGGCTTCATTTTAGGCTTAGGACCCGCCTTTGCCTTTGCGATCGGTTCCGTCGCATTGTTGGCAGGTGCAGCCTTTTTGCGCTTTGTCACCCCTCCTGAAGCCCCACAATTGGAAGAAAAAAGCACGCCCGAAGGTTTGAACCTGCCAACAATTTTAACCATTATCGGTACGGGAATCGGCATTGCTTGGGCGTTTCGCTTCCTCTTTGCCACCCTCGGCCCGGTTTACAGTAATTTCCTCGATAGCGATGCAGGATGGGCAATGACAGGATTCAGTTTGGGAATGGCAATGTGTGCCCTGCCTGCGGGAAAATTAGCGACAAAATGGGGCAATACACCGGCCATGTTAGGGGGAATGGGTAGCGCGATCGCCCTGTTATTGGCCTTGACATTTCTCCCTGTTAGTTTGGCAGTCGCGATCGCCTCGGTCGTGCTGGCTTTTTCCTTCAGTCTTATCCTCAATGGTATGGTACCCTTTGTTTTGGGATTGATTCCCCAAGGGCGATCGGGATTCGGGATCGGCTTATTTTTCGGGGGGTTTAGTGCTGCGATGAGTTTCTTTGACGGCATATTCTCAACAGTAAAAGGATTGCCGACAACCGGAATTTGCGGCGCGATCGCGTTGGCATTTGCTGGTACATTAATTGCATTGAGTACGCGAATTTCTCCAAAGATCGAAGGACAAAGCAGTTAATGGGCGAACCAAAGCAGGATGACTTATGGCAAATGCAGGCAGTCTACCGGATTTTAGATGCTAATCTAGACCGGGCGAGGGAAGGATTGAGAATCGTTGAGGAATGGTGTCGCTTTGGGTTGAGCGATCGCCAACTAACCCATGCGTGCAAGGAAATGCGCCAAGAAATCGCCACTTGGCATACTGCTGACATTCGCCAAGCACGGGATACCCTCGGGGATCCAGGCACTGAGTTATCCCATCCCCAAGAAGAAACCCGCAGCAATATCAAACAAGTGTTGCAGGCGAATTTGTGCCGGGTACAAGAAGCCTTGCGGGTTTTGGAAGAGTACGGCAAATTAGAGCGTCCGGAAATGGCGGCAGCCGCCAAGCAGATTCGCTATCGGACTTATGTTCTAGAAACGGAACTTTTCGGCACCAGTCGCCAGCAACTCCTCGAAGAATCTCTGCTTTATTTAGTCACGTCCCCTTCGCAACAATTATTTGCAGTCGTAGAAGCAGCCTTGCAAGGGGGATTGACCCTCGTGCAGTATCGCGATAAAAATGCCGACGATACGGTCAGACTGGCACAGGCGCAAAAACTTTGCGATCTCTGCCATCGCTATCGAGCGTTATTTATCGTCAACGATCGCATTGATATTGCCCTAGCAGTGGATGCCGATGGCGTGCATTTAGGGCAGCAGGACACCCCCGTAGAAGTGGCACGGCGGCTTTTGGGATCTCGTCGCCTTATCGGTCGTTCTACGACGAATCCGGGGGAAATGGACAAAGCGATCGCCGAGGGAGTCGATTATATTGGGGCGGGTCCGGTTTACGAAACCCCCACCAAACCCGGAAAAGCGGCGGCAGGATTTGAATATTTGCGCCACGTTAAGGAGAATTGTCCCCTCCCTTGGTTTGCGATCGGCGGCATTAACGAACAAAATCTCAATGAGGCGATCGAAGCGGGAACGAAGCGAGTTGCTATTGTTCGAGCGATTATGCAAGCCGAACAACCCGCACGGACTACACAATATTTTCTCAGTCAACTCAAATCAATGAACAATTATCAATGAAAAACCAACAACTCACAACCAATACTTCGGCTTCACTCCCTTCGACTTCGCTCGAGGCAAGCAGTGCAAGCAACCAACACTTGGACTTTGCGGCTGCTGAGCCTGTTGAAGTGCAGTACAAGCAACCAACAACATTACAAGTCAACGGCGATTCTTTTGTTTGTAAAGCCAATAGTTCTTTGCCCGAACTGCTCGAACAAATGGAACTCGATCCGCGCTTGGTTGCGGTTGAGTATAATGGGGAAATTCTCCATCGACAATATTGGCAAACGACGGAAATGAAAGATGGCGATCGCTTGGAAATTGTCACGATTGTTGGCGGAGGATAATCAATATGAAGGGGTGGCGAAGATTTTGTTTGATTGTTTTGATATCGGGCGTTATTTTGCGCTTCTATAATTTGTCCGGCCAGTTATACTGGCACGATGAAGCATTTACTTCGCTGCGAATTTCTGGTTATACTGCCGAAGAAGTGAAACAAGAGATTTTTACGGGAGAACTGATTCAAGTAAAAGACTTACAAAAATATCAAAACTCTAACCGCGATCGTAATATTTCCCACGTTATTGATGCCCTTGCTCTCGAAGACTCTCAGCATCCTCCTCTCTATTATATTCTGATTAAACTGTGGGCGGATTGGTTCGGTTCTTCAATTCCCGTCATTCGCAGTTTTTCGGCTCTGATTAGTCTCCTTGTTTTCCCTTGTTTGTATTGGCTGTGTTGGGAACTCTTTCGGTCTCCTTTAGTCGGGTGGATGGCGATCGCGATCGCCTCCGTGTCTCCCTATTTCTTCCTGTACGCCCGAGAAGCACGACAATACAGTCTTTGGACGGTGACAATTTTACTGACTGGCATCCTCTTATTGCGATCGATTCGCCTCACTCGCGAGGAGATCCCTTTTCAGCAAAGTTTTAAAAATTGGGGAGGATATGCGATCGCATTAACTTTTTCTTTCTATACATTTCCCATATCTGCGATCGTGGCAATCGGACAAGGAATTTATGTTTTGATCGCGGAGACGCTTCTCAATCGATTTCATCGTTTTAAATCTCTTTTATTTTATAGTTTTGCTTCTTGTTTTTCTATACTTTTATTTTCTCCTTGGGTCGCTATCATGATTTCTTCTTGGTCAAAAACAGGGCCGAGTTGGACAGAAAGACCTTTACCTTTGCTCATTTGGTTAAAACTTTGGGGAATGCACTTTAGCCGCTTTTTTATTTTTTCAATTGATGGTTTTGGCTTCCATACTTTACTTAATTATATCACTTTGCCTATTTTTATTCTTTTATTTCTTTATTCTCTTTATTTTCTTTGTCGCCAAACCCCCGTTAAAGTTTGGCTATTTATTCTCATTTTAACCTTAATCATTCCTTTTGCTCTGGCTTCTCCCGATCTGCTCTGGGGAGGACAGCGATCGACCTCTAGTCGTTATCTTCTTCCCATGTATTTAGGCATGGATATTGCGATCGCCTATTTATTTACCGCACAAATTTTGCAATCTCGTTTCTGGCCGAGTTTTTTCTGGAAAAGCATAACCTTAGCGACGATCTCATTAGGCTTAATTTCTTGCCTTTTTTACGTTAATGCAGAAGCATCATGGATAAAAGGAGTCAGTTTTAATAATCCCGAAATTGTCCGGGCGATCGCCCCCAGTTCGAAATCTTTACTGATTACCACTTCTGCTGAAATTAATTTTGGCAATATCCTTGCCTTGAGTCACGTTCTCGATCCAAATATAAATTTATTATTAATTGATGTGTACGCGCCATCGGATTGGGAGATAATAGCAAAAATCCCAGAAAGTTTCCAAAATATCTATTTTTTAAATGTCTCGGATCGATGGCGTCAAAAGTTTGAAAATCAATATAATTTTCAAACCAAACCGATCTATTCCGATACATTCTTGTGGCTCTGGCAGAAAAATCAAAAGTTTCGATCGATGGGTGTATTATCATGAACTTTACTCAACTCAACTTAACAGAAAAAATTAGATTGTATTTGCAAACGAATACTCGCAAAAAGCTCAATCTTTTTGTTTTTCTGTTTCCCGGAACATTGTGGCTAATTTTCTTCTTTATTTTTCCTTTAGCAATTGTCTTGATTTATAGTTTTCTCGAACGAGGAACTTATGGTGGCGTAAGCTGGATTTTTACAATAGAAAACTACGAACGCCTCTTCAATCCTATTTACTGGACGGTCTTGTTGCGTTCTCTATACCTTGCTTTCTTAACTACTTTTTTCTGCTTGCTTGTCGGTTATCCTCTCGCTTTTTTTATCGTCATGCAGCCCCCTAGATGGCGGAATACTCTCTTGCTTCTCGTTATTATTCCCTTTTGGACAAATTTTCTAGTTCGGATTTATGCTTGGATTGTTTTATTGAGAAATGAAGGAGTCATTAATGTTGTTTTGCAAGGTCTGGGAATCGTCAGCGAACCGTTAGAACTTCTCTTTACTCCTTTTGCCATTTCTATTGGTTTAATTTATGGTTATCTTCCTTTTATGATTTTACCGCTCTATGCAACCATTGAAAAATTTAACTTCTCCCTGATTGAGGCTTCTCACGATTTAGGAGCAAATGATTGGCGAACGTTCTGGCGAGTTGTTTTACCCTTAACCTCCAGAGGCATTATCGCCGGTTCTCTCTTGATTTTTATTCCCTCTGTCGGCGAATATGTTACCCCAGATATATTAGGTGGAGCGAAGACATTGATGATCGGTAATTTAATTCAAAATCAATTTTCAGGCGCTCGAGACTGGCCGTTTGGTTCGGTTTTGTCAATTATAATGATGGCAATTGTTTTGCTGCCCATTCTTATTTACTTTAGAATTTCAGAAGAATAATGATAAGTCTACCCATTCCAACCAAAAAAATAGATTTACTGATCCGTCAGTGGGGAAAAGCCGCATTATGGTTGAATTCTATCTTGGCTTTTTTCTTTCTCTATGCCCCGATTATAATTCTGATTATCTATTCTTTTAATCAATCGCGATCGAATGCAATTTGGCGAGGATTTACCCTCAGTTGGTATCTCGATCTTTTGGCAGGTTTGCTCGGGACGGGTACCCCAACCAATATGCAAATTTGGGATGCTCTGGGAAATAGTCTCATTATCGGAGGAGTTTCGACAATTTTAGCGACAATTTTAGGGACGGCAATTGGTTTGGGGATGGAGCGATTTCGCTTTCCGGGACGCACGATGTTAGAAGGATTGCTCTTTCTTCCCATCGTTATTCCCGATATTACAATGGGAATCTCCCTACTCATCTTTTTCAGCGTTCTCTTTCAGTTGCTAGAAGCGATTACTGGCGTTCGCTTGGTTTTAGGACTGTCCACTGTTATTATCGGCCATGTATCCTTTAATATTTCTTATGTTGCCGTGGTCGTGCGATCGCGAATTGCCGAACTCGATCCCGCTCTAGAAGAAGCTGCATCGGATTTAGGAGCAAATGAATGGAAAACCTTTCAACGCATTACCTTACCTTTAATTGCTCCCGGAATTCTCAGTGGTGCGTTACTTGCCTTTACCTTATCCTTAGATGATTTCGTGATTACTTTTTTCACGAATGGAGTGGGTTCGACAACCCTCCCTGTTTTCGTCTATGGAATGATCAAAATCTCCATCACTCCAGCCATTAATGCGATCTCGACAATTATGCTTTTGCTTTCCGTCGGTATCGTCATTTCTTCTTTAGCCCTGCAACGACGTTAAAATCTATAATACAATGACCGTAAAGACAGTGTCTGCTTCTACTCATTCTCATTTCTTGCGTTGACGAGGACTAAATCATGAAAAAATTGCTAATTCTAATGCTTTTGTTTATTTTCGGCTTGTTTATCCCGTTCGGATGTACTGCAAATAGTCCCGATTCTGCTAATACAAGAAATCATGAGAAAGCCGATACGGTTTTGAATATTTACAACTGGAGTGCTTATATCGACGAAGAAACCATTCCAGAATTTGAAGAAAAATTTAATGTCAAGGTTCAGTACGATACCTATGAAAGCCAAGAAGCATTACTGGCAAAAATTCAGCCCGGAAATCCGGGCTACGATCTTATCTTTCCGGGAGGAGATTATGTAGAAAATATGATTGCTCAGGGATTATTAGAAGAACTCAATCACGATAATATTCCCAATCTCAAACATATTGACGATACCTTTATCGATACGGTTTTCGATCCCGGAAATAAATACAGCATTCCCTATCAATGGGGAACAGTTGGCATTGCCTATGATGTTGAAGAAACAGGAAAGGAAATTAACAGTTGGAAAGACATTTTCGAGCCTGAATATCAAGGAAAAGTCGCATTGCCAGATGATCCGAGAACGACGTTAGGGTTAACTTTAATATATTTAGGATACAATCCCAATACAACTGATGAAGGGGAAATTGCGAAAGCGAAAGATTTTCTCATTGCTAACAAAGACACGATTTCCACATTTTCTTTCTTCGGACAAAGGATCATCCTTCAAGAAGGAATTGATATTTCTATAGAAGATAATGGTGATATGTTTGACATTATGGAAGCAGATGAAAATATTCGCTATGTTATTCCCCAAGAAGGAACAATTATTTGGATGGATAATTTAGCCATTCCCAAAGATGCCCCCCATAAAGAATTAGCAGAAAAATTTATCAACTTCATTCTCGAACCGGAAGTGAGTGCAAGGATTTCTAACTATACTAAATTCGGTTCTCCCAATAAAACTGCTCGATCGGAAAAGTTACTGGCTAAAGAAGACTTAGAAAACCCTGTCATTTACCCTCCATCCAAATATTACAAGCTCTTACAATACGTAAACGATGTTGGCAGCGCTCTTGCCTTGTATGACCGAGCATGGACAGAAGTCAAAGTTGAGGTCGGAAGATAAGCAGCGCGTACTTGAAAGCTATCTGCGAATCCAGAGGACTGTTAAAATTAAAAGGGAAGTGGGTACGACAATAGAGGCAATTTCACGAGTTAATATGGCGATCGTAAAATAACCTTGGTGGTGCTTCTACCCGTTCTCTTGTTTTTATCTTGACGAGGACTAAATCATGAAAAAAATTCTGATTCTAATGCTTTTGTTTGTTTTTGGCCTGTTCGTACCGTTCGGATGTACTACAAGCAATCCCGATGCGACCAATACGGCAAGTAATGGGACGGGAAATAATAGGAATGGAAATACCGAGACAGTTTTGAATGTTTATAACTGGTCAACGTATATTGACGAAGAAACCATCCCAGAATTTGAAGAAAAGTTTAATGTCAAGATACAATACGATACCTTTGAGAATAACGAAGCATTGCTGGCTAAAATTCAACCCGGCAATCCGGGTTACGATATTATCGTTCCCAGTGGAGACTTTATAGAAAATATGATCGCTCAGGGACTGTTAGAAGAACTCAATCACGATAACATTCCCAATCTCAAACATCTCGACGCTCCCTTTATCGATCCCCCCTTCGATCCGGGGAACAAATATAGCGTTCCCTATCAGTGGGGAACGATTGGTATTGGTTATAACATTGAAGCAACAGGAGGAGCGATCGCCAGTTGGAAAGAAATTTTTGATGCTAAATATAAAGGAAAAGTCGCATTAATGGAAGATCCCAGAGCAACATTAGGAATAGTTTTAATGTATTTGGGTTACGATCCCAATACAACTAATGAAAGTGAAATTGCCGAAGCAAGGGATTTTCTCATTGAGAACAAAGAAGTCGTAGCAACTTTTGCACCGGATACCGGACAAGATTTACTGAATCAAGGAGAAGTCGATATTGCGATTGAATGGAGTGGCGATATTTTCCAAATCATGGAAGAAAATGAAAATATTCGCTATGTTATTCCCGAGGAAGGCACTATTATTTGGACGGATAATTTAGCGATTCCTAAAGATGCACCACACAAAGAATTAGCCGAACAATTTATTAACTTTATTCTCGAACCGGAAGTGAGTGCAAGAATTTCTAATTATGTCAAGTACGGTTCTCCCAACAAAACCTCCCGCGAAGAAAACCTACTCGAACAAGAAGATTTAGAAAACCCCGGAATTTACCCGCCACCCGAAACATTTAAGAAGTTGAAATATGCGAACGATCTAGGTAAAGATACTGCTTTGTACGACCAAGCCTGGACTGAAGTCAAAGTAGCAACGGGAGGATAGAAAAGTAACGTATTTTTAAATTCTTTTCTTTCTAGAGAGAAGATGGTTAAAATTAAATAGGAACAGGGCAAAATAATGGATGCAGTTCAATTAATTAATGTCTCGAAGGTTTTTCAAGGGCAAAATAATCGCGAAGTTGTGGCGGTTAACGATGTTACCCTCGATATTCGAGAAGGCGAATTTTTCTCGCTGTTAGGATCTTCGGGATGCGGCAAAACGACGATTTTACGAACGATCGCCGGGTTTGAATTACCGACATCGGGACAAGTTTGCATTCACGGGGAAGCGATGGGCGATCGCCCGCCTTTTCATCGTCCGGTGAATACGGTTTTTCAAAATTATGCCCTCTTCCCCCATCTAACAGTAGCCAAAAATGTTGCCTTTGGGTTGGAAATGGACGATCTTCCGAAAGCAGAAATCCGCAGTCGTGTAGGGGATGTACTCGCTTTAGTTAAACTCAACGGTTTAGAAGATCGCCGTCCCCGACAGCTTTCGGGAGGACAGCAACAGCGCGTGGCTTTGGCGAGAGCTTTAGTGAAAAAGCCGGAGGTCTTATTATTTGACGAGCCTTTAGGAGCGCTGGATCTCAAACTCCGAAAGGAAATGCAGATCGAACTCAAACAGATGCAACAGCAGGTTGGCATTACTTTTATTTATGTCACCCACGATCAAGAAGAAGCCCTCACCATGTCCGATCGCATTGCCGTGTTGAGTGACGGACGGGTATTGCAAGTCGGAACGCCGACGGAAATCTACGAACGTCCCAACTGTCGCTTTGTGGCGGATTTTATTGGGGAAAGTAACTTTTTAGTCGGGCGGGTTATCGAATGGCAGCTTGGAGGAGCGATCGTTTTGGTAGATGAAGAGTTACCCATTTCCGTTCCTTATGAGTCGGAACTTCCCGCAGGCAAAATCGTAACTCTCGTCATTCGTCCGGAACGAGCGACCATTCATCCAGAAAACTATCTCGATGAGAAGGGTTTATTGGGAACGGTTGAGGAGGTTGTTTACTTGGGAACGGATACTCGTTTTATCGTACGTTTAACCTCACAGACATTTATCTCCATTCGACGGCAGAACTTATATCGAAATAACTTAAATTCTTTTTCAATTGGAGAAAGGGTGCGAATTCGAGTTGCACCGGATAGCATTCGTATTTTAGAAGAAGGGGCATCCAGTCCGGAACGATTAAAAATGACTTCCAATCCGGTTTAACCCTGTCATTCTTCGGTTTCCTCAATTGGCATCAACCAAGGAGGCAAGATATTCTCGCCGCGATCGAGACGGCCTTTCAGGTAAACGGCAGCTGCGCTAATGGTGGCTAAAAAGAAAATTGCAACGGCGATCGCCAACCAATTCAGACGATACGTTGGCGTTATCATGCGTTTTCTTTCTTCTGCTGTCAAATCGTCTTCAATATCTACATCCTCAAAGAGAGAATCAATATCCTTCTCCGATTCGATCTTGACTGGTTCTGGCAAGTCATCCGGATCGATAGACGGCATGGAATAGCTCACTCGTTCTTCTTCCCAGACTTCCTCTCGTATTTCTCTTTCCCGCTCGAGTTGGGGCGATCGCGTTTCGGGTTCTGGCTCTGAAGGGGTCTCTGGGATTTCCGGCGGCAGTTGCGATCCCACCCAACCCTTGCCATTGATGCCGTTGCTCGGTTCGAGCGGCAAGGGGCTGTCGAGTTCGGGGGGAATCTCTTTGGCTTCGCGAGGGAGCTCGACCGTCTCGACGGCTTCTGGATAAGCTGAAGAAACGCCATACAGGGCAGCAACAATCGAGGTATTATCGTGACCGTTTTTTTGATTGGCCAGTTTAATGAGATATTCCACCGCACTTTCTAAACTTTGCCGTCCGGCGAGGACATTGGAAGCAAACTCCTCCCAAGATCGTTCCAGCAGGCGATTGTCGCTCAATCCATCAGAACAAAGCAGCAAAATCCCATCCTCCTCAATAATCAAGCGTTGAATGGTCGGACGCAAGCGATCGGCCTCTCGCGTTCCCAAGGCTTGGGTTAATGCCCCGGCATCGGGACGTTGGGCGGCGGTAACGGGAAGATTGCGGGCCAGTCGGATTTCTCGCGTGGTGACATCATCATCCACCGTTAGTAATTGACAATAATTTTCCGTAATCCAATAGGCGCGACTGTCGCCAACGTGAACCAGATACAGTTCGTGGGAGTTGCCCACCCCCAATTCCAAATTCACCACTTGTTGAGGCAACTGCAAGGCCATCACTAAAGTTGTGGCCATGCGCCGCCGAGATTCTCGTTTTTGTTCGTCGTTGCGAAAACAGATCAAATTGTTAGCAATCCGCACGATCGCGATGAGTTGCTCCTCCACCAAATCCGGCGACATCAATTCCGGGTCTTCGACAGATTCGGCAAGAAGCGCGCGAATTTGCAGTTTTAGAGATTGAATAGCCAGTTGGCTGGCAATTTCCCCCCCCTCGTGACCGCCAATCCCATCGCAAATGACCATGAGATGAGAAAGGAGACTGCCGGGTTCTTGGATGCCATTGCGCGTGATTTCTTCAGGGGTGGGATAGTAACTGTCTTCATTGCTCAACTGTTGGGGGCCGGTGTCCGTCGCACTGGCAATTTGAATGCGGAGGGGCTTGCGAGCCGCTTGTTCGAGAAGGAGTTGATTGAGGGTTTTGCAGAGGGTTGTATAAGCGAGTCCATCTCGCTTTAACTCCGCCGCGATCGCTTCGAGTTTGGGGGCAATATCGGGACTGGCTTTGCGGGCGAGGGTTGTCCAGCTTTCCCCCAATTCGCGCAGGGTGACAATGGTGGCGGCTTTTGCCGTCGCAATGACGCCCCTACGCGATCGCGGTTGGGAATTCCCCAAGCGTTCGCTATGGGTGAAGAGTTCCCGCAAGCGCAAGCGCCACCCTTCTACCCGTAAATTTTCTTCCACCAACAGAGAAGCCCCAACCCCGCGATCGCACAGAGGATTCCAGAGATTTAAAATTTGCCACAACCAGTAGGTTTGCCGCAATCCCGAAGCATCGATCCAAGCATCTTCAAGAGTGGGATAGAGAACGCCGCCATCGTCAACGGGAATATTATTGAGGAGTAAAATGGTGGAATTATTAAAGGCACAAATCCCGTAAATTTCCGGCAGATGCAGGCGATAAGGATAAAGGTGCAAATAAGGAAGATAATTTTCAGGAATGGGATTGGGTAGCAGGGGCGATCGCTCCGAATAAATATCCTGCCAAATTTGCGGCGCAACGATTTTATATCTCCCATCAATGACATTGGGGGGAGAAAGTTGGGCGGCGATCGGACTGACGGCCCAGAGATAGGGATTGAGTTGAGGCTGGGAACGCGGCATGAGCTAGAGGCGGGGAGTGGGGGAGGATGGGGGAGATAGGGGAGATGGGGGAGCGGGGGAAGATGGGGGAGAAATCAGTAATACTTTAACTGTTAAGGTCTCTCTTAGGAAGAGCGATCGTGTCGATGCCAGCGATATCGTTCAAGTGGGTCATACCATATTTCTACATGCTAGGCTACAGGCCGGGAGGTCGGTGTTATAGTTGTGGTAAAGGTACAAATTCTCGGGGTTATTAGGATTTGGAGCGTACTTTCAGAGTTCTTTAACGCGATCTTCTCGGGAAAAAATCTAAAATTGAGGAACGACCCATTATGAAATGATCGCAATTCAGTAAAGTTGACAAGTATATCGCCCTTTTTCAGGGCATTCTAAGCCTAGACGTTAATTCCCGATCGAATCCCCAAACGCTATGTTTTCTCAATTCCTTCCCGCGCAACCGATCCTCGCGCAAACTGCTGCAACTCCTGCCAATCCTCCTCCGGCTGCTAACTCCCCCCAAAATTCCGGCAAATTGGGACAAATCGGACTGGTGATGAGTGGTGTCTTGTTTCTGGCTCTTGTTGGCGTTGTTGTATATGGCAAGTTCAAAATTTACGACAAATTCCAAAAAGATATCAAGTTTGAGAAATATAAATCCCAAGATTTGCAAAAGCGTCTCAAATTGGCATTGAAAACCATTCAAAAAATGGAGACTAATCCCGATTTGATTCACTCGCGGGAATTTAACCTCGATTATTTGCGATTGCGGATGGATGAGGAAGTCTTTCACTATGCGATCGTCAACCAAATTAAAATTCGGGTCAAACAGTTGATTAGCGTTGCTTTGCGTCCCAATACCGCTCAACATCAAGTGGGAATTGCCGCAACCGGTCGTCAAGTTGATGAAACTTTTGATGTCACTTATGAAACGGAAACGCGAGGCAAGCGGGTGAAGCGAATTTTATTCCGGATTCAAGTCAAGATGACAAAATTGCCCACGCAATCCACGTCGAGTACGATCAATCAGATTATTGACTGTATTGAAAAATTTCTCAGTCCCAATGCCGATCACGAAAATTGGCAACCGGCTATTCAAGGCAGAGTTGTCTTAATGGAGTGGGATCAAAAAGCCAAGCCGACTCCCATGTTAGTGTTAGAACAATCTGGAGATGGCGGTAATGTTAGTTTCCGTACCAATCCCAATCGCGCCAATAGCGGTAAAGGAGCGCCTCCTCCCCCGCCACAAGGAAGGCGGCCATCATCCCAAGGTTCGGGCAAGTCGGCAAGTGGCGCGAGGCGTTCTTCTTCTGCGGGGCGTTCTTCTTCTAAGCGGAGATCGTCGGCACGACGTTGATTCGGTTAGTTATTGACAGTTTAAGAAACGAATTTGGTAGCAATTTTTTGCTCTGAAAGTCGTCCGTCTTCCATGTGAACGAGGCGATCGGCAACATCGAGAATGCGATTGTCGTGGGTAACAATCAGAATCGTACATCCTTGTTCTCGCGCTAAGTTTTGCATGATCTCGACGACATCTCGCCCGGATTTGCTATCGAGGGCGGCGGTGGGTTCGTCGGCGAGTACCATTTTAGGATGGCTGACGAGGGCGCGAGCGATCGCGACGCGTTGTTTTTGTCCGCCAGAGAGGTGTGCGGGGTAATAATCGATCCGATCTGCCAAACCCACGGCGGAGAGCATGGTTATGGCGCGTTCTTTGGCTTGGCGGGACGAAATCCCCTCGTGCAGTTCGATTGACATTTGCACGTTTTGTCTGGCAGTGAGGGAATTTAATAAGTTATGAGCTTGAAAAATATAGCCAATATTGCGACGGATCGCCACCATGCGTTTTTTACCAGCCCCCACTAATTCTTGTCCGAAGACTCGCAGGCTTCCCGCTTGGGGCGATCGCAAGCCCCCCATAAGGGTGAGGAGGGTGGTTTTTCCCGATCCCGAGGGTCCTTTCATAATAATGACATCTCCCGATCGCAAGACGAGATCGATCTCAAATAAAATTTGTTTTCGCAGGGTACCTCGACCGAAGTAGTGATTGAGGTGGGAAATTTCCACAATGGGCTGCATGAAGAGATTTTGAGGGGTCACTGTATCGAGTTTAGCAATTTATCGAGGGTTTGGAGCGATCGAGATCGCCGTTTATCCCTTGGCTAAAAATTGAGGGCGCTGATTTGTTTTAATGTTGCACTCATGACTGCATTGGTTTGTGCGGTTACGCTAAAGACTAATGCTTCTCGATAAATGCGTTGGGCGGGGTGGTCTTTTTGATTGGATCGTCCTCTCGAAACGGTGATGGCGGCTACACTGCATTGATGGCTTAAGGCGATCGCCCTAGCTCTTAATTCTAATTGTCGTTCTACCGATAAATCCTCGCGCTCTAGAGCCATTAAAATTTTCTGGCGACAATCGGTAAATTGTTCGTTGAGGGCGAGAAAACTCTCTGTAATTTCAGCTTGAGTTTTGCTGGCATTTTCGACAATATCCAAGCCCGATCGCGCGCATCCCAATAAAAAACAAGTCACGTTTAAAATACTTTGACGATCTTTTTTTTGCATCCAGTCTTGGGGTTGAATTGCAACGACTTTTTCTGAAGGGATAAAATAGCGATCGCATTCTGCACTAACGGTATTGGTCGATGGCATTGCGGCTAAAGACATGAGGGCAGAAAAATGCAAATTTCCTTGGGAATCTGGCGAGAGCGGGATGAGAGCAAAGAGAATGCGATTGTCATCTAATCTGGCAGCGATCGCGGCTTCTTGAAAGAGATGATAGCCGCTAATCCAAGGAATATTACCCGATATTTGATAGCCTCCAGACACTTGATTTGCGACTAAAACGGGTTGTCCCTGTCGCCGTAAATGAGAGTAACCTACGCCCACTAAAATTCGACCGCAACTCATATCGGGAAGATACTCGGCTTTTAAGTTTTCATTGTCTCCATTGGCAATAAAAGACCCTGCCGTTTGATGTTGAATTTGGGTAAAGGCTAATGTTCCGGAATATCGCGCCAATGTTTCTTGCACGGAGAAATAATCGAATTGTGCGATCGCTTTTCCGTTCCATCTTTGAGGAATTTTTAAACCCAACAGCGATCGTGTTCCCAACCCTGCCAATCCCTCCCGCAACACCTCTGTTTTTTCTTCCATTGCTTCGGGATTGGGGGCAGTTTTCAGATAATCTTGTATTTGTCGTTCTAGAACACAGAAAGTCATTTCAATTATCAATTATCAACTATCAATTATCAACTATCAACTATTAACTATTTTTGGCGATTCCATTTTCTCCAAAATGGCTAAAATTTCGCGTTCGAACGTAACTTTTGCACGGTTGGTTTTGCCTCCTAAGTAGAATCGATCGCCTTCTTGTAATGCCCAAATTTGCGAGTGGGAAAAATAACTCCCGATAACCCCAAAAATCAATAAAGCAAAGCCAGTATAAACCATTGGCGTTCCGGGATCGGCTTTGATTTGTAATCCCGTAGAGCCAACTAATTCTAATATTTTTAAGGTAACTCCATTCAAATCGATCCCCATGCCTTCTCGCACTGCACTAATTAACGCTCCGGTGCGATCGTAAACGAAAAGAATCCCTTGTAAATCTCGAGCGACGAGAGAAACGCCATCGCTTAAATCCGGTTTTGTCGGCACCCACGTCCCCCAAAATCGTCCCGCTCCCTCTGTTTTTAATTGTGCCATGGGCAGGCGAAAAATGGGACTATTATTAAGTTGGACTTTAACCGCATCAATTCCCCAGTTGGTTTGGTAGAGCGTAACTCCGTGATAGCGAAGGGGTTGATTGACATAAATAGTTTTGCGGTCTAATTCTTCTCCTTGGCGATCGACAACGGAAAGATCGGAATAGAACTGATCGATCGCGCCGTCGGGGGTGTAATCAATCCAAAATCGATTTACCTTCACCGCCCAATCTTTAGGGATTTGTCGATCGGCAAAAGGTCCGGCATCGATAATATTTTGAATTTGAAAAATGCCGCCGCTCGGGGCAATTTCTTGAGCGAAAAATCCCGTCATTGCCCCCCAAATCGAGCCGCCTAAAATGACGAGCATGCCAATATGAACGATGATGGGGCCGATGCGTCCGATAATGCCTTTGCGAGCGTATAAACTATCGCCTTCGCGAAAAATCTTATAATTTTTTTCTTGCAATAAGGGTTCGAGAGAATTGAGAGAACCGAATTCTAATTCTGCACTGAGGGTTAATTTTGAAAATTGTTTGGATTTCTGGTAATAATTCCAGCGTCGGGCAGCTTTTAAAGTGGGAATTTGTCTCGTGAAACTGCAAGCGGTTAAACTACTGCCAAAAACCACTAAAAGCGATAAAAACCACCACGTTCGATAAACGTGGTCTAAGCCTGCAATTAAAAGAACTTTCCATGTGAGAAAGCCAAATAAGGCGGGATGTTCGGGATAATTGGCTTGATAAAATGCGAGGCTTTGTCCTTGTTCGATAACCGTCCCCGAAATGCTGAATAGAGCGATCGCCAATAATAGGACGATTGCCAGCCGCAAATCGGCCAGAATCTTAATACTGCGGCGAAATACGGGCTTAAGGTTGGGGAAAAGCGATCGTTCTACGGGTTCTTCTAAGTTCATCAACGGGTTGAATATGCATATAGGTTGTTATTTTATCAAAAAACTGGGTTGAGAGCCGCCATCCCGAGGATAGAGAGCGTTGATTTATCTGCGGAATAGAGGGGGCGATCGCTGCTTGAGTTTCCTCATCTTGCGTTTTTTGCGGAGGTGGCGATCGCTCAATCAAGCAGAATTGCTGTTGCTGCTGCGATCGATGATGAATTTTGCGAGAGGAGGCTCAAAGCCAATTACCAACCAACACGAACCCCGACCAAAAATAAGGATGCCGAAACTCGACATTCTCACCTTGCAGAATTTCTAATTGTGCTTTTTGTAAAGCCTCTGCTTTGGTGATATCCGCTTTCGCTAACTCCTCATAAAAGCGACTCATCATTAAAGAGGTGGTCTCGTCTGCCGCCAGCCAAAGACTGGCAATCGTACTCCTCGCCCCCGCTCGCACGGCCATTCCCGCCAGTCCGAGAACTGCGCGATCGTCTCCCGTTGCCGTCTCGCACGCACTTAAAACCAGCAGTTCGATGGGGGTCAGGCGCTTGGTATCCGATCGCAACAACGCGCCGAGTTCTTCGATATTCAGTTTGTCATCCCAAGTGAGAATAAACGTATCTTCTGCATTCGAACTAAATTGTCCGTGAGTGGCTAAATGAACGACAGTGACGGGATTTTCGTTAACGAGAGCTTTAAATTGTCCTTCAATAAAAGTATTGTCGAGTAAGATTTCTGCCCCTACAGCAGCGCGCACCCGTTCCATTTCTTTTTTGACGTTGGGGATGGGTGCAAAATTTTGGGTTTCTTCCGATACTCCCCCTCCGAGAACCTGAAGTTTTTCTCGGGCGAGGGGTTGGGGGTCGATCAGGTTGAGACTCGGTGCCAGACTGACACTGTATTTTTGGATGAGATATTCTTGTTTTCGAGGGTCGTAGAGGGCGGCGATGGGAAGATTGCGGAGAGCGCCATCAAGGACAAAAACGAGATTTTTAACGCCGCTTGCTTCTAAATCTGCCTCCAGATCGCGAATTAACCAATTGTAGACTTGCTGGGAAACTTCCAGCCGCTTGCGGTTGCGCCGCCGACCTCGAGGGGTAGCAATATAGAAGTTCATCTCTGCCAAGGTTTTTTCCAGTTCCTCTCGGGGGTGATAAGACGTAAATTGCTGTAATTCCTTTCCGGGGAGAGCGAGGATGGTTTCGAGGCGATCGCTCAACATAATCGTGTAAAAAATTGCCGATCGCGGATCGATTTGGTCGATTTGTTTGGCTTGCACGTCGGAACAGGCATCCCGAAAAAAGTTATCCAATTCGGCAAGTTGCAAGGCTTCGATCGCTTCCCTTGCCCTTACGAGATGGTTTTGCGAGGCATCGGGTTGTAGCAAGAGATCCACGTATTCGCGATAAACGGGTTCGACGCTTTCCCGAAAAGAAAATTGCAGGTCGGGATTAATGGCAACGAGATCTCCCCGCAAGGATTGTAAGGTGCTCACGGCGCGATCGTAGGCGGCGATCGCGTCTTCTCGTCGAGCCCGTTCCCGCAAAATTCGTCCTAATTGCCATTGTTCGCGATAGATAATTTCTGGGGCATTTAACGATTGAGCCAGTAATAATCCTTTTTCCGTGGCAGTTTGGGCCTCGACATACCGTTGGTGGGTTTCGTAGAGTTCTCCCAATGCGCCCCAGACTTGAGCTTCGGCAAGGCGATCGCCGGAATCTTGCGCCCCTTCTAGAGCGCGGGCGAGAATCCGGGCAATTTGCCCCGGGGAAATTTCGGTTTCGTCCAATTTCAGCAAGTTTTTTGCCAAATTAATTTGCGCGTAAATGGCGGGACGCGTGGCGGGAAGTTGGGTAATATTGGTTTGAATTTGTGGCAAGAGCGCCTTTGCCTCGAACATGTCTTCCCGTTCGATCGCAACTCTAAATTCGTTGAGTTGCGCTTGGATTTGCAATTCCAGATTGGGGGCATTGAGGGCAGCTTGGCGATAGTGAGAGCGCGCTCGTTCTAAGGCGGTATCTCTTTCTTGTTCTTCGGCAGCAAAACGGGCGGTATTGCCGAGACTGATTTGAATGGAGGCCATATTTTCGCGATCGCCACGGGCTTTGGCAATAGCTAAACTTGCTTCGAGATTTGCCCTCGCCTCTTGCAAGCGCCCGAGCGATCGCTGCACGTCTCCCAAGATTTGCAAGGCTTTGACTTTGACAAGGGTATCCTCTTGCTCGTCGAGTTGCTGTTTGAGGGCATGGAGACGCTTGCTGGCTTGTTCGTGGAGTCCCATGGCTTGTAAGGCTTGGGTTTGGCCGATTTGACTGCGGGCGTTTCCCATGGTGTCGTCCTGCTGGCGATAAATCTTAGCAGCAGCTTGCCAATTTTCCCAAGCTCGTTCTGCCTGTCCCGTGGAGAGATGCAACTGTCCCTCCACTTCGAGGATTTGCGCGAGAAGATTGTCGCGATTGCCCGTTGGTCTTAAAGATTCGAGAAGATTGCGGCTTTGCTCGAGGGCATTGCGAGCTGCAGGAATGTCCCCCACTTTCCCATAAATGAGTGCCAAATTGCGTCCGGCTGCGACTTCCCCCAGAGTATCGCCGCGATCGCGTGCCTGCTGGCGAGTTTGTTGCAACAATTGTATCGCTTCGTCGTAGCGTCCCTTCTCGTAAAGTTGCCGTGCCGTCGAGTCGAGCGATCGTTGTTCCTCTGGCATGACGATCTGTGCCGCAGCCGCATTCAAGGGGATATCTGCGATTGAAATGACAATCGAGACAAGAGAGAGAAGAGTCAATCGTGCAAATCTATCAATTGTTGGAGTCATGAGAGATTAATTTTTGACTTTATCGTGATATCAAATCCGGATAATTGTCCAAATTTAGGCTTTTCCTGCAAAATTCTTCTCCCCCTGCTCTCCCACTGAAAAGCATGGTCATTAAAACGGATTCGATCTTAATCTTAAACTGGCTTTACGCCTCCAAATAAGCCAAGTTCAAAAATCTTGAAAAAACAATCTACATCAATAAAACCAATGTTTTCCAACCACCGACATTGGCTTTCTATGGGCGCTAAAATATTTGCATTTTTGTCATCTCTATGATAAAACTCACGAGCGATTTCCTCTCTAGTTTTTCCACTCTCTCGAGTTTGATGAAACCGGTAGAGAGAATCGATAAAAAGTTCGTTAAATAATGTTTCCCCCCAAGGCGATCGCGACGAGACATGCTCTAAGTTGAGAAATAATCCCCCCGGTTTTAGGAAAGCGAATATATCGCGATATATTCTTTGTTTGTCGAGATCGCTTTGATGGTGAATGGCGAAACCGGAGACGATCGCATCAAAATGAGAAAGATTGAATTCTTCCATTTCCGAGGTTAAGCGATCGTGCCAATTTTCCGCGCCAAAATCTCCCGCTACAAATCTTAAATGATTGGGAATTTCAGTAAAATTCTGGCGTGCTGCCTCGAGCATGGCGGGGGAAAAATCAAGAAAAATACCTTTCGCATCGGGATACTTTTGGTGAAGCGATCGCCCTAAAATGCCATCGCCACAACCGAGATCGAGAAAACTATCCAATTTCCCTCGAGTCTGGGCAACAATTCGCAAAATAATGTCGATTTGTTCGGCAGCTAAAGGAATTGCCCCTCGCACTCCTTCAAGAAAGGTGCGGGCGAGTTCTGGATCTTGCCAGATTGTATCTCGGCGATCGGGAGAGGTCGAGCTAGAATTCATTATAATTAAAAGATAACGATTGCAATCGGTTGAATTTAATAATATAACACTTCTCCCATGGGGAGAACCTCTCTTTCTTCTCTCTAAACGTTCTCTGCTTGGTTTGATTTATTTTTTTAAGTTCTAATATAATATCATGCTACTATAGCACGATCGCCAGAAAATTGCAGAATTTATTATTCGTAATTTTTCTGTCTCTCATAAAGAGAAAAATACAATCCTTTCATCTTTAATAAATCTTCGTGCTTGCCTTTTTCGATTAAAACTCCTTTTTCCATCACCAAGATTAAATCGGCATCTCTTAATATATCAAAACGATGGGCGATCGCGAATACCGTGCGATTTTTGGCAAATTCCTGTAAATTGGTCAGGACTTGTTGTTCGGTTTCTGCATCTAAGGCGCTCGTTGCTTCATCTAAGATAACAATCGGGGCTTGAGAAAGAAACAATCGCGCCAAAGTAATGCGCTGTTTTTGTCCTCCCGATAATGCCGTACCTCGCTCTCCCACATTAGTTTCGTAGCCATGGGGAAGTTCGCTGATAAAATCGTGAGCGGCGGCTTTTCTGGCGGCTTCTACCACCTGTTCCGCGCTAATATCGGGATGGCCGAATGTAATATTTTCTAAGATGGACGCATTAAATAAAAAATCATCTTGTAAAACGACATTAATTTGCTGCCGTAAAGAAGCAAGATCCGCACTTTTAACATCAAATCCATCGAGTAAAATTCGTCCCGATTCTACATTATACAATCGCTGTAACAGTTTTGAAAGCGTGCTTTTGCCCGAGCCGCTCCTTCCGACAATCCCGACGAACATTCCCGGCTGTACCGTAAAAGAGATACCGCGAATAATCGGTTCTTGTTCTTCCTTGTAGCGAAAAAAGACGCGATCGAATACAACTTGTCCGCGCAACTTTGGCAGCACCAAACCCGATCCCGGTTCGGCTTCTGGGGCAACATTTAAAATATCGCCAATGCGATCCACAGACAGTAAAACTTGCTGTAAATTCTGCCAGAGTTGCACGAGGCGCAATAAAGGAGCCGTGACGCGTCCGGAAAGCATTTGAAAAGCGATAAGCATGCCGATGGTAAATTCGCTCCCCGGTTCGCGGTTAATGACCAATTTTGCCCCAAACCAAAGGATTAATAATGTGGAAAGATTGGTGAAAAAACTGCCGATATTATTGCTAATATTAGAAGTGGTAGATGCTCGGAAACCCGTGCGAATGTAGCGGGCAAATAAACCCTCCCAGCGATCGCGAGCTTTCCCTTCCGCCGCGTGGGCCTTCACCGCCCGAATTCCCGTAATGGTTTCCACTAAAAACGATTGAGAGTCAGCATTGCGGTTAAAGGTTTCATTCAACCAATGGCGCAAAATTGGCGTAGACAGTAGGGTTAACAGGGCAAATAAGGGCAGAATGGCGAGGGCTACCCAAGTGAGTTGCACGCTGTAATAAAACATCAATGCCAAATAAACCACGGCAAAAATACTGTCAAGAACTACTGTAAGCGCAGTTCCCGTGAGAAACTGACGAATATTTTCTAACTCTTGTACCCTTGCAACTGTATCCCCCACCCGACGGGACTCGAAATAAGCGAGAGGCAGGCGCATGAGATGGCGAAAAACTTGTCCGGAAAGGGCGAGATCCAAACGGCGGGCGGTATGGGTGAAAATATAGAGGCGCAAAATCCCCAAAACAGACTCAAATCCGGCAATGCTTAACATGGCGATCGCCATCACGTCCAACGTTGCCAAACTCTCCTGTACCATGACTTTATCGATAATAACTTGCGTGATTATCGGCGTTCCCAACCCCAAAAGCTGCAAGGTAAAAGACGCGAGGAGAACCTCTTGTAATAGTCCCCGATAGCGCCAAACCGAGGGTAAAAACCAACTGAGATTAAAGGTTTCTTGCTTGCGGATGGGTTCGACTTGCCAAACCCGTCCTTTCCATCCTTCGATTAATTGCTTGCGAGAAATGGGTTCGCAACAGAGGCGGGGGTTGAGGGGGTCGCCGATAATGGCTTTCCCGCCCTTGATTTCGTAAAGGACGATCCATCGTTGCGATCGCGAGGGATCCGATGGTTGCAATTGCTTGCGTCCCGCCCAAAAGACCTTATGGCGAATATCAAAGCGGCGATCGCTTTTAACATAGGGGGGCTGCCATTGCAACAATAGAGGGGTTGAGAGGCGCGGCAAATCCCCCCAACGCACCTTTAAACCCCGCAGTTGCAATCCCAGCTTTTCCCCCCCATCGACGAGATGATGGGGGCGATCGCCTCGCAACTGTCTTTGCGTCCATTCCAAAGCTGCCGGGGCATTAAAATATTGCGCTACCATTGACAGGCAAGCCGCCGCCGAGTTTTTACTGGAAATAAAAGGATACTTGGAATAAGGAGAGATATCCTGTTGTATGAGTCGGGGTTGTTTGGTTTGGGCGGGTTCGAGGGGAGTTAAGGGGCGATCGCGCAAAATCTCTTGTACCCGTTCTAAAATCTCTCCCGCTTCGACTTCCGAGCCTTCCCACAGGACTCCTTTAAGTGCTTTTACAATCGTGCTGGCATCTTTCGCATCTTCCACTTCCGGGGTAACGGTTTCTTCAATTTCTGGCGGGGGTTGGCGGACGATTGGACGGGGTTGGGCGACGACGGGCAGATTATCCAGGGGAGGCTCTGGGGAGGTTTCTCCTAAATAGCGGGCGGTTGTTGCTTGCCAAAAATCTTGGAGTTCCGTACTTTTATTTTGCCAGAGTTCGATCTTCCAGCACCATACCGTTACCTCTCCCGAAGCAACGGCTTTACAATCTTCTCCCAATGCCAGCAGGTCTCCAAACCAATCTCCCTCTTGTAAGGTAAATAAGGGTTGGGGAGGTGCTTCTCGTCGCAAGCGTACCTTTCCGGAGACCAAAAGATAAATCTCGCGATCGCGCTTTTCTTCTGAAGAGACTCCACTTTCCCAAATTTTCTCGCCAATGGTGTATTCGCGAATGTCCAATCTTGTTTCGATGCGGTTCTGTTGTTGGCGATCGCACCAGCAAAAAGGGGGTTTTTCTCTTGCTATTCTGCCTCGATTTTGACTTTCAGCGCCCGAACTTTTTCCGCTAACCATTGCTCGAAAATTTCATTTTGCAGGGTTTCTTTGACTTGATTATCCTCGAGGGAGGCGGGAAGAAATTGCTCGACGCGGAAAATCAGCCATCGTTCTTCTAATTGTAAGGGTCCGACGATATCTCCGGGGCTGGCTTCGTCGATGGCGGCACGGAGGCGATCGGGTAAGGTAGCGCGACTGACGGGTCCTAACATGCCGTTAACAATGCGATCTTCTCCCAAAGAATGCTTTTGCGCTAGCTGTTCGAAGTAAGCCCCCTCCAAAATTTGCAGGTGCAGTTCTTCGGCCAGTTCTCGATTGTCTGTGATAATGCGGGAGAGAACCACGCGATCGAGAGCGAGTTTGCGATCGATAAAATGCTCTTGTAATTTGGGTTCGGCAATTTTGACTTTGAGTTGTGCCAGTCGCACGCCTCCCGCAACCTGCCCGTGAAATCTCTCGTAAGTTAGATTATTTTTAACCAACCATTCGTTAAAGGTTTTCGGTTCGCTCAGTTGATTTTGCAGGCGAAAGTTAATGACAGCTTGTTCGACGACTGCGGTACTGTCGGGCAATTCTTCTTCTTTCATCGCTCGTTCGAGGATATACTGCTGGAGAATCTCAACCATAAAACTTTGCAGTTTTCCGGCCGCTTGGAGATAGCCGAGGGTTTGCTTGAGAGAGATGGGATTTTCGTCAATGGTGAGGAAAGTGTCAGTCATAAAAGAATTGCGATCGCGACATTCACGAAGAGTAATTGTACTTTATTTTAGCTGGATTGGGCGGTGGCGATCGCCGAGGGGGCATTCTACCCACAAAAAAAGGCAAGAGAGAGCAATTGAAGGAATCAGCAAGCCATCGCCGAGTTAAGGGGCAATCTCTGCGGCCATAGCAGTGATGGTATTGCATTTCTCATCAGAGCACGAGTATTGCAAGAAATGGAAAAAAGTCTCAGACTTTTCATTTTAAAGTTGTTCTGGATTGATTCCGAGTTCTAACAATTTCTCTTCTAAGCGTTGGATTTTCCGGTTGGCATTATTGATTTGTTCGCGAGTATCAAGTTCTCGTTGGCGGGTATCTTGAATCGTTTCTTCAGGGGTCAAATAGCGCTGGTCTTCTCCATCGTACCAATACAGCCATTCTCGCGTAATGCCTTGATAAGTCCCCTCTTCTCGACCAATTCCTAAATTGAGTTCGGGCAACCAGATCGGCATTCCTTTCATTAAAATATAGCGATCGCCTTCGAGTTTATAGACTTCTAAAGCGGGTTTTCTTTTACGTAGGGGATTGTAGATCGCATAGTATAAAATCCCCATTTCTTCATAGTCGCGTTTCTTTTGGCTATATTCTCCCCTTCTGGTTTGCGAGACGACTTCTAAAACCAAAATTGGCAGTTTTTGTTCTTCCCAAAGAACGTAAGATAAACGCAAATCGCGATCGACAATGCGAGGAACGCCGAGACTCAAAAAACCATCGGGAACGATCGCGGGTTCGTCGGGATCGAAATAAATTCCCATATCTACCCCAAAAAACCAGTCCATTCTTTCCGACCAAATTAATGCTAAAATTGCTTCTAAGAGTCCGGGAACAAGATGTTGTAATTGATTATCCACTGGTGTATCGTCAGAATCGGGCAAATCTTCTGCTGAGGGCAAGCAAGCTCTAGGATTATAGTTGAGTAACATTTAACCTAAAATATAAAGTTCGCTCTGGGTTTCATGATTAGTTCAATTATACATTGTGGAGGCTACTCGTGTCAGAAGAAAGAACCTATCTCGAATTATCGGAAGAAGGGGACGGATCTCACAAATTTTATGAAGCGATTGTTAAAGGAACAGAAGTAACGATTCGCTACGGACGTATTGGCGATCGCGGTCGCATTCAAACTAAATCTTATCCTACTCCAGAAAAAGCGAAAGCCGAAGCCGAAAAGAAAATTCGCGAAAAACTGCGGAAAGGATACGAACTCGCCGTGATGGGAGTGCGGAAAAAACGCCCCGTTACCCGCAGAGAAATAACCAGCACGCGATCGACAGCAAAAACGGCTCCCGTTGTTTGGAAATTTGCCTCTGGATCGCCTGCATTTGGTATTTTTATTGATGAAAATCGCTGTTGGTTGGGCAATCAAAACGGTCGTATTTTTGCCCTTACGCCAACGGGAGAAGTTTTGCAGCAACTGCGCTTGCCCGATGGGGTAAAATGTATCGTTGCCGATGATGATTGGTTATATGCCGGTTGCGATGATGGGAAAGTCTACGATCTCACCGGAAAAATTCCCCGAGTTGCCTATGAAATTGCCTCCGATGTCGATATCTTTTGGTTGGATATTAAAGATGGCATTTTAGGCGTTTCTGATGCCGATGGACGAGTGGTTGCTATCGACCATGAAGATGAATCTCAATGGAATCGAAAGAGTAAAGGCAACCACGGATGGATGGTGCGCTGCGATGAAATCGGCCTCTATCACGGCCACAGCCACGGCGTAACGATGTACGATTGGGAGGATGGAAAATCAATTTGGGATCTGCCAACAAATGGCGCAGTTTTGTTCGGTTGGCAGGAAGAAGGTACGGTTTATGCCAGTACTGGCAAAAATCAAGTCTTTGCGATCGCTAAAAAAGGAGAAATTCAAAAAATTTATCAGTGCGATGCTCCCGTTTATTCTTGTGCGACAGCAGAAGACGGAAAATATATTTTTGCTGCTGACAATCAATCCTCTATTTATTGTTTTAGCGAGTCAGGAGAGCGCCTCTGGAAACTGGGAACCGGTTGCGGCTCTGCATTTTCCATGCAGTTTTTAGACGCGCATCTTTACATCGTCACGACGGATGGTTCTTTAGCTTGCATCGATGCAGGAGAAACGGCAATTGAAGCAGCAAAAACAGGCACAATCCCGGAAATTGTGAATATTAAAGCCCCCGAAAATATTCCCGCAGCAGTTGCTTCCAATACCTTAGAAACAACAAGAGATACCAATGGGGGAGTCCTGGTCGAATGCGTGAAAATCAAAGGCAAACTTCGCATTCGCGTTATTGGCGAAGGATACGATCCCGATTTTAACGTTCAGTTTCCCAAAGAACTTCGCGAAGAAGGGGCGCGTTATGTCGTCGAGGAGGTGCGAGAATCCGCTCGAGGGGGATTTTATCGAGCTTTTGGGAATATTAAAAAGTTAATTTAAAGTCAAATTTAGGCGATCGCGCTGGAAATAACCGGACAAAAGAAGTGCGATCGCTCAATTAGACTGTTTTCATTTTCAATCAATCCTCTCTCTCGCAGGAAAAAATCGCTCTTAGTCTTTTAAGAGCGACTACTAATCAAATGAGCGATGCTTTCTCGATATCCTCTATAAGATAAACGAGCAAACTCAATAAAACATTCGAGAATTACTCACAATCGGTTTCGTATAAGTAGACTGCACCATTAGGTCCCCAGAACTGCTCGATCGAGAGTTTGCCGTTAGAACCTTTCTCTCCTTTTTGACCCTCTGGAAGGAATTCAAAAATTACTGGCGAATCAACGACTTCAGGCAATTGTGCAATAGGCTGATAATAACCGGCGCCTTGCATTTCGCAGGTCATATAGCCCATATCCGTATCGCAAGGGCCGACAGCCGCGATCTCGCCAGTAGCACCAAGCGGGCCGGCACTACTAAAGCGAATCTCAAGACCCGCCTCATCTGCTGGATAAAGAAGTTTAACTTGTCCGCCTCCCCGGTCTACTGAATAGTCAAAGCAGAAGGAAGGTGCTGCAAAGGCGGGAGCACTACCAAGCATTAATGCCAAAACCATGGCAACAAGTGCAACGATCTTTTTCATGTTTCTCCTAAAATTGTGAATTTGTCGTTCGGTTTTGAACTTGACACATTCAGTAAAACGTGGCGTTGACCGAGTTCAAATCCGAGATTGGCTGACTTGTGACCGACTTGTGACCGACTTTGTGACCGACTTGTGACTATATCTTCAATGCCCCGAATATGATGTTGTTTTTACATCACCGATGGTTCAAAAATGCCAAGTGCGATCGCGATTTCTCCATCCTCACGAGAAATCGCGATCGCTGTTTGGTCTTACATCGCAAAACCAATTGAGATGTGACGGCAGTGTAAGCTGAAACCCCGATCGTGATTTAGTACGTAAAGACTATTTCGTGGGAGATTTGAGACTAAATTAATTGAAGTAGTTCTGAATGAGTTAAAACTCGAGATCTCATTTTTGAAATTTTCAAAAAGAGTTTGTGATAGTATAGATCTTTTTTCGTGTACTTTAAGCACTTTTATTGATTTTTTTTAAGGAGTCACCAAAAAGCAAAATAGATGATAAGCTACTCAAATTAGTATTTTTATTACTACTTTAGATTGTAAAGAGCAAAAGTATCATGGATGTAGATCTTTGTAACTCAAAACGCCAACGGGCAATAATCGCAGGAGAGAATGACCAAAAAAAGTTAGCTTCCAGCTTTTGGCAGCAATGGCAAGAACATCGCGAAAGCCTTTATCAGTGCTGTCTTAAGCTGATGAACTTCAACGCAACCGATGCAGAAGATGCCCTAAGCCAAGTCATGCTCAAGGCTTGGGAGAAAGTACAAAAATATAAAGAAACAATTACCAATATCAAGGCTTGGTTAATACAGCTAACCCGAAACTCGTGTATAGATATTATCCGAAAGTGCGATCGCGCTTCTATCGCACAGTGGGATATTGAGTGGGTAGGAATAGAGGGAGACATGGAAACGGCGAGTGAGATGGAAACTCCCGAGGGAGTTTTGGCAGAAGCGGAAAAACAGGAGAAGATACGCGAAGCGATCGCTACATTACCGGAAAGATTTCGCGAGACCTTTGTTTTGCATTTTTATGAAGAGCGATCGCATCAAGAAATCGCTGGAGTGCAAGGAATTTCTTACAGTAATGTTTGCAAACGCCTATCTTTGGCACGGAAAATTCTGCAAGAGAAATTAAGCAGTTATTTTCAAAGGGAAGACAAGGAAGAGCGATCGTCTAGGCCAAGTCCCAAACGATACCAGAAATCGCAACCCCAAATGAAGGAGCGATCGACGTCTGAAAATGTCCCGAAGGAAGTCGCAGAAAAATTGCCAACAGAGCTTAAAGAAGAGTCTAGGAAATCAGAAAATCAGAAACTCTCAGACACCCTGAAAGAAGAGCGAGAGCAATCGTTATCCGTGGGACGGCAAGACCCTAAATTGAAGGCAAAGATAGAAACAAATGATAAGATAGAGGAATTCAAAGAGATCGATAAATCGGAACGATCGCTACAGCTCACTAAACGCAATCTATCCCAACCCAAAATCAAGAAAAAGAACGCGATCGCTTTTTCATTTACTGCAACAATTCCAAGAGTGAAAGAGGGATTTTTTTTATTAACATGGGGAATGGGATTAAATCATTCAATAATAAAAAATAAGTTAACTGGGAGTGAAAAAATATTCGTTACTCTCCGAAAACAAAATATATCTTCTCGCTCTCCTCCATCAGTCGAATAAATACATAATTAAATAAAAAAAGAGACGATCCCGCGATCCAGTCTTTAGATTTCTTCTTTGTCATAATCTTGATTGTGGCATAGCTTTTGCTGGGAAAATCTAGGAGACGAGGAGAAGGCTAAATTGGATGCGATCGCTCGTTTTGTGATGCCAATTAAGGGAAATTGTGAATTACAAAATAGAGCGATGGGTACGGAGTGAGGGTTAATATTTATTCTTGAGGAAGTTAACCGATGAGCAAAAAAATTTACCTTGAAAGAGAATGATAGGGAAAAAAAGTCACAAACATCTGAGAAGAAACGTCTAACTAATAGAAATGGAAAAAAGATAGGCTAGTTTAAATCCAGCTAGTTTTAGTTAAACCATTTTTACAGATACAAACAATTCAACCTAAAATCCTCATGGAGGAAAAAATTGTGAAACGTCTGATTTTGTTTTTTTCCGTATGTTTAGCAGTCATGACATTCTTTTGTGCTGCTCCAACTAAGGCTTTCGCTCAAACTCAAACTGATAATGTTGAAATCCTTATCGTCATTGACACCCAGTACATTAAGGACACCTATGGTCGTGCTGGAACGGTAGATAACCCCAAAGGAGTCAATCACCACAGTCAGTATATGATTGCCGACTACAATCATGTTGTTGAGGGACAGGGAACTGCTGACTTGGTCATTAAGGCCGGTCCTCGGGATACCGTGAAATTCACTGCGACTTCCACAACTGCGAATTCGGATGATGCAGTCATTGTTTATGGGATCGAGCACTGGGACAAATCGGATTGCTATGGTCACGGACCTAGCATCCCCATCATGAACCCTCCTACAAGCAACATTATCTACATGGAGAAAGCTGTAATGCCCAGTCCGGGTGGTGATGGCTTACCTCCTACCCAAAAGGAAGCATCTTTTGCCAGCCTTGACTCACAGTTGAACGGACGAAAAGGAGCAGAGTGCTATAAAGCGAAAATCGCTATTTTCTCTCTCAATGACGACCAAGTATCACAAGGTCCGGACGCTTATGGCTACTACTACTGGGATCCTGCCGTTATCGTAGAATAAGCGATCGCGCGTAACTTGGATGGAATTGGCAGAAGTTGAATGATAAGAGCTTTGTTTCTTACCTTGATAGTTCGAGCCAAATCACGAAAGATAAGAGCGTATGCAATACGCTCTTATCACTTATACTCTAGTATGACCAAGGAAAAATTGTGAAACATCTTATTCTGTTCTTTTGTACATTTTTGGCAACAGTAACATTCCTTTGCTCTCCTTCAATTGAATCAATAGCCTCAACAACTGAGGATATTGAAATCATTATGGTCGTTGACACCCAATATATTAAAGATAGTATTGGGAGCGGGGGATCGAAGGACGATCCCCTTAAAGTCGATAGCAACAGCTTGTATGCCCTCGTTGGCAACAAATATATTGTTAGCGGACAGGGAACTACCGATCTAGAGATCAAAGCCAACCCCGGAGATATCACAAAATTTACCGCTATTACCACATCTGCAAATTCAGTTGATAGTGTCATTCTTTATGGCATGCAATACCAATCCGGCGATCGGGTATTTGGAGATTTTGTCACTAACGTGAAAGAGCTGGATGGGGCTGCATCGCCGACAGCCGGTGGTGATGGCTTACCCGTTACGCAAATCCCTAAGAACTTTGCGACTATCGACTCAACCATCCAAGAAGCCGGAACTGAAAATTTTGAGACTCAAATTGCCCTTTATACCCTTAATGATGACCATATCTCGCAGGGTCCGGAGTCTTATGGCTATTATGTCGTTGATTCTAGTATCACGATAGACGCGATTGCTCCTGCATTGAATTGGGTGTGCGATCTAACCCGTACGCCTTTGTGCGTAACGACACTTCCACCCGGTTTCTGCGTTACCCACAAAAATATTAATCCCCACAAGTTTGCAGGTCTTGAAATCTCAAACTTTAATCCCGATAAATCTGCCAATATTACCCTCTCTGGCAGTGTAGACGATAGTTTCGACATCGAAGCCGATTCTATCAAATACTTGGATGATATGGTGCAAGAGCATACCGTATGTAATGAAGCCGGTGAGGAACATCCCCTCGTTCTCGTCCAATTTCCGCAAAAAGTAACGTCCAACTAGCGATCGCTCAATCGAGTTTTGATAGTAATGAGGGCAAACTGTTTTTATACTAAACGGTTTGCCCTTTTGGAAAAGGTGCGATCGCTTTCTTGGCAAATCTCATTGTCTCAAGAAGTCAGCAATTAACCACTCAAATTGTACAAAGATTAGGTATATACGTATCTGTTCACTCATCCGCATGGAGGAAAAAATTATGAAACGTCTGATTTTGTTTTGTTCCATATTTTTAGCAGTCATTACCTTCTTTTGTGCGGCTCCAACTAAGGCTTTCGCTCAAACTCAAACTGAGAATATTGATATCTTTCTAGTCATTGACACTGAGTACATTAAGGATAAATATGGTCCTGGTGGAACGATATATAACCCTAAAGGAATCGATCATAACAGTCAGTATACGATCGCTAGCAGCAAGTATGTTATCGGAGGACAGGGAACTGCTGATTTGGTTATTAAAGCTAATCCTCGGGATACATTGACATTTAATTCTATTTCAACGGCTGCAAATTCCGATGACGCAGTGGGTATTTATGGAATTGAGTATCGGGCTCAATCCAATTGCTTTGGCTATGGCCCTAGCATAGAACTGATGACCCCTCCCGTCCAAAATATCCTAGAGAGCATTGACTTGGATGGTAGCTATCTGCCACATAAAGCATCAAGCCTTAACTCACAGCTAAACGGACGAAAAGGGGTAGAGTGTTACGCAATGAAAATAGTTCTTTTCTCCTTCAATGGCGAGGATTGGCAACCTTATGGCTACTACTACTGGGCTACTCCAGCCATTGTTGTGGAGTAAACGAGTTATTTTAGTCTTGGTACAATAGTAGGGTGCGACAGCGATCGTAAGTCGCACCGATCTTTCCCGAGGTCAACTGTTTTAAAAATGGTTTGCCTTTTTCTATAACAAAATGAAATATAAAAAGTATTGACAGATCGTAGAAACTATGAGTTTAACGTCATGGCGATCGCACTTGACATTTGTGGCTATTATTGTAAGTGCGATCGCCTCTCCTCATTCAATGATTGAATATAAAAAATGAAAAATATTTTACTATTTTTAGGCGTACTATTGCAAGTAAAAGAAATTTATAGGATATAAAAAAAATTAATATAATGTACCTGGCATTTTATTTCTGAAATGTTATGCTAACCTCAGTAGCTCAACCAAAACAGATCTAACAGGAGTGAGTAAATCCATGACTACTAGAGCAGCTGGTGAAGAAACCGCAACCACCACAATGATTGGTGAAGAAGTACAACCCCCCATCACCACCACGGCATTTCCGGAGGAAACACAACCCCCCGTTGCCACCACCACGGTGATTGGAGAAGAAGGACAGCCTACCACTACGGCATTTCCTGAAGACGTGCAAACCCCAACCACCACGGCAGTTGGAGAAGAAACACCCACCACCACAGCATTTCCTGAAGACGTGCAACCCCCAATCACCACCACGGCATTTCCCGAAGAAACACAACCCCCCGTTGCCACCACCACGGTGATTGGAGAAGAAGGACAGCCTACCACCACGGCATTTCCGGAGGAAGGACAACCCCCCGTTGCTACGACCACGGCATTTCCCGAAGAAACACAACCCACGACCACAGCAGTTGGGGAAGAAGCACAACCCACGACTACCGCAGTTGGAGAAGAAGTACAAGCAGCCGCTCAAGCCGCTGGCGCACAAGGAGTCCCGACAACCCTAGCTGTTGGAGAAGAAAACCAAGTCTCAACCTTAGCTGCTGGGGAAGAAACTCCGATCACAACCTTAGCTGTTGGAGAAGAAAACCAAGGCTCAACTCGTGCCGCTGGAGAAGAACAAGTTTCAACTCAAGCTGTTGGAGAAGAAACCCCAACCATTAATGTTGGTGAAAATGGACCTTTTGGCCAGTTCTAACTCCATGTAACTCCAGAGATTTCAGAGATTTTTAGAATTCTGAGAAACACTCATCAAAAACTCAATTGGAAAGCCATGACGTAACCGTTAGCGAACCTTTCCAATTGGGTTTCTTACCGCGATTGACATCAATAGCTAAAAAGATTAACTATGAATATTTTAGTGGTTGGAGGAGATTCAGATCCCAACCTGTCGGCTCTCTTGGCGACTTTGGAAAAACGAGGCTTAGAATATAAAGCATTGTTGGTGGGACAGCAATATCATCCTCGGGTGACTTGGGATATAAATGAAGATATTCTCTATCTCAATGGAGAGGCCAGCTCTCCCAAGGCTGTTTTTATCCGACACGATATCTTTACCCATTTAGCCACGAAACGCCCTGCAACGGCTCAACGGGCTTACTCTTGGTTTACGACCCTTTCCGGATGGGTCTACGCTCATCCAGAAGTCCGCATTTTCAATCGCGATAATGCACTGAAGGTAACGAATAAACCCCAAGTCCTTCATCTCGCGAAGAAGCTGGGTTTAACTGTCCCTTCAACATTACTCTCTAACGATGTCACTCTCCTAATGCAGGAAATGAAAAAGGGTCCGTTAATTGTTAAACCCGTAAACGGTGGAGATTTTGCCCAAGAGTTAGCAGGAGTCCTCCAAAAAGCGCCTATTATTAAAAACAGTCTGGCAGCACCAGCACTCGTGCAAGAACAACTGGTTCCGCCAGAAATTCGCATTTATGGAATCGATTGTCAATTTTTTGTTTACAAACTTGTCGCCGATGCCTTAGACTATCGTTCCACCTCAGATTGTCAAGTCATTCCCCTGTCTGTCTCGGATGTACCGGAAGGCTTGCTCGATCGCTTGGCTGCCTTGATGAGAGAATTGCAAATGGATTTTTGTGCGGCCGACTTCAAAGCCTGCCCTCAAACCGGAGAGTTAAAGTTTCTGGAAATTAATAACAGTCCGATGTTTGTCGCTTTTGATGCGGTTTCTGAGGGTCGTTTGATTGGTGCTTTTGTAGACTTCCTCAATGGGACTAATTGATGGATATAGATGGCGATCGCACCTTGAAGGAAGAACACCATGCCTCATCCTCTAACCCCCATCTTTCAATCCCTCTCGATTCAATCTCCCGATTCAATTTCTTTTGAGAAGACTCCCTCCCAGACTCCAGATTCTCCTCCTTTCTTCTCCCGAGAAAGCCAACAACGGCTCATTCTCACCTTGAGAAATACCCTTTATCATCAGTGTTATACCCGTCCTTTGACTGCTCTTGGGGCTTTCTCACAGATGCTCTCGGAGGAGGAGGATATTTGGCAACAACTCTCTCGGGCCAACTGCGGGCACACGACGTGGGAAATCGGCTGGCAAATCCAACAAATCCAGTCAGGGGGAAATATTATTGCCAAGCGAGGACAAACTCGGTGTCAGATTAAAGCTGGGGATTATGCCATGACCTTCAGCGAAGATTTACAGCCTTGGGTCGGGGGAGCAATAATGGTCTGTCGTCGTAAAGAATCTTTAACCTTACAAGCCGGGGTTTATTATGCCTTTGGAAATGCTCGACCCGAAGGAGAAAAACAAGCTCAGATCCTGCGTTTCTATTTTCATCCCCATCCAAGGAGAGCCGTTGCCAGAATATTTGCTCTGATTACCGGGTATTTGAATGGGAGAAGAGTACCCTTTACCTTGAAAACCTTAATGAAAGAAGAAGATCGCGATCGCGTTGATGGAACCGTACTCTATCTCTCCCAAACCCATTATCTCGATTTTGTCGATTTTTTGCGAACAACCTCTGGGGAGCTTTCATCCTTACTCAAACCCGAAGTTCCCTTATTCACCAAACCCCTCCATCCCGGGATTGGTTTAGCCGAAAGCCCGAAAACTGGAGAAAGTTTTGGCATGAATCGATGTCGTCTTCTCGCAGAAGCGATCGCGATCGCGTGGACTCGAGGTCGCCAAGATGAGGCCGCTAGATGGCAAGCCGCAACCCAAAAATTCGCTTCAGCAGGACTTTCTTTAGAGCGCCCTTATCTCAACCCCGGCAGCTCAGATATTTATACTCTTTGAACATTTTTTGAATTGATGATTTTGAATTGATTTAACATGGCGATCTTGACTCCTGCCAATATTATCGAGTATCTTCAACAACAAGGACTCTGCTCATCCGATATCCCTTGGCAAATCGCCGAATTCCACAGCCGCAATCGCAATTTTGCCATTTATCACCCAGATAGCCAACAGGGTTTTTTTGTCAAGCAACTGCGAGTACAGGTTGCGGAAAGCCTTCGGATGATGCAACGCGAAGCTACAGTTTATTGGTTGGTTCAGAATCACCCCGATTTTTCTCCCTTAAGTTCCTTAGTGCCGACTTTTTTTAAGTTTGATGGCAAGCTCAGAGTCATTATTTTGGAATGGCTACCTGAAGGACGAAATTCCCTCGCCTCTCTTCCTCGGGAATTTTTGCTTTCCCCTCGATTTGGTCGAATTTTGGGAACGGTCTTGGCCGATCTGCACGCGATCGCTAAACCCAGTCACAATCCCGCTCCTGATGCGTTCATCCATCAAATTCCTCATATTTTTACCGCTCACCGAAATGATTCCCTGAGACAATGGCTAGGTGCGGGGCAAATGCAGTTAATCTCGCAAATGAAAGATTATCCTCGTTTGCTCGATTGCCTCGATAATTTAGTTGAAAACTGGCGTGTTGAAACCCTGACTCACGGCGATCTCAAGTTTGAGAATGCGATCGCTCATCTGCAATCCTCCTCTCCTTGGGTCAAGCTGGTAGACTGGGAACTTGCGGATTTTGGCGATCCTTGTTGGGATTTGGGGTGTATTTTCCAAGCCTACTTATATCTCTGTTTAAGCACGTCTCCGACACAACCCAATCTTTCTCTGAGAAAGCGACTCAACCAAGCACAAATGCAACTCGAAAGCGTGTCTCCCAGTTTACAAGCCTTTTGGCAAACCTATTGCCAGAAGCGAAAAAATAACAGAGAAGATGCTCTTTTTTTGGAGCGTTCTCTACAGTGTATGGCAGCACGGACAATCCAAATGGCGATCGAGGTTATGCACGGACGAGAAAAACCGACTCCTCTCGCGATCGCTCTCTTAGAGACAAGCGCGGAAGTGATGGACGATCCGGGACAAATAAAAGATTGGTTTGGAATTTAGGTAATTGCTGCGAGGAATGGGCAGGATGGGGAGAAGATAAGAGCAAACGATCTCCTTTGATTAACAGGAAACTCCCTCCGCAAGATTGCTCCTCCAGAGGAAAGAGGACTACTATAGGAGACACCTCATTCCTTATAGATTAAGGCAAGTCTAAATGTTTCTTAAATTTATATGTATCTTGACAGTAGCGATCGCTTAACTCATAATACATAGGCAAATCGAGAATTCCTACAGAAGAATGGGTTTAGAGCTTAGGTCGAATAAAAAATCTTGTTTGCCTTCATTTTGACCGATCTTCAAATTCTCGAACGCTTAAACATAATAAAAGGAGTGACATTTGATGTTTCTTAAAGTAATCAAAAGCATATTTGCTTTTGGAATCGTTTTGGTTAGCTTATTTTCTCTTATCCAAACTCCAAGTTTCGCAGTAGAGGTTCAAGTCCCATCGCAAAGTTTACCATTCACTCAATGCGCCAATGAGAGAGTTTTTTTGGCTTCCCTCCCCCAAAACCCCGGCTGGTATTATGCGGTACTCACAAGTAATAGCATTTATACATGCTTAGGACCTGCATCTTCTGATGAAGCAGCTAGCTCTTCCAGTAACTCAGATCCTTCTCGCTGTTTTTCAGAAAATGCTCAATTTAGACTAGTGAAGGGCAATTACTATGGTACTCGAGCTGCGAAGCTCGAACCCTATTTCACGGATGCAGATGTACGTACATGCCTCGGGTTTTAATCAAAATCAGACGAACTAAATAGTTAGGGATAATCAAGTTCGATCTTCAATAAGGTTGCATAACTATTCCCAGATAATCTAAGGGCAGACTGTTTTAAAATGGTTTGCCCTTTTTGAAAAGGCGCGATCGCGCCCGAGATCTCGACTTAGAGCATCTAAGTCAAAACAAAAGCGGTAACAAGTCGGTATCCAGATTTTTAGACTCTTTGAACATTTTTGGAATCGATCGTTTTGAAAGGGTAGATTTTGTATCCTCTCCTTATTATTTGCGATGGCTTAACTTTATAGTTTAAGTTTATAAACTTCACTTGACAGCTCTCTATCCTCTTTGAATTTAAGGATAGATGATTTTGCCTCTTAAGTTTACTCAGTTTACCCAAGAGGCTATATTCCTTGTCGCGCAAGACGACACTAACTTTGTTCTTAAATTCCCTAACTTGGCTTGATATGAGCAGCGATATTATCCATACTAAAGTACGTGACGCACAAATAGTCAGTATAAACCATTTAAATTTGACTATTTTTGTTTTGCCAATAAGGAGAAAGACTAACAATGAAAAGGATTGCCTCACTTTTTTCAATAGTTCTCGTTTTGTTTATTGCGATCTCTGCAATCTCAGCAGAGGATGCTGCTGCAGAAAACTATTTGACTGACATCAAAGTCCAATATGATGGCAACGATCCCGGTCCCCGACAGGAGGTAGGCTGGTATTTCGTCCCATTCGATCTGAATTACACAGTGGGTGGAGATTATATTTACCTCGGTTACCAAGCATCTGAAGCATATGGAGCATATGGAAAGGGACAGCCACCGATCACTAGCATCAATTTTTTTGCCACTGAGGATTCACAGGAAGGTCCGCAGTATGGATGGTATCACTGGGATGGGCACGATCTTAATCATAATGCTGGTGGAGACTGGATCTACGTTGAGTGGAATGTTAACGAACCAGGTCTCGATCCCATTACTGATATCGCATTTAAAGCCACACCTGACGCTTACGTTCCATATGCTGGACCGGGTTGGGAGCATGTTGGATGCGACCTTAATCGAGGAGCTGGTGGAGATTACATCTTTGCCTATGTTTGCCGTAAGAAATATGGTTGCGATCCAGTATAGTAGGATTTTTCTGTAACAGCAAGATGCGCTCCTCTCTGTCAATATAATCTAAAGGGCAAACCATTAAAACGGTGCCCTTTTCAATTGCATGGGAGAGGATATCTCGATCGATCGGGAGGATGGAGAGGTGGCGATCGCGCTCGAGATCCCGACTTAGAGAATCTAAGTCAAAACAAAAGCGGTAACAAGTCGGTATGAAGTTGGTAACAAAGTCAAAAGTCAAAACAAAAGCGGTAACAAGTCGGTATGAAGTTGGTAACAAAGTCAAAAGTCAAAACAAAAGCGGTATCAAGTCAATATTAAGTCGGTCATAAGTCGGTTACAAGTCGGTTACAAGTCGGATAAGAACTCGGGACGCGCTCGAATATGATGAATTTCAAGGTTCAAACAACCGACACTTTGATTTATGTAGAGAACACAAAACAGACCAATCAATTTCGATTGTAAATTTTGTGCTATCTCCAATAAATCTATAAGTTCTCCATTCAATTATCAATGAGGATTTTCTCATGAAAGTATCACGAATTACTTCCGTTTTTGCCGCAGTTCTGGCTATCTTCACTTTTGTTCTTTCTTCTGCAGTTTTTGCTCCTGCAGCCAAGGCTATCACTCGTTTTGCCCCTCAATCTGGAAATCCCGAGATTACAAAGATTGTCTCTCCTTCTATTACGCGAAACAATACCAATCAATGCGCTCCTAACTGCGATTCTCCGATACAAAGCCCCTCTATTACGAGAGCAAAACGATAAGTAAAGTAGTATCTCAATCCAGAGTGCTATAGAGCATTATCAAGGGCAAACGGTTCGATTAAGCAACCGTTTGCCCTTTTTAATTGCATGGGAGAGGGAGAGAAGATCGCGGTCGATCGGGAGGCTGGAGAGGTGGCGATCGCGCCCGAGCTCTCGATTTCAAAAATCCAACTCAGAACAAAAACGGTTATAAGTCGGTTATAAGTCAGATATAAGTCGGTCAATATTGGGGTTGAACTCAGATACCTGCGGGATTTAATGAATTTTGTTGGGCTGCGAAGATCGAAAGTACAACAAAGTTATGTTAAACCGAAAACAATCATCCAAAAAGCGCCAACGCGGTGTGGTTTTGAGCGATCGCGGCTCGAGCAAAATTTTAGAGGCTAGACGTGCTTCGGAACAGCATGAAAATCAGGGCGAACCCTATACTGTGGAAGAGTTAGCAGAACGAACGGGTCTCGATCCTCATACTTTGAGCAAAGTCTTTAACCGCAACGTCAAAGTTGATAAACGAACATTGCAGCTTTGCTTCCAGGCCTTTAACTTAACCTTAGAAGAGAGGGATTATCAAAACGACGGGAATTCCCAGCACAAGAGCCAGATCGACAGCGTAAAAACCTACGATCGCTGGGGAGAATTCCCCGACATTACGGATTTTTGCGGGCGCGCGACGGAACTCGTCCAACTAAAACAGTGGATTTTATCGGAACGGTGTCGCGCGATCGCCCTATTTGGTCAAAGGGGGGTAGGTAAAACATTTTTAGCGGCAAAGTTGGTGGACGAACTTCATACCGAATTCGATCTCGTACTGTGGCGATCGCTTGACACCCTACCCCCCATCCGAGAATTACTGACGGAATTGATTCTCTCTTTTCCCCATTTTTCTCGAGAGGAATTAGCCCATAATGTCCAAGGCAAGCTCTCCCAGTTGATACGCTGCTTGCGAAGCGTTCGCTGTCTCTTAGTGTTAGATGGAGTAGAACGGGTGCTGCACCCCGACTCCTCCGATTCCGACAATCATGGCAATACGACCGGAAAGATACCGGAGTGCGAGTGGTATCGAAGGTTGCTCAAGCGCTTGGGAGAGGTTTCCTATATGGGTTGTACGATTGTTACCTCTTGCCAGAAACTGTCAGAGATTCAGTATGGTGTTAGAGACAATTCCCCCAAGCGGATGTTGCAATTGCAAGGGTTGACAGTAGAAGACGGAAAGACATTGTGCAATATAGGGACAACTTTACAAGCAACCCAAAGCGAGTGGGAAACTCTCATTCATTATTATGGCGGGCATCCCCTCTTCCTAAAGATGGCAGTAGCAACGATCCGCAATCTTTTCAATGACAAAGTGGCAGAGTTTCTGCATGGCGATATCAATCCCTATGGGGAGATTCGCCAGTATTTAGACCGAGAATTTCAAACGCTATCCGTTACAGAACAACAGTTGCTCTGCTACTTAGTCCAACAGGGCGATCGCATTTCCTTTAAAGATATTCGAGACCAATCTCCCCCTTTAATGATATTGCCGATACTGATCGAAGCGTTTGAGGGGTTGGAAGAGCGATCGCTCATTGTTAAGCAAAAGGATTACTTTATTCTGCCCCCTGCGATCCGAGATTCCGCGATCGCCTGGTGCAAGGCGAACGAGCTTTAAGGATGGGTTTCGTCTATCGAGGCGATGGAATCCGATCTCAAATCTGCTTGAACATCTTACTTTCCGTGGGGAAGCGGGGGGAGCGGGGCAAGCCTGAGTGCGGACAACTTTGAACCCTAACTTTACTAAGTTTACCCAAGAGGTTGTATTCCTTGTTGTGCAAGACAACACTAACTTTTTCCTTAAGCTCCCTAACTTGGCTTGATATTAATAGTGACTTCCAGAACAATTGAGTAGTGAAGATCGATTAAGGTTTTTACTTTTGTTACTAATGCTGTAGCAATTCAGAAACAAGTCATCCATCTTCGATTCTAAGCCCATTCCATTTCTGACTCTCAGAAAAAATAGGGTCAATATTCGCAGCCTACAAACATCTCAATCAACAACTTATAACAGAGGACCATACCATGAAGCGTTTAATCGCTTGTTTTTCTCTTCTCCTTGTTGTCATGGCATTCTTTTTCAATGTCCAGACTTCTGAGGCACGGGCCGATCGGTCTAAGCCAAAGGAAGGAGATCTAATTAACGTTCTTGCCGTAATTGACACCGCATATTTCACGAACTTTTCTAACCCTAGTACAGATCCCGACAATCCAACTACCTGCTACAACCCATACAACCCTGCGGATCATTGTTCGTCATGGCGGCATCATGTTTTTTTGGTAGCGAACGATCCACGGGGTATTTACTCCTCTAGTGCAGACACGCCCGACGATAATTATCAGGGTACGGCACGCCTGAATTTAATTGCTAATGTGAACGATCGAGTATCATTTCAAGGAACCTCGGCCTCTTTGAACTCTAAGGATACTGCGATCGTTTACGGCATCACGCCATATCGCGGTGATGTCTTCGATCCATTCACGATTCAACCCTTTACTCAGACAAATGCAGTGGCTCTCACAAATCCTATAGAGATCGTTAAAAATGGCGACAAAACTTTAAACATTACCAAGAGCACTCAACATTTCGCCCCCTTAGTCGCAACTGTTAAACAGAAAGGCACAGAATTGTATTGGATCGACTTTGCAGTTTATAAATTAGCGGATGACGATCGAACACAGAATTTGTATGGCTATTTCCGTTGGGAACCCGATATTACCGTACAATAATTCGGTTGGCTCGAGCGCTTAGCGATGCCGCAGCCTTCTCATTGCCCGATACTAAACTCGTCCTGAAGGCGCGATCGCTTGGTGCAAGGCGAACGAGCTTTAAGGATGGGTTTCGTCTATCGAGGCGATGGAATATGAATTTGAAAGGAGAGGGTAGATTTTACATCCTCTCCTTTTGTTGGCGATGGCTTAACTTTATGGCTTAAGTTTGCAAACTTCAAGTGACAGTCCCCTATCACCTTTAAATTCAAAGATAGAGGCTTTTATTCCTTAACTTTACTAAGTTTACCCAAAAGACTGTATTCCTTGTATTGCAAGACGATCCTAACTTTTCGTTTAAGTCCCCTAACTTGGATTGACCGGTACTAATCAGTCAGATATAAATAAACCTAGAAGATCGAAATCAAGGCATGATTTGTGACTTTCACTTTCTGCTTCGAGCGATCGATAGATATCTGCAAACCTCAATTTATTGAGAATAGTGCCTCAAAAAGGGTATTAGCAGATTCGAATTTTAGCTCTGTCTTAAGAGCAAATCGTAGGTCTATTATTTTAAGGAGATAGAACAATGGCCGGTAGTGTATGGAATTGGAAAACCGATACTTTCGAAGACCCAGTAATCGAAATTAAGCATTCGTACTGGGGAGGATCTGATGAGGGTTCGGGCACTGCAAAAGGAAGTATTACCATTAAGAATAAGACAGCGAATCCAATTTACAATGTCAAAATTATTTTAGACGTTGATGATGATTCGGCAACTTGGGATGTTTGGCTGTGTCAACCTGGAGGCGCAAAAATCGAGTCCCCCCAGACATTAACCTTTGGTACGATCCAATCCAATAATACTACTCCAGCGCAGAATTATTGGTGGGAGGTTCACCATATAGGTGGTCCTGTTGGCGGCCCTTGGCATGCTAATTTTCGACTTATCCCCGAGTATGAAGTTCATTACGATGGTTCGAACGCGTTTACCAGTACTAGTGACATCACATCGTCGGGAAGCTAGTCTTTTTCTGAGTAATTTGTGATTTTGTCTATTCTGTTCCGGACATTTATACAATAGAACGATTGTATAATGCGAAAACAATAGCAAATCGCACCAATCCATCTCAATATTATCTTAGGGCAAACTGATTGTAAAACAGTTTGCCTTTTTTAGAAAAGCGCGATCGCAAACCTGTTTGTCCCCATCCATATCACTTAAAAAATAAATCGCCATTCAATGCGATAGCCGCAATACTTCGGTGCAAATTGTTCATCAAATTTTGGGGACGAATCCAGAGCGTTCGCTTGTCGTTCCTCGTTTCGTTGCGACTGCCCGACATTTAGCGGTCGGGTTTCTCCTTGGCGATCGAGTAATATAGTATTTAGAGAAGAAAATACAGGCACAAGGAACGCACTATGAGCGAAAATACAACCCCTTCTCAACGCTTGGCTGAGAAAGTGGAAGTTTCCATCCGTCTCGACTCGGATTTACTCGATCAACTCAAACATTTGAGTAACGATCCCAGTCGGATTATTGAAACGGCAATCAAACAATGGTTGCGAGGCGAGCGAGAACAAGATGACGAGTTGACGCGAACCTTTAGACGCAATCCCCCCGTTCCCCCGAGAGGAGAATGGAACGATTAAAGAAGGAGAGCTAGCGTGCGAGAACTAGCGTGCGAGAACTACGATCGAACGTTGTGATTTGCTATGGGATCTATCGCGTTATGAAAGCGACTGCGACATCAATCCATTCTACAAATTGGCAGGACTTGGGAGCGGAATTAATTTTCACTCAAGATATTTCGGGTAAGTATCTTTCCTTTTACTGGAAATCCGCTTCCGAATACGATTTAGACCCCGAACAGATCGTCGGTCGTTACTGGCAAGATATTTTTACCCCCAGTAGCGGGGAACGCTATCGGGAAACCTTAATGCGGGTCATGGAAAAGAGAAGACCCGAAAATTTTTATTGTTTTTTTGTTTGGAACGAAGAACCCTTCCCCTTTGAACTGGCGATCTCGCCCATTTTAAAATCGGACAATTCCGTCACCTCGGTTTTAGCGATCGGCTCTTTGCTCGATAAAGATGCGATCGCCCAATCTTCCCCACCCTCGCAAAATAGAGCCGTCAAAAATTTTTCCGAAGAGAATTATCAAGAATTTCTCACCCAAGCAGCAAGAAACATCCGCCGCAATCCCTATCAAGATTTACTGTCGCAAATTTCTCGCACTTTGAGAATCACATTGGATGCTAAAACCATTTGGAAGCAAACTGTCGATAAACTCGGTCGAGAACTCAGAGTTTCTCGGGTTTTGGCGATCGCTTGCGATCCCGATACCCAAACCCTCAAAGTCGAAACGGAATACTGTCAACACCCCTTTAAATCTCTCTTGGGAGAACGGTTAAATATTCGCCGAGAACCTTATTTGCAACAGGCCCTAGAAACAGACGAACCGATCGCGATCGAGTACCTTGAAAAAGCTCCTTTCGAGCAAAAATCAGTTTTAGTAGTTTCCGCATTCTACCAAAATCAGCGCAGTGCTTTGATCTGCTTGCAGCAATGCGATCGCTATCGCCATTGGAACGATGTGGAAATTGAACTCATACGGGAACTCGCAGATCTTCTCGGTATTGCGATCGCTCATGCCAAACTCTACAAGCAAGCCAAACAAGCCAGCGAAGAAGCCGCAGAAGCCTCGCGTCTGAAAAGCGAATTTCTGGCCGGAACTTCCCACGAGTTAAGAACCCCCCTCAACGGAATCATTAACTTTCTCAAATTCGTGTTGGATGATATGGCAGATGACCCCGAAGAAGAACGAGAATTTGTCGAACAAGCGCATAAATCGGCGTTACATTTACTCGAACTGATCAATGACGTTCTCGATCTGGCCAGAATTGAAGCCGGCAAAATGGAGATGGATTTTGAGAAAGTTATTCTGGATGAAATTTTCGTCGATCTAGAGAAAAAAATGAGACCTTTGGCAGAAACGCAGGGATTGAGTTTTGAAATCCAACTCCCCCCAACGCCAGATCCCATTCTGCTTTATGGCAGTCGTCAGCGCCTATTACAAATTCTTTTAAATTTAGTCGGCAATGCCATCAAATTTACTCATGAAGGAGGCGTAACCGTCGATACCGATATTACCAGAAAAAAAGTATCCGCGAATGGGCGCGAATGCCCCGGAATGCTGCGGGTCAAAGTTGCCGATACGGGAATTGGCGTTCCGCTTGACAAACAACACACGCTCTTTCAAAAGTTCGCACAAGTGAGTGGCGGTCGAACGAAATCTTATGGGGGAACGGGATTGGGATTGTCCATTTCTCAAACTCTTGTCGAACTCATGGGTGGTAAAATAGACTTTTTCAGCATGGGCGATAATTTAGGATCGACGGTAACTTTTACCGTGCCGCTTTTTGAATTGCCGTCTTAACAGTTAACAATAACTCCTGGGTCAAATTCTATCCAATTGTAATGCTAATAACAATACGCGTGTATTGTTTTTGGTGCTGATATTACAAAAAACCATTTAATAGAGAAATAATCAATGAACCTGCAATCCCCCACATAATAACGCCAATAATGGTGTCAAGAATTTGCCAAGCTAAGGGACGTTGAAATAAGGGTGTTAACAAATATGCTCCATAAGCAAGTCCAAAATACCAAACCAGAGATGCTGAGACCATACCAGAGGTAAAAAAAATACGTTGATTAGCTGGATATGTCGCTGCGATATCACTGAGTACAGCTAAATCTAGGCAGAAGAGGGATAAATAGCGCTGTGACATAGGGAGAAGGTCAAGTCTATCGAACAAAAGAACTACTTACTTAAAAGAGTTAATCTCAAATTTGATTAGCTTGGAAACTTGGAAAACCTCAACGAAGTTGGCTCATTTGTTCTAGATCGAGAACTTTTGCTAATTCTTCCTCTGAGATTAATTCCTTTTCTAAGACAATTTGACGAATGGGTTTTCCCGTTTCTAATGACTCCTTAGCAACGGCGGCAGCATTGAGATAACCGATATGGGGATTAAGCGCCGTAACTAATGCCAAACTGCCCTCAGCATAACTCGAACAGCGATCGCGCCGTACCGTAATTCCTTTCAGGCATTTCTCGCTTAATACTAAAACTCCATTTCCTAAAATTTCAATTCCATTAATCAGATCGTAAGCGATTAACGGCATCATCACATTTAATTCTAACTGTCCTGCTTGGGCGGCTAAGGCGATCGCGCTATCGTAACCCATGACCTGAAAGCAAACCATCGAGATCATTTCCGCCATGACCGGATTGTACTTTCCAGGCATGATCGAGGAGCCCGGCTGAACGGGAGGCAATTGAATTTCTTTTAATCCCGTTGTCGGACCCGAATCCATCAAACGCAGATCGTGGGAAATTTTCACTAAATCCTGCGCCAAATTTCGCAATGCCCCCGAAATGCCCACAAAAGGCGACATGCTCTGCATGGCGGCCATTAAATGCGGGGCGATAGAAAGGGGATGTTCGATATATTGCCCCAGTAACTCTGCCACCCGAAAGCGATATTGAGGATGGGTATTCAGCCCCGTTCCCGTTGCACTGCCCCCCAAACCCAACACGCATAAATCTTCTGAAGCCTGTTTGATGCGTCGCAGATGGTCGCTGAGAATTCTTGCCCAAGCGCGAAATACTTCTCCCAATCGTACCGGGACGGCATCCTGTAAATGGGTTCTGCCCGATTTGACAATACCTTGAAAGGCAATCGATTTTTCATTGAGGGCGGCGATCGCCGAGTTGACCCCCGGATACAAGGAATGACTTAACGCCAATAACGCGCCAATGCGAATCGCCGTCGGCACCGTATCGTTTGTTGATTGACCGTAATTCACGTGGTCGTTGGGACTGACGCGCGGATAGTTTCCTTTTTGCTCGCCTAAAAGCTCTAGGGCGCGATTGGCCAAAACTTCATTGACATTCATATGATGGGACGTTCCCGCCCCAGCCTGATAGATATCCACCACAAAGTGATCGCGAAATCGTCCTTTGAGGATTTCATCCGCTGCTGTCGCGATCGCCTCGGCAATCTCTTGAGGAATGCAGCCGAGTTCCCCATTTGCCGTTGCCGTTGCCTTTTTGATGAGAATAAAAGCATCGATATAGGTTGGCAGGGGTTTGAGTCCGCTAATGGGAAAATTCTCAATGGCTCTGAGGGTTTGAATTCCATAGTAAACGTCGTTCGGGAGTTTGCGTTCTCCCATGGAATCGCGTTCGATGCGGTAATCTGGTTCGTTCATCGGTCAATTGGGTGGCGATAGCGCTAAGATTAACTCTATCAGGTTACGCGATCGCATCCGGTATTTTCCCTTGCTGAAAATTTATGGTCTCCAAAGTGTAATGTTAAACCGCGATCGGTCGAGTTTTGATAGGATACAAAACAAGACATTTAATTAAAAAACACGCACAATGAATTATCTGTTAGAAGTTGCAACTGTTAGCGGGAGACAATTTCCTCTTGCTTTTACTGCTGTTTATATCGTTGGCTTTATTGCAGCCGTTGGAATCGGCTCTATTGCTTGGTATAATTCAAAACGTCCTGCCGGATGGGAAGATAAAGCCCGTCCTGACTTCATTCCCGATGTTGCGCCAGATAAAACAACTGACGAGCAATAAAAATTTCAGTCCAGCAATCTTTTTGCAAGTTTGTCACGACTTTTCTCAAACAAAATCTTCTCCTCAACCATTGAGGAGGCAGATTGAAAACTTCTCTTCAGAAAATAAAGTATTGTTTGGTAGGAAAAATTGACGATGTTCGATAATCATTCCTTAACGCAAAAACTCTTAGATAATCTCAAACATTCAGAGGAAAGCATCCGCGAAAAAGCAACGGCTAAATTATGGATGCTTTGGTTTCGCCAAAAAGGAGAAATTGGCTTGGAAACTTTAAGACGCGCTCAGAATTTTTTGGAAAATGGTAATATTCAACAAGCTCATAATATTCTCAATGACACGATCGCGATTCATCCGGATTTTGCCGAAGCCTGGAATCGTCGTGCCATTCTTTATTATTCTCAGAGGAAGTTTCTTAAATCCCGAGAAGATTGCAAACAAGTCGTGCGCTTGAATCCTTCTCATTTTGGCGCTTGGCACGGTTTGGGATTGTGTCACGCGGCCTTGGGTGAATACAAAGAAGCAATTTTTGCCTTCAAAAAAGCACTGGCAATTCAACCCCATGCGCTCGTCAATCAAAAATTAATTTTAGAATGTACGATGCGACTTTGACAATTCAAAATTCAAAATTATCAAGTCAAAATTAGGAGCGATCGCCAGTTTTCGAGTGCTGGGAGATTGCAAGATATTAGAGGAATAAAATGGGAAATGACCATTTAGAAATTGATATTGCAGAGTATATCGACCATGCGGTATTGAGTCCGATGGCCACTTCGGCAGATATCGATCGCGGCTGTTCGGAAGCAGTACGATATAACTTCCCGACCGTATGCGTCTACCCCAATGCGGTACGGGAAGCGGTGGAATTTTTACACCAAAAATCCCCCAAGGTTTGTGCGGTTATTGGTTTTCCCTCGGGTGCGACAACTTCGGCAACTAAACTTTACGAGGCGAGGGAAGCCGTAGAAAATGGTGCGATGGAATTGGATGTCGCGATTAATTTAGGATGGTTGAAAATTGGTAAAACTGAAGAAATTTATCGAGAAATTGCTGAAATTTGCGAAGAAACCGGGCAAACCGTTAAAGCCATTTTAGAAACTTCAGTGTTAACTCAAACAGAAATTCGCCTCGCCGCAGAAATTTGTATGGATGCGGGAGTTGCCTATTTAAAAACGAGCACGGGATGGTTTGGCGGGGCAACAGTAGAGGATGTTCGCTTATTAAAAGAAATTACCAAAGGAAGAGTTGGAATTAAAGCATCGGGGGGAATTCGCACCGCCGAACAAGCGATCGATTTAATTCTCGCCGGAGCCACTCGCCTCGGGACATCTCGCGGCGTTGAATTAGTCCGCCAAAGAGAAGAAAAAAATAGTTAATCAGTTCTTAATTCTTAATTCTTTCTATGAGCGGAACCTACAAAGCAACAGGAATTAATCTTAAAAGTATTCCTTTGGGGGAAAGCGATCGCATTGTCACGATTTTAACTGCCGAATATGGCTTAGTGCGAGCCGTTGCTCCGGGTTCGAGAAAGCAAAAATCCCGATTGCGCGGACGAGTCGAACCTTTTGTAATTAATGAATTATTAATTGCGAGGGGGCGATCGCTCGATAAAATTACTCAGGCAGAAACCCGAGCTTCTTATCCGGGTTTGAGCAAAAATTTAGGCAAGCTCTCCATCGGTCAATATTGGGCGGAAATTGTTTTGGCATTAGCATTAAGCGATCGCCCTCAAGAAGAACTTTATCTACTTTTTACCGAACATTTACAGCGTTTGGAACGCATCGATCGGGGGAGCGATCGCGATCTTTTTTCCGCTTCCATTCTCGCCCATTTAACCCACGGTATTTTCCATCTTTTGACTCTCGGCGGATTGAGTCCTCGCATTCAACATTGCTGTCTGACAGGAGAGGCGATCTCGCCAGTTTTTCGCGATCCTCAATGGCGAGTCGGAATGAGTTTCGAGGCGGGGGGTTTATTGCGTTTGCCTTTGGAAGTAGAACAATCGCCCAATTCTTCCGCATCCGTTACTATACATACTCGTCTCAATGCCCTAGAAATCTTTCTCCTGCAAACTCTCGCAACTCCCGAACTGCCTCGGGTTGAAGAAGCGATCGCTCTTAAACTTCTTCCCGTTGATTCTCCCAATTCTCTAAAAATAGGCTGGTTGGGAGTCGAAAAAGTCTTGCGAAATTATACTCAATATCACCTCAATAAATCTATTCGCTCCGCCGCATTACTCGATACTTTATATCGAGACGGGGTTGGATTATCTCGGGGCAAGGTATTATGACCCTACTTTAGAGCGTTCATTGAGGTTTTATATTTTTTCGGTTAATCTCGAAAAAGCGTTAAATTTTATATTTAACAAAAATTTGACTTTTGAATGTGCTAAAAAATATGGATATCCTCGATATTCTCCAAAAAGATTATCGGAATTTTCCCGATCGTCAAACCTACAGTATCTATGCGACCGACGTTTATTTTAAAGACCCGATGAACGAATTTCGAGGGCGCGATCGCTACCAAAAAACCATCGCGTTTATGGCGACATGGTTTAAAAATATAGACTTAGAGGTGCGGGAAATCAGGCGATCGCAAAATACCATTCACACCCAATGGACGCTAAGCTGGAATACGCCCTTACCTTGGCAACCCCGCATTACGATTCCAGGACGCAGCGAACTCCAACTCAATACAGAGAATTTGATTATTTCTCACATTGATTATTGGTATATTTCCCGCCTCGACGTACTCAAACAGCATTTTGTCCCGATTTCCCAGCCCTAAGTTAAAATAATGTTACGAACTTCTCAGATGGGATCGACTCATGCGCGTAATTTTAATGACAGGGAAAGGTGGCGTTGGCAAAACCTCCGTCGCGGCAGCAACGGGACTGCGTTGTGCGGAATTGGGGTACAAAACCCTTGTCCTGAGTACCGATCCCGCCCACTCCCTCGCCGATAGCTTCGATATGGACATGGAACACGAGGCCAAGCCCGTGCGATCGAATCTCTGGGGGGCAGAACTCGATGCCTTGATGGAGTTAGAGGGCAATTGGGGGGCGGTAAAACGCTATATTACCCAAGTATTACAGGCGAGGGGTCTCGATGGCGTACAAGCGGAAGAGTTGGCGGTTCTCCCCGGTATGGACGAAATTTTTGGGTTGGTACGGATGAAACGCCACTATGATGAGGCCAAATATGACGTTTTAATTGTTGATTCTGCCCCCACGGGAACGGCGTTGAGATTGCTCAGCATTCCCGAGGTCGGGGGTTGGTATATGAGAAGATTTTACAAACCTTTACAAACCATGTCTGTTGCCTTACGTCCCCTCGTAGAACCTCTGTTTAAACCGATTGCAGGATTCTCGTTACCGGATAATGAGGTGATGGATGCGCCTTACGAATTCTACGAACAAATTGAAGAATTAGAAAAGATTTTGACAGATAATACGCAAACTTCCGTGCGCTTAGTCACCAATCCCGAAAAAATGGTGATTAAGGAATCGTTGCGCGCTCATGCTTATTTAAGTTTGTACAATGTAGCGACGGACTTAATTGTGGCCAATCGCATTATCCCGGCAGAAGTCAGCGATCCTTTTTTCAAACGCTGGAAAGAAAATCAAGAAATTTACCGCAAAGAAATTCATGAAAATTTCCATCCTTTGCCCGTGAAAGAAGTTCCTTTATATTCCGAAGAAATGTGCGGCATTGAGGCGCTAGAACGATTAAAAAATACTTTATATGGTGATGAAGATCCCTCGCAGGTTTATTACAAAGAAAGTACCGTGCGCGTGGTTCAAAAAGGCGAATATTACAGCTTAGAATTATATTTGCCCAGTATTAGCAAAGACAAAGTACAACTCAATAAAACGGGTGATGAATTAAATATCCGCATTGGCAATCACCGCCGTAATTTAGTCCTTCCCCATGCCTTAGCGTCCTTAAATCCCGCGGGTGCAAAAATGGAATCAGATTATCTGAAAATTCGCTTTAGTGCTTGATTGCGAATATCTTAATGTATCAAAATCCATGCTTGTGCAAAAACTTTTCTAATTGGCGAACTGAGGTACGAGGAGAAGGACGCGGTAAAACTCGCTCTTTTTCCTCTATTTCTCGAGCTAAGACGGGAATTTCGTATTGATAGGCCTCAAACCAATCCTCTCGCACGGTGATGTCGCGAAGGATCAATTCTACGCCCTTAAAATCTTCTCCACTCAGGCATTGTTCTAGTTTTTCTTGCAGTCCTTCGCATAAATGACAGCCCGGTTTGGCATAAAGAATCAAGCGCATTATTTTTCCCCATTTTCTCCCGTTAAACTTTCAATTTTTGGCGTTCCATCCGCTTCTATCCAAACCAAACGGGAAATGCGAGCGGTGCGGGCGTATTCGAGAATTCCTTCCGGGGAACGCCCTCCTAAATCCAATTCTACCCGGACTAAATGTTCCGAATTTCTTAAGGTTTGGGCATAGGTAATGGCAGCAATTTCTGCTTGGGGGCTGGTGGGGACAACCAACCAATCGCTGGCTGGAGTCGATCGCGGGAGCTCCTCTGAAGAGAGCAAACAAGCGTGCAACTCTTCTAAATTCAAAGCAAACCCGATACCAGAGTGTTGCATTCCTTCCGGGTGATAGAGCTCGAGTAGGCGATCGTAGCGGCCGCCTTTTCCCAATACCCGGCATTGACTATTTTGGGTAAAAACCACTTCAAAAACAATCCCCGTATAGTAATCAATAGTTTGGATTAAACTCAAATCGAGAATGATGGGAAGATTGGGAACGCTATTGTCTAGGCGATCGCAGAGAATTTTTAAGTCATTGACAATTTTGCGGCATTGCGTATCTAAGTCCCATTCGGATACAGTTTGCAATACATCCGCCGGTTTTCCTCGCAAATCGAATAACATTAACCCTCGCTCTCGCAAACCATCCGTTAAATCCGGATGAGGGAGGGATTCTAAGGTTACGCGATCGAGATGGGCAATACAGTGACGCACGACTTGGCGAATGGACTCGGGGAAGAGAGAGAGAAGCGATCGCGTCAGTTCCGCTTCTCCTAAGATAAGATGCCAGTCCGTCAACCCCAACTTTTGCAGGCTCTGAGCCAATAATAAAAGAATTTCCGTATCGGCCAAACCGCCCGGGGCGTGTAAGAGTTCTACCCCTGTTTGGTAAAACTCCATTTGCTTGCCGTGATGTCCCCCAGAAAAGCGGCGAAAAACATTGGCATTGTAATACAGGCGTTGGGGATAGTTGCTCCCGGCCATGCGAGTCACGGCAGCCCGAGCGATCGATGCGGTAAGTTCCGGTCGCAGCCCCAACCGACCCTCTGAAGCGTCCTCTACTCGAACGACCGTGGCAGGATCGATCGCGCCTCCCGCCACGAGGGAATCCATCCGCTCTAAAGTGGAGGTAATAATACGCTGATAGCCCCATTGCTGAAAGACGTGCTGCAAGCGATCGAAAATCCAGCGTTTCTGAGCAACGTCAAGGGGCAATAAATCTCTAGTTCCGGCTGGGGGTTGGTGGATCATGTTTTGTTGCTAACTTCCTCTTCTCTCCCTTCTTGCTCTCCCTCTATTGAGAGGGGGTTGGGGTTGGGGTGGTTTTCACTTTTTCTTGCCGCCAAATAACCCGAACATGCCGCCGCTACCCGATTTATTGTTATTGGACTTGCCGGATTTTCCTTTTCCAGAATTTGATGCGGTTTGTTTGCCGCTCGTTTTTCCAGCAAGGCGATCGAGGGCGGCTTTGCCTTTAAGCCCGAGTTCGTCTTGGGGGTTGTATTGCAGGGCTTTAGTAATATGAACCTTAGCCATGCTGACCTGATTTTGTTTTAAATAGGCCAATCCCATTAAACTATGACAGGAACTATTTTTGGGATCGAGTTTGAGACCGTCCCGCAATTCCAGTATGGCTTTGGCATAATTTCCTTTTTCAATATATTCTCGCGCCCGACGCAGATAGGGATCGACTGGAGAAGTTTGGGGTTGGGGTTGAGGTACGCTCCCCGGTTTTGCTGGTTGTCCTTTTTGGGGAGGAGGCGGGGCTTTAGGGACTGTTGAGGTTGAACTGGCGGGCTTTCTGATGCCCTGTCCTTCTTTTCGCATCAGATAAACCAAATTGAGTTCGCTAATCGTGGCAATTTTTTCGAGGGCTTGAGCGATCGCCTTATACTGCCCCGAAGCCAAACCGGATACGGCGCGTTTGTAAGCCGTATCGATATCGCCACTGGCTTGAGAGAGTTGTTGGGCTTCTTCGCTCTCGAGGGGGGGCAGCCCTTCTCCTGCCAAACGCTTTCCCGTCTGTTCGAGAACGATATGATATTCTTTGCGAGTCTTCGATTTATCCTTGAGGTTTTCGTAAGCGGGATTCACCAATTTGGATAAGATTTCATTGGCTTGCTGGCGATCGCGATCGCTGGCATCTCTTAATTTATCCGGGTGCAAGCTATGAGCGAGTTTGAGATACTGTTTGCGAACGGCCTTGGCTTCTGTATTGAGGGGAATTCCCAAAATCGCATAGTGATCGGTGATGTCATATTTAAAAAGTCCGCGTTGAATGTTAAAAGACATAATTTGCTGAATGGGAAGGAATTAACTTATACTACCTCTTGGATTTTGAGGGGTTGTTCGATACTGCTATTTTTGCGTCTCTATTTTTAATCGGGTGAAGTCTTTTCTTTTTCTCCCAAATTTTTCATGGCTTCTAAGTCAGACCAAACCTGAAGGGGCGGTGTTGTCAGAAGCGAACGAGAGAGCATCCCGTGCAGGTTGCTATTAGTGGCTAAAATCCGTCCGGATTGGAGATCGAAAGGACTTTCATCATAGGCTGTTACCCGCCCTCCCGCTTCTTCGAGGAGAACTATTCCCGCCGTAATATCCCAAGGTTTCAAGCCTCGTTCCCAGTAACCGTCGAGATTGCCGCAAGCAACGAGGGCTAAATCCAATGCTGCCGACCCTCCTCTGCGAACGCCTTGGGTTAGATGGGTTAAATAGCAAAACTCGGCGTAGTTATTATCTGTCGTTTCTCGACGATCGTATGCGAAACCCGTCACGAGCAAGCTGTGACGCAGATCGGCGGTTGGGGAAACTTGTATGGGGCGGCGATTGCAGGTTGCCCCGAGGCCTTTGGCCGCACGGTAGAGGCGATCGCTCACGGGATCGTAAATTGCCCCCACATAAGGAATATTATCGATTAATAAGCCGATCGAAACCGACGAGGCAGGATAGCCGTGGGCATAATTTGTCGTGCCGTCTAGGGGATCGATCGCCCATAAATACCGTTCTCGAGTACCGCTAATAATTCCCGATTCTTCCGCTAAGATGGGATAATCGGGAAGATGGCGATTGAGAATTTTAATAATAATTTCTTCAGATTGCTTGTCAACTTCGGTGACGAGATCTCCGGGTCGCTTTTCTTCAACAGATTCAATCGTTCCCCAGCGATCCCGCAGAATTGCTCCGGCAGAGAGAGCGGCTTCCGTCGCAATATCGAGGAAGATTTGCAATTGGTCGGCAGAAGGTGACTGCATGGATTTTGGCAAAGGTGTTCCCTTTTAATATCCCATGAATTGGGAGCTTCGGGAGAGGGGGGAGAAGGGGGAAGAATTTATGCTTCATTCCTCATTCCTCATTCTTAATTCTTCCCTCAGTCGTCGTCGATGGGAAAACCAAAGCGTACCCGTCCTTTGGCAAAATACTGCCCGAATTGAAGCTCGTAGACTTCATCTTCGTCTTGGGTTTCGACGCGAATATCCGATCGCGCGTAACCGACGCATAATAGAGCATATCCTTTCTTCCTCAATTCTGGGGAAAGTCCAACGGCTTCGGGTTGGTCGATATCTCCAGACAAAACCCTAACGGCACAAGCAGTACAAGCTCCATTACGACAGGAAAAGGGAAGCTCGATTTTTTGGTCTTCCAAACTGTGGAGAATATAGCGATCGCTCGGTACTCGAGCGCAATATTCTTTTCCCGTAGCGCGATCGCGTACGGATATCTCATAAAATTCGGTCATGGGTTGTTCTCGGTGTCTCTAATGTGGGTTCTTAACATATTTCTCTACGGTTGCCAAAACCCGTTCGCGATCGACGGGTTTGGCGAGAAAATCTGTTGCTCCTACCATTTTTGCTCGCACGCGGTCTACCAAACCATTATTTCCCGTTAAGAAAAGAATGGGGGTATCCTTGAATTGCGTAATGCGACGGATTTGCGTGCAAATTTCATAGCCATTGGCGATCGGCATCATCAAGTCGAGAAAAATTGCCTCGGGCTGGCACTGGAGTAAAGTGGGCACGGCTTGAACGGCTTCCCCGATGGTAATAACGCGATATCCTGCATCGGTTAGCAAGTTTTCCATCGCGTGACGAATTCTCTCGCTATCGTCAACACAGAGAATTAAACCTCGATTTTTCCTTTCAACGCGATCGCCCGCGACAGCCTGACCCGAGTCTTCAATTTCTACCAAGGCGATCGCCTTACTGCGAAAATAAGGAAGTAAATATTTCGTCAGTCCTAATAAATCTTTTTTCATGAGAATCGCGATATCCCTCAACGTCCGCTTTCCGTTCGCGACTTCAAGAAGACGATGATAGGTTTTTAGCGAGACCTGCTCTTGCAATATATCGCGATCGTTCAGGATGGGTGCTAAATTCGGCGAACATCGAGCCAGTCCGAATTTTTTCCACGCTTCCCATGCTTTTTCGACAATTGTCAGGGATAGTTCTATTTCTAACGTCCATTCTCTGGGAAGAATTCCCGTATCGCTATGAGAAGGACGCACTCCCAAACGGGGAATGAGAGTAAAAACATTGTCGCTTTCTGCTTGACTTCTCTCTTTTGATTGACGGGTATCGGCGACCTCTATTGCTTGTAGGATATCAAATAAAATTTCTGTGACGACTCCTCGCACGATCGCGATTTGTTGCTCTTTATTAATGAGCTTTTGCGCCGAAAGTGCGTTCAATAATCCATAATCCCGACATTCAAAGCGATCGCTTTGCTTCGTTTTGATTTCCCGAGCAATATTGGCACGAATCAATTGCCGCCGCCATCTCCGCCGTTCGTGTACGCCTTCCGATGCCCAAGCCAAACGACCCAATGATAAATACAATTTCCATGTTTGCCCGCAAACATCAATATCGACGCGTCCGGTAAAATGCTGCTTTTGCAATCGTTTTAACTGAGATTGCAAGCTATTCTCTTCAAGTTCTTCATTATTTTTTTTCTCGGTATTCAGAGGTTTTATCTTTGCGATTTTTTGATATCTCCATTTTTCTGCATGAGATTTATGTAAATGTGAAATACTCGATTGTCCGATTTGAACTTTTTTCGCTCCTGTCAGTTGTTGAAATTGCAAAGAGGGAGTAAACATGATGCACTCGGAAACTTGATAAGTTTTATGACAAATTTATTAGATCTAGTCAAGAGTTTACCTCGAAGATACTTCTATTGGCAATAGATAATTGTGAAAATCATGAAGATTGTGAATCAAAAAAAACGATTGCATGACCGAATGAATACAGAAAATACTAACAATTTTACCGAACCAAGTGCAAAAAATACTGACATTTTTACCTGTCAGTTTTTCCGTAAATGTACTGCTATAAAAAAATAGATAAAAAAAAGTTAACCTTTAAGATTTTTTATTTTTTCAGATTATATGAAAAATGTATTAGTCTGCATTTGTATCTGTGTAATTTTACAATCTTTTACTTAAACAGTTTTGCTAGCAAAATTCAGCAGCCATCCATGATTTTTTTTAAATTAGATACAAAACTTAATATTTTTTGGCGATATTTTCACAATTAGACATTAAAACGACTGTCATGCCAATATGCCACCCCACAATTGCAGGGTGGCATATTTTTCAGATTCTTTGTCAATGGCTAGAGTAATTGAATTTATTGTCGATCCTTAATATATTGACTCGCTGCGGCCAAAACCCGATCGCGCTTGATGGGTTTGGAGAGAAAATTAGTCGCCCCGACCATCTTTGCCCGCACTCGGTCTACCAAACCATCATTTCCCGTCAGAATAATAATGGGAATCTCCTTAAAGCGATCGATGCGGCGAATTTGCGTGCAGATTTCATAGCCATTGGCGATCGGCATCATCAAATCGAGGAAAATTGCATCGGGGTTGCATTCGAGTAGGGTGGGCAAGGCTTGGATGGCTTCTCCAACGGTCACGACGCGATACCCCGCATTAGTGAGGAGCTTGTCCATGAGCAGGCGAATTTGGGAACTATCGTCAATACATAAAATCGTACCGCGATCGCCTCGTTCTGGTGTTGGGATTTGCGATTCCTCTTTCTCCTTTCTCTTTGCAGGGGAGAGGGAAGAATCTTCAATTTCCACCAATCCGAGGGCATGAGTGCGAAGATAAGGGCGCAGCAATTTAGTTAGCCCTAACAGGTCTTTTTTCATTAGAATTGCTAAATCTCGCAGGGTTCGCTTGCCATTAATCAACTCCCTCAGATGCTGGTATGTTTTAGGGGAAACTTGTCCTTGCAATTGGGTTGGATTTTTGAGAATGGGGGCTAAATTGGGCGAACATAAAGCCAAACCTGCTTTTGCCCAGCTTTCCCATGCTTTTTCTGTCATGCTCAAAGCTAATTCGATCTCGACCGTCCAATCTCTGGGAAAAATTCCCGTATCGCTATTGGAGGGTCGTACCCCCAAACGCGGGGTTAGGGTAAAAGGTAAGTTTTGGGTGGGTACGGCTGACTCGATGGGGCGATCGGCAGCCACTTGACTGAAGGAAGCCAAGCGAATGGCTTGGACGATCTCAAACAAAATTTCTGCAACCGTCCCTCGCAAAATCGCAATTTGTTGTTCTTTATCGATGAGTTTTTTTTGCGATAATAGGGTTAATAACGCATAATCCCAACATTCATAGCGATCGCTGTCTTTGACTTGCACGCGTTGGGTAATTCCCGTACGAATTAATTGTCGTCGCCACCGCCGTCCGGGATGAATGCCTCCCGATGCCCAAGCAAAACGACCCAAGGACAAGTATAAGCACCATTGCTGTCCTTGAACGTCAATATCGAGTCGTCCGGTAAAATGCTGCTGTTGCAAGCGCTTTAACTGAGACTTGAAACTATTGTCTTCTGGTTTCTCAATTTTTTTTTCGTTCCAGTCTATGTCATCCCAATCAGGTTGATTATCTCGAATAACTTGGGAACCCACGGTTGGGGATCCCAATATTCCCGATTTTTTTAAACTATTTTCTGGGTTTGATTCAATGGTCGTACCTTGCACGAGACACCTCCAAATTTGGAAGTTAATAACTTTTTCTTAAATTAGTTAAATTTTAATGCAAAAATGTCGCACATCTTCAATATGCCATGAGTTGCCATGTAAACAAATGTTAATTTTACGAGAAATAGATATCGGGAAAATCTGTAAAATTACTCATGGTTTTACGATAAATCTACTCAAGGCGATCGCCATTCAACTGAGAAAAATACACCGATTCGCTTTTTTTTATACTATTAATACACCTAGTGTCTCGAATTTTTGACAATTAAGTCGGTCACTTCGATTGTCAAAATCTCATAAGATCTACTCAAGGGAACAAATTTCCCACGAAGAAAAAATTAATATTAGATAAACAAATGCTCGAAATAACAATAAGTTTTATTGATTTTCGTTAATATTTCGAGATTTACGGAGTCGTTCGCTCCTCCATTCCCAAAAGAAAAGGCGCGTTGGGAAAATATCTCGCCCAAAGTTGGGGATCCGGTTGTTGCTGCCACGTTTGGCGATCGACATGCAAGCGAAGAAGGGGAGCGATCGCGCCATTATTTTTGCCCACCACATCAATCGAGACGAAAGTGACGAGAATATCGCGATCGAAACTGCGTTGGGCGGCAGCCCTCGCCACGACTTCCGCCCGACGCAGGAGAATAGGGAAAGATTCCCCAGAACGCAGATAAAGTTCGATGGAGATAGCATCGGTATAAGCGAGAACGGAAGGAGGAGCGATCGCGGCGCGCCCGAGGAAAAAACTCGTTCCCAAACTCAAAGAAATGCCGAGGGCGAGGCCGATTTTTCGTAAGATAGAAAGCGATCGAGAAGGAATTTTCATCTCAAGAATATGCGAGTGGATACCCCATCCTCAACGAAGTAGGGGGAGAAGGAAAGGTTTTTTGGCCCACTCAAACTCTTGGGCTAACACTGCACAGTGTTTGTTTAAGTCAAATTGCTTAACTCCTCGATTATCCATCCAATACCGCAGCGCTTTGTTCCGGATGAAATTAGCTGTTTTTATAGCTTCATCTAGCGCTTGATATTGTTCGGTTTTACCTTTGAGTTTCGCTTCAAGAACGAGCATTGTCCTAATAATTTTTTAGGTATTATATATTGACATTTTTTGTCTTTTTTGTCAATTTTTTTTAGGCAGACGACGGCTAAAGCCGTCCGCACTACATCCCACCTCTAAAGAACGCTTCGCTGCTGGGTTTTGTGCGAGGGTCTATAATTATGAGTAATTAGTCCCTTCCTGCTATTCTTGTCAAGATGTCCCGACTGAACGGCGACGAGAGAAATCGTCTTGCAGATAGCTCGAACTAGCGCTTGGGGGATGGCGAGGTTTCCTCGCCATATCCAACCCGGTAAGAGCGGGAAGTATTCGAGAGTACGTTCGAGACAAAAACTCAATGCAGTATTCAAACGTTGAATCAGGGTTTCTCCCCCAATCCCCATCCGCCTGTTGGGTAAAATCATTTCTGCGCTTTAAAAGCGCCATATCTCCCTTGAAAAGGGGTAGATTTTGCGCGAAGATTCTAGAATCTAGCTTCACTCTGAGGTTACAATCCAAGAAACCAAACAGTAGGGCCAATGGCAGCAGACTACACCTCCATCGCAATTGGAATCGATCGCTATCAATTCATTCAACCCCTGAGCTACGCGCAAGACGACGCGCGGGGCATTCAACATCTTTTGCTCGAAGAGGCAGGGCTTCCCGCCGAACAAGCCCTACTGATGACGGATAGTTCTCCGTGGCTCGGCGATCGCTCCACCCAACCCAGCAAAGAAAATCTTCTTTATTGGCTCGATGCTTGGCTCGACAAGCAATCGACCTCGCTTTTGTGGTTTTTCTTTAGCGGTTATGGCGTCAGTTGGCAAGGAACGGATTATCTCATGCCCATTGATGGCAACCCCGCCGATATTCCCAACACGGGAATTCCGGCGCGGGAACTGTTCGAGCATCTCAAGCAAAAAGGGTTCGATCGCGTTTTAGCGTTGCTCGATATTAACCGCTCTCCTGGGGTCATTGCCGGAGAAGCCGTGGGGGCGGAAATCGCGCAATTTGCCCCGGAAATGGGCATTTCTCTCATCCTTTCGAGTCAATTGGAAGAATCCTCTCACGAAGCCGTCGCTTTGGGTCACGGCATATTCTCTGCCGCTCTTTTAGAAGCCTTGCGTTATTTCGGACGGGAAATCATTCTGCACGATCTAAGCAGCTATCTCCACGATCGCCTACCAGAACTGAGCGAACACCATTGGCGACCCATTCAGCACCCTTTAATTATCATTCCCGAACTCGAATTGGCACAACAGTCTTTGCTGCCTCACAAAGGAATGCTAGAGCCAGCAGCCGCGATGGCCACTGCTCTACCGCCCATCGAAAAGAGCACCCCCGATCCCAACCCTTCCGAGCCCAAGGAACGGGAGGAAGAAGAAGCGATCGCCGACAATGGCAAGGCGATCGCCTCGGACGCAACCTTAGAAACAGCGAAACCTCCCAGTTTGCCCGATTTGCCTCCTTTAAAAACCCCTGACGATCGCACCAATAATGGAGAAGGTTTCAAGGATACCCATCCCGATAACATGCCGCAAATTCCTCCCCCCGAGACCCCGCAAAAGTCGTCTAAGCCTACCAATTGGTCGATTTTAGCAGGAGTGGGAGCCTTTTGCTTGGTCGTTCTCGCAGGAGCGTGGCTATGGGGACGACAACAACAGGAAACGGCTGAAAATCCCCCACCGCCGACTTCTCCCGCAGCCCCCGTTGCCACTGCACCGCAAAATGCCTCGCAAAATCCTCCCGATACTTCCCCGCAAAATGCGCCGGAGCCAATAGAACCGCCGCCGCTAACGGAGGAAGCCAGCCGCTCGATTCTCGCTCGGGCGCGAACTTACATTCAAAGCAACCAAGCCTCGGGCTTCAGTCGCGCCATTGAAGAGGCGCAAAAAATTCAACCCGGGGCACCTCTTTATGAGGAAGCGCAAGCCGATATTTCCCGATGGAGCGAAGTGATTTTAGATATTTCTCGGGGTCGCGCCGCAAAAGGAAATTTCGACACGGCGATCGCGGCAGCGGCCTTAGTTCCCCCACAAATTGCCCCCACTTATGCCGAGGCTCAAAAGAATATCAAACTCTGGGAAGAACAAAAAGTGCAACAACAAGCGAACAATCGCATTCTTCGTTCGGCTCGAGGGATGGTGCGTTTCACTCAAGCCTCGTCCTATAATAGGGCCATTAACGAACTGAAAAAGATTCCTGCGGGTCAACCGGGGTACCTACAAGCGCAAGATTTAACCGAGCGCTGGAGTCGGCGCATTTATCTGATTGCCAATTCTCGCGCCTCCCGAGGGAGTTTCCAACAAGCGATCGTTTCTGCAAACTTAGTCCCCGAGGGAACCTCTAGTTATGCGGACGCTCAAAAAGCGATCGCTCGCTGGCAAAAAGGACAAAGGTAATTTTAATGATTAATGAATAATGAACAATGAACGATATTGATGCTTAAACTGAAGGCATTAATAATTGAGGTCGGGAGATGCCATTGCGAAAAGGCCCAATGAGCGCGAATTGAATTCGCCCTATCTAACCGACCTGTTGATAATTGATAATTGAAATGGCGATCGCAGAACATAAATTTATTCTTGACTTAACGGCAGTTTTATGCGCTTCTGCGATCGGCGGTTATCTGGCCAATCGCTTGAGGCAACCCGTTTTATTGGGATATCTGTTCAGTGGCTTTCTTATCGGTCCTTTTGGTTTGGGACTGCTGAAAGAACTCAATGAAATTAAGTCCCTTGCAGAAATTGGCGTTGCTTTTCTGCTCTTTGCCCTCGGCGTCGAATTCTCTTTAGCAGAACTCAAACGAGTCAAAGAAATTGCCATTCAAGGCAGTTTATTGCAAATTGGCTGTACCCTTATTCTAGTTACCCTCGCAACGACTGTATTGGGTTGGGTACAAGGAATTTTGCAAGGCGTATTTGTCGGAGCAATTCTTTCCCTTTCTTCTACGGCTGTCGTCCTGAAAACCCTCACGGAAAAAGGCGAAATCAATACCCAACACGGTCAAGTCATGCTAGCAATTTTAATTGCTCAAGACTTAGCATTGGGGATCATGCTAGCGGTTTTACCGGCTTTCGATCGCCCCGATAATTTAGTTTATTATCTTTCCCTCTCTATTCTCAAAGCCGTTCTCTTTTTTACCGCCGCCCTCATCTGCGGTTATTGGATCGTTCCTCCCGTTATTAGAAAAGTTGCCGAAACGGAAAATAGCGAACTGTTTTTGCTGGCAGTGATTACGTTGTGTTTGGGGGTTGCTCTAATTACCTCTGCTTTGGGACTATCCATTGAAATGGGCGCATTCGTTGCCGGTTTAATGGTAGCAGAAATCGAACATTCCGATCAGGCTCTAACCCGTATCGTCCCTTTACGAGATACCTTCGCCAGTTTGTTTTTTGCCTCCATTGGCATGCTCATTCAACCTCAAGTTATCCTAGACAATATTGGCACAATTTTAGGGATGGTGGCCTTGGTTATGGTGGGAAAAGCCTTAATTATTTTTCCCATTATTCTCAGTTTTAATTATTCGTTTAAAACCGCTATTATTTCTAGTTTTGGCTTAAATCAGATTGGAGAATTCTCTTTCGTTCTCGCTCTAACGGGACTGAAATTCAATCTCTTAACCGAAAAACAATATCTCCTGCTTTTGGGAACGACAGCAATTACTTTAGTCCTGACCCCTATCGGCATGAAATTTGCCCCGCGCCTAGCCGATAAACTCTTAACCATGCCCCTGATCAAATATTACTTGCGGAAATTGAAAGGGCGCAAAGCCTTTGCCAAACCCAAGAAAATTTCCGGTCACGTCGTTGTTGCCGGCTACGGGCGCGTGGGGCGAGTCATTGTCAAAATTTTGCGAGATCGCGGCTACCCGGTACTGGCGATCGAAAATAGCGAGGCTGCCATTCAGCGCTTGAAACAAGAGGACATCCCCTATATTTTCGGCGATGGGGATTCGGAATGGGTGCTCGAGAGAGCGTATTTGCAAGATGCCGTCGCTTTAGCCATTGCCCTTCCCGATCCCGCCAGCACGCGCCTATTGGTCAAGCACGCTCTCGAAATTGCCCCCCACTTGGACATCGTGGCGAGATCGCATCGAGACGAAGAGATCGATATCTTAACCCATATCGGGGCGAGAGAAGTCGTACAGCCGGAATTTGAAGCGGGTTTGGAAATGGGGTCTCACCTCCTCGCCACCCTCGGCCAAAATGAAAGCGAAATTCAAGCGGCCGTCCAAGATATTCGCGGCGATCGCTATACGAGCATTCGCCCGGAACGGAGTAATGCTGCATTAAGCCAGGATGTGAATACAGTCGCTGCCAGCCTGCACAATGAATGGCTGACCGTTCCCGATACTTCCCCATTACATTGCCAGACCCTTGCCGAGATTAACGTTCGTCAGATAACCGGAGCAACGATTTTGGTCATTCAAAAACCCAAAGACACCGTTTACTATCCCAACGGTCAAACTTTACTCGAATGTCGCGATCGCCTCCTCGTCATGGGCAAGCGCGTAGAAATTACAACATTGCGAAAATTGCTCGAGGGCCTGTAGAAACTGAGCATGCTCAGTTTCTAGTTGATAATTGATAATTGATAATTGATAATTGATAACAGCTTTCCTCCCGAAAATATTATGCGAGATGCTAATCTTACCTCCTATCCCTATCCCTCCTCTAGAACGGTCATGATGGGCAAACGGGGGGCTGTAGCCGCCAGTCAACCCCTAGCCAGTTTAGCCGGGGTGGAAATGTTGTTGGCAGGAGGAAGTGCTGTGGATGCCGCCGTAGCCATGGCGATCGCTCTCACGGTGGTAGAACCGACAGCCAACGGCATTGGTGGCGATCTCTTTGCTTTGGTTTGGGACGGAAAACTGCACGGTCTCAATGCCTCTGGGAAAAGTCCCCTGCGACTGACTCGCGATCGCTTTGTCGGCAGGACCGACACGCCGGATCTCGGTTGGTTGACTGTCACCATTCCGGGGGCGGTATCGGGATGGCAAAAACTCTGGGAACGCTGGGGCAGACTGGCTTTCGAGCATTTATTCGAGCCAGCCGTGCGCTATGCCGAAGAAGGCTATCCCGTTTCCCCTCACGTGGCTTTGGTATGGCAGCAAGCAGAACGCAAATATCTCCCGCTAACCGCACCGGAATACCGTGCTTTTCAAAATACTTTCTTTCGCAACAACCGCGCTCCTAAAGCCGGAGAAACGTGGCAGAGCGATGCCCACGGCTATACTTTGAGGAGTATTGCCAAACACGGCGGCGAAAAATTTTATCGGGGCGAGATGGCCGAACAAATCGCTCATTTTTCTGCCGATACGGGAGGATTGATTAATTTAGGGGATTTAATCGCCCACGAAGCAGAGTGGGTCGATCCCATTCAGACGACTTATCGCGATGTTACTGTCTGGGAAATGCCCCCCAATACCCAAGGTTTAGGAACCTTGATTGCGTTAAATATTTTAGAAGGATTCGAGTTGGAGCGCTTCCCGCGAGACTCAGCAGAAAGCTATCACCTGCAAATTGAAGCGATGAAATTGGCCTTTGCAGATATCCATCGCCATGTTAGCGATCGCAATTTTATGCAAATGCCCATGGAAGCCTTGCTGGCTAAGGAGTATGGCACAAAAAGGAGATCGGAGATTGGAGATCGTGCTTTAGCCTGTGCCAAACCGGGCTTTCCTCAAGGCGGGACTGTTTACCTCTGCGCCTCGGATGGGGATTTAATGGTGTCTTTAATTCAATCGAATTACGATGGATTCGGGAGCGGTCTTCTCGTCCCCGACACGGGAATTGCCTTACACAATCGAGGCAGTTGTTTTTCCTTAGACCCCAACCATCCCAATTGCGTCGGTCCGCGCAAGCGTCCCTTTCATACAATTATTCCCGGTTTTTTAAGCAAAGACGGCAAACCTTGGGGATCGTTTGGGGTTATGGGAGGACAAATGCAGCCCCAAGGTCACGTACAAGTCGTCACCAACCTCGTCGATTATGGCATGAATCCCCAAGCGGCTTTAGATGCCCCTCGATGGCGTTTCCTGCGAGATAACCATATTATTTTAGAGTCTGGCGTTCCTTCAGAAGTTGCTGAGGAATTGGAAAGCAAGGGACATCAAGTTGCCGTTACCCATTCGGCATATTTTGGCAAAGGTCAGGCGATTTTAAAAGAAGATGACGTTTTCGTGGCCGCATCCGAACCTCGCTCCGATGGTTGCGCGATCGCTATTTAAACAACTCATCTGCCCTATCTCTTACAGCAAGAGTAGCCTTGAGCGAAGCGATCTCGACAAAAATTAAGGGATAAAAATTCGTTCGCAATCCGATCGAAAAAAGCGATCGCCCAATTGCTAAGGCGATCGCTCGCATCTCAACTTAGTAGAAACTTCCCGTCTCGCGATAATGAACCGCCGTTTTGCCCTTTTCATCCAACACCTTTCCCATGTCGGTGACGGCATAAATCAACCAATGATCGCTGCATTCCATACGGCGAGTAATACTGCATTCCAAATAAGCCAAAGCCTCCTTGAGAATCAAACCGCCATTATCGGACTCCTCGGTTTCAATGCCCTCAAAGCGATCTTCCCCAGGGGCATAATCTCTCATAAATTCCGCTTGCAAGGGATGACCGTCCGGTAAAATGTTGAGGACAAAGCGATCGCCCACCTGCATTAAATTTTCAATGGCCCGCTCTTTCGCCACCGCGATCGTCAAGCCGGGAGGATCGAAAGAGGCCTGAGTCACCCAAGAGGCTAACATGGCTCGGGAAACGTCGTCTTTTTGTGCTGCGACCACGCATAAAGATCCCACGATTCGCCCCATTGCTTGTTCCGTGCGAGCCGCCTCCGACTCAAAACCCGAGGCATGAGATTTGCGTTTGGTCTCCTCTTGCTTCACCAATTGGGCAAAATCCGTCCCCGCTTCTTCGCAATATTGCAGAATGCTATCGGTGGGCTTAAATTTAACCCGGATCGGTTCGAATCCAAAACGATAGCCCGCATCTCGGAACTTGCCCGCCAACAGATCGATCGCCTCCCCACTCCAGCCAAAGGAGCCAAAAACCCCCGCCAGTTGATTTTTATCGGCGGTGGAAAGAACAATACCCATGGCACTTTGAACTTGGGTGGGGGCGTGACCGCCTAGAGTAGGAGACCCCATGATAAATCCGGAAGATTTTTCGACCGCCGCTTTAATCTCTTCGGGGGCGGCAGCTTCGCAGTTAATGGAGTTTACCGCAACCCCCGCTTTGGTAATGCCGCGAGCGATCGCTTGGGCGACAGTGGCGGTGTTGCCATAAGCAGAAGCATAAATGAGAGCAACGGCGTTGGCCTTTTGTTTTTGTTGATCGAGCCATTTCCGATAGAGTTTGGTCAACCCGGTCAAACCGTATTTGACGAGAGGACCGTGACTGGGAGCGTACATTTTGGCAGGATAGCGGGCGAACTTTCTCAGAATGCTCTCGACGCGATCGGCGTGGGGTGCCATCAAACAATCAAAATAGTAGCGACGATCTTCGACATAACCCGTCCAACTCTCATCAAAGACTTGGTCGCCGCAAACATGGGCGCCAAAATGCTTGTCCGTGTAGAGAATTTTCGTTTGCGGGTCATAGGTGCAAAGACAATCGGGCCACCTCGGACTGGGTGCGAGGATAAATTGCAAGCGATGACCTTGACCGAGTTCAAGAATGTCCCTATCTGCAACTGTGCGAATGTTGAGGGGGCGATCGCCGATCAGCTTTTGTAGAGAAACCGCGCCGGGTTGGGAACAAATAAAGGTAACTTGGGGGGCAAAATCGAGTAACACCTTCAACGTTCCGGCACGATTGGCATTAATGCGACTCAAAATGACGTAATCGATCGCCTTGGGATCGACCCGAGAGCGTAACGCTTCAATAAACGTTTCGCGAAAACATTCTCCCGGAGGATCGAGCAAGGCAATGCGATCGCTTTGAATCAGATAAGAATTTGCCGTCGAACCTTTTTTGAGGGCATATTCAATTTCAAATCTCAATCTCGTCCAAGTGCGCGATCTCAGCACTCTCGTTTCTGCACCAATGACAGACATTTGCACGTCGCGGGGTTGAATAGTTGACATGGTTCTGTTGTTTGTTGTTTGTTGTTCGTGTCTTGGTGCGCCTTCCTTCTCTTGGTCAGCATTCCCTAGACGAATTCGATTCGCCGGGGTCGCACCGCTTGCTTGTGGTTTGGTGACAGAATCAATTTATCCTTTATCCTTCATCCTGAATTTTTGAGCCTGAATTCTTTGGCTATTTAATAATAGTTACCGACTTTGCGATGGTGAACGGCAGTTAAAGCTGTAGAATTGGCAACGCGACCTTCGGAAACGTGACTGTAAACAACCCAATGATCGTTCGTTTCCATGCGATCGACTACTTGGCATTCAAGATAAGACAAAGCATCGGCTAAGATGGGAGAACCATTTTTTGCTTCTTGGACTTCTACCCCTTCAAATCGATCTTGACCGGGTTTGAAGCGCTTGAGAAAATGCTTCATCAAATGCTGATAATTGCCCTCTTCTAAAATATTGAGAACGAAACTATTTCCTACTTGCAATAAAGATTCAATGGCGCGATCTTTAGCAACGGCAACCGTTAGTCCCAACGGTTTAAAACTGGCTTGGTTGACCCAAGATGCCAGCATGGCTCCTTTGATGTCTTCGTGTTGGGCAGTGATAATATAGAGTCCGCTACTCAAACGACCCATAGCTTTGTCGAGATCGCTATCGATGGATTTGCGTTTTTTAATCGACTTTTCTTTGATTAAAAGCTGTCCCATATCCGTCCCCGCTTCTTCGCAGAGTTGATAGGTGGCTTTCGCGGGTGCCTGTTTGATGCGAATGTTGGGAAAGGCTTTCTTAATGCCCATTTCTCGGAATTGGATGGCGATCGGATCGATGGGTTCGTCATTCTCTCCGTAAGCTTCAAAAAAACCGACCACTTGTTTCTCATGGGCAAAGGCGAGGATCGTACTCAAAGTCGTGGCTGCGGTTTCGGCGATTTCTCCGGAGGCTGGCGGCATGCCGATCGCCAACCCCATTGCTTGTTCGGTTAAGGCCCGGACTTCTTGGGGATCTGCCCCGATCGCATCCATAAACTCCACGGCCATTCCAGTTTTGGCAATGCCTCGGGCGATGGATTGGGCTAGGCGATCGCTATCCCCATAGCCGGAAACGTAAAAGATGGCCACGGTCTCTGGATTGGGTTTTTGGGCTTTACTCCAGTCTCGATAATAGCCGACCAATCGCGAGACGTGATATTTGAGAATCGGCCCGTGACCGTTGGCAATGAGTTCGATCTCCCCCAATTTATCCATGCGTTTGAGGGCATTTAAAACCGAACGAGCATTCGCAGCCATCAAGCATTTATAGTAAAATTCGTAATCGGCTTCGATATCCTCTAAGCTGACATCGAAAAGCTCGTTCGAACAGTAGTGCATGCCGAAAACATCGCAAGTATACAATGTTTGCGTTCCCCAATCGTAGGTCATAATCGTGTCCGGCCAGTGCAAATTGGGGGCGTTGACGAATTCTAAAACGTGACCTTTGCCCAAATCCACGCGATCGCCGCTTTTGACAATTTGACGTTTAAAGTTGCGATGAACGAATCCTTCGAGGAATTGAATGGCAACTTTAGAGCCGATCACCGTGAGGCTGGGATTGATTTGCAGCAAATCCTTGGCCAAATCGCTATGATCCGGCTCCGTATGACTGATCACTAAATAATCGATCGTGCGCGGATCGATCAAGCCGGAGAGGGTATCGAGGTAGAGTTGGCGAAATTTAGCATGAGACGTATCTACAAGGGCTATTTTCTCACCTCTAATGAGGTGGGAGTTATACGTCGTCCCATTTCGCAATCCAAATTCGATATCAAAGCGATCGCGATCCCAATCCAAACAACGGATCGTAAGGGTATCGGTGGTAATGTCCTCGACTTGCAAGGTTAAGCGCTGTTCGGGCCGGGTTAGCGTTGCGACCATCTCTTGTCTCCTCGTTCTGAGTTGGAAATTCTTGATACTTCTACCCTAACAAATATATCTTTAAAAGTCAATATTTTTATTGAAATAACTTGTTGGGTTTATTCGGGTTATTTCTAACTTGTCGTTCAAGATACTCTTCTCCGTATGTTTCCCGATTTTAAAACGGGAAAAGCCCACCGTATTTTAATGGGGCGCATATTTACTTAAGCAGTTAAAATGCTTGAGTTATCGGATTAATTTGAGGTTAACTCGCACGACAAACCCGAGAGGATTTGCACTCATAATGAATGCAATGATAGAGCGGGCAATGCCCACCCTACGAAATATCCCGATCTCTCGGGGATTTGCACCCCAAACTTCAATCAATGAAAATTTTTCATCGATATTTGATAGCAATGCAACGCGATCCACACAATATAATAATAACAGGGGTAATAGATTGACTGTCGTATCAATAGTCACTTAAAACATTCAATATCTCAACTCGCGTTTTCATGTCCGTTTAGTCTGCAATAAATCGGTTAATTTAGCGTTTTTTTCTGTTCCTTAAAATACATTTCTGGAAAATCAGCGATCGCCTTAATTATTCTTAAATTAAGAGCGATCGCTCGCTTCAATCCAACCTAATAAAAATTCCCGGTTTTGCGATAATGAACTGCTGTTTTTTGCTTTTCGTCCAACACTTTGCCCGTATCGGTAATCGAATAGACCAGCCAATGATCGCCGCATTCCATGCGACTGCTAACGCGACATTCTAAATAAGCCAAAGCATCTTTGAGAATTAAGCCGCCATTACTCGCCTCTTCGGTGTCAACGCCCTCAAAACGGTCTTCTCCTGGAGCGTAATTTTTCATAAAGCGTTTTTGAATAATGCTTCCTTCGGGCAAAATGTTAAGGACGAAGCGATCGCCTCCCTGCATCAAGTTTTCAATCGCCCGGTCTTTGGCTACTGCCACGGTAAATCCCGGTGGATTAAAAGAGGCTTGGGAAACCCAAGAGGCCAGCATCGCCCCGGAAAGCTCTCCTTTTTGCGCGGTAACAAGGCAGAGAGACCCCACCACTCGCCCGACGGCTTGAGCGATCCGAGAAGCCTCCGACTCGGATCCCGAGGCTTTCGCTTGGCGTTTTTTCTCTTGTCGCTTCAACAGTTGAGCAAAATCCGTCCCGGCTTCCTCGCAATATTGGAGAATGCGATCGGTGGGTTTAAATTTGACCCGGATCGTCTCAAAACCGAAGCGATAACCCGCATCGCGGAATTTGCCTTCCAAAATATCGATTGCCTCCCCACTCCAGCCAAAAGAGCCAAAAACCCCCGCCAGTTTGTTTTTATCGGCAGTGGAGAGAACGATACCGAGGGCGGTTTGGATTTGGGTGGGGGCGTGACCGCCGAGGGTGGGAGACCCCATGATAAACCCGGCCGATTGTGCTACGGCGGCCTCGATTTCCTCGGGTTCGGCGGCTTCGCAGTTGATGGAGGTAACGGCGACTCCTGCTTTGGTAATGCCTCGGGCGATCGCTTGGGCGATCGCGGTGGTGTTCCCGTAAGCGGAGGCGTAAATGAGAGCCACTGTCTTGGCTTTTTTTTTCTGCGCTTCCACCCACGCTTTATAGAGATTGGTCAGTTCGCTCAAACCGTATTTGACGAGGGGGCCGTGACCGGGGGCGTATAATTGGGCGGGATACTCGGCAAATTTATTTAAAGCCGTCCCGACTTGAGTGGCATGGACTGCCATCAAACAGTCAAAATAATAGCGACGATCTTCGGCGTAAACCGCCCACCCTTCATCAAAGATTTGATTGCCGCAAACATGCGCCCCAAAAAGTTTATCGGTATATAAAATCTGGGTTTTCGGGTCGTAGGTACAAAGGCGATCGGGCCATCTCGGACTGGGGGCAAGGATGAATTGCAGATGATGGCCCTGGCCGAGATCGAGGGTTTCCTCCCCTTTAATGACAGTAATATTTAACTCTTTTTCTTCAATCAGTTTTCCCAGAGCGATCGCTCCCGGATTGGAACAAACTAAAGTAATTTGTGGAGCAAGATCGAGCAAAACTTTCAGCGTGGATGCGCGATTGGCATTGATATGTCCCAAAATGACATAATCGATAGTTTTGAGATCGATACGTTCTTTTAACGCCGTCAGAAATCCTTCTGTAAACGATTCTCCTGGGGGATCGAAAAGGGCAGTTTTATCCCCTTGAATGAGAAAAGAATTTGCTGTCGTGCCTTTTTGTCTGGCATATTCGATTTCAAATTTGAGTCGATCCCAAGTGCGCGATCGCAGCACTCTCGTTTCTGCTGCAATGGGAAACACTTGCACGTCGCGAGGTTTTTCTATCATTTGTTGTTGGTTGTTGGTTATTGGTTGTTGGTTGCGACTCTTCAATTCTTAATTCTTCATTCTTCATTCTTAATTCTTTTAATAATAATTGCCGACTTTGCGATGGTGAACGGCAGTTAAAGAGTCGGGTTTGGAGACGCGTCCTTCATTGACTTGGCTGTAGACAACCCAATGATCGGGGGTTTCCATGCGGCTGGCAACTTCGCATTCGAGGAAGGCTAACGCCTCGACTAAAATAGGAGAACCATTTTTTGCATCTTGCACTTTGACCCCTTCAAAACGATCTTGACCGGGTTTAAAACGCTTGAGAAAATGCTTCATTAAATGTTGATAGTTGCCTTCTTCTAAAATATTGAGAACAAAGCGATCGCCCACCTGCATTAAGGATTCGATCGCTCGATCTTTAGCAACGGCGATGGTGATTCCCAAGGGTTCAAAACTGGCTTGCGTCACCCAAGAAGCGAGCATTGCCCCTTTAATATCACCTTTTTTTGCGGTAATGATATAGAGTCCGCCGCTAATGCGACCGATCGCTTTGTCGAGGTCGCTATCGAGGGATTTGCGCTTTTTAATCGACTTTTCTTTGCTTAAAAACTGTCCCATATCCGTCCCGGCTTCTTCGCAGAGTTGATAAGTCACCTCGGTGGGTGTGTCTTTAATGCGAATGCTGGGAAAAACTTTGCTTAAACCCAACTCCCGAAACTTGGTTAAAATCGGGTCGATGGGTTCGTCATCATCGCCATAGGATTCAAAAAAGCCCATCACTTGTTTATTATTGGCAGAAGCTAGAACGGTACTGAGAGTTGTTGTTGCTTCTTTTGCTTTTTCTCCAGAAGCGGGAGGCATGCCGATAACTAACCCCGCAGAATGCTCGACTAATTCGCGCACGTCTTGGGGATCTGCCCCGATCGCATCCATCATTTGTACGGTAATCCCGGTTTTGGTAATGCCTCGGGCGATTGACTGAGAAAGGCGATCGCTGTCTCCGTATCCGGCAACGTAAAAGACGGCAACGGTCTTATCGCCTTTGGTTTGTTCGAGGCTCCAATCTCGATAGCGTCGGATTAACTCATCGACGTTATATTTGAGTAAAGGACCGTGACCGTTGGCGACCATTTTGACTTCCCCGACGCAATTATCCATGCGTTTGAGGGCAGACAGGACAGAACGAGCATTCGGCGCCATCAGACATTCATAATAGAAGTGGTAGTCGGGAGCGATCTCGCTTAAATTGATATCAAAGAGATCGTCGGAACAGTAGTGCATTCCGAAAACATCGCAAGTATATAACGTCTGCGTTCCCCAGTCGTAGGTTAAAATCGTATCCGGCCAGTGTAAATTCGGCGCATTGACAAATTCTAAAACATGATCTTTCCCCAAATCAATTTTATCGCCGTTTTTAACCACTTGGCGCTCGAATTTGTCGTGTACGAATCCTTCAAGAAATTGAATGGCAACTTTTGCCCCCACCACGATAACTTGGGGGTTTAATTTGAGAAAATCTTTCACCAAACCGCTATGATCTGGCTCCGTGTGGCTGATAATCAGATAATCGATTTGTTGGGGATCGATGAGTCCCATCAGCGTGTCGAGGTAGAGTTGGCGGAATTTTTCGTGGGAGGTATCGACGAGAGCGATTTTTTCCCCGCGAATGAGGTGAGAATTGTAGGTGGTTCCGTTTTGCAGTCCGAATTCGATATCAAAGCGATCTCGATCCCAGTCCAAAGAACGAATCGTGGTGGTATTGTCGGCAATATCCGCCGTTTGTATCGTTAAGCGTTTTTCCGTTCTTGTAAGGGTTGCTACCATCTGCCGCCTCCCATGAGATTTGTTAACTTTTCTTTATATTTTCCATTCTGCCATGTTCTTTCCGTAACAGTAAATTATTTATTTTATGGTTAACCCCAAAAATCTTAATCCTTCTGCATTGCCATCATTTCTCGCTTTGGCGATCGGTAATTCTCGCCTGCATTTCGCTTATTTTGCCGAGGGAAAGTTGTCTGTGTTGTGGGATACGGTGCATATCGATCGCCAGATAACAACGCTACCCGATGAGATTTTTCCCGATAGGGTTGCTGGTAAGATGGGCGATCGCCTGCCGCTTTATATTGCCTCTGTGGTTCCCCAACAAACCCATTTTTGGCAGGGTTATCCCTACAGCAAAATTATTACTTTAAAACATCTTCCTTTAGAGGGAATTTATCCGACAATGGGGATCGATCGCGCGTTGGCGGTGTATGGTGCGGCGAGATTTTGGGGGTTTCCCGTACTGGTTATTGATGGGGGGACGGCGTTAACTTTTACGGGAATTCAAGAACATTATAAATTAGTGGGCGGGGCAATTTTATCAGGGCTGCGATCGCAGTTTTTATCCCTTTCTCGATCGACGGCAGCATTACCCAATGTTACCTTACCTTCTCGTTTGCCCGAGCGATGGAGTTTGAATACGGAAGAAGCGATCGCGAGCGGGATTATCTATACAATTCTTGCAGGAGTTCGCGAATTTATCAAGAGTTGGCGGGCGGATTTTCCTGACAGTTGGGTGATTTTTACGGGAGGAGATGGGTTTTGGTTAAAGCAAATGTTACCCGTGCTTTATCCAGAGTTTTCTCAGAAAATAGCGATCGATTTGGATTTGGTTTTTAAGGGAATTTTGGCGGTTGTGAATTTGTACGATGGGAAGATGGAAGAATAGCGATCGTCTCGGAATATAATCAAATCAGATGATTTGATCTGGAATGAAGTTAACTCAAACCTAATTGTTGTTTTAAGCGATCGGGTACATTAATTGCTCGATCTAATCCTCGAACTCCTTCACTTCCCCGCTATCCAAACTTAATGTATCCGTATCGAGATAGCTATCTGCATTGAGAGCAAATGATAAAGCAGCAGGATCGAAGTTAGGAATCTCACCGATAATAAAATTTTGCTCGAAGACTTCGCTCGCCATTCCATTACGATCGTAAATCGTTGCCCACAGGCTATAATTGCCCTCGGTTAATACCAATGCACTCAAATCGAGATTATAGTTGAAAAATCCTTGGCGATTGTCTGAATTAGAAGGTGTAAAATCGGTAACATCGCTCAGATCGATTAAAGTTCCATCCCCATAACGCAGGTAAAAATCGATATGAGATAGATCGCTAATACCATCGCGATCGCTAACATTTCCAGAAGTAATCGTTAAAGTTTGAGAAACACGATAAGCTGTTTTATTCAGATTAAAATCAACAGAAATTGGTGTATTATTGGCGGGTTGAAGTTTAGTTACAAAAATACTCATTCCATCCGGACTGGTTAGCGTAAACGTATCGTCTCCGGGATCGAAATCCGTCGTATTTTTAAATCCACCAATTAAATAAACCTCACCACGATTGCCTAAGGCCAAGCTCGTTAGAATATCAGAATCATTACCTCCGATTTGTTTGACTTCTTGCAAATTTCCTTGGCGATCGAGCATCCCAAGAAAAGTATCGGACTGACCGTAGCTTGTTAGATTATAAGCTCCTGTCCCTAGATTAAAATCTATAGTTTCGTCAAACGAACTTGCAATATAGAGAGTATCTTCGTTATCGATCTCAATCTTAATACCCGGTAGCGAATTTTCAAAAACATTATCAATTTGTTGAATCCATTCAAGTTGGCCGGACGCATTCAGTTTCCAGATATAGCCATTTGCGCCCTGACTGCTAAGATTATAAGTTTCATTTCCAGAGGCAATCTCAAAACTTTGAAAAAAACCACCAGCACTATAAATATCACCGTGACTATCAACAGCAATGTTGAGAGGGGTTGTCATTATAGTGCTTACTTGTCTTGCCCAACGAAAATTTCCTTGTTCGTTGAGTTTGAGAATAAACTGATTAATACGAGAGTTTTTGCTGGTGAGTTGGTAAGTATTGGCACTAGGATCGAAATCAGCCGTTCCAGAAAAATCACCTATTACGATGATATTACCTTGGGAATCGACGGAAATATCTTCACCAGAATCGCCCGCGTTACCTCCCATTTGTTTCGTCCAGAGGAAATTTCCATGGAGATCGAGCTTTGAGATAAAAATATCATAACTATCACTGCTTAAAATTTCATTTCCTGTATCTATTGTTCCGTTAAATTTCCCTTCCGGGATCGAAATCAATTGTATTTTGGAATAATCCCGTAAGATAAACATTATCTTGGCTATCTATCGCAATTTTGCTGTTATACTCAAATCCAGCACTTCCAAACAGTTTTGCCCAAAGGAATTTACCTTCTTTGTCTAATTTTGTAATATAGATGTCCGATCTTTCGCGACTGGTTAGCGAGTAAACATCTTCCCCCGGATCGAAGTCCATTGTTCCACTTAAAGTTCCTGTAATATAACTATTTCCTTCACTATCGATCGCAACTTCAATATCGTGCATATGTTGGTTATTAGCATCTCCCATTACTGTGGCCCAAGCAAATTCTAAATCATTGTTACTATTGCCATCATTAGGAGATGTTACTGTAAAAATACGCTCGACGAGTTCGCTTTCTCGACCCATGCGATCGCGAACAATTCCTTGTAATTTATATTCTCCGGCAACCAATCCCAAATCACTCGTATTAAAGACGCCATCGAAACTTCCCCAGCGATCGTCTTCTGAGGAAGGTGTAAAATGATCGATCGCACCGAGATCCACCGAAGAACCATTATTTTTAATCAATTTCAAGACAATTTGCTTGATTTCGTCGATCCCTGCCTCATTTTGAACGAATCCCTCCGTAATCGAGAGATTTTCCGTTGGCAAAATAGTTGTGCGATTGAGATTAAAGAGTAATACTGGGACAGTTTCGATCGCTTCTAATATGAATGTGCGTTCAAAAGAATTGCTGCTTTCTCCAGCGCGATCGTAAGCGATTCCTCGCAAACTGTATTCTCCGCTTTCTAATCCCAAATCGCTGAATTCTACACTATAAGAAAAATTTGCCCAAGTTCCCAGATCGTCCCATGTTGCCGAAATAAATTCAGTAATGTTCTCTAGAGAAACAATCTGCGATCCTTCTTGCCAAATTGCCCATTCAATTTTATCGATATCTTCCACTCCATTTCCATCTTTCAACCAACCGTAACTTAAATTTAACGTATCGCTATTGGTATAGTGATTATTAGCAAGATTAAAACTGAAGTTGCTCGGAGCTTCATTGAGATCGAGATCGGGAGACGCAATCGCAAAACTTCTAGAAAATACCTCGGAAATCGCTCCAGCGCGATCGTTCGCAATGCCCTTAATAACATAATTACCATCGCTTATACTCAAATTGGCTAGGTTGAAATCGTGACTAAAACTGACCCAATTTTCCGACCAAGATACAGAAGTTAAATTTCTCGTACTCGTATCGTGTAAAATTGTTCCTTGACTGTCTTGAATTTGCAGGTCAATGTCTGTCAAATCCGTCGCACCATCTTCATCCTGTACCCATCCCCCGACTATTCTTAATATACTATCGGGACTGTACTGATTGGACTCCAAACCAAAACGCAGATTTGTCGGGGCTGTATTTTGCGTTTGTTGCGTTTGCGTTTCTAGGAAAAATGCGCGAGAAAAAGGCGTGCTGGCATTCCCAAAGCGATCGTAAACCGTTGCTTGTAAATAATAAGTTCCTTCTTGTAACGCTTCCCAATCCGTTAAGTTTAATGAAATGTTAAAGTTTGCCCAATGCTCGTCCCAAGTTGCGATCGCAAAATCGCTGAAGCTGCGAATGCTTCCAATTTCAGTATTAGGGATAGAATATTGTTCCTTGAAAATAGTATAACGCGAAATTATTCCAAGGGAGAATTAATGCAAAATTTCCTTACTTCTATCCCAACAATTCACTTTAATAGATCGAATCATTTTGTTTGATGAATTCAAGTGAGATCTACCTGTTGCCGTTATCTCAATTCCTCGTGTAAAAAAGCCCCGACAATTTTCGCCAACTCCTCCGAACCGCGATCGCGAAAATGAACATCTCGAGGAATTTGCCATGTTTTTAAATTCTTGCGTGCAGGAGTCCAAAGATCGAGAATGGGAAGCTCTTTTTTTGTCATAATTTCTCGAGCGATCGCATTAATTCGTTCTGCTTCTCCAGCTTTGCGAAATAATGTCCTTGAAGGCACTGGAGTCGTGTTTATCCAAACAATACGAGCGTTAGTTGCTTGGAGTTTAGTCGCGATCGCCTCCAGATTTCGGCGATATTCCCTCGGTATCCCCACCCCTTTCACAAAATGGATATCGTGCAAGCCAAAATTAAACGCAATAATATCCCAATCGCGATCGCCCAGCCAGCGATCGCACTGCTTTAACCCATAACGGCTATGTCGGGCATTTTCGGGCACGCCGTAAACATTGGCAACCCCTGCCATTTCTGCGCGCAAATCGAAAAAATAGCCGGAAACGATGGAATCGCCGATAATGAGGATATTTGCAAGATCGGGATGAGGATATTCTAAGACTTCAAAACCCGTGAGAGAAGGGGTATAGAACAGATCGTAAATGCGACTGCGTTCGAGAAAAACAGCAGAGAGCAACACCACAATCGCCAATCCTCCCATCAATTTTTTCTTTTTTGAAAATGATAGAATAGGATAACCTTCCACGCTGCAAAATTTCCTATCACTGTAGCGCAAACCCTCCATTTTTAGCGCCATTCACGAATGAACTTTTCCTCAAAACTGAATCATGCGATCGCCAAAAATAACAGCATTTTAGTTCTCGGTTTAGACCCAAATCCGGAAATGCTCCCCGATCGCTACGGCATCCCAGATAATAAGTCCCAATATATTACTGCCTTTGGCGACTGGTTGACGGGACTCATTCAACAAACGCAAGATTGCATCTGTGCCTACAAACTCGGTTTTGGTTTTTACAAATCCCTTGGAGCATCCGGTTTAGAACTCCTCGAAACTATCCTTGCAGAAATTCCCCCCCATCTTCCCGTCATCCTCGATGCCAAACATGGGGATCTCAATACCAACGCCATTTTTGCCCGTACTGTCTTTGAAGAGTGGCAAGTGGATGCCGTTACTCTCAATCCCTACGCGGGACAGGATCAAGCTGCACCCTTCCTAGTCTACCCCGATCGCGCCGTTTTTATCCTCTGCCGCACCTCCAACCCTTCCGCTATCCCCATTCAAGAATATCCCCATCCTAACTCCAATTCTCCTCTTTACCTACAAGTGATACGAGAAGCGAAAGCATGGGGAACCCCGGAACAATTGTGCTTGGAGGTGGGGACGACTTCCCCGGATGTCTTGGCAGATGCGCGAGCGATCGCACCAGAACGGACGATCTGGGTGCGAAGTATTTGGTCAGAAGAGGAGAATCTGGAACGTCTCGTTAAAGCGGGATTAAATGAGGGTGGAGAGGGATTATTGTTACCCGTCCCGCAAGATTGGTTGAGTCGCGAGGATATCGTCTCTTCTCTGGCATCTCTCAACCGGAAAATTGAGGTCATTCGTGGGGACGCGCAGCGATCGGGGACGACTTGTGAGGTGTGGATGTCCGATGTTTGTTTGTTGAACCAACACCCCCATCAAGATTTAATCCTGCAATTGTTTGATATTGGCTGTATTCTTTTTGGGGACTACGTGCAGGCATCGGGGGCGACTTTTTCCTATTATATAGACCTCCGCACGATTATTTCTCGCCCGCAAGTATTCCATAAAGTTCTCAATGCCTACGAGGGTGTTTTAAAAAACCTAACTTTCGATCGCATTGCCGGAATTCCCTATGGTTCTCTTCCCACCGCAACGGGATTATCCTTAAGATTGCACCATCCCATGATTTTCCCCCGTAAGGAAGCGAAAGCACACGGGACGAGAAAAGCGATCGAGGGTAAATTTCATCAAGGAGAAAAGGTGGTGGTAGTGGACGATATTCTCATTAGCGGCAAAAGCGCGATCGAGGGGGCGAATAAGTTACAATCTGCGGGGTTAGTGGTGGAAGATATCGTCGTTTTGATCGACCATGAGGGAGGAGTTAAAGATCGCTTGCGAGAAAGGGGTTACAATGCTCATTCCGTCTTGGGAATCTCGGAAATTACCCAAACCCTCTACGAAGCGGGACGCATTGACGAACAACAATATGCAGTTTTGTTGGGGTGAGGGGAGGTTGTGCGATCGCTTTTCTTGAGGTTACGAATACCCTTGATTTTTTAATGATTTTGCATTCTGCGATCGCCTCTCTCAAATTATTTTAACCAATAATGAGATGATTTCTTGAGAGCGTTTTACAGATTTATGACTTTTCTTAGCAAGATCGAGAACACAATTTTGATAGTCTGCTTTGTTTCGATCTGTGCGTAAGTTCTTTAAGTTTTGACCGATGCGTTTATAGTCTGAATCTAAATTTTTGCTAAAATAAGACATGACTTCTTGATGAACCCTGCCCGTTTTGGAAAAGGTGCATCCCTTACGATCTTGCAGGTAGTTTCGTGCCGATACAAAAGCAGCATAATAAGCAAGATGAATGGACGCACGATACCGACATTCTCGATCGATGAGAGGTGTTGATTGTCCTAATATTTCTTCTGCTAAAGTCAAATACTGCGACCAATCAAATGCCATTATTCAACCGAAACACAAAAGATTTCGCGTACTTTTGCAGACAAATTGAGATACCAGTCGTAGGAAAGTTGTTTTTCAATCTCAAGCGATCGATCGATTTCTTCATCACTCTTTCCTTCTGTGACAATTTTCAAGAAAAGTTGCTGATAGTCTGGAATTTCTGGATCGACATGATATTCAAGGATTAAGTCATTATTTGGGAAATAATTGCGAATGCGATCGTGTCCTTCCGACAAAATCGAAATGATTTCACGATTTTCTTTGAGAAATTCTAGAACTTCGTTTTTTTGTTCAAACTGATAAAACGCTTCTAGTTCGTCAATTCTTGTTGATAAGTTTGGTTGAGTAAGTGTTATCATTTTGATTAGTAAAGTTACAAGTTGATTAGTAAAGTTACAAGAAATCTTGAGTCTACTTGTATAGTTTTAAGTTTAATGCCTTATAGTTATAGGCTACATAACTTAGTAAAACATGGTATATTAGTCTTTAGAGTCGAAAATCGACAGAAAAATCGGCAGATTGAGATATGTTGTCGAAAATCGACATCTAGCATTCTGCTTGACACAAGCCCATTCTGTCTGTACGTAATAGGGATAACTCTAGATAATTCTCCCTACTCATGTAGATATCCTATATAGATTGACTCATCTATCAAACCTCAAGGGGTTACTTGACTCCTATTAGATCGATGGCTCAAAAATTTCGTCTAACAAACAGTGGATTCAAAAAGGTCAATGAAAAAATTGGCAACATTGACGACACCGTAATTTCTGAGAAATGTGATATTCACAGACAAACAGTTGCAAAAATCACAAAAAAGCAAGAACCTGTTAAAGACGTAACTATAATTAAACTTTTTCAGGGTCTCGATCTCGGCTTCCCCCAAGAAGGAAGAGATTATGAAGAATATTACGAACAAACGGATGCTAATTTAAAAAGCTCATCACAAGATACTATTTTACCTGCGAGCGATCAAACAATACAAACTGAGAAAGCTATCGAAGAGACAAACCCTTTTTATATACAAAGATATGCAAAAAATTCTAACAAATCTTTAGAAGAGCAATGCTCTAAAATATTGCAACAGTCCGGAGCATTAATTAGAATAAAAGCGCCTCAAGGCATGGGGAAAAAAAGTTTGATTTATGAAATCGCTAAGAGATTAAAACAGGAAACAAGTTATAATCTTGTTCTTTTAAATTTATCTCAAATCTTTGAGATTAAGACTCTAAGCAACTTAGAGAATTTTCTCAAAAATTTTTGTTTTTATGTTAGCGATCGTCTCAAGATTCAAGAAAAAAGAAATATAAAATGGGATAATAATATTTCATCGCACTATAATAGCACGCGTTATTTTCAGGAATATCTCTTGCCTACCCTATCTAATCCAATTGTATTAATTATGGTAAACTTTGATAAGTTATTTGACAGTACAATTGTTGATGATTTTTGCAGTTTACTGCGTTCTTGGCATGAAGATAGTCACCTCAATAACTCTGTATGGAAAAATCTTAGATTAGTTTTATCTTACAATACAGAAAGTTATGGTGCATTTAATATTAATAAATCTCGTTTGGGTAATGTTGGAATTCCAATTGAATTACCAGAATTTTCTAAACAACAAGTTTATCAATTGGTAAATTGTTACAGCCAAAGTCAACAGCTTTCTTGGAATTCTAAAATTATTAATCAATGGGTAGAAAGTCTTATGAAATTGGTAGGAGGGTATCCAAAACTATTGCGAGATTCACTAGATTACATTTCTGTATATAGCAAAACCACAGTTGATGAATTCAAAAGTAATGCTTTAAGAGGTCAAGAACCATTGGGCAATCATTTGTTAGAGCATTGGAATATATTACGAGCAAATCCAAAATTATATGAGGAATTTTGTCAAGTAATTATGAAGGATAAGTTAGTTTCATTACCACCAGAAAGTAGGTTTAAATTATACGGTATGGGTCTAATTAGCTATGATGGAGAGAAAATTATTCCACGCTGTCAGTTATATCAAGATTACTTTTACGAACAATTTAAAAATTCAGGAGGTAATCAATGACAGAGATAAAGTCTTCGTCTGAATATTTTACAGTTGGTGGTAGTCTAAAGGCAAATGCATCCTCCTATGTAAAAAGAGCAGCAGATAGCGAATTGATCGAGAGTCTACTAGCTGGTAAATTTTGTTATGTTCTTAATTCACGTCAAACAGGCAAGAGCAGCTTACTCACTCGGACAAAATATGAACTAGAAAAAAAAGAAAATTTTATATGTATTGCTATAGATCTCAATCAAATAGGCATATCAGGAGTTTCAATTAAGCAATGGTATTATTCTTTAATGTATAAATTAAGAGATAATTTAGAACTTGACGTAGATTTGGAAAATTGGGAACAAGAGCGTCCCAATTTATCTCCCGGACAATATCTAGTTGAGTTTTTTGAAAAGATTGTATTAACACAAAGACAAGAAAATATTTTTATTTTTATAGATGAAATTGATACAGTTTTAGGACTTAAATTTTCGATTGATGATTTTTTTGCTCTACTTCGGTCATTTTATAATGAACGAACTTACAAACCAATATATAATCGTTTATCGTTTGCTTTATTTGGTGTAGCAACTCCTTATGACTTTATTCAAGATGCTCGAAGAACTCCCTTTAATATTGGTCAAGCAATTAATTTAAAAGGCTTTCAAGTTGAAGAAATACACCCTTTAATTAATGGATTGAAGTCGAAAGCAGAAAATCCTGAAGCTGTAATACAAGAAATACTCTTTTGGACTCAAGGACAACCATTTCTGACCCAGAAAATTTGCGATCGGGTTTTAACTTCTCAGGAATACATTACCGAGGAGCGCGAAAAACAATATATAAGAGATTTAGTATCATCTTCCATTATTAAAGATTGGGAAACTCAAGATGAGCCAGAACATTTAAGGACAATTCGCGATCGCGTCCTTTATCAAAAAGATTTTAACGATCCAGATGTGCTAGATCGTCTAGCACTATACCAAAAAATTTTACAGGATGACGAAGTTAAATCTGAGGATAGTCCTGTCGCAATGAGCTTGAGACTTTCAGGATTAGTTATTGAAAAGAATAAAAAACTGAAAGTTTATAATCCTATCTATAAAAAGATTTTCAATCAAAATTGGGTAATTCAGCAACTTTCTAAGCATGAACGTCCTCATGCAGAACAACTAACTAGACATCTAGAATCCAAAAACAAAGATTTCCCCTATCTTTTATATGGGAAATTATGGGAGGAATTTGATAGCTGGGAGAAAGGTAAAACTATAAGCCGCATGGAAAGAGACTTATCCTATGAAAGTAAATTGTCACACGAAAAAATATATCGTTATTTAGACAATATAAAACCAAAAGAAACTATTATAAATACAGTTTTTTATTGGACATCAGGCCAAAAATTCTTAACAGAAACGATCGCAAAAACTATTGCACACTCTGTACTCAAAGCATTAAATCAAGATTATGAGCAACAAACCATTGATAATATCATTCAAGAATGTATATATAAAACTGATGAACAAAATATACATAATCATTTTCAAACAATCGAAAAATATTTTCTTGTTAATCCGGGGGATTCTTTATTAACAGCTTATGAAAAAATATTAAAAAATCAAGAGATAGAAGCAGAAGAGAATGAAGAATATCAAAAATTACAAGAAATAGGTTTAGTAGTCAAGAAACTAAGAAATCTTGTTATTGCTAATCGTGTTTATAAAGAGTATTTTGATCTGAATTGGATCGAGAAAATCCGTCTTTATGGAAACAAGCTACATAAATGGCTATCTTCCGATCGCCAAGATAATTCTCTGCTCTTGGTAGCTCAAGAGCTACATGATGCTATAGAATGGTCAAAGCATAAACTTTTGAAATCTGAAGACTGTCAGTTTTTCATTGTTAGCCAAGTTTGGAATTCAAAGGGGAGACAAATGAATTGGCATCCTCAAGATGAAGCAGGCATTAAAATCCTCTTGGATTTTGTAGCCGAAATACAAGAGTCACAGAAAATGAATAGCCCAATTTCTCTTGTAACTCCAATACTCTCTTGGACTGATTGCGAACCCAATCTCACTAGAATAATTTGTCAACACATTCGTAACTCTGATGAAATTCCAATAGATAATGAAGAGCAGTTTGTTAATCAAATTGTGGAAACTAGAATACTTGAGAATTGGGATGCACAGGAAGGAGCGGAACACTTGAAACAACTTCAAGAGTTAATTCTTAGTGATGAGAACGCTATCAGACTGTTAAAATTATATAAGCAGGTTATCCAAAATAATACTCTTGGAGACAATACATATGATTTACAAGAAACCTTGTTAAAATTAGGTTTACTGAGAAAGGACAATGAGAGACTCAAACTAGGTAATCGTATTTACGAAAAAGTTTTTGATTTGAATTGGATTGAAACAATGTTAAATACACTCAAACCTTACACAAAACAACTCAATAATTGGTTAGAATCAAATTGTCAAGATGACGATCGGCTTTTGCAAGGAAAAGACTGGAAAAAGGCTGAAGAATGGGCAAAAAATCAAAAATTAAGTCCGGAGGAGAATTTGTTTTTAATAAAAAGTGTATTATTGAATCAACGGAGAGAAAAAAATGTTTAACTCTGATGATCGTGGAAATTTTGATACAATTTTTCAAAACTTTGTACTTAAAGCTCAAGAAGAGCAAAATATTGATAATCCCTTTGAATTGGTATCTCAAATTTCATTGTGGACCGGACAAAATTCGAGCATGTGCAAACAGCTTTGTCAATTTATTCTCAATGGCAAATTTGAAATAGCTGATGGTAAAGAAAAAGTAGCGATGGAAAGGATTGTTGAAGCATATCTAACACAAAAGCTCCCTAATGAACTCCAAGAGAATTTACAGGATATCAAAAACTCTTTCTACACTAGAAAGTTCCAATATTGTCTTCATGAAGATGGAGGGAAAATTTCTAAAAATAATCGTGTTTATTTAAACATCATAAAAGACCAAATTAATTTAAGTGAAGGACAAGCAGAAGCAGTAGAGAAAGAACAATATGAACCCTATAATCAAAGAGAAGAGAACTTTAAAAAATATAAAGATTTTTACGAAACCCTGATTCAAAAGAAAAGTGAAGTAGGAAACACAGATCGAGAAAAACTTACAAGTATTCAAAAAATGCTAAATCTTTCCGATAGAGACATACAAAGTATTGAAGAGAATACACTAAACAATAAGAATGCTATAGTTAAATTTAAACTTTTGTTTGGCCGACAAAAAAATATAAATATTTTCTTGGTATCTCTAATTTTTTTAGTTGGTTTAGGTACTGGTGGTGTTATTGGATTTTCTCTACCTTATCGGATATCTGTAAGAGATAATCCGTCTATCACAGAGGCAAACACTCCGTTCAAGATACCCAATTTTAAAGAAAATTTTGATCTTAGTAATCACTTAACACAAAAAGATATTGCAGTCAATAGTATTGCTTTTACCCCTGATGGAACAAAAATTGTTATTGGCGGTCAAAATGGCAAACTCATTATCTGCGATCTAGAAACAGGAGACGTACTAGCAGAATCTCCCAACACTTCTAATGCAAATATTTTATCAATTGCTGTCAGTCCTAATAGCAATGAAATAATTAGTGGAAATGCAGCAGGAGCTATCAGAATATGGAATTGGAGAACCAATCAAGATAGATTGATTGGAGAGCATTCTTACCAAGTCAATTCTATTGCTATTAGTAAAAATGGAGAATATATCGTAAGTGGTGATATAGATGGGTTAATTGAAATTTGGAATTTGAACGATCGCACTGATGATAAAACGATTGTTAGGGAGCGTCATCCAGTCAGAGTTAATTCCATTGTATTACATCCATATCTTCTGGAGATTGTTAGTGGGAGTAGTGATGGTACATTAAGGCGATGGGATTTGAATTCAGGAGAATTAATTGAGATTTTTGATGCCGGTAAACCTGTCTTCGCAGTTGCTGTAGAACCAACCGGACAAACACTATTTGCCGGTTTAGAAGATGGAACAATTAGACTTTTTAAGTTTAATAATCAAGCTAATATTACGCTTAAAGGCAGTAACTCAAAAATTTCATCTTTAGCAATTAGTCAAAATGGTAGAATTCTCGTAAGTGGCGATAACGATCGCAGAGTTCGCATCTGGGACTTAAGAGACCAGAAAGGAATACAATCTTTAGAGGAACATCCTACTTATATTACTTCCGTTGCTATTAGTCCTGATAATCAAACGATTATCACTGCTAGTAGAGATAAAACCATTAAAGTATGGCAAGGAGAAAAATAGGTAAAAGAACTTGTTCTAGTATGAACTCTAGATTTATCGTATAACCTTTTACTCAAAATTTTGACATACAAACAATGTTTTCCATTCAAAAAATTGTACTTCTATTGGTTTTCCTCTTAACCTTATTTTCTAATGCTTGTTCTCAAACTTCTGACGACATAGAATCAGAGCTAAATCCAGAGCTAAATCTGGATAGTCGCTTAAATTTAATTCTCGATCGAAAAAAGATAATCTGTGGAATTAATGGTGCATCACCGGGAATTAGTTTTGAAGAGCCAAATGGTCGATATACCGGCTTAGATGTTGATATTTGTCGTGCGCTCGCAGCCGCTTTATTCGACGATCCAGAAGCAGTAGAATATGTAAAACTTGATTCTACGAGGCGTTTTGCTGCGCTTATTCAAAATCAAATTGATGTTTTATCTCGCAATACAACTTGGACTCTTAAACGTGATGGGGCTGTTGGTATTGCATTTGGTCCAACTATCTTTTATGACAGTCAAGCTGTGATGGTTCGTAAAGATGGGACAATCAGGAAATTATCACATTTCCAAAATAAATCTATCTGCGTTGAAGATGGAACAATAACTGCACTCAATTTAGATGACAAAATGCAAGAGCTAGACATTCTTTATGGAAAGATTGTCTTAAAGGATACTTCAAATACCTATAAGCCCTATGAAGATGAGAAATGTGATGGGGTGACTGCCGATCGCTCTCAACTCATCGTCCGTAAATCACAATTGCAGAATCCAGACGATCATATTATTTTAGAGCTAGAGGAACGAGAACAAATATCAAAAGAACCGTTAGGACCTGCTGTTGCCGATGGTGACTCGCAATGGTTTGATATTGTACAGTGGGTGGTCTTTGCTCTCATCGAAGCGGAAGAATTGGGAATTACTCAAGCAAATATCGACCAATTGGAAAACTCTAAAAATCCTGCCATTCGACGTTTTTTAGGGAAAGAGGGAGAGTTGGGTGCGGGGTTGGGGATATCCAACGATTTTGCTAAGCGGGTTATCAAGCATGTGGGAAACTATGAGGAAATCTACGATCGCAACCTCGGAGCCAAATCCCAGTTTAAAGAACCTCGGGGGTTAAACGCACTGTGGAAAGATGGCGGACTCCTGTACTCCCCTCCCTTCCGGTAACGCGATCGCCCTTGCAACCCTGCAAAACTCGCAACACGAGAACGCATCTCCGATAAAAAGCGCAACAAAGCGTCAAAAACCTTTACAATGGGGAAAAGGAGAATTTCTGCTCGGAAGGACGGGTACAGGTCATCGCGTCTTTGAGTTAGATTGTTTCTCACGATTGATTTACACTTGTTCTTAACTTACAACAAAAGGGTTTAAAAACAATGACACCAACACTTTCTAACTTTTTCTTCAGCCTGATTGCCGGCGCATTGGTTGTTGTAGTTCCTGCAACTGTCGGTTTGATTATTATCAGCCAAGCTGACAAAATCAAGCGTACCTAGAACAAAAATTGTCTTGATTTCACTCTCGTATTCTATAGACGGAAGGTGCGTTCGCAACAGCGTAACGCACCTCTTTTTTGACTACACGCGTTGCAATAAACCAAAATGTTCTTCCCCTTTGCGTCTGGGAATAGAAGCCTCTGCGGATGCAAAAGAAAGGATATCAAAAGCGGGTTGGAAATAAGTGTAAATTTCTTCTGGAGTCGTCCCGAAAGGCGGTCCATCGGGACGAGAATGGGTGAAGAAAATGCCGATTAATAATCCTTGCGGTTTGAGGAGCGATCGCGCGATTTCCACATAGCGATCGCGCTGTTCGGGTAAAATGGCACAGAAGCAAGTATGCTCCACCAAATAGTCAAATTTTTCGGGAAACTCTGGGGCTAAAGTAAAGATATCTCGCTGTAAAAATTCCGCTTGAACGTTCATTTCTCGAGCGCGATCGCGGGCAGAAGCGATCGCCCCTGGGGCAAAATCAAATCCCGTCACGGTAAATCCCCGTTGGGCAAATAATAGCGCATCATTCCCCGTCCCGCACCCCAGAACAGCCGTTTCACCGGGTTTTGGAGACTGAGGCGAATCGAGAAAACTCGCAAAAGCTGGAGCGGGCTGGTTTAAATCCCAAGGAATATCTCGCTCTTGATAGCGATTTTCCCAATATTGCGATCGCGCCGTGTCGTTCATGGTGATTCGAGAGGAATGCTTCCTTATTCTAGAGCTTGTTGTTCGCGATCGGGTTGAGGCGATTTTCGATCTAATCGCGTTGCTTCTTCGATCGCCGCTTTTTCTTTGGCCCTGCGAGCATAGGGTTTCAATTGCTCCAACGCCAACCCCGAAAGAATGCTAAGATTCTCCAAACTCATCCCTCGCATTAGCATCTCTACGCACCAAGTTTGTTGCGCTCGAGCGATCGCGGGAATTTCTCCCGTTGTGAGGGATTCTAACCACGTTTGCCAGCATTTTTGGATTGCTAACGCAGAGATCGGCTTTTCTTCTTCATTAAGAAACAGAGCCGCGTTTTCATCTTTGCGACTTTTGAGCCATTTTGTCAAGGGATTATTGAGATAGGAGCCGTAACGCTTGCCGAGAATCCATTGATTGACAGGAACCTGTCGCCATTGTCGTGCAACCTTGACTTGCAAAATATGTTGGTTTTTGTCACAAATTTGTTGAAACTTCTGCAAGCTGGCAATTTCTACGGGAGATAATCCCGCACCAAAAAGAAGATAGGCGATCGCAAAATCCTGCAACCCGCATTTTTTGGCTTTTTGGAGAATTTGATGGACTAAAGGGGCGGGAAGATCGAGAATATCGGGGGAGATTTCCACTGCTCCATCGGATTTTGGGAAAGTTCCGCTTGCAAATAAAGTCGCCAAACTTTCGAGAAAATCCTCGCGATCGCGCCACAGTTGATGAAATTCGCTAGTCAAGACGATTGCGCCATAACCCGTTAACAGGGCAATAAATAAGCCGGCAAGGCGATCGGGGGAAATTGGACTTTCCGGGAGCGTCAGGGCGAGATAATCGGCAATCGGGCGAGCGATCTCCTCGAAACGCTTGCCAATGGCACGGCGATTTTCTTCAGGATATCCATCGGCTTCCCCAATTAGCGATCGGAAGAGTTCCGGCATTGATTCTAATGAATGCAAGTAATAACTTGCATATTCTCTCGAATCGGTTTCTCTTGCTCCTGATGGCGTAAATCTTTGCGATAAGGTCTTTTCTAAGTTAATAAAGACGGAAGATTCTTCAATAACGGCAAGGAGCAACCCGTATTTATTGCCAAAATGACGAAAGAGAGTCACCTCGTTGACCTCTGCTAAATTAGCGATTTGGCGGGTGGTCGTATTGCCAATGCCTTGAGAAATAAAGAGTTCCACGGCAGCTTGTATCAGACGATCGCGGGTGGATGAAGATTTTGCCGTCATAAAAATGTAAGTATTGCTTGCAATTTTAGAGGGAAGTTGTTACGATAATATCATGCAAGCAATCATTGCATCAATTGGCTTCCCGATCTCCCAATCGGTTAACGGGAGCAAAAAACAGGTTTCCTTTCATTTTCGGGATATTCGCATATGAATTTGCAATCCATTGCCACTCGCTCTTCCGGGGGCGATAATTCTCTTGTCTTAAATTGGTCTTATCTCTTATTTTTCACTATTTTTCATGCGATCGCCCTATCTGCACCTTGGTTTTTCTCGTGGCAGGCTCTAGGAGTCACCCTATTTTTACATTGGCTGTGCGGGGGAATTGGGATTTGTTTGGGTTATCATCGCTTGTTGAGTCATCGCAGCTTTGAAGTTCCGCAGTGGCTCGAATACGCGATCGCCATTTGCGGCGCCCTAGCTCTACAAGGAGGACCGATCTTCTGGGTGGGGGGACACCGACAGCATCACGCTCATACCGAAGACGTTGAGAAAGATCCTTATTCTGCCAAGCGAGGGTTTTGGTGGAGTCATTTCCTCTGGCTGATTTATCCGAAACCGGAAGCCTTCGAGCGCGAATATTACGGGAAATATGCCTCGGATTTATTGCGTCAACCCTTTTATCGCTGGCTGGATCGCTATTTCTTATTGTTGCAAGTGCCTCTTGCCGTGCTGCTTTATATTTTCGGAGGTTGGTCTTTTGTCATTTACGGTATTTTCTTGCGCTCGGTGTTATTGTGGCACTGTACGTGGTTTGTGAATTCTGCCACTCACACTTGGGGCTATCGCACTTTTGCCGCGAAAGATAATGCTCGCAATCTCTGGTGGGTAGCACTTTCTACCTATGGCGAAGGCTGGCACAACAACCACCACGCTCATCCGCGATCGGCACAATCCGGTTGGCACTGGTGGGAAATGGATCTCACTTGGCATACCATCCAATTCATCGAACGTTTGGGATTGGCGAAAAAGGTTCGCAGAATTCCAGTCAATCAAAAAAATTAAACAAGCAATCGTAACATCGAGTGCGGCATCCTCTCACTGGGGGATGCAAAATGTCTGTTTGTCAATCTTTCATTCTCGATCGTAATTTTGCCTCGTTCCCCACAAAATTATTGTATTGTTGTTTGATAATCAAAACAGATTTATTTGGGATTTAACCCAAAAATAACTCAAGCCTAAACCTCTATTAATCCTAAAAATAGACACTAGCTCTGGCGAAGTGTAGATGAGTAAAACATTGTCCAATCTTGCAGCAATCGAAGTCATCGACTTAAGCAAAAGTTTTAAAGGCAAACCCGCCCTACGGCACGTTAATTGTACCGTAGAGGATGGAGAAATGGTTGCATTAGTCGGTGCTTCCGGGTCGGGAAAATCTACCCTATTACGACATTTAAATGGCTTGCAAGAGAGCGATCGCGGCACTGTCAATATTTACGGTATGCCTTTACAAAGCAATGGTCGCTATCACTCGAAAGTTCGCCTTCTCCGCACCCAAATCGGGTGCATTTTCCAACAATTTAATCTCGTTAAACGCCTGAGCGCGATCGAAAATGTTTTGGTGGGTAATTTGGGAAGAATGTCCCTGCTCAAATCGAGTTTTCGCCTTTTTAGCAAAGAGCAGAAACTTCAGGCATTAGCCGCTCTCGATCGCGTGGGGATTTTAGAACAGGCATACAAAAGAGCCTCGCAATTATCCGGAGGACAACAGCAACGGGTGGCGATCGCTCGCTGTTTGATACAGGGAGCAAAAATTATCCTTGCCGACGAACCCATTGCCTCCCTCGATCCGGAGTCGGCGCGAAAAGTGATGGAGTTACTCGTTCAACTTAATCGAGAACGGGGAATTACGATTGTTAGTTCCCTCCATCAAGTGCAAATGGTACGTCATTACTGCGATCGCGCGATCGCCCTCAAGGATGGAGAGGTTAAATTTGACGGGGCAACCCCGAACTTAGACGATACCAAACTCAATGACATTTATGGCGCAGCGGCGGAAGAATTAGTCTTGCGCGGTCACGGCGAATTGTTAGTATAAATTTCATGAAAACTCTCTCGATAATTTTATCATGCAAAGACGTTTTTTAATTAAATCTGTTTCTTTATTTCTCCTCTCGGTAAGCGGTGCAAAATTCTTATCGGCTTGTAGCAATACGGATTCCAATCCAGATGCAAGCGAAACCAGCGAAGAAACCATCGAAGTTAAAGAACTGAACTTTGGTATTATTTCCACAGAATCTCAAGCCAATCAAAAACCGATTTGGAAACCGTTCATTGAAGCAATGTCGGAAGAACTGGGGATGCCTGTTAAGGCTTTTTATGCGACTCAATATGCTGGTGTTATCGAAGCCATGAAAGCGAAGAAAGTCGATCTTGCTTGGTATGGAGGAAAATCTTATATTGAAGCCGCAAAACGCGCCAATGCAGAAGCCTTTGTGCAAACCGTCGCTCTCGATGGTTCAAAGGGTTATTACTCTTATTTGATTACTAACAAAGATAATCCCATTTTGAGCGACATTGATATAGACAAAGGAAATGGCGATGAATATACGATCGAGAATGCAGCACAGTTAACTTTTGCTTTTAACGATCCCAATTCAACCTCTGGTTTTCTCGTTCCCAGTTACTACGTTTTTGCTCAAAATAAAGTCAATCCTAAAGAAGCATTTGAACGATTGGTTTTTTCTGGCAGTCACGAAGCGACAGCTTTAGCCGTTGCCAATAATCAAGTTGATGTGGCAACGAATAATAATGAATCTTTGAGTCGTTTGGAAAAAACCGATGCAGAAGCACGAGAAAGAATCGAGGTGATTTGGACTTCTCCCGTGATTCCCAGCGATCCGATCGCTTACCGCAAAGATTTACCGGAAAGTCTCAAAGAAAAACTCCAAGACTTTTTCTACAATTATCAAGATCGAGCCATTCTCGATCCTCTAGAATGGTTGCGTTTCGATCCGGCAAAAGATGAAGATTGGAATACGATTCGCGAGTTAGATTTTGCTAAACAAATCCTTGAAGTTGAAACCAATGAAGATTTAAGCGAAGAAGACAAGAAAAAACAACTCGACGAACTCAATAAAGCCTTGGACGCATTAAAATAAAAAGTAAGGTGGGCAAATTGTTTGCTCGCCTTATCCATTGTCCCCAGCAAAAATAATAAACAAACAACACTTTGGTAAAGCTCAGTGCAAGTAACTAACAACGAAAAACCCACATTTCAGCAAAACTCAGTGCAAGCAAAAAATAACAATGTTATTGCCATATTAAAACAGGAAGAAGAACGCGCAAAAAAAGTTCGTATTTTTTATATTTTAGGCGCGATTGCTATCCTTATTCTTTTAGTTTTTTCTTATGTCAAAAGCGAACTAAACTTTTGGCTATTAATCCGCGACTGGCGCAATATGTGGGATTTAATTCTTGATTTTTTCCCACCGGATTTTACTTATTGGAAGCTCTATTTCGACGATACAATTGTCACGATCGCCATCGCTATTTGGGGAACATTAATGGCGGCGATCGTGTCGGCTCCTCTCTCCATGATGGCATCGACAAATATTAGTCCGACTTGGATTGTATTCCTCATTCGTCGTTTATTGGATGCCATGCGAGCGATTAATGAATTGGTCTTCGCGTTGATTTTTATTGTTGCGGTTGGTTTGGGTCCCTTTGCTGGAGTTTTAGCAATTTTCGTACATACGACGGGGACTTTGGGGAAACTCTTTTCCGAAGCAGTCGAAGCGATCGAACCCGGTCCTATCGAAGGCATTCGCGCAACGGGTGCGAGTAAATTACAAGAAATTCTCTTCGGCGTTATTCCACAAGTGATTCCTCTCTGGACTTCCTTTACCCTGTATCGCTTTGAAGCTAACGTGCGATCGGCTTCCGTTTTAGGGATTGTCGGTGCGGGAGGGATTGGCGTTTCTCTTTACCAAAGTTTCGGCTCTTTTGATTATCCTAAAGTTTGTGCTATTTTAATTATTTTGATTTTAGCGACCAGTTTAATCGATCTGGCTTCTTCTCAATTGAGAAATTGGCTGATTTAAGGTTAAATCGCCGATGTAAAAATGAATGGGCGCATCCTAGAATAGTATCGAGGAGACTCGTCGGGTATACTTTGATAGACTCGTTCGCTCGATCTAAATTTTAAATTCAGGAGATAAACTGTGTTCAAAAAGACTGTGATGGTTGTCTTCGGTGGGATTGTCGGAACCGCGATCGCAATTTCCCCAACTTTTGCAACCGATATGTTGGTCGCTCTGAGATCGTCCCTAGGTACTTATCTTACCGCAGAAGGCGGCGGAGGCGGTGAAGTCAGAGCCAATCGTCCCGAAGTCGGACCTTGGGAAACCTTTAAGCTCTTCGATCTAAGTACCGGAGATTTAAATACCGGCGATCGAATCTGTTTGAGAACCCAAAATGGCAGCAATTATCTTCGGGTGGATCGAGGAAAATTAGATGCAGAAGGAGAGGCTTGCTCCCCCGAAGCCATGTTTGTCATTATTAAAGTTGATGGAGGTTCATCGGGAACCCGCATCAATGCTTGCGATTCTATTGCTCTGAGAGGAGTTGAAAGCGAACAATATATAAGTGCGGAAGGTGGAGGAGGAACGGAACTCAGCGTCGATCGATACCATCCTCCCGGTCCTTGGGAAACCTTTATTTTTGGCGGTCAACCCAATAGTCCGACGAATGCGACATCTTGTAAATAAGCGATCGCATTGACGATTTCTCCTCCCTTACCAGATCGGAGAAATTAGTCACCCATTGTACTCGCCAAGATGGGGTGCTTCTCCAATTTGTAAATTGATAATTCAGTAGAATATTGCAATAAAGCGATCGCAATGGATAGTTTTCTCGCTCAATGCTTTAGCCGTATCGCCCGATACAATACTCTGATAGCTATTTTTCGGGAGATCGCTCGATCGGATGTTCTACACTTGAATCCTCTCATATTGCCAATTATTGTTAAACTGTTAACGAGCAGACCGATCTAATATGGAGACCAAGAGAATGCCAAACGATCCTCCATCTTATACAACATCCTCCTACAACCAAACTGACGCGGTTGCAGGATCTACAATCGTTGTAAAAAACAATGAAGATATCGAACAAACTGCGAGAGAAATTCAGGCTCTATTGAATCAACTTTCTGAAATGTATCCCACTGAAACTCTTGCTGAGAAAGCTGCTGTTGCTGAAAAAGCGATCGCACAAATCAAAAGCAGTCGCTCTTGGTTTGAGACAATCTTAGAAACTAATAGAACAATAGGGATCGAGGCATTTGTCAAACTCATTCATTTTCATAATCCTATTATCAATATCTTGCGAGTAGGTTTAGAAGAAGCAATTGCAGAAACTGCTGCTGAAATATATGATGGGGAAAGTGTTTCTGCGGAAAGATCTGAGTATTTAAGTGCTACCGGAAATATAGTCGTAGAAGACGATACCGATTATTCTAGTATGGAAGATGAGATTGTAGGCGCTGATGTTGAGATATATGACAAGGATCGCGTTTCTAAGGACAAAGAAATTCAACATATCATTGATGATATTTTGACGGAAATTCAGAGTATTGATGTTCGTATAGATGAAAAACAAGAGGTTATTAAAAATTTGCGATTGGAAACGCAAGTAATGATGGCCGCATTAGGAGAAGTTGTGGATTAATGTGGGAAAAATTACTTGAATTCGGCAAGCAACTCTTAGCACTCAAAAAACAGGTGGAGAAAAATACGCAAGAACTGCAAGAATTGCGTCAAGACCTGAGAAAGATTTTTTCTTATGTTAGAAAGCTAGAAAAGGCTATGGTTAAGGACGATCGCGAAAAAGAAAAGTTAATCTTAAAACTACAGAATGAGTTCAAAAATGAAAGTCTCAAAAACGCACATGAAATCGAAAAAATTATCTTAAAATTAGAAAATGGATTGGGAACGGAAAAAAATGAACGGGAAAAATTAATTTTGCGGTTAGAAAATATTTTACTGAAAGTTCAGCGTCAATTTGAACGGCAAAGCGATCGCCCCTTTCTCCTCGAAGAAAGCAACGATGAAGAATAGAACGATTGCGAAAAATAACCCCCTAAGAAAAGCGATCGCCCACCCCGAGCGATCGCTGCTATCCTTTCAAATCAAAGCCGATTAATGCTTGGATTAATGCTTGCCATTGGTATAATAATCTCGCGTTCCCTTAGCATCCAAGGCTTCACCGAGGCGGTTGAGGGCGTGAATATAAGCCGCCGTTCGCATAGAAGTCTCGAACTCTCGGGCGATCTGCCACGTCGCTTGTGCCTCTTCTACCATTTTCGGTTTCAGATGTCGGTGAACTTCATCGAGACTCCAATACATGCCACTGCGATTTTGTACCCATTCAAAGTAACTCACGGTAACGCCCCCCGCATTAACGAGAATATCGGGAAAGACATAAATGCCCTTTTTCTCCAAAATGCGATCGCCAGCCGAGGTAATCGGACCATTTGCCACTTCAAAAATATACTTTGCAGAGATATTATTGGCATTAGCTTCAGTAATTTGATTTTCCAAAGCCGCCGGAATCAAAACGTCCACATCCAAAGCCAATAACTCCTCATTGGTCACGACTTCATGTTCGACGATATTGCATACCGTATCCTCGCAATACACCGCCTTAATACTGCGACTTTCGTTCTTGTATTGACGAATACTGGGAATATCCAAACCGCGATCGCAATAGATTCCCCCTTGAGAATCGCTCACCGCCACGACTTTATACCCGGCATTAGCCAGTAACTCCGCCAAGGCCGCACCGACCTTACCAAATCCTTGTATTGCCACCGTCGTGCGTTCGGGAATGCGATCGAAATAGGGTAAAAGGGTATTAATGACGTAAAATGCTCCGGTTGCTGTCGCCGTACTCCGACCTTGAGAACCCCCCATCATCACGGGTTTACCCGTCACCACCGCCGGACTGACCTTGCGCTTGATAATCGAATATTGATCCATCATCCAACCCATAATCATCTCATTAGTGTACATATCTGGCGCCAGGATATCCACATCGGGCCCGATAAAATCCGCGATCGCATCGATATAGCCCCGACTCAAACGCTCTAATTCCTGACGGGATAATTCTTTCGGATTTAAAGCAATTCCCCCTTTTGCCCCGCCAAAAGGTAAATTCATTAAAGCTGCTTTAAACGTCATCCAAAAGGCAAGAGATTGTACTTCATCCAAAGTTACGTTGGGATGATAACGAACTCCCCCTTTTCCCGGTCCTCGCGTGTCGTCATAGCGCACGCGATACCCTTGAAAAACCCTTAACGAACCGTTATCCATGCGTACGGGAATGGAAACGCTCAAACTGGCTTTGGGAGATTTCAAGCGTCTCAAAGCATCTTCAGAAATTGCCACGTACTTTAATACCCCTTCGAGGCGGCTGCTGGCATCTGCTAATAAAGACTGGGATAATCGATCTGTTGGTATCGCGATCGTCATAACCGAATTTAAACCTCATAATCGTACTCGGAACGCATTTAAATATCGGCGAAATCAAATCCTCACAATCCTATCTTTTTCAAAAGAAATCAGGGTATTTTATCCCTCAGTTTCATTATATACTCGCCAATTGCGGTATCGCCGTCAACGAAAATGTCTTCTGAAAGTGTTAACCCTAACAGAGATTTGTTAACTCGGCATTTTTTACCGCACTTAATTGCTTTGTCCTTAACATTATTACAGCATAGATAAACAGTATAAAATGTTACTTTTTAACAAAAGTTAGTTTTTAGAAATATATTGAAATATTCTTTGATGTCGGAATATAGCAAGGATTGCCCGATTTGGCCCAAAAAAAGGCAGAATAGGAAGAAATCGCTCGAACTGCCAATCAGCCTTCAAGATTAATCCTATGGGGTGCGAAGCATTTCATTGCATTTGTGGATCGTTTTGAGTGCGATACAAACCCCGCTTCATTCGCTTTCCTGACGCTTTCCAGCTGGAACGCTGCGCGAACGGTTTTTTTCACCAAATGTTGGCAAGAAATCATCATCTAAATTTCAGCCAAAAACAATCCGACTCATCCTATTTTCTAAGCAACGATCGATCGCCAATTTCGCAGCATTGTTGAGTGCATCTCTCCTCTGTCGATTACATCTTTCCGCGATACGAGATAGACGCTTTGACCAAAATCTTTGGGGCTTTCCCTCTTTGATTTTTGCAATCTGCTTATTATAAAAAAGTCCTCTAGAAATGGCAGGATTTCCGAATTTTTGATTAGATCTTGTTGGCATTCGTACATTTTATTTTCTTCCTTCTTTAACAATATTAAATTATTTTAAAGCCATCAATCTTTTGTTACAATTAATTATTATCATGCAGGCGACTTTAGTCGCCGTGTCGATTTTCTACCCCGCTCTAAAGAGCAGTGCGACCCCAGCGAATCGAATTCGCCTAGCGGTCAGACCCCGGTGAGGAAACCCCACCTAGGGAATGCCGACCCAGAGAGGGAACGGGCGCAAAGAGAGACGGGGCTATTAATCTCCCGTTCTTTTCTCGTATGAGCATCGCGATCGTTGGACTTTTAGCCGCACTTTCTGCCGCCGCCGCCGCCGGGATGAGAATTGCGCTGCCCTTGTTGGCGATCGGATTGTTGCAAAGCGATAGTCTTTGGTATAACGTACCGTTGCTATCGGCAATTCATCCGCCAGTCTTATTGGGAATTCTGACCAGTTGGTCGTTATTTGAACTTTTTGGTTCAAAAAAACTTTTGGGGCAACGAGTCAATCAGCTTTTGCAACTCATCCTCAGCCCAGTGGTGGGAGGATTGATGGCCATTACGGCAATCAAAATCAGTTCGGTAGACTTGCAACCGTTATGGATTGTGGCAACGGTTGGAGGGCTTTTGGCATTTGTCTTGAAATTGGTGCAGGTGGGTTGGTTTTTTCGCTTGCAAGGTTTGCCCTTATGGGTCATTTTCCTTGAAGATGCACTCTGCGTTTTTTTAGTCTTTTTTGCCTTTAATGCCCCCGAGCAAGGGGGTTTGATTGCCATGTTTTTACTATGGCTTTCCGTTCGCAGTTCGGGAGAATGGTATCGTTGGTATAAATCTGCGAAGAAGGGGTGAAGAGTTGACAGTTGACAGTTGACAGTTGACAGTTGACAGTTGACAGTTGACAGTTGACAGTTGACAGTTGACAGTTGACAGTTGAGATCGATTATCGCAGCAGTATTTCCCAAGTTTTTGCACCGACGATGCCATCAACTGTAAGATTATTTTGCTGTTGAAAAGTTTTAACGGCTTCTAAAGTTTGTTCGCCAAAAATACCATCGATTTGACCGGAGAATAATCCTAAATCTCGTAAGCGTTGTTGTAATCGCTTCACCGCTTTGCCCTGCATGGGCGATCGCAGAATTGGTAAATTGGCACCTTGGGAATTTGCCGAGCTCCCAGAAGATTCCGATGATGAAATGAGAGGGGGAGGGGGGCTATTTCCCGATCGCAAAACGGGAGAAGGAGGAAAGAGACGCTTCCACGTTTCCGTCCCCATAATGCCATCTATCGGTAGTTTTGCAGCTTCTTGAAAACGAGAAACGGCAATCACCGTACTTTCTGAATATCGTCCGTCTACCGCTCCCGTATAAAATCCCAATAACAATAAAGCCGCTTGTAATTCTCGCACTGCTTCTCCTTGAGAGCCGATACGAAGGACGGGACGGCTTAGAGATTGAGCCGCGCAGATCGTCGGCGAGAACGCAAAGAGAAGCGAAATGAGAAAGAGAAGAGATTTCTTCATCGAGGATTTGATGAATGAAGGAGCAGCGATCGCGCGCCCTTAATTGTATCGCGTTATGGAAGGGGAATCCCATTCGCAGCGAATTCCCCAAGCGAGCGGGCAGAGTTTCCGATAAAATGAGATCGATTTATCCTTTCCCTCAATAGAAAAGACTATTTTTGAAAGGAAGAAACCGTTCGATCCTTATGCCAACCCGTACAAATCGTGGCACTAGAGCACCCCTTACTGTCGCCCATATCGAGAAAGCCACCCTTGGCACTCACCCTGACTTCCACCATTCAAGAATTATTTCTCGATAAATTTCAGATCGAACGTTCCCGTCCCAGTCTTGAAGCGCTTAAAGAATTCGAGCAATCTCCCATCCGTCCGGGGGCTATCCTCACGGAGGAGGGAGAATTTGCGGGCATGATTTCTCGCGAGCGATTCTGGGAGCATATGAGTCGTCCCTATAGTTTGGAATTATTTTCCAATCGCCCCATTCATAACCTATACGAATTCGTGCGGGCCGATCTCCTGCTCTTAAAAGGAGAAACTTCAGTAGTCGAAGCTGCCCGTTATTCTTTACAGCGATCGCCGGAATTGCTGACGGAACCCATTGTCGTCATTCTCTCTCCCCGAGAGTATCGACTCCTCGACTCCCATCAACTCCTCGTCGCCCAAGGGCGAATTTTGCAATTAACCACCCAACTCCTGCAAGAGTCCAGCCAAAAACTCGAAGAAGCCAATCTGGAACTGCAACGCCTCGCCTCCTTAGACGGTCTAACAGGCATTGCCAATCGCCGTCATTTTGATAGTTACCTACTGCAAATGTTAAAACAATCGGCGCGATCGCGCTTGCCTTTATCCCTTTTACTGGCCGATGTCGATTTTTTTAAAGCCTACAATGATTGTTACGGTCACTTATCGGGAGATGATTGTTTGGTACGCGTTGCCACGACTTTACAAAAGAGCGTCCAAGAAAGTGGAAATTTAGTGGCGCGATACGGCGGAGAAGAATTTGGGGTGATTCTCCCCAATTGCGAAGGGAATGTCGCTTGGCAAGTTGCACAAACCATTCGCAAAAATATTGTGTCTTTGCAGATTCCCCATCACCGCTCTCGCGTCAGCGATCGCGTGACCCTCAGCATTGGGGGAGCGAGTTTTATTCCCGAGGGGGTCGATACGCCACAAACCCTTATCCAAGCTGCCGATCGCGCCCTCTATCACGCCAAGCAAGCCGGACGCGATCGCTGCATTTTTCAGCATATTTAATTTTTATCGCGGGTTATTTGTTATTTGTTATTTGTTGTTTGTTATTTGTTGTGGGTTGTGGGTTCTTCCTCGATAACCGATAGCAAAGCACTGAAAATGGATATTTTTCTGGGTTCGGCGGCAATTTTTATTTTTTGCCCCCTTTTAGGGGGACTCCCATTCGTGGATTGGATAACCTTTGGGTTGACGGGGAAAAAACTCGCCAAAATCGGAACGGGAAACGTTTCCGTATCGGCGGCTTTTTATCATGGGGGAACTGTCGCGGGCATTCTCGCCGCTCTTGCAGAAGCCGGTAAGGGAATTGCTGCCGTTGCGATCGCCGGTTATTTTTTCCCCGGGCAACCCACATGGCAATTGATTGCCCTCATTGCTTTAATTATGGGACGCTACTGGATGGGGAAAGGGGCGGGCGCAACCAATGCCTTTTGGGGTATTGTCGTTCACGATCCCGCTGCTGCCAGTTTGATTGTTTTAATTAGCGGCATCAGTTTTACCATTTTTCGCCATCGGGCAACGGGGCGTTTGGTGGGTTTGAGCGTGTTAGCGCTAATCCTCGCCCTACGCCGTCCCCACAATACCGATTATATTTTTGCCGCGATCGCTCTTGCCGTCTTGTTAGGTTGGATTTATCAAAAAATTCCCGACGATCTCGACTTGCCCGAATCTCAAGCCCAATCCGAATCTCAAAGCGTCTTTCGGTTTTTCCGAGGAGATAATGCCTTGCTTACCTTCAACGATCGCCTCGATCCCCTCAAAGTGGGAGCAAAAGCCGCAAGCCTCGCTCTCCTCAAACGCTGGAATTATAACGTTCCCCGTGGCTGGATCCTGCCAGCGGGAGACGATCCCCAGCCCCTCATTCTCTCGGTTTCTCCTTCGGAGCAGAATCCCTTCATCGTTCGTTCTTCAGCAGTGGGGGAGGATTCGGAAACGGCTTCGGCAGCGGGACAATACCTCACCCTTAGCAATATTACCGATCGCGTTGCTCTCGAGGCGGCCATTATTCGCTGTCAGACTTCTTATCACAGCCCTGCCGCAACTCGTTACCGACGCGATCGCGGTGGGGATACCGCCAATGTTGCGACAATGGCGGTTATCGTCCAGCAACAAATTGCCGGGGTTTTTTCTGGGGTGGCTTTCAGTCGCGATCCGGTGGATCCCGTCGGCGAGGCCGCGATCGTCGAGGCTGCATCGGGAGGGGCGGCGCAAGTGGTTTCCGGACAAGTAACCCCGGAACAGTATCGCGTTTATTTGGACGTGCGATCGCAAGGATTTCCGGAGTCATCGCAAACCTTAATCGAGGGAGAAGGCCAAACCCCCTCGGGTCTCGTGCGGGAAGTTGCCCAGATCGTTCGCGACTTGGAAGATCGCTTTCACGGTATCCCCCAAGATATCGAATGGACTTATGACGGGGAAACCTTGTGGTTGTTGCAAGTTCGTCCCATTACTACCCTAATTCCCTTATGGACGCGAAAAATTGCGGCCGAGGTCATTCCGGGAGCAATTCCTCCCCTGACTTGGTCGATTAATCGGCCGTTAACTTGCGGGGTGTGGGGCGATATTTTTAAAATTGTTTTAGGCGATCGCGATCGCCATTTAGATTTTGCCGAAACGGCTACTTTACACTATTCTCACGCTTATTTTAATGCCACTTTATTAGGGCAAATTTTCCACCGCATGGGTTTGCCTCCAGAAAGTTTGGAGTTTCTCACTCGCGGGGCAAAATTCTCCAAACCGCCTTTATTGTCAACCTTAAAAAATGTTCCCGGATTACTGCGTTTATTAGGACGAGAGCAGTCTTTAAAAGCAGATTTCGATCGCGACGAGCGCAAATGGTTTGCGCCAGCTTTGAGTCCCTCGCAATCCCCAGCTGAATCTTTAAATGAAGAAGAGTTACTTGCCAGAATAGACTCGATTTTAGCAACCCTCGAGCGGGCAACTTATTACAGTATTTTAGCTCCTTTGAGTGCAGCCTTGCGACAGGGCATTTTGCAAGTTTCCGAAAAATATCTCGATAATTCCCAATTGCCGGAGGTCGAATCCTTGCGATCGCTGGCAAAGTTGGCAGGAAAAACGCGAAATTTACTCCCTCTCTCTCGCTTGAATTTTGATAGCTGTCCCTCGTTATTTGCCTATTTAGCAGAAACGCCGGATTGCGAGAGCATTCTGCAACAATTTAACGAATGGTTGGAATATTACGGCTATTTAAGTCAAGTGGCAACGGATATTGCCGTTCCCCGATGGCAGGAAGATCCTCGCCCCATGCGGGAACTTTTTTCGCAATACATTTTTCACGATCGCGATCGCCAACTTGCAGAAGAAAATACGCACTTTGATGGGATTCACGGTTTGCGATCGCGCATCGTACAGGAGAGATTAAATTTAAAAGGACGAGTGAGCGAAGTCTATTCGCGTTTGTTGGCGAGGTTGCGATGGACGTTTTTGGCTCTAGAAAAACACTGGTTGGCAGCAGGGATTTTGAAGGGAGAGGGAGATATTTTCTTTCTCGAGATCGAGGAAATTCGTATCGTGTTGGAAGAAGAAGATCTGGCGTTGCGATCGCGTTTTCCCGATTTGGTTCGTCAGAGGCGATCTCGTTGGGAAAAAGATAAAAGACTCTCTCAAGTTCCTTATGTGGTTTACGGTCGAACCACTGAAGGAGATTTACCGATTTTATCGAGTTTGCCTCCCAAACAAACTTTAACGGGGATTCCTGCCAGTTCTGGGATTGTCGAGGGGCGAATTAAGGTGGCGCGATCGCTGCAAGACGGGGCGGAAATCGATGGGGAAACCATTCTCGTGGTTCCCTATACCGATGCGGGTTGGTCGCTTTTACTTTCTCGTGCCAAGGGAATTGTTGCCGAGGTGGGAGGAAAGTTATCCCACGGGGCAATTTTAGCGCGGGAATACGGCATTCCGGCGGTGATGGACGTGAATAATGCGATGCAGTATTTGCGAGACGGTCAATTTGTCCGTTTGGACGGTCAAAAAGGAATTGTGGAGATTTTAAAGGAGAGCTTGTAGTTGTTTAAAAATAAAGGAATATCCAGGTTTTTTCACTTGGATATTCCGGGAATTGATAATTTGTGATATTAGCCTAGATTATCTGTTTTAGAGTTATTGGGGTTTGACACGGGAATACGTCGCTTGTTAATTCTTCGAACATGATAGTCAGGATATTGCCCCGCTTCTATATTCTCTAAAACAAAAACGGTAAAATAGAAGAAGTTACGCCTCCGAGAATATTGAGTAAATCGATTCCCAATCCACTACCACTGGTGGGATTATTTTGCTTTTGGACATAAGCGACAAAATCGTCAACGGCTTTTACGCCGAGTTCGTTTCCTTGTTGTTCGAATAATTGGGCGGCAATTTGTACGTTTTGCATTGCGCCTCTTTCATCGGTTAGTCGATAGAGCATGAAACCCCGCCCTAAATAAGCAAGGGCAAATTCAGGATTCACCTGTAAGGCGCGATCGTAATATTGGATCGCACCGGTATAGTTGTTCTGACTGGCTTCTCGCACGCCGCGAACGTATAATGACTCGGCACTTTCTCTGAGATAGGGCAAACCCACCGTTCCTTGAATATACGCTCCATCGAGGCGGGTTTGAGAAAAAGTTGCCCCCATTAAATAAGCATTTCGCAAATCCGCACCGGTAAAATTGCTCCCCACCAAAATCGCACCCGCGAGATTTGCCCCGTTGAGAGAAGCACCCGTTAAATTCGCACCGCTCAAATCTGTCCCGGTTAAATTCGCTTGGCTGAAATTGGCAAAACGCAAATCCGCACCGCGCAAATCCGCACCCTGTAAATCCGCCAAAATTAAACTCGAATGCCGCAAATCGCATTGCACGCATTGTTTGCTGGAGAGGAGTTGACGAATGGCGGGTAAATTTTCAGCTTTTGCGGGGGTTGAAAAGGGCAATGCTGACAGCATGAGGGAAGTCGCGATCGCCAAGGTTGTTGTTTTCATGGTGGGGATGGGGGCGAGATTTCTCCTATTTTAGCGGCAGGCGGGATAAGGGGCGATCGCTCCATTTTTTATTTTCTTATCATACTCTAGTGGCGTAACACAAAGTAGATTAGCGCATCCATCTTAATGGGTTGGGTAAAGCGATCGCTTACGCCTTGTAAAATATGGCTTACAGAATTCCGCAAAAATGTGCAGGTGTTACCCTTCCTCATCCGAAAAAATACTCATTAAAAAACTCCTCTTTTTCCGTGATATCACAATCCGTAAAATACTAATAAGCGATCGCAAAAAATAGGGAATTTTTGGGATGGCACGAGCAAAAGACTTTGCAATAATCAAGTTAACGATTAAGTTTTTTATAAAACCTCTGATTCATTAAACCTCCACAAATATTCTCATCTCAGTTTTCCCTTTTCCTTTCATGAGTTCAACGCGATCGCCTCATCTTGAAGCGATCGCTTTTTTTGGATTAATCTATTATTTATGCCCCTTTTTGAATTTTAAATTTTGAATTTTGAATTAAAAAAATGCGCCTCCCTGAAGAAAGCGATCGCCCTTTTTCCCTCAATATTATCTCTGCCATTGACGTTATTTTTGCCATCTTGGCATTTTTTATTTTATCCAGCCTCGATCTGACCCGCTCTCGAGGCTTGCCCGTCAACTTACCCCCAGCCGTTACGGCATCGGCGCAACAAAATACTCGTATTACCCTCACCCTTGCCGTCGATGGCACCATTTTCCTCAATCGCCAACCCGCACCCTTTGCAGATCTAGAAAATGCAGTGCGCCCGTTACTTGCACCCGATGAAACAACAATTCTCATTGAAGCAGACGAACAAACCAATCACGGACGAGTTGTAGAAGTTATCGATCGCCTGCGCAAACTAGAGGGCGTAAAAATTGCGATTGCAGTACGAGAAACCCCTTAAAGCCATGCACGCTTTGCACGAAAAACGTTTTATTTTTTCCCTTCATGAGAGTTGCTGCGAAATTCAGCCATCAAGTCTTTTTCTGGTGGTTCGGTGACGGGAGGAGTCTGACGGGTATCGGTAATCAACCAATCCAACGCCGCCGCCTTCACATCGATCGCCGCCCCATTTTTATCCACGCAATAGCGCCCGAAAACCAGCTTATCCACCAAGCGCACGTCAGAACCCAAGCGAGAATATTCAAAAATAACGCTATTCTCCACTGTCGCCCCGCTACAAATATGACAGCTCGGGCCGATAGCCGTCGGTCCGACAATTTTCACCCCGTCTTCAATGCGAGTCATGCCGCCAATGTAAACGGGCCCTGTGATATTCACCTTATCCCGATTCATCACCACATTCAGTCCCGTGTAAATGCCCGGTTCGATCTCCCTGCCCGGAATAGCAACATTTTTAATCTCGCCGCATAAAACGCCGCGAATGGCATGCCAGTAGTCGGGAACTTTCCCGATATCCACCCATTGAAAATCCATCGGCACTGCATAAAAAGGCGCGCCCATTTCCACCAATTTTGGGAAGAGGTTGCCGCCAATATCGAAAACGGTCTTGGGGGGGATAAAATTGATAATTTCCGGCTCGAAAATGTAAATCCCCGTGTTAATGGTCGTGCTGAGAGCTTCTTCGACGCTCGGCTTTTCCTGAAACGCTTGAATGCGCCCGTCTTCATCCGTCACCACGACCCCATAACTGGAAACCTGCTCTCGGGGAACATTTTTGGTGACGATTGTCGCGATCGCGCCCTTAGCCTTGTGCATTTTCACGGCTGCGGTTAAATCCAAATCGATCAGGGCATCGCCGCAAAGCACGATAAACGTATCGTCAAAAAAGGGATTAAAATCTTGAATGCGGCGCAGCCCCCCCGCAGACCCGAGGGCTTCTCCCACCAGATGACCGCTATCGTCGATGTAGCCTTCAAAAGAATAGGCAATCTCAACGCCAAAGCGCTGCCCGTCGCGAAAGTAGCTTTCGATTTCCTCAGCTAAATGAGAAACATTCACCATTACTTGGTCGAAGCCATGTTGTCGCAGCAACTCGAGCAAAAACTCCATCACGGGTTTCTGCAAGATAGGAATCAAAGGTTTAGGAATCGTATAGGTAATGGGACGAACGCGGGTTCCCCTACCTGCTGCCAAAATCATGGCTTTCATATTAATTTTCCTCGAATCTACTCTTTGAGATTGAATTCACTCCGATTTTATCCCAATCTCTGGGTTGGACTGTTAATTAGAGGCTTTATTGTTAGATCTTGGTAAAACTCGGTTTGGGATAATTCCACTTTGGATTGGGCCGAGAGCAATAAGAGCGCCCAAAAAACGCCAACGCGATGATGGGCGATGGGATAGTTCTTCTCTTCGGGTTGGGTGTCGCTCCACCACGCCACCAGTTGATTTAAATCGATTAAATCGCGATCGCCAGCAAGTTGGGGAAAAACGTTCTCAAAAAATGCCTCGAGCAATCCCGCCATTTCCGTTAAATTTTCATTGTGGGCGAGTTGAGAGATGTGGCGTGCGGCTTCTTTGCGAGATTGCGTCCGTTTTTTGCGCGGCTGGGCGGCTTTGGTTTCCAAAACCGCTGCCATTTCTTGGATCTGTTCGATTAATTCGTTTAGAGTCACGCGACGGCGGCGCAGGGGCGGGGCGGAAGGGCGACGGCGAATGTGTTTTTCCAAACGCAGGGGGAGGGCACGCTCGCGAGGATCGAGTTCTTCGCTCAAAAATTCTTCTTCTTCTTCCTCTTCTTCTCCCAATTGCTCTAGAGTGTTGGCCTTGAGCAAAATGAGCGTGGAGGCCCAAAGAAAAGCTTGCCCGGATTGGGGCAAATCGGCCGTTTCTCGTTCGGGATCGGGGGTTGCCGTTAAGGAAATCTTACTCAAGTAGAGATCGATCGCTTCGACGACGTTCACGTTCCAAGGATCGATTTCTCCTTGTTGGGCGAGGTCGAGGAGGACGGCGATCGCTTCTTTAGCAAAATTTTGAGTCATGGGGAGAGTGGAGGGAGTGGGGGAATGGGGGAGATGGGGAGTAGGGTAAATTTACTCATTTCTTCTCTCCCACTCCTCAACTTATTTTTTGGCAGGGGGGAGGGTGAGTTGGGTTTCGAGTTCTTGTTTGTAACGTTTGATGTCTTTTTCGAGTTCTTTGATGCGTCTGTCTTTGGCTCGCGATTCGTTCATATCCTGAAAGGAGAGAATTTGACGTTGGAATTTTACCCAGACGCTAAACAGCCACGCTAGAATTGCGCCAACTCCCACCGTTAATACTAATTCAACGGAGAGGGGGGCTTGGACTTTCAAACCCGGAATCAGTTGAATGGTGACAAGGTCAATATTTTCCAGACAAAATAGCCCGATCGCCAGGCTAAAGAGAAAAATCAGTAAAAAGTTGATTTGTCGCATGGGAAACATAAATTATTTCAAAAATAAGTAGCTCTCGATGGGTAACGGGGAAGCGATCGCCCTAACTTTGTGGAAAATTGTTAAAAAACTTTACAATAGAGCGGTAAAGTTTATTCGCTCCCCATTCCTTACAAAGTATAAGATATCCCATTCAATGAACATTTCTGTTGCCAATCTGCGTCAAAACTATACTCGCTTCGGCTTGCTCGAAACCGATGCCGATCGCGATCCCCTGCAACAATTTAAAACATGGTTTGAGGAGGCGATCGCGGCAGAAGTTCCCGATGCCAATGCCATGACCCTTGCCACGGCAACCCCCGAGGGAAAACCCACGGCAAGAATCGTTCTGCTCAAAGGGTTTGACGAGAGCGGTTTTGTTTTCTATACCAATTACAACAGCAAGAAAGGACAACAATTGCAAATCAATCCTCATGCTTCTTTGGTGTTTTGGTGGCAGCCTCTCGAACGCCAAGTTCGCATTAACGGGAAGGTGGAAAAGACATCCGAGGCAGAATCCGAGCGCTATTTTACCAGTCGTCCCCGAACTTCGAAATTAGGAGCGTGGGCTTCCGAACAAAGCCAAGCGATTGGCGATCGCCAATTGCTCGAAGGACGCTTTCGCGATTTCGAGGTCGAATATAGCGGGGGAGAGATTCCTCGTCCTCCGCATTGGGGCGGATATCGCGTCATTCCCGAAGCGATAGAATTTTGGCAGGGTCGTCCCAGTCGCCTCCACGATCGCCTCTCTTATCGCTTGCAAGGGGATGGAACGTGGCATCGAGAACGCCTTGCCCCCTAATTCAGTTATCCCTTCGGCAAGGCTCGGAGCCAGCAATTATCAGCTCTCGCCAACTCAAATCTAAATTTTCTCTTTCACCTTGCAGGATCCTCAAAATCCATAAGCTAGATTGAAAGCAAACCGATATTTCAGGAGAGCGATCGAGCAGTGAACTCAGTTGTCGAACAGCGCGACTATACCGTAATTATCGATAAGAGTGGCAGCATGTCCACTCCAGATCAGCCGGGTGGCAAAAGTCGTTGGGATGCCATCCAAGAGTCCACCCTTGCCCTCGCCAAGGAATGCGACAAGTTCGATCCCGACGGAATTACGGTTTATCTATTTTCGGGGCGATTCAAGCGCTACGATAATGTAACCCCCGATAAGGTGTCCCAAGTCTTTGCCGAACACCAACCCATGGGAAAAACCGACCTTGCGGCGGTTCTTTATGATGCCCTCGACGATTATTTCCAACGCAAGGAAGCCGGAACTGCCAAACCCAATGGGGAAACCATGGTCGTTGTCACCGATGGGGAACCCGACGATCGCAAGTCGGTGATGCGCTTGATTATTGAAGCCTCTCGCAAAATCGATCGCGATGAGGAATTGGGTATCTCTCTCATTCAAATCGGTCGCGATAAGTTAGCAACGGAATTTCTCGTGGCTCTCGACGATCGCCTTGCTGCGGCAGGTGCCAAGTTTGATATTGTCAATACTGTCACTATCGAGGATATCGATCGGGCCGAGATTAGCTTAACTGATGTCCTTCTCAAGGCAGTTTTGGAATAAAAGACAATGAAACTGGCATTTTTATACTAGCCTTTGGTGTCTTGCCAGAGGCTTTTTTATGAGCGAGATCGCTCAAATTTTTTCTATAATCTTCCTCGAGTTAATCTTCGTGAAGTTAATCTTCTTCTATGCGATCGCTATTCCCAGCTTTGACCCAACCCTCATTACTACTTCCGGGAAGTCGCACCCGATCCCACTTACCATCATCCGTTGTTCTTAAAACAATCATTTCTGCTTCGTAAGGAATAACTTCAAGGCGATTGGCATCTAAACTGGGTTTATCTCGCAAACTCAAGCCATCGGGCCAATTGACCCGCACGCGATAAGCACCCGAAGGTAATTCCGCAGGGGTGGGTTTGGGAATGGTTGCTTCTTCCTCTTGTCCTCCTGCCTCTGAGGTTGCCGGTGCTTCTGAAGATTGGGGGCGTTCTTCTGGAAAAACGGGCTTGGAAGGAGTAACGGCCATTTTACTGAAAAAATAGTACCCCGCCGCCGCACCACTCACGCCTAAAATCGAGATTCCCAAGATAACCCCGAGCAAAAACTGAGCAATACTGGATAAATTCATAAATTTACGAGTTAAATTTTTTTGATTTTTTAAAAGGCTGCGTTTTCTAGGATAGCGCGATCGCGATCGCCAATTCAAAGTATTTCTTCGCAGACGATTGGATATTTGTCAACCTTGGGAGAGAAGTAATTTCGCGAGATAATTTGAGAAATTGAATTAAATTGGCTCAATATTCACAAGACGACAATGGCAGATATCAAAAACGGTTTTATCAGTACGGTAGGCAATACACCCCTCATTCGCTTAAACAGTTTTAGCGAGGAAACGGGGTGCGAAATTTTGGGAAAAGCGGAGTTTCTCAATCCAGGGGGATCGGTGAAAGATCGAGCTGCCCTCTATATTATTGAAGATGCCGAACGACAAGGACTTCTCAAACCCGGAGGAACCGTCGTTGAAGGGACTGCAGGCAATACGGGCATTGGTTTGGCACATATTTGCAATGCCAAGGGTTACAAATGCTTGATTATTATTCCCGAAACCCAATCCCGAGAAAAAATCGAATTGTTGCGAACGTTGGGGGCAGAAGTTCGCACGGTGCCGGCAGTTCCCTACAAAGATCCGAACAATTACGTGAAACTGTCTGGCAGAGTTGCTTCAGAGATGGAGAATGCAATTTGGGCAAATCAATTCGATAATTTAGCCAACCGCAATGCTCATTACGAAACAACGGGCCCGGAAATTTGGCAGCAAACGGATGGGAAAGTAACGGTATGGGTTGCCGCGACGGGGACGGGAGGAACTTATGCCGGAACATCCATGTTTTTGAAGGAGAAAAACCCGGAAATTAAATGTATTCTTGCCGATCCGATGGGCAGTGGTTTATATAGCTACGTGAAAACTGGAGAAAGCAAACCGGAAGGGCGATCGATTACCGAAGGAATTGGGAACAGTCGCATTACGGCAAATATGGAAAATGTTCCTATTGACGAGGCCATTCAAATCGACGATAAGGAATGCGTGCGCGTCGTTTATCAACTCCTTCAAAAAGATGGCCTATTTATGGGAGGCTCTGTAGGGATTAATGTGGGGGCTGCTTATGCACTGGCCAAACAATTAGGACCCGGACAAACGATTGTTACCGTGTTATGTGATGGAGGTTCTCGCTATCAGTCTAAACTGTTTAATCGCGATTGGCTGGCAGAACGAGATTTGTTACCCGATTAAATATATTCGAATTTTTGTAGGGACGTAGCATGCTACGTCCCTACAAATTTAATGGTGATGGTGATGGTGTCCGTTGTGGGAATGGCCGTGATGATGATGGTGGGAAACAGTAGCTAGTTGAGGATTAACAATCACGGCTTCTTGCGATCGCAATGCCTCAATTTGCGGGTTGGCCCAGTTTGCTGCCATTTGGAGAAATTCCGGGCGATCGTTAACGCAAGGCATGCGAATATAGGTCACTTTTTTGTTATATTTTTCGAGACTTTCGATAATATGTTCGACATCTAAAATCGTTTCATGATTTTCTGTCACAAATCCGATTGGCATCATCACAATTGCCGTTGCACCGAGATCGATTAAGTTTTTAGCTGCTAATTCTGTATGGGGTTGAGTCCATTCGATTAAAGGGGTGTCGTGGTTCAACCAACCCACGGAAATCAAAGGATATTTATAGATGAGTTTCTCGCGAACTTTTTCGTATAAAGCCTCGCTTTCGACGATTCCGGAGGTGAATCCTTTGGCTTTATGGGGACAGCCGTGGTTCATTAAAACAATGCCGATTTGAGAGGGTAAATGGGCGGAAATTAAATCTTTTTGAATGGTTTCCTCTACCATTTGTGCCAAGAAATCGATATAGTCTTCGCGATCGTAAAATGAGGGAATATAGCGCGTTCCTTGCAGCCAGTGTTCTCCTTTATCGCTTAATTGACTCAAGGCATTATTAACTTGTTCGACGGCGATGCCACTGGTAAAAATAGAATCGACGACTAGTAGAGGATAAATTAATAATTTAGTAAATCCTTCTTCTTTAATTTCTGCGAGAACTTGCTCGGGAAGGAATGGTGCACAAAAGTTAAAGGCTTTAAAAACTTTGATGCGATCGCCCCATGTTTTTTGTAATTCTCGTTCGATTCCCGATCGCTGTTCTTCAAAAATTTTGTTATGAGGTGAAATAAAATTACCGTGCTGGTGTCCCCATTCATGCAGGTCAAACAAGGCTAATAATTTTGCCAAAGGGGGATAAATCCATGTGGGAACGGGGGCGAATTTTGCCGTTAATAAGTTGAGTGCTTGTTCGTTATAGTTGGCAAAGTCTTCATAGCTTTCAACTTCTCCGTAGCCCATTAATAAGACGGCAACGCGATCGTCTCGAATGCGATTCTCTTTTGGGGTTTGCGAGGATGTTGTTTGGACTTTTTCGGGGGTAGCAACCACGTCATCACTCCTAAGTTAATTCAAATTTAAACTCAAGGTTTTCACCCTGCGATCGCTACTATAACACCGATTGAAAAAATAGGGGGGAGGGGGATTCGAGATTTTTTTTGCAATCAAAAAAATCTAAAAAAAATATGTATAAATTAAGAGATCGATCGATTCTTGTATTAATGCCAATATAAAATGACCGAGGTCATTCCATAACGTGGAAAAATTGGCGATCGCTTGATAATTCTGAATTGTCACAATTTTTCCCGATCGCTTTTTGTATTACGGTATAATACGAACTGTCCTCAATTTCCTCCTCCCATGGTTAAACTCGATCGCCTCCTCGTCATCGATATTGAAGCCACTTGCTGGAAAAAAAGTCCGCCTCCCGAGCAAGAAAATGAAATCATCGAGGTTGGCATTGCAACTATCGATTTAACGACGAAAATCATTGAGGAGAAAGTCAGCATTTTAGTCAAGCCACAATGTTCTACGGTCAGCACATTTTGTACTGACTTAACCACTCTAACGCAAGATCGAGTCGATGCGGGGGTTTCTTTTGCGGATGCGTGCTTGCGCCTGCGAAAGGAATACTTATCTGAGAAGAGAGTTTGGGCGAGTTACGGGGACTACGATCGCCGAATGTTCGAGAAACAGTGTAAGGCAAGGGGGATACGCTATCCTTTTGGGGTGCGTCATCTTAACGTAAAAACCCTATTCGCGATCGCTCGGGGTTTGCCGAGAGAAGTGGGGATGGCAAGGGCTTTAGAGATGCTGGATTTGCCCCTAGAAGGTACTCATCATCGCGGTCACGACGATGCGTGGAATATTGCCAAAATTTTGCTCAAGTTAATTTAATCAGGCTTGGATGTCGGCTAAAATGGGTTGAATCTCTTGAATCCAATGTCATAATTGTCAGTTATTGTAAGAGATAACAATTCTTACAATAACTGACAAACAATCATCACGCGAGAAAGCAACGCCTCAATACGATAGGAAATAATTTCCAAACCTGCCTTGCGAAAATCCTCAAAAATAGCCGGACAACTGGTATCGCTTTCAATGGCATAGGAGAAAAAGCGATAAACCGTAACGCGATCGCCTCGATTCAAATACACGATTTTCTCTCCCTCTTGCAGATTAAACTTGAACTCATAATCCTCGTTAAAAACAATTCCCGTTTTATATCCGCCCCATTCTTCATCAAAATATCCCAGAATTTCGACATCCTTGGGATCGATTCCCAGTAATTTAATAATATAACGACAGGCTGCTGAAGAAATATGGGTTTTAAAGTCAAATTCTTTATTTTTAGAGCCGATATAATCCACGCCAAAACTGATACAAAGCCATTCTGAGGGTAACATTCTCGCCCCAATGTTCTTTAAAACCCCCAATCTATCTTTGACATTACAAAAAGTACCGCCAATATACAGGTATAAATTTTCAATTTTTTCGGAAGGGCGATCGCTGCGTCTTTCGGCAACGCTTTCGGGAATAGTCTTTCGTTCAAAATCCCACAAATATCCCTGCCAATTCAACTGAGGAAACCACTCTGTTAATTGAGTGCGGGACATATCGAGAATCCCTTGACTGATATCTAAAGCAATATAAGAATTCAAAATATTGGAATCGAGAAAAGTGCCGACCAATTTTTTCACTAAACCGGGATTTCCCGCCCCAATATCGATAATATTCCAGCGATCGCAGGGGGTTTCTGCCTGAAAAAGATGAATGCAAATATTTTTGAGAAACTTATCGTCGGTTTTGGCACTACTCAGTCTCGCTTTTTCTTGCGCTTCATTAAAGTCCTCCCATTCTTTGACCATATTCCCTTGATAGCAAAATTTAAAGGGAATTTCTTTCTCTGTATCGAGATAATTGACGATCTCTGCAATTTTTTCTGGAGAAAAAACCGTGTAAAATTCGGGGTGTATCGAAGCCGAAATTGCCATGTTGAAAATGAGATAAGAGAGGTTAAGCGATCGCAAAGAAAATCAATCTAGTTCTCGAATTCTTTTAAGGAAAGAGATTGTAGAGAATCGAGAAATAAATCCCATTTTCTTGCAAGGTATTGCCAGATGCGTTGAGATTTGTTAAAGGAATTCCCCAATCCAAGCGAATCGTTAGATTGTTTCCTTGCTGCCAGCGCAATCCCATGCCAACCGAGGTCAAAGCATTCGGATCGATTTCAATATTATCATTATTCCAACCCATGCCAAAGTCGATAAAGGGCGCAATTTGCAAAACCCCGTCCGAAACTCGAAAAATGGGAATTCGTGCCTCCGCCGAAGCAAAAATGCCATTATCGGCGACAATGAGATCCTGACCATATCCTCGTACGCTTTTCTGTCCGCCAATACCAAATTGTTCTAAAGCGAGAAGCGGGCGATCGGAGAATTGAATATCCCCTCGCAATATAAAAAGAATATCGGGCTCGATACGTTTTATCCATTGTACCTGTCCCCGCCATGAAAAAAAAGCACTATCGGGAAGGGTATCGTTATCGGTGGGGTTAAACCAATTTGTCCCTAAACTAAACTGCGATCGCACTGAAAATACTGCGTCTGAATTGCGTTTTGTCCACTCTTGAAAAAAACGGAGAGCAGAAACTCTCGTACTGCCGTTAATATCTGTCCCTCGCGAAGATAAAGGAAGATCGAATAAGCCAATTCTAGATTGAGTCGATTGATAAGAATAAATTAAGCCAATTGCTAATTCTTCTGCTAATGTTTGGTAAAGAGGTTGGCGTAAATTAAATTCATGATATTCGGAATCAGATTCGACTTGAAAAACTGCAAAATCAGGATCGATAATTTGGCTGCTATTATTGCCATAACTATAACGAAAATTACCATTGGTGGGACTATAAGGCATGCTATAACTCAGATCGATACTATTGCTTCCATCAGTATTATTGTAAAATAGGGAAATGCGATCGCCCCATCCGAATAAGTTGGCTTCCGTTGCACCAATTCCGCGCCGAAAACTGCCAACAACGGGGGAACGATTATTATTTAATAAAATTGAATAATTAAAAGTTTTAGTTTCTTTAACGACAACATCTAAAATATTTTGACCCGTTCGCGTTCCTGCGGATAATTCCGAAGCTAAACTGGCAATGAGAGGATCCCTTTGCAGTAAATACAAACCTTCTTGCAAGCGCTTAATATTCAAGGGTTTGCGAACAAATAATCCCAAGCGGCTGCGAATATATTCGGGGTTTAATCGTCGCGCTCCCGTAATATTAATTGCTTCAATTTCTCCTTCAATTACTTGTATGATAATCGTTCCATTAGTTATTTCTTGTTGGGGAATAAATGCGCCACTGGTAATATAATCTCGCTTCTCATATTCTTCGTTAATTAAAGAACGAACATGGAGGAGTTCCCGAAAAAAAATAGGACGATTAATATAATTTTTCGTTAATTCGGCAAAGTCTTCTGGACTAAATATCGTACTTCCTCGAACTTCAAATCGCTTAACGATAATGGTTCCTGGAATATCTGTATTATTTCGATCTTCCGGCGTTAAAAGTTGGAGATCGAGGAGATCGGATGGTGAAGGAAGGAGCAGATTTTGCTCGGGAATGGGTCTTTGAGAAGGAAGATCGGGAGGATCGATTTGCGATCGCAACAAAGGTCTAAATTCAGATTTTCGTTCTTTAGTTGAGAGATATGGTGATGCGATCGCATTAGCATCTATTTTCTCTGATGCAAGATTTTTCGCGAAATTTGCTGGCAAGATTACTTCTGCTTTTGCTGCCCGATCTATCTCTAGCATTACAAAAAATAAGCAAATCAATAATGATGTTTTTGTCTTTCTTTTTTGTGATAAATTATCCATAATCGGAAAACTTTAGTTTTCAAGAGAAAGACAATTACACTTTCTCTGGATTGAGGTTATTTTAACAAAAGTTTTCCCCGACCTACCTTTAACGATCGATTGCCCATTGCCAAAGGAAAAATATCAGCATTCCCACCACAATCGTCAGTAAAAGATTTTTTCGCCAATATCCAATTATCACTGCTGCGATCGCGCCAACAAGCCGCGCGTTGGTATAATCGAGCCAAAGACGATCGCCATTAGGAATTAACACTTCTGGTACGACAATTGCCGTGAGAATGGCGGGTGGAACGTACTGTAATGCCTCAATAATAAGCGGGTGCAGTTGAATGCGATCGCTCATCCCCAAAACAAAATAGCGAATGCTAAATGTTACTGTAGCCATGCCTAAAACCAAATAAAATTCCATGGTTTCAACGATTAATTTTTTGTAAGCGATCGACATACATTCCCGATATAATACCCGCAAAGGCAGCAATCATTAATCCGAGTTTATGAGGAAGAGAATAACTAAGTAAGGAAACGCAACCCGATACGAGAATGGTCGCAAGCATCGAATAAGTTTTAGGAGAATTTTTAGAAGAACTGCTAATATAGGGAATAATCATACCAATAAAAGTTACGCTCATCGCAAAATCTAAACCCCAGTTCGCGGCATTGGGAATAAGTTCGCCAATTGTTAGCCCCAAAAATGTAGATAATTGCCAATTCCCATACATAAAAACCGCCGCACCCATATAATACCAATGTTTATAGGGAGAGCGATCGCTTTGATTATAGCGATTAATAGCGACGGCAAAGGCTTCATCTGTCAGCCAAAATCCAATCGGAATTTTCCAGTATTGGGACAAATATTTGATATGAGGAATTAAACTCACTGCATAGAGTAAATGACGTAAATTAACGACGAATGTAGTAAAAATAATGAGGGATAAACTGGTTTGCGAAGCCAATAATCCCAAAGCAATAAACTGAGAAGATCCTGCAAAAACAAAAGTTGATAGTCCCATTGCTCCCCAGAATGAAAGCCCGCTATTTTTTGCCAGCGTTCCAAAAATAATACCAAAAGGAATTGCACCGACGACAAGGGGAAAAATTCCCCTTGCACCGGCGATAAATTCTTGGAGGGGGCTGCGGTGCTTAGCGATCGCATCATCCTCTCTGGTTTTTTCTGCGTCTCTATGGTGCATTTTTAGCCACAATTCTAGGATTTGCGAACAATCCAATATTTGCTCAACCAATGGATTTGTGTTTCGATTTTTCCAAAGCCCGAATTTTGCAAGCGATCGCTCAAATTATCTTGCAAATAATTGAGATAATAAGGTTCGTGAAAGACGGTTGCAAAATTACTCAAAACAGGATCCAGTTTGGGAATATCTCCAGCTTGCAAGCTATCGCAAAGGATGAGAATACCACCGGGTTTGAGGACGCGATAGCATTCATCAAAGATTTGCTGGCGAATAGGTGCGGGAATTTCGTGAAATACAAAGGTAGAAGTCACAACGGTAAAAAAGCGATCGGGGTAAGGTAAGGCTTCTCCTTTTCCTTGTTTTAAATGAACTTTGTTACCGAGTCTTTCTCGTGCTTTTTTCAAATAAGGATGAGAGAGATCGATGCCGTACAGTGACATTTTGGGTAAGGTTTTTTGCAGAAATTGCAACGATCGCCCGGTTCCGCAAGCAACATCTAAAAGATGTCCTCGATCGCTATGCAAACCTGCTTTCAAAGGGGCAATAATTCGCCGTCGCATGACATCGGCTGCTCCATTAAATAACAATTCTACCTGTAGATCGTAAATTTCCGCAGAGCGTTCGCTTAAATAACCATCTGTTTGAAAATGGAAGTTACGAAAGTAATATTGCGGATAATCTTTCTCTTTTTTCTGAATTTGGGGCGAAAAATCTTTATAGGTTTGACTAATAACCCTTTGCCATGTTTGCGGGTAATCTTGCCAAATCAAAGCATAAGCCTTGAAAAATTCTTCGATATTATTATCAAACAAAATCTCAATGGGGTAAACTCCTTCGCGAGCGTCTTTCCAGTCTCTTTCGATTAAGCGATCGCGAGATTCTGTCAGCAATTGTAAGGCTTCTGAAGAAAGGGACTGTGTTTGCGGTTCAAAAGCGGGAAAAAGCCATTGACGGATTTGAGAGGCCATTCGTTTGTGGGTTAGGGCAAATAATGCCTGTCCTGCTTTAACGGCTGCGTAAGCGTTTTGTTCTAAGGATGTATCGAGTAGATCGAACACGGTTCAAAAGTAAAATGTTAAGTTATGTTACGGAATTTATCATAAACTAGATTGGCGTGTTTTAACAGAACAATCTGTAAAAAAAGTAAGGGAGGTTTATTGGTCTTGGAATCTCGATAGCAGCCAAGCCCCCACCCGGCTATGATTGGTTTGACGAGTTTGCCTCAGTGCTTCTTCTAAGAGGGACATTTCGAGACCGGGTAATACACCAGAAATATTAATTCGATGACTGCCTGAATTTTCGATGGAAAAAGCAAGAATTTGGTTTCTTTGAACATCTACAATCCAATATTCTCCAACTTCTAAATCTTCATAAAGCAGTCGTTTTGTGCCGCGATCGTCTGCAAGCGATGTATTAGCAATTTCAATAACTAATGTGGGTGGAGGATAATCATCTAAATGAATAATTCCCGTACCATAGGGAACGGCATCAACAGTTTCGCCAATATAATAAGATAAGTCGGGTTGGGCTTCTCGAACTCCTGTTTTGCGATAGCTACAATTATCTTTACTATTAAGTTCAATCTCGTTGACGGTTGCATAAAGATTAATTGCATAAGTAATAATGCTATGGTCGCTCGCATGGTCGTTTCCGAGGGGTGTCATTTCGATTCTAAGTTGTCTGTTGTAGTAATAAAACTTTGCTTTTTCGTAAATCGGGTTGTCTGCTGCTTGGAGATATTCATCCCATGTTGCAGCACTCCAAGTTTCAGTTAGGATTTTAGTTTGTGTTGTACTCATCGCGAGTTTGGGTAATGAGATCGGTTCTATTGTATCGTATTTGGAGTTGAGGAGACAGAAGGAGATACGCGATCGCCTAAAATATACGTCTCCGAAATTGCGCGATCGTCTCCCAACATCATCAAAGCAAAAATGCGATCGCCAATTTCTTCTACAGTTTTCGGTATTTCTCCTCTATTCCGTAAAGCTAATAAAGGCATTGCCTGTAAATTTATAACAATAAAGTCAGCTTCTTTTCCCTTATCAAAGTTACCGATTTTTTCTTCTAAATTCAGCGCTCTCGCTCCACCTAAAGTTACTAAAAATAGGGCTTGAAAAGGCGATAGTTTGTGTCCTTGTAATTGCGAGACTTTATAACCTTCATTGGCAGTTTGCAGGAGAGAAAAACTCGTTCCCGCACCTACATCCGTCCCCAAACCCACCTTAATCGGTTCTTCTGGCGACTTCGCACGATTGAGTTTAAAAAGTCCGCTTCCAAGAAAAAGATTGGAAGTCGGACAGAAAGAAATCGTCGAATTTGCCTCGGATAAGCGTTTAAACTCGGCTTCCGATAATTGTATCCCGTGAGCAAAAATTGAGCGATCGCAGACTAAACCCGCGCGATCGTAAACGTCTAAATAATTGGTACAATGGGGAAATAATTCTTTAATCCATGCGACTTCCTTGACATTTTCAGAAAGATGTGTATGTAAATAAACATCAGGAAATTCTTGCAGGAGTTGACCTGCTAATTGCAATTGTTCCTCCGTGGAAGTCGCCGCAAAACGAGGTGTAACAGCATAAAGCAAGCGATCGTTTTGATGCCATTTGTGAATCAGGTTTTTGGTTTCCTCATAGGACGATTTTGCCGTATCTTTGAGATAATCGGGAGCATTGCGATCCATCATCACTTTTCCGGCAATCATTCTCAAATTGCGATCGCGTGCTTCCTCAAAAAATGCGTCTGTAGATTCGGGAAATACAGTGGTCAAAACTAAAGCGGTAGTCGTGCCATTTTTCAGCAGTTCATCTAAACAGAAAGCTGCTATTTTTTTTGCATAAGTCTTTTCTTTAAATTTTCTCTCTGTCGGAAAGGTATATTTATTCAGCCATTCTAAAAGTTGTTCCCCATATGCAGAAATCATCTCCGTTTGAGGAAAATGAATGTGAGTATCGATAAAACCGGGAAGAATTAAGCGATCGCGATAATGCGTAACAGAAATATTCGGATATATAGCGCAAATATCTACATAATTTCCCAATGCTTGGATTATCCCATTTTCGATGACTAATAAACCATCGGGGAAATAACGAACGCTTTCCAATTCGGAGAGATAAAAAGGATCGCCAATAAAGTCAAGAAATGCACCGCGAAACCCTTTCATTGAAGATGCAGTCATAGATTTAAGCCTATTAAAGTTTCAACAACGCGAGTCTGTCTAGCAATCTTCTTTTAAGAGCCAAAAACCCGTAAAAGATTCCGATTCTGGGTTGGATTGAATCGCCAAAAAATGCACCTGATTGGCGTTTTTCTTTGCCGAATCAAACCCGTTCGCTTCTGCTAATGTTTTTTCATCTTTAATATCGGCTAAAATCCAACTGTCGCTGGCTCCGGTTTCCAAACGCAAGCGCGGAAATTTCCCGGTTTCTAGCTGTAAATATCCTAATTCTAACCCTGACATCCAAGCCGCTAAAGGGGTGGCACGAGGCGAAAAAATAATCAATCCCGGTATCTTCATCTCCGGAGAGATACCCATCATTTCTAAGGGAAAGGCTTCGCTAAATCCGATATCCCAGTCTTTCATCTCGGCAAAGGCTGCTGCTTCTAGAGACACAAATGCCCACCGATCCTTGCGATCGCCTCTCACGGCATCGGGAAGAGGGACGGCATTTAAAGGGGGATACGTTACCGATGCGGCTTTGGCTGCATCTGCATCATAACCATCTTGGGTAGGATAAAAATCAATCATTCGCTCTTCTATCCATCGATCGAGAGCATAGGTGCGACGGCTGGGAATGGCTGGAATATCGGCTTCCTCGCAGGCTTTTAAGATCATATTATTCATGGCACGACGAAAAAAGCGAATGCGATCGGGAGGGATAGGGGCTTTGGCAATCGCTTCTTCGATCGCTTCTCGCAGCCAAATCGAGTTCACGCTTTTGTTATCTGTAAATTTGGAGAACTTAAATAGAGAATCTGGCGAACGAGCGATATCGAGGGGACTTTCGCAGATGAGCACTTCCCACAGTTTTTTCTTATTTTCATCAAAAATCGGACGCGAGTAAAAGTCGAGTTCCCAGATTGTCGTTCCCATGCCTGTCGATCTTGTTGTGTCTGTGTTTCTCTATCATAGGGTTTTCGGGGGACGAGCGATCGCTTAATTTTCGGGAAATCTTCCTGTGGTTGCAAATGGGTTGAGGAAAGGTGCGATCGCTCTGTTAAAAAATCCTTTCATATCTAGAAGTTTACCATGAAATGTAGATGGAATAATACTTTGCAACCATTGTTTAATTTCAGGAACGATAGCCATAATTCTTTCCTCTCTCTAACTTGCAAGGGGTAAGCCTAAACTATATTGTTTCAATTCTAATCCATTTTTGAAAATTTCATCAATGGGGAGCATCGTACCATCCTCTGTCATAAATTTATGATCCGGAGTTGCACGAATAACCGAACCATCTTCTAACTCGTATTCAAACACCTCTTGTCTCCCGCGATCGTGCCATTGCGCGATCGCTTGGGTATAAATAAAACCATTGCGATCGCAACTATAAACCGTACACTTGATTTGCTCTTCTACAATTTTTCCAATGGGCATCGCACCATATTCTACGGTTAGAATTAGCGTATCGTAACTGAGGCAATATTCGGCAAATTTTACCATTTGCTCGAAAAGATGTTCGGCTATTCTGGATTTAACCCCATTCTGGGTTGCACCATCAATAAATTTAGTGCGATGTTTCTTCATTTCTGCTAATTTCTTCTTACCCATTGCCCGTCTGAGTAAGTCAGCTTCTCCTAAAGAATACCCCGCTAAATCTTGAGCAATTTTCATGATTTGTTCCTGATAAACCATAATTCCATAGGTTTCTTTCAGGATCGGTTGGAGGAGAGGATGATCGTATTTTACTTCTTCATAACCGTGCTTTCTATTAATATACATGGGAATGAGTCCTGCATCTAATGGTCCCGGACGATAGAGGGCTAAAATTGAAGAGATATCCTCTAATTCTGAAGGTTTGAGATCTTTGACAATTTGCCGCATTCCATCGGATTCTAGCTGAAAAACACCCTCTAAATTTCCGGCTTTGAATAATTTGTAAGTGGTGTCGATATCACCCGGTAATTTTTTTAACGTTCCTTTTTCTTTGATTTCTAATGCCCGTCTTTCGTCTAAAGGTAATTGATCCAAATCTAAATCGATTTTTTGATTCTCTCTCACTAGATCGGCAGCTTTTTGTAAAATTGTCAAGTTTTTCAGACCCAAAAAGTCCATTTTCAAGAGTCCCATTGACTCGACATCTTCCATTGAATATTGAACAATGGTCGAGCCTTCATTGTTCTTTTGTAGAGGAATGGCTTCATCTAAAGGTTGAGACGAAATGACGACACCCGCAGCATGAACCCCAAACGTTTTGTTCGTTCCTTCGATTCGCATTGCCATATCGATCCAGCGTTTTATTTGCAAATCGCTTTCATATTTTTCCTTAAATTCATTGCATGGCGTATCGTTGGAAACCATGATTTTTAATTTCGTTGGTTTGCCTCGAGAAACGGGGATTAATTTAGCCATGCGATCGGCATCAGCTAACGGAATATCTAACACTCTCGCCACATCTCGCAAGACTGCTTTCGAGGTCATTCGGTTAAAGGTAATAATTTGAGCAACGTTATTTTTACCGTATCTGTCCGTAACATATTTAATGACTTCCTCTCGTTTTTCAATACAAAAATCCGTGTCAATATCGGGCATAGATTTTCGTTCGGGGTTCAAGAAACGCTCAAATAAAAGTCCGTGACGAACGGGATCGATATTGGTGATTTTGAGAGAATAAGCCACTAAAGAACCGGCAGCCGAACCCCGTCCAGGACCGACAGGGATATTATGATCTCTTGCAAATTTAATGTAATCCCAGACTACTAAAAAGTAGGTAGAAAACCCCATCTTTTGCATCATTTTCAATTCTCGTTCCAACCGATCTTTATAGATTGCTTTCACTTCGGGACGAGTCCGGCATTTGAGACGTTCTAAGAGTCCTTCCCACGTAACTTCTTCAAGATAGCTATCGGCAGTATGACCCGAGGGAATGGGATAATCGGGAATGCGCGGTTCTCCTAAAATTTTGTAGGGTTGAACTTTTTCAGCAACTTCGAGGGTGTTGGCGATCGCTTCTTCAATAACTTCGTCAGACAGGTGATCGCGAAATAGCAATTTCATCTCTTCTGCTGATTTGAGATATTCGGTTCCGCTATAGCGCAAGCGTTTCTCTTCTGTAATTAATTTCCCGGTTTGAATGCACAATAACGCGTCGTGTGCCTCTACATCATTGCAGGAAATAAAATGAGAGTCATTAGTGGCAACAATTTTAATATCTAATTCTCTGGCGATTTTAACAATTTCAACATTAACAATACGATCTTCTGCGGAACCGTGATCTTGAATTTCTAAATAGTAATCTTCCCCAAATAAATCTTTATACCATTGAGCAACTTTACGCGCATCTTCTAGGTCGTTTTTGAGAATGCGTTGGGGAACTTCACCTCCTAAACAAGCACTGGTAACGATCAACCCTTCATGATATTGTTCGAGGAGTTCTTTGTTGATACAAGGACGACTAAATATCCCTTTTCCCTGCACGCCTTCTAGGTGAGAAACTGTGGTTATTTTAGTGAGATTTTTGTAGCCTTGCGTATTTTTGGCGAGAACGACTTGATGATAGCGTTTATAGCGTTTTTTCTTGTCGCGAATGTCGCCATTAATAACGTACATTTCATTGCCGATGATGGGTTTAATTCCCTTACTTCGGCAGGTTTTTAAGAGTTCGATCGCTCCATACATGACTCCGTGATCCGTAAGGGCGATCGCGGGCATTTTTAATTCTAAAGCGCGATCGATTAAAGCAGGAAGTTGCGATGCGCCATCGAGGAGACTATAATCGCTGTGAATATGTAAGCCGACAAACATAATTTTGTTGTTTGTTGTTTGTTGTTTCTAACTGGTGACCCTTCGGCAAGCTCGTTTCGACTTCGCTCAACGGCCTCAGAGCATCGCTGTTGACTCTTCGGCAGGCTCGTTTCGACTTCGCTCAACGGCCTCAGGGCATCGCTGGTGACTCTTCGGCAGGCTCGTTTCGACTTCGCTCAACGGCCTCAGAGCATCGCTGTTGACTCTTCGGCAGGCTCGTTTCGACTTCGCTCAACGGCCTCAGAGCATCGCTGGTGACTGAGGATTGGTGATTGGTGACTGATGTTATAAATTCTTCGAGTTTGCCATAATAGTCTTCTCCACCAATCTCGGCAATGCGATCGTGATCGCCTTCTGGTACGATATAAAGGTCTTTTAGTGCTGTTTTTGCAGTTTCATATAGCGTCTGGCTCATCCATGCGGGAACGCGCCGATCTGCATCGCCATGAACGAATAAAAGGGGCATTTGCAACTCAACGATTTTATTAATGGAATCAAAATAATGATTCAATAATAGATCGACGGGAAAAATATTATAGATTTTATCGTGATCGACCATCTCCCGAAGTGAAGTAAAAGAGCCTTGAATAATTAATGCAGCCAAATCGGGGTTTTTAGTTGCGAGTTCGATCGCGATCGCTCCCCCCAATGAATGTCCGTAGATGATTATTTCTCGATGGGAAATATTTTTTTGTTCGGTTAGATAATCTAAAGCAATTTGAGCATCTTCATAGACTTGAGATTCGGTGGGGAATTGTCCTTTGCTTTTCCCATAACCGCGATAATCGATCATCAAAACCGATAATCCCAAACGATGAAAAACGACCGTTTGTTTTAAATTCGCTCCAATATTAAAGGCATTTCCGTGAAAAAATAAAATTGTTTTCTCGTTGCGGCGATCGCGGTTGGGGCTAGGAATCCACCAACCATGAATTTTGTCAAGTGTATTTTGGCCTCTTTCGGAGCGATCGCTAGATCTACTCTCATTTTCTTCTCCTACAGAAATCCAAATTTCCTCATAGTCTAAATTAAAATCATGAGGGTTTTTTTTGAGTTCCGAAGAAGGAACAAAAACAAAGCGATTTTGCCACTTTAATAAGGCAACACAACAGAAAACATAAATAACGCCAACTCCAGTAAGAGAAAATAAAAAGTTAAGTAACATTGAATGATTGGATAAGATACAAGTAGTGACGATCGAACAAGTGTCACACTCCCAAGTTTAAACTCAACTGCATGGGATTGCTACTCTCCATTTTAACCTCATAGTTGGCAATCATTAACTCTCGACCTTTGCCCGCAGTCTTTTGTTTGTAGTTATTCATGCCATATTGTAGCTCCCATTCATAGATATGAGCAAATTTAAAGTTTTCCCGAATTTCTGGGGAGTCATCATAGGTAATTAACCACTGATGGGGACAATCTTTTAATAAATTGGCAAATCGTTGATGATCGAAGGATGTATGTAAATGACCGCGTTTTCCATAAAGCCGTGATTTTGTTGCTTTTAAATAGGGCGGATCCAAGAAAATAAAAACATTTTCACCGGGTTCTTTTAAAACTTGGCTATAGTCAAAATTGGTGATTTTTGTATCTTTTAAAAGTTTTTGTAAAGGTTTTAATCTTTCTATTGATGAATGGGTAAATCGTTTTTCAAAAGAACACTGAGAGAATCCTCCCGCTTCAATTGTACCAGAGAAGGTGATGCGATTTAAAACAAAGAAACGAATGGCTCTTTCTTCTGCTGTTAGTTGTTCTAGATTCGTTTCGGCGAGTTCTTGAAAAAGGACTTTTCCTTTACGATCGCTAGCTTTAATCCGGCGAGTTTCTGCAATAATCTCCTCTGGATTGCTTTGTAAAACTTGCCAAAAATAATATAACTCTGGATTCAAATCATTAATCCAAAATTGGCATTGAGGATATTTTTGCTTGAGATAAATAAAAAGAGAACCGCCACCGATAAAAGGTTCTCGATATTCAGAAAAAGTTGGTGCTAAATATTGCAGAATTTTTTGAATGGCTTTTGATTTTCCCCCCGGATATCGTAAAGGACTTTTAACAAGTTTGTTCGCGTTCATTTATTTTTTCTTTTTCTTCTTTGTTTTTGCCTCAACTTTTAGAGGAGGCTTATTGAATTGCCAATCTGTTGATTGTTCGTAAGCATAGGCAACTTGTAAGAGTAAATCTTCTCGCAATACTTTACCAATCAATTGCATGCCTACCGGTAGTCCTTGTTCGTCAAAACCGCAAGGAATGCTCAAAGCGGGTAAACCCGCTAAATTAACGGGAATAGTCATCAAATCGGACAAATACATGCTCAAAGGATCGTCCGTTTTTTCTCCAGCTTTAAACGCTGTTGTGGGAGAAGTCGGACACACTAAAACATCAACCTTTTCAAAAGCCGAATCAAAATCTTGTTTGATTAACGTTCGTACCTTTTGCGCTTTAAGATAATAGGCATCGTAATAGCCCGCAGAAAGGGCGTAAGTTCCTAACATGATCCGACGTTTGACTTCCGTACCAAATCCCTTGGCACGAGTCTTTTTGTACATATCGATGAGATTGTCGGCATCTTCTGCGCGAATGCCATATTTAACCGCATCGTAACGGGCGAGATTGGCGGAGGCTTCCGAAGGCGCGATAATGTAATAAGCGGGTAAACCGTATTCAAAACGCGGACAAGAAATAACCTGAATTTCTGCCCCTAAAAGTTGTAATTGTTCGATCGCTGCTTTCACCCGACTTTCCACCACAGAATCCAAGCCACTACCAAAAGTTTCCTTAATAATGCCAATTCGCAAGCGAGTTTTGGGGCGGAAATTGGGGCGCAATAATTGGGCATAATTGGGGATTTCTACCTTTAAACTGGTGGAATCTTTGGGATCGCGTCCCGCGATCGCTCCCAACAAGATCGCCGCATCTTCCACGCAACGTCCAAAAGGTCCGATTTGATCCAAAGAAGACGCATAAGCCACCAACCCAAAGCGAGAAACCAGTCCGTAGGTGGGTTTCATCCCCACGACACCGCAGAGAGATGCGGGTTGGCGAATGGATCCCCCCGTATCGGATCCTAAAGCCACCGTACATTCTTCCGCCGCTACTGCTGCCGCAGAGCCCCCAGAAGAGCCACCGGGGACGCGATCGCGATCCCAAGGGTTGCAGGTTCTTCCATAGCCGGAATTTTCCGTGGAACTCCCCATGGCAAACTCGTCGAGGTTGGTTTTCCCGATTAAAATTGCTCCCGCATCTTGCAATTTTTGGGTGACGGTAGATTCGTAGGGGGGAACGAAATTTTCTAAAATGCGCGAGGCACAAGTGGTGGGAATGCCTTGCACGCACATATTATCTTTAATCCCGACGGGAATCCCCGCCAACAGTCCGATCTCTTCCCCGGCAGCAATTTTTTTATCGACGGCTTTAGCTTGTTCGAGGGCGCGATCGCCCATGACGTGCAAAAAGCTGTGGAGTTGGGGTTCGAGACTGTCAATGCGGTCTAAGGCTTCAGTGGCAATCTCAACAGCAGAGCGCTCTTTACGGATTAATTGTTGGTGGAGTTCGCGGATCGATGCCATGCGGGATACTCGGATAGGAATGAACCATTTTACAGTTTAGGGGATTTTCGGCTTTTTGTTGAAAACAGGCCGGGGGATTTTTATCGACAATTGGCGATCGCGGTTCTCACGACGGCTTCCCCGACGCGATCGCTAATACTGACGGAGCCAATGCGATCGGGCAGAATAAACCGCACTTTGCCATCTTTAACTTTTTTATCGCTTTTTAAGGTTTCTAAAATTGCCTCGACTTCCAAATCTGCCGGGATTTTTGTGGGGAGTCCCGTTTTTTCAATTAAAGCATTTTGGCGTTCGGCATCGCGATCGCTCCACATCCCCAACTGTAAGGCAATTTCTCCCGCCGCCACCATGCCGATCCCGACGGCTTCCCCGTGATTGATTTGGCGATATCCCGTCAAACTTTCCACCGCGTGACCGATGGTATGCCCGTAGTTGAGAATAGCCCGCAAACCCGCTTCTTTTTCATCTTTACTGACGACTTCAGCTTTCGCTTGGCAGGAGCGTTGCAAAATAATTTCTAAGAGTTCCTTATTGATAAAATGATAGCTATTGAGGCGAGCAGCGGCTTCAAGGCGATCGAACAAATCCGCATCCCAAATAATCCCGTATTTGATGACTTCCGCCATTCCTGCCCGAAATTCCCGAGGGTGCAGGGTTTTCAGCACGAGGGGATCGATCTCGACGAGTTTCGGTTGATAAAATGCCCCGATTAAATTTTTTCCTTCGGGATGATTGACTCCTGTTTTCCCCCCGATCGCCGCGTCTACCATGGCCAGCAGAGAAGTCGGGACTTGCACGAAATTCACTCCCCGCAACCAACTCGAAGCCGCAAACCCCGTCATATCGCCAATAACACCTCCACCCAAAGCAATAAACGTCGAAGAGCGTTCGAGGCGGTTTTGTAACGCCGTATCGTAAACTTTTTGAATGGATTTGAGGGTTTTATAGCGTTCCCCTGGGGGAATGAGATGGGTCGCAACGGCAAACCCCGCACTTTCTAAAGATTTTTGCACCCGTTCCCCGTAATGCTTGAAAATGGAAGGATTGGAAACGAGAAGAACCTTTTGACCGAGATTTAAAGGTTGGAGTTGTTCGCCGATCGCATCTAAACTATCCGGTGCGATCGTAATATCGTAAGCATTCTGAGGTAAGTCAACGCGAATTTGCATTTCTGTTATTGGTGAGGGGATTTAGATGGATCGTTACTGTAACCAATTTTGCTCTTTGAGGTGCTGCCATGCAATTCGCAGATGTTCGGGTTGAAACATTTTGCGCTTGCGATCGCTCCATTCATGGACTCGGGAGATCGCTTCTTCGCAGTCTTTTGCTTCTTGTTCAAGTTTGGCTGACGGGCATTTTGTCGGCGACGGGTGCGCCGAGGGGTTCAAAGATGATAACTTCTATTTCAGTGAAGTCTTTAAAAGCGTTGACGATCGCGGGTTTGACTTGCTCCCAGTCTAAGCCGCCATTGCCGCAACCAAGGGGGGGAATAGCGATCGATTTGATGTCGTGTTTGCAAATTTCTGCAACGAGAGCGTTGAGTCCGGTTTTGATGTCTGTCAATTTGGATTTACCCCGCCAGTGGTTTTTAGTGGGAAAGTTGATGATATAGCGGGGGTTGAAGAGGGTTTCGGTGGCAAAGACGAACATCCGTCCGGGTTGCACTTGTTTGGCATCGCAGGCTTTTTTATAAGCCCGGAAGTTTTCGGGATATGCCCGTTTGAATTGCAAGGCGATCCCTTTCCCCATGACTCCGACGCAGTTGATGGTGTTCGTGAGGGCTTCGGTTTTTTCTTCGAGGAGGTTGCCTTGCTTGAATTGAATCACGGCACTTGATTGATACAAAAATACTGTTTTATTTTAAATAGTACCAATTTAATTGAATCTTAATCGGGGGTTGATGAGCAACATTTTGTAATATTTCCTGAACTTGGTTCTTCATGGTGTCGAAAAAACTCAAGTATTTCATGGCCGCGTGACCGTCAGTGAAGGCGAAAGGAATTGACTCGCGGGCGATCGCGTCGGTTTTGACGACGAGGTGCAAGATATTGTTTTGATATCCAGTGTATTCTTTGCCTCCGTTGACGGCATGGAGCATAGGCGATCGCGGAGCAAAATAAAAGGGAACGTAGTCATGTAATGTTCCCCCGGAAGCACAAGGGACTCTCGTATAAGTACGATTATGTTGAATCTCGTTGTTAGCAATATTGGTGTAGTCGCGTTTTAATCTATTTTTGGCAAATAGTCCGCCTGCTTCGATAATGGAGAGGAGGTTGTGGATGTGGGCAATGTGATAAATGTCGAGTAACATAAAAGTTTATTTTAGGGTTTGAGGGTGCGTTTTTTTCCGGTTAAAGAGTCCCCGCTAAAATTAAAGGGATATGGTACGACCACATCCCGCTTTGATAATAAAGAAAGAGTGAGAGAGTCAAACTCAACACCCCATAATCTTTTAACGCCTTAGTTAACGGTTTTACCGCCACCCCACATCTCGCCTTGTAGAGCGGGTTGTACGAGAATATAACCCGCTACATTGTAGAGATCGTCTGACTTGTATTTTCTCATTTCCGACCAGAGATCGAGACGACTGGTGCTGAGGTGCAATACATCAATGGAGAGTTCTCCGTCGTAAGTTTTGGGATCCTTCATGAAATCAACAATACCGGCAATGCTATCTCGGGGAGGGAAAGCACCTTCCAAATCCTCTAATTTTAAAGTAATGTTGGGATTGGTTTTGGTTCTTCCTGCCATGTGGCATTGGGAACAAGTATCGTTAAAGAGCTTTTTCCCATCTTCATATTGTTCGTTGGTGATGACAACCGTTTTTCCCTCTTTATTGAGTTTTACGGTTCGATAGCCCTCATCAATACTCACCGCTCGAGCGCTGCTGGCAGCCATTTGAAAGCCGAACAACAATACCGCTAAAGCGATCGCGGCAAATCTTAAAAAACGCATTCTTCTCCTCCAATGGATTGTTCGATCCATTTTTTTTGTTATGGGAACGACATCGCCTTAATCTCTTCGGTTTTTGGCTTCTCATCTCCGATAGAAAGAGAATGATGACTGGCTCGATGAAGCCAATATAACGAATCATTAAGGGATTCTCATCCTAATATGATGCCATCAATCGGTCATCCCCAAGGGGAAATTTCGTGCGATTGTTTACAATTTTTCCGGTGTTCCCATCCCTTCGCGAAAATTAACCACCTTGCCGACGATCGCGATCGCGGGGGCAGAAAAGCCCGTACTGTGAACTTTTTCGACAATTGTCGAGAGAGTCCCGATGAGTTCTTCTTGTTCTGGTCGCGTTCCCCAGCGAATCAGGGCGATGGGCGTTTCTCCACTCAATCCCCCTGCTTGCAGTCTGGCGGTAATATTGGGGAGGTTGTGGATGCCCATATAAATAACAATCGTTTCCGAACCTTTGGCGATCGCATTCCAATCCACCTGCGGGCGATATTTTCCCGCCGCTTCGTGACCGGTAACAAAAGTAACTGAAGAGCTATAATTGCGATGGGTGACGGGAATGTTCGCATAGGCAGGGGCAGCAATGCCGGAAGTAATGCCCGGAACGACTTCTACGGGAATGCCGGCGGCGATAATATCTTCCATTTCTTCCCCACCCCGTCCGAAGACGAAGGGATCGCCGCCTTTTAAACGCACGACGATGGCGTTATCTCGTGCCTTCTCGATCAATATTTGCGTGGTTTCCTGCTGTAATTTGGAATGTCTTCCCCGACGCTTTCCCGCGTCGATTTTTTCGGCTCGGGGGTTTATTGTCTGCAATATTGCCGGACTGACGAGAGCATCGTAAACCACTACATCCGCGCATTCGAGGATGCCTTTTCCTTTAACCGTCATTAGCCCCGGATCTCCGGGCCCTGCTCCCACAAGGTACACTTTCCCCACAAAACTTGCTTGTTGCTCTAACATTATGAATCGATCCAATCGCGAATTAACGTCGCCAGTTCTGGCGTTGCCCCGAGGGGTTGTCCCAAATATAGATTTGCGTCAATAAATTTTGCTTGCAATCGCCGAACCTCGCGAGCGATCGCGTCGGTGATTCCCCCGGTGAATAAAAAGTAAGGCTGAATGGCAATATTTTTCTGTTCGTTTGTTACTAAATGGGCAATTTGCGCTTCCAGATCCGGGGGAACGTGCCAATATGCAGGTAGAGCCTTCAGCTTAAAGGCAATTTCCGCAATTTTTTGCTGTGCCGAGTTCCTCCGACTGCCGTGGGCCAATAAAATGCGGCCTCGGGGGGGAAGTTTAGAAAAAGCAGTTGCGAGCAATTCGATGGTTTGCCAGTTTGAACCTAGGTGAGGTAATAGTTCTAACTCAATTTCTCCCCCCAATTGCGATCGCGCGGCGACAACTTCGGCAGGAATATCTTCGCGAGCGTGAACCCCCTCTAAGAGAAATAATGGGCAGATTTTTACACGCTGCCAGCCTCGGGATTTTGCTTGTTTGGCAAAGCGCAGAATATTTTCGTGCAGGGGAAGGGGACTTAATTCCAATGCCGCAGAATCGACGAGGGGGGGTCTGGACAAAACGAGGGTATTGCCCCCAGTAGAAACAGGGGCGATCGCTTGCAATTCTCGGGCAACGAGGGCGGTTAATTGAGAGATTGCCAGATGGGGACGGCGATCGCGACTGCCGTGCCAGACGAGGAGAGATGCGGAGGACAAGGGCAATTAATTAAATATTAAAAATGATTGGAGATACTTTAGCGCAATTTGTCAACCGATTTCAACATTTCTTTAAAATCACCCCCTAACGTCTTGTTAGAGGGTGAAAAAATAATCTCAATTTTGGGAAATTTTTAGAAACCCGGAACCTCTTGATGAACGGGAGTCATATTGGAGCGGGTCGAAGCAATCATTGCCGTACCGCCAAAGAGAAGAAAGCCCGCGATCGCAATGGCACTGCCGATTTGCTTCAAACTCAATCTGCGAGGCAGGGCGATCGAGCGAATTCCCAGAGGTCCGACGGTTTCTTCATACGTTACCGCCATGTGAGTGTAACCGAGAACTTCCATAATATTCTCCTGAACTAAATAGCTTCTAGATAGTGAGCGGGCTTAGGGGCTGGATACACGATATATTAATTTATCCTCGGCTTTAGTGTAGCATCATTCCTGTGGCTTTTCACCCTCAATCTTGACATTCTCAATTCTTAATTCTTAATTCTTAATTCTTCCCCGAGTTACCAGCGATATCGCGGCAGAATTCGTTCGTAGAAAGATATTCTTCTTGCTCCTAAATATAACTCTCGTCCGCTCGCACCTACAGGAAAAACCGTTACGCCAAACCCATAAACTCCACCCCATCGTGGGTTTTGTCGCGGTTTGAGGCGGATGCTAAGAGTGGTTCCTGGAGCGATCGCTTCTGCCAGTTCCACAGTGACGGCGAGGGTCGATTCGTCGTAACTTGCACTCTGAATGTTTAAGGTTTCGCCGCGATCGCGAGATGTGCCGAGAAAAGCCGTCGTGTCTTCCAGCTTAAAGCGAATGCGTTCTTGTCCGCCGCGCTGTTGAATAATAACTTTTTGTAAAGGCGTTTCTGAGGCTTCGGGTAAGGCAATGGTGAAATAATATCTGGCTCGACGGGAGGAGGTATAAGAAGAACTGGTTCTCACCTCTTCAATGCGAGGGGCGCGACCTCGGAAAGTAGCGGGCAATTCTTGACTGGGTAATTCTTGACTTTTGAGGGGAAGAGAAACAAAAATCGTCTGGGTAACCGCGATCGCTAAGGCGATGAAAATATTTCGTTTCATTTTTGAATTTTGCATTTTGCATTCAAAAAGAAGAATTATTTGAACGTTGTTCTAGAGTTTCGACGCGAGTTTCTTGCAGGTCGAGTTTAGAAGATGTTTCTTGTAAAAATCGCTGCATTTCTTGCCATTCTTCGCGGGTGGCAAAGTCTCCATCTTCGAGAATGCGGCGTTCCATCGATTCAATACAAGAAACCAAACCCGCTGCAAATTCATAACGGGTTAAAATGCGCTCTCCTCGAAACGTATCGTCGGAATAGCCTGTAATACAGCCATAGTTTTGCGAGAGATTTTGTAAGGCTTCATAAGCCCAATCTCCCGGAAAGACATCTCGATTTTGGGCGAGTTGGATGGGGTTGGCCAAAACAGGAACATTAGCTAGCAGGAGTTGACCCAAAAGAGCAATGGTTAAGGTAGTCATTGGTTTAAACATTATTGTCCGGTCAAAATTTAATGTAAGGATTTTCCTAGAGATGCGATCGCTCAGTCAGCGATATCTAACTATATTAGCTTGAATTAAAGAGAATCGATTTCTCTTGGCTTCAATACCCAATTTTGGAATTTTGAACTGAATCGATTATTCTTCTTTTTCCTCTTCTTCAGCTTGTACATTTTCGAGTTTTTCGAGTTTTTCTTGTAGTTGTTGCAACTGTTTGCGATTTTCCTCAATGAGAGGATTTATATCTTGCGGAATTTGTTCCCGTGCTTGTCGAATCTGGCGTTCTTGACTATCAATTCTTTCTTCTAAAATATCGAGTCGTTCTAACATTTCTTTTTGTAGTTCTAATGTTTGTTGAGTTTCTTGACTTGCTCTTTTTTCTTCTAGTAAAAGACGATAAGAAAACCACGTTGCTACCCCAAGAGAAATCAAAATGGCAACCATTAAACCACTCACTAAAGTTTGCAAACCCGTTCGCAAGCGATCGACTTTACGATAAATTTGTTCGACTTCTAATTTGAGATCGATATGTTGTTCTTGTATGCTTTTAGTAGGAGTTTGCGCGCTGCCATCAGAGGCGATCGCTTGGGGTTGGGCGTTTGAATCAGGAGAAAGTTGTCCGCTCATAACTGAATGACAAATAAAGATTAGGGGATAGTTAACCGATAATTTCTAATTAAATAGACATGGGAGAATCGATATAAACAATCGGATCGGGGGTTGTAAAGGTAATATTATAAGCAGCGAGTTTTTTGGCGATTGCATCATTGGCTAATTCTAACAATTCTTTGCGTAGATCGACAGAATTTTTACTCGATCCTGTCAGAAAAAATATCGCTCGCGCCCGAGTTCCCGATGAACTTTCCGAGGGACTAAATTGCACCTGAGTGCTGGCGCGATCGAGATCGCGAAAAACCAAACTCGCTTCTTCAATAATTTGCCGCACGAGGGCGCATTCGCTTTCTTTTAAGCCTTTGAAAAAATCCAAACATAATATTGCCATAATTTTCTTTCCTCGGCTGATATTTTCAATATTTAAACTCGCCATCATTGAGTTGGGAACGATCATGACGGTATTGCGAGCAACAATCCGAATTTTAGTCGATCGCAGGCCAATAGATTCAACGCGACCGTAGAGATCTTCTGCATGAGGATTAAAAGTTACGCGAATGTATTCTCCCGGTAAATAGGGGCGATCGAGATAGAGTTCCAAAGTTCCAAAAAGCCGTCCGAGGGCTTGCTGAGAAGCAAAAGCAACAGCAACCCCACCAATTCCCAAACTTGCTCCAAGGGTGAATAAATCGAGTTGCAAACCGCGAGCAAAAAGGATTAACGCAACCAGAACAATAACAATATAAATAAGAGTTTCAAAAACAAGAACGACTTCGTTTACTTCTCCAAACCAGCGCTTGACCAAACTAATAACAGATTGACGGATCACTTGCCGAGTGGCTTGGGTTGCAAACCAAAGAATGCCAATAGATAAGGCAGAATAGATAAAAAAACCAATAAAAGTATAAAGTTCGTCATAGATAATCAACCAATTCAAATTGAGGGCAATAAAAATCAGAGCACCCATCACCGCGATCGCATTTTGAATGGGTTTAATGTAGCGATCGTAGACTTCTTTGGGATTGATATCGGTATGATCTTGATTGAATTGTAAAAGGCGCTGTAATAGTTGCGGTAGCGATCGCCCGATAATAGGAGAGATCGCCGCACTTCCGAGAAATAATCCCAATCTCAGGGCAAGTTCGAGAACTTCTCTCAAGATTTCCGGATCGAATTGATTCATAAGAATTGATTCATAAGAATTAAGAATTAAGAATTAAGACTATATTCGCATGGGTTGGGTAATATCAACAATTTTTTCTTCAAATTTGAAATCAATGCCGTAGTTTCGTAATTTTTCGATAATATTGGCGCGGGCAATCACAAGGAGATTTTTTCGCAATTCCATTGAACTTTCCGCAGATCCTAAAACAAAGAAAATCGCTTGGGTACGAACGCGTTTTTGTTCTAACCCATCGATTTCATCTTGGAACATAATTTGCGTGAGCTGGGAATCAATTCCAAGAATTTCTCGCGTGCTTTCTAAAATAAGTTGTCGAATCAGTGCTTTTTCTTCATCGGACATGGTTCTAAAAAAGATAAGATCGACAATTAAAACCGCTCGTCTGGCTTTCGTTAAATTTTCAATATTACTTTGCGCTAAAGAACTATTGGGAACGATAACTAACGTATTTTTTCCCGATAGGCGAACTTTTGTCGAACGCCATCCCGTTGTTTCTACTTGACCGATAATTCCTTCAGATAAATGAATGTAATCGCCGACGTTAAACGGGCGATCGAGGTACAAAACAAAACTCCAGAGAATTTGTTCGAGAATCTTTTGAGAAGCCAAAGCGATCGCCGCTCCAGCTACTCCCAAACTGGCGATTAAACCGATTAAATTAATTTGATGAGTTTGAGCAAAGAGAAAGATAACAATCAGAACGAGGACGGATTTTGCAACAAATTGTGCGAGAGCGAAGAGTTCGCTATTAATCTTGTTTCGATCTTCTAAAACAACTTCGAGAAAATAGCCATCAAAGAGAGTATTTAAGAGTTTAAAACCGATAATTGCAATATTAATCGCAATGAATAAACTTACAGGAAATTCTAATATTTTCAGCCAGCCGGGAATGGCGATCGCGAGAATGACTAAATCGATCGCAATAAAGATAATGAGAAAAATCAATTTCTTTTGATCGGGGAGAATAACTTTCTCAAAAATCTCTTTCAGTTCCGGAGAAGTGAATTTTTGTACTAATCCTTCTATTATTTTAGGAAGCTGAAAATATAGGAAGATCGCGATCGATAGCAGGCTTAAAAATAGAGTTAGGCAGATGAACGCAGCGGTCGTGAAACTCATCGTTTCCAGACCTCCAATTCTTAAAAGAATTCCTGTTAAGATGCTATTCATAAATGAAGCGTTCTAGGGTATCCTTATCTAGTATAAGTCGATCCTTTTAGTTTTCATCCTGTACTGAGTTTATTCATAAGTCTTATTCATCAGCTAGCAATCCTCTCTTGAGATTCTTAGATAGAGTCTCTAAACTGCGAACGAAATCTCACAGTAAAAACTCCATCGGCAATCTTACGGTAAAAGTCGTTCCGCGATCGATTTGACTAAGAACTTTAATACTACCGCGTTGCATCTCTACAAATTGCTTCACAATACTCAATCCTAAACCAGTTCCCGGAATATTGCTAACATTTCGACCTCGATGAAACGGATCGAATAAGTAAGGCTTGTCTTCTGGCAAAACCCCGATTCCTTCGTCCTGAACCCCGATAATGAGATGATTTTGTCGCTTGGTACATTTGAGACGAATCGCCTTATCTTCAGGGGTATAGCGCAAGGCGTTAGAGAGAAGGTTGCCCAGAATCGATCGCAATAATTGCTCGTCGCAATAGGCAATAATTTTGCGGCTGCGACAGACAAACTCAATCGGAGAAACCGAGCGATCGTACTCCCGCTCTGCCAGCAGACTGCGACAAAATTTGACGAGATCGAGGCGTTTGGGGGAAACCTCGAGTACCTTAGCTTCAATTTTGCCGATGGTGAGGATATCGTTAATCGTCTGAGTCATGCGCTCGACATTATTCGCGATCGCCACGAGATAATCGGCCTTTTCTGCGAGGGTAAGCTGGGTATCATAACGTTGCAGAGAAGATGCAGAAAGCGCAATCGTATTGAGAGGATTGCGAAATTCGTGACAGACCATTGAGATAAAACGCGATCGCATCTCGCTTAATTCTTGCAATTGCTGATTGACTTGTTGCAGTTTTGCCGTGCGCTCTTGGACTTTAAGTTCTAACTCTTCATTTGTTCGTTGCAATACCTCTTCCGCCCAACGTCTTTGTGAGATATCTCGAAATGTGACTACCGCCCCAATGAGCTGGCCTTTTTCGTTTCGCATCGGGGTACTGATATATTCAACCGGGAAACTCGTTCCATCTTTACGCCAAAAGACCTCGGTGGTAACCCTGTGGGTACTGCCATCCTGAAAAGCGGCATAAATCGGGCAATCTTTCCGACAATAGGGCGTGCCGTCAGCATGGGAATGGTGGAGGACTGCGTGCATGGACTTGCCAATCAGTTCTTCAACCGACCAATCAATCGCGGCGGCGGCAGCAGGATTCACAAAAGTCACATTGCCATTGAGATCGAGACCGTATACCCCCTCGCCCACGGCATTCAAAATTAGTTGATGCTGGCGGCGCAATTGTTGCAATTCTCGCGCCATCGGCTCGGGTAAAGAGGGAGAAGCGGTCGGAAACTCTGAAAAATCAAGCATATCTATTCAATTTACGCGAGTGAACTACCGCGTTAAAAGTATAGCGTGTTACATCGCGAAGCCATCGATTCGAGATTAATTAAGGAGTATCGCAAAACATTAAAACCGGGCTTCGTCGGGATTTTGTGGGTATGAATTATCGAGAATAGTTATGAAAACAATACTTGTTATTGAGGATGAATTACAAACTCGTAATATCTTTTTAAAATGCTTGGAATTTGAAGGATTTCGCGCCTGTGGTGCTTGTAATGGTGGGGAAGGGATCGAACTGGCGCGAACTTGTCAGCCGGACTTGATTGTTTGTGACATTCTGATGCCAGATATCGACGGCTATGCCGTATTGGCAACACTGCGTCGCTCTCTCAATACCGTTGCCATTCCTTTCATTTTCTTGACGGCTAAAGTCACAATGGCGGATCTGCGTCGAGGGATGGAACTGGGAGCGGATGATTATTTGACTAAACCCTGTACGGTGGAGCAATTTTTGTCTGCGATCGCGACTCGTCTGCAACGCTATGAGGCTCTAGTCACCCTGCATGAGGGTTCTAGAACCCATACCGGAGGGCAACCCGCACCCTCTTCTCAGTCTTCTCCAATGGATTCTATTTTTCCCCCTTGTCCGCAATTGGCACGGGTTTTTCACTTCATCGAAGCCCATTATCACAAACCCCTCAACCTTAATGATGTCGCGCGAGAAGCCGGCTATTCTCCCGCCTATTTGACCAATCTCGTCCAGAAACAAACCGGGCGCACGGTTAAGCAGTGGATCATTGCACGACGCATGACCCAAGCTCGTACATTGTTGAAGACAACCACCCAGTCGATACGACGGGTCGCAGAATTGTCCGGATATCCCGATGCTGGCTATTTTACTCGACAATTTCGCCAATTTCATGGGGTTTCCCCTCTGACTTGGAGACAGCAATCGGTCCACTAATCGCGCAATTTTCACATCTCAATTTCGAATTTCTCCTCCGTTGATAAACATATTTACAGGCAATACTTTGTATCTGAATTAACAAAATGCGAAGGATTTTTCCTTCTCGGCTAAGATTGCCAAAAAAAATCTAGTTTTCTTCTAAAGAAAATCTAATGCGTTCTTTTTCGAGTCCCTGATAAGGTAGTCGATAACATTTGCTGGAAATCTGAAAGCCATGAATTTTAGCGATCGCTGGAGTTCAGAGGGTTAGTTTTGAGGTGGAAATTCAATGACTCTAATTTCGGCACGGCAGACTTTAAAAAACTTAAATACTTCCGGCAGTCGTTACGGAAAATTGTCCAATTTACAGCCGTTATGTACTGTATGTGGGGAACAACATTTTAGCTCCAATCACGAGCAATTTCTACAGACCATGCCCCAAGATCCGATCGATTTGGTAGACGATCTGGTGCAAATGGGAATCTACAAAGAAAATCAACTGCGCGCAGCAGATACCGTCAATGCTTACGAACTGAGAAAAGCATTATTTCTTAAACGAGTTGGGTGCGGCGATCGCCAACGAGAACGGTTGATTTTAGCACTCTGTCAACAGGCAGGAGGCTTAGAAAATGCTTTTGCGGCGGCTTTTGGACCCCAAGCCGGTCTTTTCTTTGCCGACTCCATTCGCAATAGTAGAACGACCCGTCGGGAGTTTTTACGCAATGTAGCGATCGGGGCGGCTCTCGTCAGCTTGGCCAGTTGTGGCGATAATAAGTCTGAAGCCGAGTTGGATGACTCTGCGGTCGTTAATGAGGATTTAGAGAAAACCGATTTGCAAATCGGCTTTATTCCTATCACTTGTGCAACTCCTATCATTATGTCCGAACCTTTGGGTTTCTACAAGAAATACGGATTTAATGCTAGAGTCGTGAAAATGCCCAGTTGGGGAGCCGTCAGAGATTCCGCGATCGCCGGAGAACTCGACGCATACCACATGCTGGCCCCCATGCCCATTGCCATGACCCTCGGCTTGGGTTCTGCCGCTTTTGGCGTGAAACTCGCGAGCATCGAAAACATCAACGGTCAAGCCATTACTGTCGCCGAACGTCACAAAGATAAGGTTAAAGGCCCTGCCGATTTTAAAGGCTTTACCATTGGGGTTCCCTTTCCCTATTCCATGCACAACCTGCTCTTGCGTTACTATTTGGCAACCGGAGGGATCGATCCCGATGTGGACGTACAAATCCGCCCCGTCCCTCCCCCGGATAGCATTGCTCAATTAGTAGCAGGAGATATTGATGCTTACTTAATGCCGGATCCTTTCAATCAGCGAGCCGTATACGAAGGTGCGGGAGTCATTCATATGCTCACCAAGAATCTGTGGCCGGGACATCCTTGTTGTGCCTTTGCTGCGAGCGACGAGTGGATTGAGGCTCATCCGCAAACCTTCCGCGCCCTCAACAAGTCGATTATTGAAGCAGCCGGTTATGCAAGCGACTCCGGCAATCGTCGGGAAATCGCCGAGGCCATTTCCGAGCGTGCTTTTCTCAATCAACCAGTAGAAGTCGTAGAAGCGGTGCTAACGGGGAATTTTGAGGACGGTTATGGCAATACCGAGAGCATTCCCGATCGCATCGACTTCGATCCTTACCCTTGGCAAAGTTTTGCCAACTGGATTTCTTCTCAGTTAGTGCGCTGGGATCTTCAAGGAGATGGTTTGGCTGAGAAAGCGATTCCCGATAAAGGATATGACACGGTCGGAAAAGAGACTTTCTTAACGGATCTCGCCCGAGAGTTAGCTCGGGAATTAGGACAAAATCCCCCCTCGGAGATTTATCGGACAGAAGAACTCAAATTCGATACTTTCGAGCCAGCAGAACCGGCAGCTTATGTTCGGGAACAAATTGACGAATATGGTGTTTAGTGACGATGAACTCTTCTAACATAGCAGCAAACAAACTCAAATCCCGAATTGGGAGAAGACAAGAATCCTTGTTTTTTACCGAGAATGTCCGTGCTTTCTTTCTCTTTGCCGTCTCTTTGATAGCCTTCCTCTTGTTTTGGGAGTTGGGGGCGCGTTTGGGGCTTTTCTCCAAAGGAATGCCCACGGCTTCTAAGACCATTGAAGAGTTGTGGTGGTGGGTCACGCATCCCTTTTTCGACAACGGCCCGAACGATTTGGGGATTGGTTGGAATCTGTTAATCAGTTTGCGTCGGGTAGCGATCGGTTATGTGATGGCCTCCTTGGTTGCCGTCCCCCTCGGCATTCTCATTGGGATGTCTCCGGTTGCAAGGAAAGGGTTTAACGCTTACATCCAACTCCTCAAACCCGTTTCTCCTTTGGCTTGGTTGCCTTTGGGATTGTACGTTCTCAGAGATTCCGAACAGACGGGGATTTTTATTATTTTTATCTCCAGTATTTGGCCGACCTTGATCAATACCTCTTTTGGGGTCGCCAATGTGAATAAAGACTATTTGGATGTCGCCAAAACCCTCGGGGCTTCGCGGTGGCGGACTATCTTTAAAGTGATTATTCCCGCAGCCTTACCCAATATTATTTCTGGCTTGAGAATTAGCATGGGGATTGCTTGGTTGGTGATTGTCGCAGCAGAAATGCTCTTGGGAACGGGATTGGGCTATTTCATTTGGAATGAGTGGAATAACCTCTATATTCCTAACATCTTGGTGGCCATCTTTATTATCGGTTTGGTGGGGCTGATTTTGGATAGTCTCTTTGCTGCTGCTGAAAAATTTGTTGCCTTTGGTCGAAACTCATGAGTATTGCTCCCTTGAATCTAGATAAACAAACGGAGGACGTTCTTCCTTCCGCTCAACTCTCCCTCCGTAATGTCACTAAAGTCTTTTCTGGCAAAAAGGATTTTTTTAGCAAGCTATTGCGGAAAACCTCTGGGGACTTTGTGGCTCTCGAAGATATCAGTTTGGATATCCAACCCAATACTTTTGTGTCCATTATCGGACCCTCCGGTTGCGGGAAATCAACATTACTAAATGCGATCGCGGGACTCTCTTCCGTGACGGAGGGAGAAATTCTGCTCAATGGCGCTCCCATTCGCGGACCCGGCTCCGATCGCGGCATGGTGTTTCAAAACTATGCTCTCATGCCGTGGATGACGGTGGAAGAAAACATCTCTTTTGCGGTGGAAACGGTCTATCCGAGACTGGCTGTTAAGGAAAGACAGCGCATCGTTAAGGAACAGATCCAATTGGTGGGATTAGTGGGTGCGCAAAAGAAACATCCCCATGAAATATCGGGGGGGATGCGTCAGCGAGTCGGAATTGCTCGCGCCCTCGCTATCAATCCCCAAATCCTCTTGATGGATGAGCCTTTTGGGGCGTTAGATGCGCTCACGCGGGGATTTCTGCAAGATGAAATCGAGCGCATTTGGGAGCAGCAGAGGAAGACGGTCATTATGATTACTCACAGTATTGAGGAGGCGCTGCTCCTCTCCGATCGCATTGTCATGATGACCCGAGGGCCGGCTGCGCGGGTGGATGAAATCTTGGATGTTCCTTTCCCCCGGCCCCGCAACCGAGAAATGCTGGATCGTTATCCCGGATACCACGACTTAAAGGCGGAGATGGAAAGTCATCTCTCTCGGGAGACTCGGGCTGTTGAGGAAGCTCGGGTTCGGGGTCGGTAGTTTTGTTCGCATTTTCTCACACTTTTTCAAGCAAAAATTAAGAGGTTTTAAACATGGCTATTTCTGAAACAACTGAGAAACTCTTGGCCGCTAAGAAGTCCGCTGGCTTGACTTTTGCCGATCTCGAAGCCAAGGTGGGCTATGACGAAGTTTGGATTGCTTCTGTGGTCTATCGTCAAGCGAGTGCTTCCCGAGAAGAGGCGACCAAAATTGTTGAGGCGATCGGTGCGGATGCGTCTTTGATCGAACTCCTGACGGAATGCCCGGTGAAGGGGTCTTTAGAGCCGGTTATTCCTACGGATCCCTTGATCTACCGCTTCTATGAGGTCATGCAGGTCTATGGAATGCCCATCAAAACGGTGGTTCACGAAAAGTTTGGAGATGGGATTATGAGTGCTATCGATTTTACTGTTGATGTGGAGAAGGAGGAAGATCCCAAGGGCGATCGCGTCAAGATTGTCATGTGCGGTAAGTTCTTACCTTACAAGAAGTGGTAAGCGATCGCTGCTGATACCAAATCTGCCTGTAGGGGCGTTGCATGCAACGCCCCTACAGGGTTACAGGCATTCGCTCTAGTGTAGCAGAGCCGTATCGCGCGATCGCAGTTTGCGGTAACTGGATTCGGTATGAAATAGACGGTGAGTGTTAGCAAGGATTTGGCACTCACCTATCAAATTACTTTTAGGATTGGTAAAATGACTGAAATTCCGAAAAAACTAATACCGCCTTTCGACCGAGATATTGCGATCGCTAAAGTTCGCATGGCAGAAGATGCTTGGAATAGTCGCGATCCAGAGCGCGTTGCGTTGGCTTATACAGAGGACAGTTTTTGGCGCAATCGCGCGGAAATTTTTCAAGGAAGGGAAGCGATTCGTAATTTTCTGCGTCGCAAGTGGGACAAGGAGTTAGATTATCGCCTCGTTAAGGAAATGTGGGCTTTTAGTGACAATCGTATTGCCGTACGCTTTCAGTATGAATGGCACGATGATGCCGGACAATGGTATCGCGCCTATGGTAATGAAAATTGGGAATTCGACAATCAAGGACTGATGCGGCGACGGGAAGCCAGTATTAACGATCGCCCCATTCAAGTCTCGGATCGTCGCTTTTATTGGCCTGCTCCGGCTTCTCGACCCCAAGACCATCCGGGCTTGATCGACTCACCGGAGTAGTTGATTCGAGGTTCGCGAACAGTTACTTTTGCGAATCCGATCGCTACTCTCTCCTTTTCCCTAACTTTTTTACTGAAAACTTTGCGATCGCTTTATTCCAAATCGATAAATAGCTTATTGTGCGATCGCCTAGAAGCCTCCAACCCCCAATCATAATCAAGAGGAAGATTTAAAACAGTGTTGGTCATGCTCGTTTGCTTTCCTCTCGATTTCTGCTTTATTCTACCATGCGATCGCGCATCTTCCCGCAATTCAATCCAAGATCAAATCGGTAAATTGTTCGTTTTCCAAACATCGGAGAATTTCATGTAATTTTTGCAATCGATAGGTTTGCTTAACATATTCTTCTTTAGAAAAACTCTCTTTCAATCGCTCTAAGACTAATTGGCTTTCCTTAACGATTGACTCTCTTAGCAAAAGGCTTAATTTAAAGCGATTGGTGTTTTGAATTGGGATAACTTTATCATGTTTAACCAATTCTCCATCTATTTTTAGATTTTTGCTTTGAGATGGAGTAATTTGCCAAAAATCCAAACTTTTATAACAGTTCGATGAAAGTTCAATGGTTTCCATTGTTCCCTCCATTTCGGGATTGTAGAAGCTAATATCTAACATTGATTTCTCCTCTGATGAGTTCTGTGTGTCTTGGGATGCGTTACGCTGTCGCTAACACATCCTACTGGACTACTTAATTCAAGAAACAATTAATGTTAAGAAATATTTCCGGACTTTGCAGCACTCAAAACTCGCACTAGAATAAGTAAATATCTATTCTGTGAATATTTTAAGTATCGAGACAACATGAAATTCAATACAATTTTATCATTTTCTATCGCGGCTTTGTTAGCTGTAGGAATGAGTTTCCCCGCTAAAGCAGAAAGAGTTTGTGAAGTGACCGATCCGACGGGTACGCCTTTAAATGTTCGAAATAGTCCAAATGGTCGTATCGTCAATGCTCTACGGAATGGCCGAGAAGTTTATATTATTGAAATTGCCTACGATGGCAAAAATCGTCCTTGGGCAAAGGTTGGAGGCTATTATCAAGGTGAATATAGAATTTGGGGATGGGTTTTCCGAGAGTTTATCAGTTGTTACGATCGCTCATCTGCATCACTAACGCAACAAGGTGTTCAATTTATTTCTCCTGAATCTCGACCTAATACCTTTATTTCGGAATTTTTGCAAGAGAAACTTAGGGAATTTGATGCACTAACACTTGGTGCAAATTATATCTATAATTTCATCGATCTCAACGGAGATAATACACCTGAAATAATTGTTCATGCTGTTGGACAAATCTTTTGTGGGACAGGAGGGTGTTCTACTTTTATCCTTCGGCAAAATTCGCAGGGATACTATGAACAATTAAGTGAAATTGGAATTAGTCATCCTCCTATTTTAGTCACAAATGAAACGCGACAAGGTTGGAAAAGTTTAATTGTTCACTCAAGAAATTCCGAAGTTTTTTGGGTTCATTTCAACGGACGTGAGTACCAAGGTTCTTATGGCAATCGTTTAGCACGAATGCCCAGTGTATCTGGTAAAATGTTGTTTGCAAGAGAGTATCGTGATTATATACAAGACCTTTTTCCTGTACGGTAAAATTTTCTCAACAGATGGAGGGAAAGACTAGAATTGATTCACTGTTTTTTCTCTACATGGGTTATTATTTAGCATAAAGACGATCTGGTGGATCGGCAGGATTTTTACTGGCATATACACAATAAGAAGTGGGATTTCTCAAGCTATATTGTTGCAAAAAATTAGCACAGTCACGTCGATTGGAAAAAGACGCTGGATAAACAGAGTAAAAAAATTTTCCAGATAAATTTGGAAAATCTGGAATCCATAAATAATTAGCATTATTATAACCTGACGCTTTTAAATTTTTGACTTTATTTTGAGCATCACCGACATTAGCATGGGCAGAATCTTGAATAAAATAGAAACTGGAAGAAGTAAGTGTAGTCTTATTAGAAAAAACTTGGGGGTTTTGGATTTTATCTAGGATAAGTCCACCAATCACTGTTGCAATAATCGCTCCAATAATCCCTAGCACCCAATCAGAAAAGCTAAAATTCTTACTCATAAGAGTTTGTGTAAAAAACTATTTATCTTTACTTAGCATAACTTAAGATTCATGTTTTTTTTACTACCAGAAAAAATACTTATTTTTGAACTAAATGAAGAAATTCACTCCAAGTAGAATATGAGTTTAAAAATATACTCATTAAAAAAAGGGTGTATTTTCCACACCCTCTTATTTTTACAAAACTTCACGTTTTACAAAACTTTACAATCGCTCTGTAACCTGAGTTAACAAGGAATTCGATCGCTCGATAAATGCCTTCATGCTATCCGCATCAAACGGTTTTTGAGAAATGAGAGCCAAATCGTAAATATGCTGACACATTTGATCGACTAACTCTCCCGTTTTAGAAGTGCCTCCCCCATCGACGATCGCACCTCCAGAAAGATTCACCAAGTTTTGAACCATCGGGTGGGAAACATTCACCAATAAGGTGTGCATATCGGGGAAATCTGCCGCTTTTTGTTGTAGCAAGGCAGTCATTTCTTGAATGCGTCGCATCTCTTCCGGTAAGATGACCATAGCCGGAGGAGTCCCTTGAGGATCGTCGGATTTGAGGGATTTGGTTTGAATGGTGACTTTCTCATTTGCGAGGGCTTTTTCAAACAACTCTTTCACTAATTCGCTGCGAGTTTTATTGGTCTTGGGATCGACAATTTCTGAGGGTTCTTCATCAATTAACGTATTATCTAAATCCGAATCCACTCGCGAGAACTTCACATCCGTGTATTCTCGTTCGAGGAAGGGAATAAAATAATTGGTATCGATGAAAGAGTCCATAAATAGGACTTCTAACCCTTGATTTTTGTACAGATCCACATAGGTTGCTTGAGAACCGGGATCGGTGCAATAGAAAATGCGATTTTCGTGTTTTTCCTTGTTCCGTTCCAAGTAATCTTTTAACGTGGTATAACCGTCATTGCCGGCGATTTCCTCAGTATCTTGCCAAGCATCTCCCTCCTCTGCTTGTACCTCGACTTTTGGTGTATCGTCCTGCTTATCTTCCAAAGTCGTCTTGTAGATAATAATATCCTCGACTTGCTTCTTGAACTTTTCATCCTTGAGAGAACCGAACTTGACAAATGTTCCGACATCCTCCCAACACCGGACGTATTCCTTGCGATCGTCGCGATACATTGCCTTGAGGCGATCGCCAATCTTCTTGGAAATAAAGTCGGTAATGCGGCGAACGGTGCGATTATTGGTTAAGGCACTGCGAGAGACATTAAGGGGAATATCAGTACTATCAATCACTCCACGCAAAGGTCGCAAGAATTCCGGGATGATTTCATCGCAGCGATCGCTAACAAAAACCTGATTGCTAAAGAGTTTAATTTGCCCTTTGTTCACGTCTACATCGGGTTTAATGGGAGGGAAATAGAGAATTCCGTTGAGAACAAAAGGATAGTCGGTATTGAGATGAACCCACAGCAGAGGATCCTCTTGGAAAGGATAAAGATAGCGATAGAATTCTAAATAATCCTCATCCTTGAGATTTTGTGCCGAGTCCTTCCAAGGGGCTTTTTGCTTGTTAATCTGTTCTTCACCCAATTTAATTGTAACGGGCATAAAATCGCAGTAGGTTTTCACTAACTGCTTGATCCGTGCTTCTTCGATGTACTCGGTTTCCTCATCCATCATGGTGAGAGTGATGGTGGTTCCCGGTTCTGTGCGAGGGGATGCGGTTAATTCAAATGCCGGAGAACCATCGCAAGACCAGTGTACCGCTTCAGAACCGGAACGATGGGAAAGGGTTTCGATTTCGACCTGTTTGGCAACCATGAAAGAAGAATAGAAACCCAAACCAAAGTGACCGATAATTTGTTGAGAAGGGTCTTTTTGGTATTTTTCGACAAACTCTTCCGCACTGGAAAACGCCACTTGGTTGATATATTTCTTGATTTCTTCTGCCGTCATCCCAATGCCATTATCGGAAACCGAAAGGGTTTTCTTTTCGCTATCGACCTTAATTTCAATCAGGGGTTCCGGGAGTTCTCCATCTACTTCTCCAGCATAGGACACCATCTTCAGCTTGGCGATCGCGTCCACGCTATTTGAGATTAATTCCCGCAAGAAAATCTCGTGATCGGTGTAGAGAGATTTCTTGATAATGGGAAAAATATTCTCTGTATGGATTGTAATATTGCCTTGTTCGAGTACGGTTGTCATAATGTCTTTCAATTTGTAAATGTGTGGATACGGGCATTCATTGTCAGCGATCCCCTCCCATTATGGCGTAGGAATTTCCCCCCTCCCAGATGCGGATAACCCTATTTCACGGGTCACGAATTGGTCGGTAGATTTCTCTTGCTATTGCTTCCTCGTTCCGCTTTTTCCCGTTCTTGAGGATCGAGTTTGGCGAAAATCATGCGACCTGCGGAGGTTTGTAAGGCGGAAGTTACTAAAGCGCGAACTTCGCTGCCAATATATTTGTTACTTTCTTCTACAACAACCATTGTACCATCTTCAAGATAACCCACTCCTTGTTCGGGTTCCTTTCCCGATCTAATAATTTTAATGTCTAACGCATCCCCCGGAAGATAAATCGGACGCAGCGATCGCGCCAGATCGTTAATATTTAAAATGGTCACTTTTTGCAAGTTTGCAACTTTACTGAGATTATAATCATTGGTAACGAGAATACCATTTAGCTCTCGGGTAAAACGAACTAATTTTGCATCTACAGTATTGATATCTTCGTAATCTTCCGAATTCACGACAATGCGATCGGGATAGCGTTCCTGCATCTGATTGAGAATATCTAAACCCCTTCGCCCTCGGGTTCTTTTACGATCGTTAGAAGCGTCTGCTAATAGTTGCAGTTCTTGTAAAACAAACTGAGGAATAATAATTTGTCCCTCAATAAACCCCGTTTTTAATAATTCTTCAATGCGTCCGTCAATAATACAACTGGTATCCAAAATTTTACCGGATGCGGGCTTAAGGGTTCCTTCTGCAATCAATAAACTTTCAATGCTATCGGGGTTAATCAACCGTAAAAAAGTACGCCCGTGAGTATCGGCGAGACTCACTCCCAAAACCGAAAACATCACGCTTGCCAATATCGCAAAGGTTGGCTTGACAAAAATGAACTCTTTTGGTATAGGAAATAAAAAGATGGGAGCGAGGACGAGATTAGCCAGTAATAGCCCCAACACCAAACCTACCGCTCTTGTTAAAATAACTTCGATAGGTTGGCGACGCACCCGAGCCTCGACGCGGCGATAAGTCGTTTGAGCCGTTAAACCCAAGGCTAAACCGATAATCGCTCCAAATGCTGCAATAATAAAGCGAACGGCTTCGATATTGGTGACTTGTACGAGGACTTCGGGTGGCAAGAGATCGATCGCTTCATAACCGACTCCAGCCACAGCAATGACAAATATCCCGATAATGATGGCATCAAACATGATTCCGAAAGGTATAGATAGGGTATGATTCTTGAGATAATCTAATTTACCTTAACTTATTTAGGGGGGTATTGGTTGTTGGTTATTTGTTGTTCGTTGTTCGTTGCTTGCCCCGAGCAACTCGTCCCGATCGAGATCGAAGTCAGTCGAAACGTTCGTTGTTCGGAGTCCAATAACCAATAACTAATAACTAAAACAATGAATGAGCCAACGCAAAATGTTTGGAATGCCAATTTATACGATCGCGAGCATGATTTTGTCGCTCGTTATGGCAAGGATGTTATTGAATTATTAACACCAAAAGATCGAGAAAGGATTCTCGATCTCGGTTGTGGAACGGGACATTTGACTCGGGCGATCGCGGAAATGGGAGCGGAAGTACTGGGGATCGATCGCGCGAAAACCATGATTGAAGAAGCCAGAAAAAATTATCCTCAACTTCATTTTGAAGTTATGGATGGTGAAAATTTGACCTTTAGCCAACAATTTGATGCGGTGTTCTCTAATGCGGCTTTACACTGGATGAAAAATGCTGAATCCGTCATCGCAGGAGTGTGGCGAATGCTTAAATACAAAGGGCGATTTGTCGCAGAATTTGGCGGAAAAGGTAATGTAGAAACCATCGTAAGAGAAATAGAAAATGCCCTCGATCGAGCCGGATATCCCGATAATATCGCTCTCAATCCTTGGTATTTTCCCAGTATTGGAGAATATGCGAACTTGTTGGAAAAACAAGGATTTGAGGTTCGTTCCGCCATGCTTTTCGATCGTCTCACCCCTTTAAAAGATACAGAAACGGGTTTGCAAAACTGGTTGCGAATGTTTGCCAATCCGTTTTTTAAAGATATTCCAGAAGAGAAGGTGTTAGAGATTTTGAGCGCGATCGAGCGAGAATCTCGCGATCGCCTGTATATCGAGAATACTTGGTTTGCGGATTATCGCCGCCTTCGAGTTGTTGCAATTAAAAACTGATTTTTTGCGCTCGAGCCATAGACAAAGAGTTTAAAGATGATAACCGAATTTGAAAACTGGTTTCAAGCCCAACGCCAAGAAATTGAAGATTGCAGGATAAATTTTAGCTCGATAATCCCCCGTGAAATCGGTAATAATCTGCATTTTCCGGAGTCTTCTCGAACAAACTCTGCCCTTGAATCCGAATCGCCGCGATCGATGCTAAAATCGAGGCGCAATTAAACTCTCGCCCATCAAAAATTCATTTTTCATCGAGCCATGTTAACCTACCTGCGGAAACTGAGTTTGGGGATGACGATCGCTAGTTTGTCCGGCGCGATCGCATTGGGAATCTCTCGTCCCGGGCAAGCGCAATATATCATTACCCTCCCGGACGGATCTCGCTGCGAAGGCCAATTTCAAGGGTATACGGGGCAGGGGATTTGCGAATATGAAGACGGGTACTATCGCGGACAGATTTTAAACGGCCTGCGTCATGGTAGAGGCCTATTTTATTTCCGCGATCGCGAGAATGCGGAAGCCGATATTAATGTTCCTGAAGTTGGCACTAAACTCAACGAGGCAGAAGTGACAGTCTTTGCCGTACCTTTGCCTTCAGGTAATTATGTCGATGTTTACGAAGGGGACTTTCGCAACGGTTTTCCCAACGGACGCGGCAGTTTTATTTACGGCAACGATATGCGCTACGATGGCGAGGTGAAAGATGGGTTGCCCCACGGTACGGGACTATTTATCTACGGTTCCGAGGGAGAATATTCCTATCGCTATTACGGACAAGTGGCTGAGGGATTGGCTAACGGACGCGGTTCCTTTGTTTATGCCACTTGTCAAATTTATCGAGACAAACCCCATTGCGATCGCTACGACGGTCAATTTCGCAATGGTTTGCCCCACGGTCAAGGAACGTTTACCTACTCCGAATGCGCCGTTGTCGGACAGCAAGTGCGCTGCAAGCGTTGGTCGGGGCAGTTCTTTAAAGGTCAGCCCAATGGAGCCGGGACGTTAATTTTTGCCAATGGCGATCGCTGTCAGGGACAATTTAACGACTTAACCCTAAGCGGTCGCGGCAATTGCAGTTATAGCAATGGCAATCGCTATTCCGGAGAACTGCGAGACGGACAGCCCCACGGTATGGGAACCATGCGTTATAGTGACGGACGAACTTATAGTGGCGAATTTCGCGGGGGAAATCCCATTGGCAGTCTTGGCAGCAATTAAATCAGCAATTAAATCTCGCTTTCAATCTTCAAGTCTTGGCGTTCCCAAGCCCCGTGATGCTCGGCATAATAAGCCAAAATCGCCTCGATTTGTTGCTGGCGATCGCGATCGCAGTTTTCTGGATAGTCGATTTCCAATCCGGCAATTTGACTTTGTAAATAGGCAAAAGTTGACGAAGATTGCGGCAAAAGCGCAACCTTGACCCCCAAAACTTGCTGCAAGTGAGCGGCTGTCTCGCGATAGACAGCCAAAGGCATTTGCGGACAAGAGATTCTTTCTCGCTTAGGCATTACTATTGTCTCCCGTCGCAGGCGGTTCTCCTACGGCCCGAATCACTTCCATTCCCAATTCCTCAAAAACCACCACGGGTTGAGGACCGCGATTCATTTCAATGCGTTTAACCAACACCTGTCCGCTGCCTAAATATTCTCCTGGACCGACATAGCGACTTTTCCCTTCACCGTCTTGCACGATTGCTTTGGTCGCACTCCCCAGATTGATCACCCCCGTCACTGTCAAGCCATTGGCGATGGTCGGTTCGGGTAAAGGAGGGAGTACCTCGGGGTTAAATTCTTGAACGGGTTCTTCGACTTGTCCTTCTTCCTCTCCCGTCCACTCAAATGGGGGAAGCTCTTCTTCTGGGACTGCTTCTGGGACTGCTTCTGGAACTGCTTCCGGGACTGCTTCTGGAACTTCTTCTGGAACAAAGGGTTCTGGACGTTGCTGAGCTTGAGGAGGAATCGGTGGAATGGGAAAAACGGGCAATTTAGGAGTCAATCGAGTTTCGCCACCTTGACTGGCCGCAGCTGTAGCGGTTAGGGTTGCCGTGGGAACTTGTACGGGGAGCGTGGCAAAGGGATTTTGCCGGCCTTGATTTTGCGCGAGGATTTTGATAGCCGTATCGCGGCTGGTGAGGGGGATTAGACCATCCGGTGCGGGTAATTCTGCATCTTCTCCGGCCACCACGGGGTCTTCAAATCCGGGGTCGCCCGTTTCCGGGGCATTGGGATCTTGACCATCGGGCGTTCCTTCGGCTGAGGGATTGGCCGGAACTGTATTGGGTGCGACAGGAATCGGAGCAGTACCGACACCTCCTGTATCCTGAGAACCCCCCCCCAAAAAAGGAAGTGAAGAGAGAGTTTCGCATCCCCCCAATCCGAAAGATAAAATTGCTAAACCCATCAAGAACGATAATTTCCTCATCATTGATTCCCCGATTAATAGATCGCGATCCGAATCATTCAACAAATATCATCAATGCTTTAATTTTAGCCAAAAACAAAAAGACTTCAATTCAGTTGTCAGAGATTGTTCTCGAGGGTGACGAATTGCGAATCTATCCCTTCAACATTAACTGTTTCAAAGCGTTTAAGCCTTTTTTGAGGCGACGGGACACAGTAACGACGCTAACTCCTAATAACTCTGCTGCTTCTTTATGGGTGAGATCGTGGAGAAACACGAATTCAAGGGCTTCTCGCGTTTTGGTTTCGAGTTGGACGAGAGCCTGTTGCAGGCGAATTCTATCTTCTTCTGCCAGTTGGAAACTGTGATATTTGCGATCCGGGACGAGTTCTCCCAAACTGGTGCATCCCTCTCCTTCTCTGCCGATGGGAAGATCTAAACTCAAAGGTTCTCGATTTTGGTGGGCGAGCTTGATTTCTTGCCATTCTTCTAAGGAAATTTTTAGAGCGGCTGCCAATTCTCGATCGCTCGGCTGGCGATTGAGTTGCGATCGCAGTTTGCGGGTGGCGCTAATGGATTGCTGACGCAATTCCAACCAACGTCTGGGAATGCGAACGCAAGCCCCCTTATCTCTCAGATAATGCTGAATTTCGCCGCGAATGTAAGGCAGGGCAAAAGAGCTAAAGGCGTGACCGCGATCCAAGTTAAACCGTTCGATGGCGCGAATCAAACCCAAACACCCCACTTGCAGGAGGTCTTCATAGCTTTCATTGCAGCGCTCGGCCCAGTGATGCGCCTCTTTACGGACGAGACCCAAATTGAGTTGGACGAGTTGATTGCGAATTTGCTTGCGCGCTATTGAAGATTGCTGCCGCTCGTAGTCGTGCAGTAATTGCAAGCTCTGGCATTTGAGATTGTTGGAGAGGGAAGTTGGCATAATAGCGTCACCCGGGGAATGCGAATCAAAGATTGAGAAACTCAAACTCAAAACTATTTTTGCAGTTTCTCAAGTTTATTCTCTCAATACAATTTATGACAACTTTTCTGACTGCTTGCAAGGGAAAAATCCACAAAAATTTAGGGTTTGGGACTGTTGCGGCGATCGCGAACGAGTCCCAAACTCCCTATTTTAAACTTCTAACTTACTCGAAAGAGGGTTGCACGCGAGCGTAGAAAATCCCTTGAACCTTGACTTCTTCGGGATCGTCAGCCCCCAAGTCCGTATCCGAGGGTTGATAGCTGATAAAGTTGCCGGCAATTTCTCCAGTACGTCCGTCAACTTTGGTCACCTGTAGAGCCATTTCTCCGACTCCCGTTTGATAGCGCTTGACATTGGCGCGCTCGAATTCTTTCGCATCGGCACCCGCCGGAATGGCAACGGCATTATCGTAACCGCTTGCAACCCCGCGGCCTTTCGGATCGAGGAAAACCGAGCCTCGGTAGGAAGGAACGAAATATTCTCCTTCTAAATTAACTGAAGTATTGAGGGCTTCGTATCCAGCCTCGCTCTTAGCGACGAGTTGCTTCATGGTAAACATGAAAGGAACTTGTTCGCCTCCCGGAAGTTGGACGGTGATGGGTTGGAAATCAATGCCATCTTCTTCGGTGAAAGTTAACACGCCTTCTTCGTCAACAACGAGGGTTCCCGATATTTGATCCAGGCTGGAAGTATAGCGCGTTAAGACCTTACCTTGAACGAATCGGGCTTTTTGGCGGCGATTGGCAGCTTCTTCTTCCACAAAATAAGTTTGGGGTTCTATGCACATCCCGGAAATTTTATAGGTTTGACCGGGTTCGAGGGGAATCGAGCCTCGTGCGGTTTCCTCTAGAGCAGGGCATAAATTAGCCAAGCCGGTGTTGAGGATTTCATCGTAGGTCAGTCGTCCCGATGTGGCATCGGCGGCACTGGGGGGTTCGCTGCAAGCTGTGAGAAAGCCCAAACAAAGGGCAAGAAAAGCAGCCATTAATGCTCGATAGTATTTCATCTTTTTTGTTAATCTCGAACGAAGAAAAGGTTTGGGGAATAATGGGAAAAGAAGACGCGATCGCGCCCGATTCCCCCGCTACTCCAAAAAGGAAACCCGAAAAGGAAGCTCGACAGGGTTAACTTCCCGTTCGAGCAAGGGTTCTTAAATTTCAAATTGCTTATTGAGCTACTGATACAGAATTGTACACGGGTGCGCCGTTTTTCCCTAGTGCAGGGGATATCCCCTTGGAATTCGAGACGTTTTCGCGCAATCTAGAAGGGAACGCGAATGGGAAATCTATGAACGAATCAGAGAATTTAGAATCGTCGCCTCTCGAGGCTCGATTGACAGAAATGCAAGAGACGATCGCCTCTTTAGCGCAAAACTATCGCGGCGACGATCGCGCTTTACTCTCGATTTTGCGATCGCTCGAAGCTATCCATCGCCAGATTCGCGAGGAGTTATTTTTGCCAGCTCTACCCGATAATCGGCGCGAGTTGTCTCGGTTATTGCGGGATCTTGAAGAAATGGGGGGCTGGCCTTATATCGAACGAATGCGATTGCGGGCATTTTTAAAGCATTTAGAGGAAAATTCCCCGCAAAACGCGCCAATGTAACAATTGGCAACGTAGAATGGCATAATGAGAAAAATGTAAACAAATTTTAAGAAGTATCCTCAATGCGAGTTGCGATCGCCGGAGCAGGGTTGGCGGGATTATCCTGCGCGAAGTATTTAACGGATGCGGGGCATATCCCCATCATTCTCGAACGTCGAGATGTTTTGGGGGGTAAGGTTGCCGCTTGGCAGGATGAAGACGGAGACTGGTACGAAACCGGACTGCATATCTTTTTTGGTGCTTATCCCAATCTCTTGCAATTGTTTGCGGAATTGGGCATTGAAGATCGCTTGCAGTGGAAGGAACATACCATGATCTTCAATCAACCCGAAGCCCCCGGAACTTACTCCCGTTTTGATTTTCCCGATCTGCCCGCCCCTTGGAATGGGGTTATTGCTATTCTTCGCAATAACGATATGCTGACATGGGGGGAAAAGATTCGCTTCGGGATGGGTTTGATTCCTGCTATGATTCGCGGTCAATCTTATGTGGAAGAGATGGATCGCTACAGTTTTTCGGAATGGCTGGCCAAACAAAACGTTCCCCCTCGGGTGGAAAAAGAAGTCTTTATTGCCATGTCGAAAGCGTTAAATTTTATTAACCCCGATGAAATTTCGGCCACAATTCTGCTAACGGCGTTGAATCGCTTTCTACAAGAAAAAGAAGGCTCGAAAATGGCGTTTCTGGATGGTTCGCCCACGGAGCGCCTGTGTCAGCCGATTGTCGATCGCATTTGCGATCGCGGCGGGGAAGTAAATTTAAATGCACCGTTAAAAGAAATTCTCTTGAGTGAGGATGGTTCGGTAAAGGCTTTTCTCATGCGGGGATTAAACGGACAAGCAGATTGGACGTTTGAGGCAGATGCTTACGTCTCCGCCATGCCAGTAGACCCCCTCAAGATCATTTTGCCTCAGCCTTGGCGAGAAATGGATTATTTCCAACAACTGGAGGAATTAGAGGGGGTTCCGGTGATTAACCTGCACCTCTGGTTCGATCGCAAGCTGACGGAGATCGATCACCTTTTATTTTCGCGATCGCCCCTGTTGAGCGTGTATGCGGATATGAGCAACACCTGTAAGGGGTATGAGAGCGATCGCTCCATGTTGGAATTGGTGCTTGCGCCAGCTAAAGACTGGATATCAAAGCCGGATGAAGAAATTATTGCCGCGACGATGGCGGAGTTGGGCAAACTCTTTCCCCAGCACTTTACCGGGGACGATCCGGCGCGGTTGCTTAAATCCCACGTGGTAAAAACGCCGCGATCGGTATACAAAGCCACACCGGGTCGCCAGAGCTACCGTCCTTCTCAAGTGACTCCCATTGCAAATTTTTATTTGAGTGGGGACTATACCATGCAACAATATTTGGGAAGTATGGAAGGGGCGACTCTTTCTGGGAAACTGACGGCGGCGGCGATCGCCAAAGATGCAGCCCAAAAGGAAAACCCTCAACTTTCTCTGGCAAACTCATAAGGGTTTGTTTTTGTCAAGATTGTTTGTTAATCGTTGAACCTGCTTTCATTGGAAATTTTAATTTCCCTCAGTCCCCGTTGAATGGGACAATCCTAATGGCCGATTGCCTTCGGTCAAAACAAATCTTGGCACCCTCTCCCTCGGAAACCTTTCACCGGATGAATGCTGCAACTGCCTAAACCCGAACAAAAACCGCAACTCTCTCTCGCATCCCTTGCAGAGGCTTACGAATACTGTCGCCAAGTGACGGCGACTTATTCCAAAACGTTTTATCTCGGTACTTTATTGATGCCGATGCCAAAACGTCGAGCAATTTGGGCAATTTATGAATGGTGTCGGCGCACCGATGAATTGGTGGACGGACCGAAGGCGCGATTTACTACGCCCGAAACTCTCGATCGCTGGGAAAGCAATTTAGAATCGGTCTTCGCCGGAAATCCGGTGGAGATGCCCGATGTGGCGTTGGTGGATGCGATCCAACGCTTTCCCATGGACATTCAGCCTTTTCGCGATATGATTGCCGGACAGCGCATGGATTTATATCGCTGCCGTTACGAGACTTTTCGGGAATTGGAGCTTTATTGCTATCGGGTAGCGGGGACGGTAGGACTGATGACGAGTCCGGTGTTGGGTTTTGCCAGCGATCGCGGTTTGGTACCCTGGCAAAAAAACGACCGGGGAGAGGCCACGGAGGAAGCGATCGCTTTAGGGATTGCCAATCAACTCACGAATATTTTGCGAGATGTGGGGGAGGATGCGGAGCGAGGACGCATTTATTTACCGTTGGAAGATTTGGCGTTATTCGATTATACGGAAGAGGATTTATTTAAGGGAGTGGTGGACGATCGCTGGCGGGAGTTGATGCGTTTTGAAATTCAGCGCGCTCGCAAGTTTTATCGATCTGCCGAGCGGGGAATTAGCGCCCTGACGCGAGATGCGCGGTGGCCGGTGTGGTCGGCGCTGATGCTCTATCAGGGGATTTTAGATGCGATCGAGCGCAATGATTACGATGTTTTCTCTCAGCGTGCTTTTGTGCCGAAATGGCGGAAGATGGGGTGTTTGCCCATCGCTTGGTTGCGAGCGCAGGCGCTTTAATCAATGAACAATTATCAATGAGCAATTATCAATTTTGGGGCGATTTCAGTTGGTATGGGCAAGGCGATCGCGGCGATCGATTTGTCATTAGATTGTCCTCTTTATCGCGATCCGCTAGGGATTGAAAATCCCTGTCTCATACGCAAAATCCATTGAAATGGATTGCGATACGGCTAAAGCCATGCTCCGCGATCGCGAGATTTTCTCTCAAATTGAGGAGTACAGTCCTCTTGAGAGGACTTTTTGTATGAGACGGGGAATTTGATTCCCCGGCGGATCGGAACTGAGAGAGTTATTATCATTACGAAAATCACTTTTGAACGTCCATGAATTCTTAGAAACTTAGCTCTACCGTTTAACGAATTTGCGATCGGTTTTCATCGAGGGAGGTTTGGCGATTTTGCCAGATTTCGTAGAGTTTGAGTCCGACTTCGATGGGAATTCCGGCGAGGGGAAAGATGAGTTTGACGGTTTCGATACCTCCTGCAAAGGCAACATCGAGCCATTGCATGAGAGTGCGATCGCTATCTTCTTGTTGCAGGGCAGTTATTTCGGCTTCGACGATTTCGGGGGAGAGGGTTTCTTCGCTCTGGTTTTGTTGCAAGTCTTGGAGGAGTTTTTTGATTTGCTTGAGGGCTTCGGTGACTTCTGAGGATGGGTCGATCTTGTCGCCTTCAATGTGGTCGCCTTCAACATTGCCAATAATTTTGGCATTTCCGTCTCCCGTGTTTTTAATAATATTGACGCTTTCGACATTCCCACTAAACTCAAATTCGGAAGATTCGGCCATCACTCTATCTCCTCTAGCGCTATTGATAATCTTAACTTCTTTGGCTTGAATTTGATATTTGGTGTCAGAGGGCGATCGGGTTTGGTCTTCGGGGAGAGTGAGTTGGGTCAGTTCATAGTTGTAAAACTGGCAGCGATTTTGGATTCCTGATATTGCTCGATATATTTCAAGATGGTTCGCATTCAACTGTTTTTCCCAGAGTTGTTGGAGAGATTAAAGTAACTCTCAAACCCTTCAATTCTAACCAATGCAGCAGGGCGATCGGCGACTAAGCGATCGCAAACTCCGTTAATTTTCGATCTTCGGGATGATAAAAAGCGAGAACGATATCTTCTTTGGGAACGCCGCGATCGAGTAAATCTTGAGTAATTCCCTCCTCCGTTTCATCTCGTTCCAACCAAAATTTTCCCTCAACAACGCGCAGGTGCAAAATGGTACTGTGAACCCGGCGATCGCTATTCCAGCCAAAACTAATCAACAAATAACTATCCCCATCAGCGATCGCACTCAACTCAATCTCTCCTAGACTGGGCCGATAACGAGCATAATCGTTAACGATTTCTCGTGCAATCTCGCGATATCGTTCTAATTGACGATCCATTTGACAATCTCCTCCTGTTCTGGATTAAAAACAAAGAAAGAAATCTGGCATTCTTTCACAAAAACTTGAATTGACGGACGTTGAAAGAAATTGTTATAAATACGTTCTGGAATTGCGAGAAAAAGAGAGCGCTCCGGTTCTTGTTTAGCAATAAATGTTAAGTATAAATAATATTGTCCGACGGCACGCTCTAATTCTGTAACGGGTGAAGGAGTGCGAAAAACCTTAATCTCAACGGCAATTTTTTTCTCGGATTTTTGAGCGGCAATAACTTTTTCAGCACCTAGATCGGCATAAACGGTTAAATCTTCAAATTCGATTGTCAATGGATCGTCAGTTATTATCCAACCATCCTTGACCAGAGCAACTCTAACAACATTATGGTAAAGATCGAGTCGGGGCATATAAGAATTAGATTGGAAGCAACTAATCTCTAGTATAACTCCATTTGACGATAATATTCTTCCATTTCGGCATCAACTTCTTGGTGATAGGCTTGAATATCTGCCGTAAATTCTTCAAACTCGCGATCGCTATTAAAAAACTTACCCGCAAATTTCATCCAAGGATGTTCGGGTTGGGACGAGGAAACTTCATCAAAAACTACAATCTCTTTCGGTAACTCGTGGAACTGGCAGGATGCCAGTTTTATCGATTAATTACGTTGATAAAGAAAGACTTCATTTCGGCGATAAATGCGATCGAATCGAGTATTATTTTCCAAAGCATCAATTAATCGAGTCACGGTTTCTCGAGAACTGGCAAAACCGGGATGATGGCGATCGAGTAGAATATATTTAAAATTTTCTAACTCCTCAAGTTCGGTTTCAGGCCTGGGAACTTTGATAACTTGACGATGGGTTAAATAAGGAATGAGTTGGGAAGGTGCCATAACTGGTTCTCGGGTTTGAATCAACGCGATCGCTTCTCGGTTTGCCTGCCAAGTATCGAGAGAATCCAAATAAATTGTGCCAAAAAAGTAGTATTTCCCTAATACTAAAAATCCTAAAAGACTCCAAGCCAAAATAACTTTTCGACTGCGAATCCATGTTTTTCCCGCACTTCTGGCGGCAACAAGTGCCAAAATCAAAAATGGAAAAATCGGTACGGCATAATGTTGTACGAGGGTGCGCTGTCCGAAATGATCCGAGAGAATATTTAACATTAATGCCGGCATTGCTGAAATTAACGGCGCCAAATAACGGGGAAACAATCCCCAAAAAACAGGCACGAAAAGTAAGGCTAAATATTCTAACGCGGACAAAGAAAAAACTCGCCCCCAAATGAGATCGGGTTTGAGAATAAGACTGAGGGCAATTTCTAAGACTGAATCTCCTAAATAAGCATAGCGAGAAATTGAATCTTGTTCCGTACCGAGAAATTGAGGAATGATCGCTTGAGTGGTGATGAAAAACCAACCCGTCCCCGAAAAGAGGGCGATCGCCCCATAAAAACGCCGTCTCTCGAAGAAAAACAACCAAAACCCCGTCGCAGCCACGGTAAGGGAAAGAACGGCTTTACAGCTTAAAATCAGGGCAATACAGCCGCAAAACCAAACCTTCTGTTTCGCCCTCGCTGCTAAAACCGCCCCCAAAATCCCCGGAATGGCAATAACTTCAGGATGAAAACCGTAAATATTAACATTAAAAATGAGGGGATAGAGTAAATATACACCCGCCATCATAATCCCATCGCGATCGCTCAAACCTGCCTGTAAAGAAACTCGCCAAGTCAACCAACACCCCCATCCGAGAGCGATCGCTTGGATGGCAAACAACCAATGCACGGTCGGATAAATCTTATAAAGTAAAGCAAAAGGATAGAAAATAATGGCCGCATGATCTGCCAAAAGGTGAAATTCTTGATAGCCCCAAAAAGAAACAACAGGAGGCAAACCTCGACTAATCAAATAAACATATTGATCGAACCATCCCAGATCGTAAGCATTGGATTTAAATAAAGCGTGTCGGAGGGTTGCGAGGAGAAAAAATAAAATTGTACTGCCAACACTCATTAGTATCGGGTAACGGTTGGAAGTCGAAAGAAATGGCTTTTTTCCAAAGTAAGTCATATTCAGCGCGTCGATCGGGTTCGTTTGTTGGGAAAGCGGGCAATCTCTAACCCGAAAAAACAGTATTATATCTTAAACAATGAAGGTTTTAATTGTCCGCGATCGAATCGCTAATAAAGGATAATAAATTATTTTGATTGAGAACGCGAAGTCCGTACAAACTGGTTAGACTGTCTGTTAATTCATCTTTAAGATCGAGAATGACGAGAAGAGCGCGATCGGGACTAATGCCTAACGTTCCTCTAAATTTAGAATATTTTTCAATATGTGTTTGATAATCTCCAGTTTTGCATTCTATCCATAGAGGTTCGCCTTCAATCAAAAAGAGCATATCTAACTCAAAATCCTCTCCAGTTGCAAGGACGATTTGCGAATTGACGAGAAGCTGATATTGAACTGCTTGCGTTGCTAAAATTTCGACAATTTCTAATTTAATAAAACGCTCGAACCAGTTTCCATCAAAGAAACGCTTGATACTTCCTTCTTTAATGGTATTGGCATAGATAGTTTTATTATTGCGATGATAGCGATATTCTTTTAAAAATGCTCGCTCGAATAAAGTTTTAGCAAATTGAGTACAAGCACCAATTTCTTGAGGAGGATGAGAAGATAAATTGAGAGAAAAACTTTGGTTTTCATGATGATTGCGTTTGATTTTGAGATAAAGATATTTGACCAGATCGTATTTACGACCGAGGAGAAGAGCAACATAATTAAAAACGCGATCGTCAGGAGCGGGTTTGTGATAGTTTTTGACTTCAATATTGCGATCTTTCAACCAGGCGATTGCGCGATCGCATTCCGGTTCTTCTAGTTCGATTTCTAGAGGAATTTGTAATTTTACGTTGTCTTTTTTCGCAGTTTTTATTTTGGGAGGTAAGTAATTTTCAACTGTTTTATAGTCGGGATCGAGTTGTTCGAGGATGCGATCGAGTTGAGTTTGCGTTTTTTCCCGCTCTCGTTCGACAATATTTCTAACTCTCAGGACAGATGCGCCTACTGTTATCCCCGCACCAAACCCGCATAATAAGGCAACTCTAGCAGGAACAAGTAGGGAAGCGGTCATCCCGATACCAATACCCACTCCCGCAGCCCAAAAACTGTCGATCGCTCTCTCGCGCATAATCGATCTTGTTAAAACAACTCAATCTATTGTATCTGAGTTATTTGTGATTACTCGTTACTTTTTGCTCTCTAAATATCGTCGTGCGGCAAGGGCGATCGCAGGAGGGAAAATGCGATGTTCTTGTATTTGAATGCGGGCGTGCAGGGTATCCGAGGTATCCTCGGGTAAAATGGGGACGACAGCCTGTATGAGAATGGGACCGCTATCGACTTCAACGCAAGCTAAATGAACGGTACATCCCGTTACTTTTACCCCTGCTTTTAAGGCTTGTTCTACCGCTTTAACGCCGGGAAAACTGGGGAGTAAACTGGGGTGAATATTGATAACGCGATCGCGAAACGTGTCGAGTAAAGTTGATGTGACAATTCGCATCCAGCCTGCCATAATAACCCAATCGGCTGCATATTCTTGTAAAGTTTCCACAATGGCGCGATCCAATTCTTCCCGACTTTTGTAATGTTTGTGATTTAAAAGCACGGCGGGAATACCGAGATTTTTTGCTCGTTCTGCGGCTTTGGCTTTGGGTTTATTGTAGATGAGAACTTGAATTTTAGCATTGAGTTGTCCTGCTTCAATGGCTTTGGCGATCGCTTCAAAATTGCTCCCGCTTCCAGATGCTAAAACCCCTAAATTTAAAGTTTGTTCGAGTTTGATTTCTTCGGGGACAATAGGAGGAGAAATTAAAGCTGGCGTGTTTTGAAAATCTGTGAATGCTGTTTTTACCATAGGAACTTGAATAAGTTGAGTTCAGTCGAGTATGCTAAGCATACAAAGAAATCCTGCGTTTCTTAAGTACATTATGATAACCGAATCACGATACCATAAAGAAGATTAACAGAAAAGATTAAGATGAGCGATCGCACTGTCCCATCACAAACTTCAGGAGGTATTCCACTCGGTACTCCAAGTCAAATTAGAGATAATGATGACGAGGATATGAAGCGATCGCTAAGACGGGAACTTGATATTGCTTCGGCTTTTAAGCAGAAATTCGCCGATTCATAAACGCGATCGCTAGAAAAATAACGCCCAATAATACACCAACTCCAGAGAGAAAAAGAATGCGCTCGATAATGGAAGCATGCGCGACGATCGCGGTTTGTAAAAGTAAATTTCCGGCGGCAGGATCTTCTTGAACGATGGTACTATTGAGTTGAGTTTGTATCCCATTCAAAGAGGGCGATCGCGCCCCCAAAGTTAACAGCACGACTAGAATTGTACTGGGAAGCCATGTAAAACCAAGTACGAATAAACCATTTCGCCAACGAGGAGAGGCGATCGCGAGAATAAAGATAGAAAGCAGCAAAATTAACCCATAACTAAGACGAGGAATTAAAGTTGCGATTGAAAAGAATTGTCGGATATTGGCAAGGTTATTGTAATCGAGTTCGATATCTTCTTCTGTAATTGTCAGTTGCTCGGATATGCCACCAGGTAATTGAGAGGAGTTTAATTGCGATGGATCGATCGGAGGAGGTGTAGGAGGATTACCGGGAGGTAAAATAGGAGGTGTATTATTGTTTTCTGTCGGTAAATTTGAAATATTCGGATTGAGACTGTTGGCAATATTGGTTAAATCAATGGTAAACTCTACCCGATCTTTGCGACCGTGAAAATAATTAAAATGAGCATCGAGAACCGTTTCAAATAGATTTTGCACGAAATCATCGGGAAGAGATTGAGCAATCGCCGTGAAAATTTGGCGATTATTCCCGAGCGGAAGATTCTCCAACTGCGGGATCGCGTCTTGCAACTTTTCTTGCAACGCAGCAGCAAGAAATTCATCGTAAGCATTGCTCTCGTTAAACCAAGTTTTTACAGTTTGAACGTTGGTAATTTGTTGTACGATCGCCGTAGCGGGTAAAAAAAAGATTAGTGCGATCGCGAGAATTAAAGCCAATAAAATCGAGAAAAACCAGCGCAATGCTTTCATCGGATTGGGTCTGCTTGAATGAGCCAGTGTCAGTCTATCGTAAACGCATCACGATCGAAATACCTGTGGCGATCGCAAAATTTATTGATAATCGCTCCTCAATGGTTGATAATTGGGGTTGGCTTGTTAATAACCGAACGCATGAACGTATTCGATCGCATTCGCCTAGGACTGGCAGTAGGGGTTGCCAAAACCGTTACGGCTATAGTCAAAGGTTTAAAATTAGGAGCGGCTAGCGTGCTTCCGGGAGAGGTTTCTCGGCGCATTCACCCTCGTTTATTACCGCTACTCTTCGAGCAAGTCAAACAGGGAGTAATTCTCATTGTCGGGACGAATGGGAAAACAACCACCTCTCTTTTATTGCGAAAAATCTTAGAGGATTGCGGTGCAAAAGTGACCCATAATGCAACGGGAGCCAACTTAATTAACGGTTTAATTACGGCACTTTTAGCCGATACCAATTTAGTCGGACAATTAAAAACAGATTATGCTATTTTAGAAGTGGATGAAAATATTTTACCTCTGCTTCTTAAAAATTGTCGTCCTCGCTATATTTTGGGTTTGAATTTGTTTCGCGATCAGTTGGATCGCTATGGGGAAGTCGATACGATTAGTTTTCGCTGGAAACAAGCGATCGCGCCTCTTCCTCAAAACACTACAGTTATCCTCAATGCAGACGATCCCACCCTCTCTTATTTAGGACAAAATTTATCTCAAAAAGTCCTCTTTTTTGGTTTAAACGAACCCGATCGCTATCTCGAAGAAATTCCTCATGCTGTCGATTCAATTTACTGTCCCAGTTGCGGTCATCTTTTAAATTATCAAGGGGTTTATCTTTCTCATCTTGGCGATTACAGTTGCCCGAAATGCGGTTTTGAAAAGAGTAAAACTTCGATTGACAGTCAAGAATGGGGTCAAATTCTCATTGGAATTTATAATAAGTATAACACGCTCGCCGCTGGATTATTAGCGCAAGAAATTGGGATTTCTCGAAATAATATTAACGCTACCATTCAAAATTTTCGAGCAGCTTTTGGACGAGCAGAAGAATTAACGGTAAAAGGCAAACACGTCCGTATTTTACTCTCTAAAAATCCCGTGGGAATGAATGAAACTATCCGCGCCGTTAACGATATCAAAATGCAGGGTCACTCCTCAACAACTTTGATCGTTCTTAACGATCGCATTCCCGATGGTACGGATGTGTCTTGGATTTGGGATGTCGATACGGAAAAATTAGTCCATTTAGGAGGAACGATTGTTGTCAGTGGCGATCGCGTTTACGATATGGCATTGCGCCTCAAATACAGCCAAAACAGCCAAGAAATAAACGCGAAACCATTATATCTTATCGTTAAAGAAGATTTACAAGAAGCTATTCAAGCGGCTTTAGAAAACAGCCCGAGTGAGGAAACTTTGCATATTCTTCCTACCTATTCGGCAATGTTAGAAGTACGGAAAATTCTGACGGGGAGAGAGATACTATAAAATCAAATTTCTACGATCAATCCTGGGTCGAATTTCGGGTTAAATTTTTGGGGATATCCGCGAGGATTGGAAATAATTCGCGTATTGCCGATATAATAATCAACAGAGTGGTGTAAATGTCCATGAACCCATAAATTCACATTAGATTTTACGATCGCCTCATCGAGATCGGATGCGTAAGCTGCTGTTAAAAGGTTTTGTAAATCGCGGGAAGGAATGGATTTCTTACTTGGTGCGTGATGGGTAATGGCAACAGTTTTAGAAGTTGCAATACGTGTAAAATTAGCTTGTAACCAAGCAAAAGATTTTTGATGAATCATTGCCGTATCTCGCGATCGCAGTCGAGAATATTGAGGAGATACGCGAATTTTGCGATAGTCATTCATTTTTTGCGTTGCCCGATATCCAGCACTTATCGGATCGCCGAATAGTCGGAAGTTTGTCCATAGGGTACAACCGAGAAAAGTAACATCATTGAAGATAAAGAGATCGTTCTCTAGAATTGAAACATTTGTTCTTGTTGCGATTTTTTTTAACCGCTCGATAAGTTTGGGATATGCCTGCGTATAATATTCGTGATTGCCTAAAATATAGAGAACAGGGCGATCTGTAACTTCTCGAACTGCCCATAATAATCCCCTACAGCCAATATGAATATCTCCAGCCAGAATAATGATATCTGCATCTGTATCGGGGATGCGAAGATCTTGGAATTCTAAATGTAAGTCACTTAAAATCAAAATTTTCATGTTCTTTTTCGCGATCGTATTTTAAATCAATACCCTCAATCGCTTCTCACCTCTTAATACCTATATTGTACTCTATATATTTGCCTAACTCTTCCCTCCTCTGGGATAAAAAGTAGGTTCATTAGCTTAAAAGAATAAATAAGTTTTTAACCTTAACATAAATTTTATCAATAGTTTCTTGATTTTTTATTGGCAGATGAGTTCCCAAAAAGCTATCTTGAAAATAGCGAATGAACGAGTTTAGCGATGGTGAAAGGATTTCAATCGAGCAATGCTCTGGTGGCAGGAATGATTTCTCTCCCCCTCTTCCCTCCCATCTTAGCCCGTGCTCGTTTACCCCAGACAAGCCGTGCGACTTTTCCTACAGGCTGCATTTTAGACGAAGATAATGCACTGGATTTTTTCGATCGAGACGCAGTGTACGAGTGCATCGAAGTTTGTGTCTGCTTATTCGGATAAATTTCAGCAGACTTATTCTCACGAACAGTTTATCTCCCTTTTTGCCGCTTTAGAACGACGCGATCGCGAAGTACGTCTAGAGATCGGTAATTTCTTGAGAAATAATGTTCCAGGGTATTTGCAGCAAATCAGTCGCTAAAATAGAACTAACGAGCCTTAATACGAGTGCATCTCCAACTTATTCTCTGTGCAACTTATTCTCTGTGGCAGACGAAAAGGAACTTCATGTCCTCAAGACAAAAACTTAATCCCCTCCTCATTGAATCTTTTGTTCGCTTGATTGCCAAACGAACGGGATTGGAAATACAAGAACGCGATTGCAAAATCTTGGAACGCGCCATTCAATCTCGCATGAAATCTCTTCACTTATCTGCGGTTAACTCTTATTATAATTGTTTGGCTGATGAAACCCAACAAAATTCGCAAGAATGGCAAACTTTAATTGGTCTATTAACCAATCCAGAAAGCTATTTTTTTCGCGATCGCGGCCAATTTTCTCTCCTCAAAGGCCATATCTTTCCAGAACTGATCGAACGCCGCCAACAGGCAAAAACGTTGCGAGTATGGAGTGCGGGATGCTCTACTGGTGAAGAAGTTTATTCTTTGGCAATTTTACTCGAGGAACTGTTACCGGATATCGATTGCTGGAATCTTTTTATTTTAGGAACGGATATTAACCTTATAACTTTACAAAAAGCACGGGAAGGACTTTATGGAAATTGGTCGTTTCGGAGTTCGGATACCGAACTTCAACAACAATATTTCCACGCAACCGATCGCGGTTATCTTCTACACGAGCGCATTCGCCGACGCGTACAGTTTCACTACAGCAACTTAGCCGATCTATCCAGTTTTCCCTATAACGATCCAAATTATTTCGATTTGATTATCTGTCGCAACGTTTTTATCTACTTTTCCCAAACTGCAACGCAAAATGCCCTCATGAGTTTTTCACAATTGCTATCTTTTGATGGATATTTACTTACGGGTCACGCAGAATTATACGGACAGGATTTAACTTTATTTCAAAGCAAAATTTTTCCCGAATCAATTCTTTATCAAAAGAATGTTAGAAGACGAGAAAATGAGAAAGAAGTATTGCTAAAAGACGCGAATACCCCTCGGATTGCTAACCCATCAATACGATTAAAGTCTTCTCGAGAGCGCGATCCAGAGATTTCTCTAAAACCAGAATTTAATGCTCTCCATGCTTCTCGCGATCGCCAAGATTATCTCTCTACTGCATCAATTCCTATTTGGGTTGAAGAGCAAAATCGAGTTTCACTGGAACAATGTCTTCAAGAAGCAGAAACATTATTCTTGCAAAAAGAGTATATCGCTGCAATTGCGAGGGCAAAATATGCCTTGAATTTAAAACCAAAGAGTTTTGATGCGTTTTACCTTTTAGCAAAAATTCATGCTAATTCCGGGCAATATCAGCAGGCTATTAACTGTTGTCAAAAAGCATTGAAAATTGATGGATTTTCAGTTAATATTTATTATTTACTTGCCCAAATTTCCCGCGAATGTGGTAATTTTACTGAAGAAAAGAAATATTATAAAAAAATTGTTTATCTCGAACCGAATTCAATTGCAGCCTATCGCGAACTTGCTTATCTCTACCATTGTGAAGGCGATCGCGATCGTGCCAATAAAATGTACTATACCGCTCTAGAACTGGAAAGACAAAGCACGAGTAAAGAGTAAAAAGAACTCATGCCTAACCCAGACCCATCTCCAACCCACACCCACTTCCCTTCTACATCCTCCTACTAGAGGAAAGAGAGAGAGCAAGAGAGGAGAGATCGGCAAACAACACTTCGACTTCGCGGCTGCTGAGCCTGTCGAAGTACAGTGCAAGCAAACAACAAACAAAAAATATGCAAACTTATCTTACCTTTAACTTGGGTCAATCCACCTACGGTCTTGAAACAGAAGTTGTTGAAGAAATCTTTTTTCTTCCCGAAATTACTCCCATTCTCGATGCACCCCGAGAGATTGTCGGCTTAATTAATTTGCGGGGTAAAATTCTGCCAATTATCGATCTTTATTTACGCTTTGGCTATCATTCTCCTGAATATTCTTTAACAGATAGCATTATCGTTATTCATTGGCAAAATCGACGGATTGGTATTATTGCGAACCAAGTCTGTGAGGTTCGTCAATTTCCGACCGCAGAAATTGCGACCCACTTAGCATACGAAAGAGATGAAGAAACCGGGGCAGAATTGTCCTTGAAGAAAGGAATTGCTAAAATCGAAGAGAAGATTATTGTTTTACTCAATCCCGAATCTTTAGTTCTAACTGCAAAGCAAAACAGCGATCGCGACTCCGAAGGCATACTTAATTTAGATATTAACGAATTAGAAGAATTAAAAGGAGAAACAGAACAAAACTTACAATCCATTCGTATCTTTTATGACCATGCAACGCGAGAAGAAAGACAAATTTTAAAAGAGCGAATGCTTGCTTTAATGCAGCAAAATGAATTGATTGACAAGCATCGATTTGTTCCTTTAACAGCGGTTAGATTAGGAAAAGAAACTTTTGGAATCGATCTAAAAATTGTGCGCGAGTTTACCGAAGTAGTCAAAATTACCCCCGTCCCTTGCTGTCCTCCTCATATTGTAGGTAATATTAATTTACGAGGAGAAATCATTACCTTAATTGATATTTGTAACCTGTTAGAACTCCCATGGATCGAGCGATCTCTGCCAACCCAAGTGGTTATCGTCGATATTGATGGTTTAATTGCTGGCGTTGTAGTGGATGAGGTGTTTGACGTGCTTTTACTCGATCCTGCCGAAATATCTTCAGTGCCAACTGCCATCCAAGCAATCGACGATGAATATCTACAAGGAGCAACCATTTATCAAGAAAAGATGCTCGGATTGTTAAATTTAACTAAAATTGTCACCCAAGGTGGATTAGTTGTCGATGAAGCAATTTGAACAATTCAAAATTCAACAGGTTGGTTGGATCTGCTGAACTGCGGTGTGACTGGGGAATGCCGCTCGAGAGAGGGAAGGCGCACCAAGAGAACATTCAGCATCCCCCAACCTCAAAATTATCAATTCAAAAAAGCGATCGCTATAGATTGGCGAAGGATTATTACAGCGATCGCGAACTGTTGTCTCAAGTATCTAAATCGTTTGGGGTTGGTGCTTGTCCGATCGCTCCTTGGAGTTTAAAGATTAGCTCTCCTTCAAACTGCCCGTCAAGTCGCAAATCTTCGATCGCAAAAGTGTTCCCTTCTCCTGTCAAATCGACCATTTGACCCCAGAAAAAGTCATTGTCAGTATTATCCGTTGCTAGAGAGAATAAAGGACGCGACGTGTGTTTGAATTGGGGATCCGCAATAATATCCGCAACTTTACCTTTGCTAACGAACATGAGGCCAAAACGATCGCCCGGTTGCAGGACAAATTCTTGATGGGAAGATGTTTTCAGGCGATCGCGAGGGAGGGTATATCCCCATGGGGAATGACTTACACTCCGCAAGGCAGCTTGGCGAATAAATGCGTCAGAATCCGAGATGGACTCGTCCATTTCTGCCAAGCTAAAGATCGCAACTTCTCCGCCATCGTTCCAGCCTTCAAAAAGAAAGTCAATCTCAACTTTTCCCGTATTGCCTACTGTAAAAAAACCCGCGATGAATTTGGGGATTATCTCTTTCAGTTGTATCCCTAACATTGGATATTCATCAAAGTCGATGCTTTCTGGATAAGTGCGATCGAGAAGGAGTTCTCCACCGCCAAAATCAAAGCCAAACAGATAACTGGGAGTTAAAATGGGCTCGAGGAGAAAAATATCGGGATTCTTTCGAGAAGATTCGAGCAAACGTAGAAATTGTTGCCACCAGTGCCGAATGTACCGCAAGACAGTCATAATGGAGTTTGAGTATAGAAACCACACGTAGGAGCGACGGATAGATTCAAAGTTGCACGATCTCAACCCTCGAGGATTCTCGAATGTCAATATGCTGTTTGAATTTTCATCCTGAATCTCTTGGCAGTCGGTTTGAAACATCGCCTCAATTGGCGATCGCACTGCCGTGACTCCCACTGTGATTAGCTTGCCAGATCTTTTCCGACTTTGAAGATCGCTCGGGATCGGTATCGATTCGATCTCAAACGATCTTGACAGAAAAGAGTCTTACGGATAGGTGGATTGACATCTCAATTCTGAAGTCGATATTACTTCTGGGGTTCGTGGCGAGGGGATTATGCACTTTTTCAGAAAAACTTTTTGCTGAAATTGAGACTCAAGGGGGAAAAAAGCAGAGCGGGGGAATTCCTCGCTGCAAAAGCATGGTCGAGAAAACCTTTTTCGACCTAAACACGATACATCTAGTTAATTTATTCTGTTATACCTGCCGTCTTCTTCCTTTTGAATTTTGATGATGTTGGAAGATTTGTGTTACTAAAACTTGTCTGAATTCAAAAAAGTTAATACACTAAATAGAGAATTTAACAGCTTTTGAGAGTTAGGTTTATCACAATAAATTTATACGCGGTATCAATAAAATTGTATCTGCTTCAATATATTTTTGTGAATCGGTCTGGGGCGCATTCTGCTGCAATCAACAATTGGCCGGCTCTCCTCGCTGTAGACTTACCATTTTTTAAGGTATATTGCCTATGCGTGTCAAACAAATGTTGCGTTCTTGGGTCGTGGCGATCGCGACCCTAGTGGCGATTCTCCTGATTCAGACTTCCGCGATCGGTGGCGATTCTCGGCCTAATCCCATCGCTCCGCCCCAAACGGATAGCCCGCGCGCAACCCTTCAACAATTTGTGAAGAATGTCAATGATGCCCAAAAGTTGATTGAATCAGCTCTCAATGATGCCGAGAAAGAAGGCTATTCAGATAAGGTTAGAAAGCAAGGTAAAGAAGCCGAGCAGGCGATGGAGCGAGCAGTTGAAACGCTCAATCTCGACAAGGTGGCACCAGTGATTCGTCAAGAGACTGGCATCGAGTCAGCATTGTTGCTCAAGGAGATTCTCGATCGGCTTGATTTGCCAGACCCGAATGAGATCCCTGATGCTGAAGCGGTCAAAGCCAATAAGATTACCCGTTGGGAAGTTCCTCACACTGAGTTAGCGATTGTCTTGGTTGAAGAGGGCTTCAATCAAAGTGAATTTCTTTTCTCGCCTGAAACCATCAAGAGACTTAAAGGTTACTACAAAGAAATTAAGTCGCGGCCGTCTAAGAACGATCCCTTCAAAATCTATGACAAGGGCTTTTACGAGTTTTATCTCCAAACACCCGGTCGGCTACTACCACCTTGGTGGTTCTGGTTGCTCTGGTGGGTGCTCGTGACGTTTATCCCGCCATGGTTATTCCAATGGCTTTTCATTGTCTTAGGCGGCCAAACTCTTTGGCAGTGGTTGGCCTTGCTCGTTTCATTAGCGATCGCGAGTGCGATAGTGGTGTTGATTTATCAGTTGATTCAGCTTGGCAAGCGTCAAGTTGAAAGCCAAATTTACAGGACTTGGCTAGAGTTATCGTTCCCGATCGCGCTCGAGATCGTTTTGATCGTGTGGATTAAGTTTATTAATGAAACTATCAATATTACGGGGAGCGTGCTTCTGGCTCTGATTCGAGCCAAGCAGGTCGCGTTCTTCCTAATACTGGCATGGCTGAGTTTCGACTTGTGCAACGTGATTGGCAGTACCATTGCGACAAAATCTGCTTTGCAGGAAAAATTGCTCGAAACTACGATAATCCGCAATGGCTTTCGCATACTTGGCATTATTGCGGGAGCCATAGTGGTTTATTTCGGAGGCAAGAATCTCGGCATTGATACCGCACCCTTGCTCGCCAGTTTGGGTGTTGGTGGTGTGGGGATTAGTTTTGGCGTGCGCCCCTATATTGAAAATATCGTGGGAGGTATCACGCTATTCATCAATCGCCCCATGCAGATTGGCGATTACTGTGAGTTTGGTGGCATTGTTGGAACCGTTGAAGAAATTGGTTTGCGTGCTACTTTGATCCGGACACCCGATCGCAAGTTGATTACAGTTCCCAATACTGCGATCTCAAACGCGCATCTGGTCAACCATAGTCGTCGCGACAAATATGCCTTTAAGCACAATCTCAGCCTGAGTGTTGAGAATACCAGTGAAAACCTGTCGCAAATTATGAATAACTTGCGCCAACTGCTGGTTAAACATCCACAGCTTGAAGACGAGCGCATCAGTTTAGTAGATTTGAAGGGTGCTGCGGTTGACTTGGAGTTATTTGCCTATGTCCTCACGACTAAGTCGGATGAGTATCGCCGCATCTATGAAGATCTCTTACTCCAGATTCAACAAACCGTGGAGCGGCTCGGGATATAAACGCCAGTTTTTTTAGCAATCTTGCCAAAAACCGGGATTCTCTGAGAATCCCGGTTTCTAGTTCGCGTGCAAGCTAGATTTTTAGCGGAAGCGATCGGGGTTAAGTTGCAATCCGCGATGGCGATCGCCCGATAAACGATTCAGACCGGATCCCGTGCCGCCATCGGAAGGCGCGAGGAAGGGTTTTAAATTAATTGCCCCAGGAGAACTCAAGCGAATATTACCATTGGGGGAAGAACTGCCCGTATTGAAAATATTGCCCAATTGTCCCAATTGTCCGAGGATCTCATTCGGCGAACCGCCATCGGTAAAAGTTGCAACACCTTGCGTGGATTCGCCGCTATCGGCAAGGGTGAGATTTTCAAAAACGCGATCGCGGACGATCTCGGGACTTTGACCCGGAGGCACCGTTAAAACAATACGACAAGCAGGATCTTTTTCCGTGGTGACGCAAACGACATCGTAGTTATTTTCTGTAGAGTTTTGCAGTTCTACCATCCCATCCGGGCGATATTGTTCGAGACGTTGGGCGATCGCTTCGCAGCGTTTTTGCGGCGTCCAACCTCCTCCCAAGGTTTGGGGCACCGCCCAAGGATAAGCTGTCTCTTGCTCTTTAGGGGAATACATGACCGTGGGAACGCCTTCGTGGGTCGCACAGGTAAATCGGGGCGCATTATCGGTACCGGCGGTTTCTGCTTCTGTTTCCGGGGCGTCTTCTGCTGCGGTTTCCTCTTCCTTGGAGTTGGTTTCTTCCGAGTCGAGTTGGGCAATTTGCCAGTGGGGAACTTCTGAGGATTCTGCGACGACAGAAGAAAAAGCGGGGGCGTTATTGCCACCTAAAAAGGCAAGGGTTGCGAGGGAAAAGCCGATTCCTTTGAGAATGGACGTTGAGTTGCTCATGGGTTTGATGGTGAGTTTGGGAAAAAATAAAGGGCCAAAAGTAATCACTCTTGACGTTAAAAATGGCGTTTGTGGTAGAGCAAGCCTCTAGAGAGGACGATTTTCTTCCCAGGCAAGTTCCCGTTACAACAAACCGATGCGAGCGGGCGGCCAAAATCGGAAAATTGCCCGGCCGATCTCGTTCTCTTCCGGTAAGAAACCCCAAATATGGGAATCATTGCTATTGTTGCGATTGTCTCCCATCATAAACAGGGCGCGATCGGGAACGCGAGCGGGGAGCAAGCGATAATTGGGGTTTTCGGCAATATAATCTTCGGTTAATGGCGTGTCGTCAATGTAAACGCGACCATCATAAATTTCTACTTTTTCACCAGAGGTGGCGATCGCTCGTTTGATAAAGGCTTGATTGGAGGTGTAACCCTGTTTTTGCAGGAAAAAGGGTGGACGGAAGACGATAATATCTCCCCGTTGAATGGGACGAAAATAATGAGAGAGTTTTTCCACGACCACGCGATCTCCGACTTTCAGGGTAGGATACATGGAATCTGAGGGAATGTAGCGGGGTTCGGCGATAAAAGTGCGAATGATTAAAACGAGGATGAGGGCGATCGCGACAACTTGCAGGTTTTCCCAAAGCATTCCTCGCCAATTCGCGGATTTGGAGGGGGTAGATTCGTCTTTTACATCCAACTTCTTCTCGGGAGAGGTCATAAATTTGTTCGATCGATAGGGCAAGCAGATAACACTCTTTAGCTTATCTTAAATCCGAACATTTTTTGGATATCTCTCATTTTTGCGATTTTTTGTTTATCTGGCGAGTCGGAGAACGATTGACAGGATTCAGCTTGTATGAATATATCCTCCTCGCCTTACAACGCGAGCGAGAGACAATCATTTTGATTGAGTGAATTGAATTTATTTTGGGGTTTTTTCGGAATCGAATAATATCGCATGCCCGTCTTTATTCGGTCGCAATTTTCGAACCAAACTTCGCAACATATTATCAACGGGATATAAGAGCTTATTCATTTGTTCCTCGGGTCGGGCGCGGAAAGAAGTAATGTGATAATATTGAGAGCGATCGGGAGACTGTTCGGTAAAATAATAAAGGTTAATCGATTTTCTCGTATCTCCATCCGACGCATTCACTTGACGATATCCATGCCAAGAATATTTATCGGTTGCAAAGAAAACCGCACGATTAAAGGCGGGTAGAATTGCGACAGATTCCGTTAAATCGCGATTCCATAACTCCAGATGACCGCCCTTTTCTTCCTGCCAGTTTTTGTTAAGATAAATGAGTAAATTAAGACGTCTATAGTAAGCATTGACAGGATGAGAACTATTATCGATATGGACGTTGAGAAAACTTTTATCCCCGCCTTGAGCCAATCCGGAAGCATAGAGTTGAGGATCGGCACAAAGGGCGGGAATCTCCGTAATTTTCGAGACAATATTGAGGAAGCGTTGCGATTGCAAATGCTGAAAAATAATCTCTTTAAAAATGGTATGAAATTTATGAACTGCCGGATCTTGGGCTTTATATTGGCGAAAATCTTTTAGGACATCCATCTCTTCCATTTTAGGAAAATTCTCAAATCCCTCTCGCGCAATTTCTGGAAGTAAAAAATTATCAATGACTAAATGCCGAAAGGGTCGTGCAGTTTTAAAGGTTTGGGTATATGTCTCAATATTATTGTTTAAAAGATCGTAGTTCAACATAATCGAAAACTGCTCCCGATCGCGAGTGGAAATCAAATGGACGAATTGCAAGTGACTTTCCTTATTTTTGCAAACTTGCCCCCTCAATTGGTTTATTCTATAACAAAAATTTAATAAAGCGATCGCCACTTTTAAGTCGTCATTCTCCGGGTTGCCAATTCCGCAGCAAGAGCGATCGCGGCTTTCATGCTGGTTGCGTCAGCAATTCCTTGGCCAGCAATATCAAAAGCCGTGCCGTGGTCGGGAGAGGTGCGAATAAAGGGCAAGCCAATAGTTGTATTGATGGCGCGATCGAAGGCCATTAATTTTACGGGAATGAGTCCTTGATCGTGATACAAGGCCAAATAAGCATCAATCGAACTTTTTGCGCCTTCATACCAAGATCGCCCCGTTTGCACCCAAAGGGTATCGGGAGGGACGGGCCCGATGAGTCGAATATTCGGGAGATCGCGTCGCTCTTTTTCCAGCCAAGGAATTAGCCAATCTCGTTCCTCTGTTCCCAATTGTCCGGCTTCGCCACTGTGAGGGTTTAAACCAGAAATGGCAATGGCCGGATTTTCAATGCCAAAATCGGTTTTCAGGCAATCAATTAATAACTCTAATTTCCATTGCAATAACTCTGGGGTCAAGGCTTGGGGCACTTGACATAACGGAATATGGGTGGTAGCTAAAAGGACGATCAGAGAATATGAACTGTGGGGCGATCGCGCGGCAAATAGCATCCCGTAGCGATCGCAACCTGCTTTTTCTGCCAGTACTTCTGTTTGACCCGGATAATCGTATCCGGCAGCTTTCCAGAGGGATTTGGCGATGGGTGCGGTAACAATGCCTTGAAATTCTCCCGCGAGAGCGCGATCGATGGCTGTCTCTAAATAGGCAAAACTCGCCGCACCGCTTGCCGCATTGCCTCGACCCCATTGAATGGCGTGGCGATCGCAAGGCACTTCAATGAGGGGAAAGCATTCGGGATCCGCTAATTCTTCAATTCCTCGATCCCAAAAATGCCGATAAGCATCCCTTAACAGGGTTTTTGTTCCGATGAGGCAAATTTGACATTTTTCGCCGATCGTCGGGTCTGCAATGGCTTTAAGGAGCACCTCCGTCCCGATTCCGGCAGGGTCTCCTATGGTGATGGCGAGTTTGGGCTGGGATTTCACTGGATTTGGTTTTGCTACTGCCGTGTTTTACAATAATTCTTGTTTAAAAAATTGCGATCGCTCGAGGAGAACTACGAATGACTGCTAACGAACTCATGATTAATGCGGGTTTACTCTCATTTTCTCTGATTCTTGTTGGTTTGGTTTTAGGATTTTTTATCCTTAAACTCCAAGGTGGAGAATAAAATTAGAATCCTGCCAAATTTGGGAACGAAAACAAGAGGGATATTTCTCTTGATTATTCGTTTCCTTCCTCCACTTTTTTTACATATCATAAAAAATGACTGAAATCCAACCATCTATAGAATTTTTTAAAGGAGTTTCCGAAGAATTAACCAATGTTCGATTGCGACGAGGCAAAGAAACAGGAATTCGTAATGTTTTAATGTTTTTTCGCCAATTGCAGGCTTTAAATATTATCAATAGCTATACAAAACAAGCAACAGGAACGTTAAGATTGGTAGATTCGGAAGGTGAAATTAGCGTTACGCCCAGTTCGGTAAAAATTCGTTATGGCGGCGATGAAGGAGACGATCTCATGGGAGTAGAATGTCAAATCGATATCGATCGCGACGACCATTGGGAACGATTAATGCGCTTTCTCAATCGCTACGCCGAAGCGAATGGACTGGGATATCAGGAGAAGAATTAAGAATTAAGAATTAAGAATTAATTTTTTTCGATTACCCATTACTGATTCTCTCAATTACTATGAAAATTGCAATTACAGGGGCAACGGGATTTGTTGGTAGTCGTTTAGTAGAAAAGCTAAACGAAAAAAAAGAAAGTATTCTGATTTTGACGCGCAATCCAGAACGGGCAAAGAAAATGTTTCCTGCTTCTGTTTTTCCCAACTTGGAAATTGTTGCTTACACGCCGAAAAAATCGGGAGATTGGCAAGAAAAAATAGCGGGTTGCGATGCTATCGTGAATTTAGCAGGAGAGTCCTTGGCAGAGGGACGCTGGACGCGCGATCGCAAGCGAGAGATTGTTGAAAGTCGTCAAGTTGGGACGCAAAAAATAGTCGAAGCGATCGCCAATGCCAATCCCAAACCGCAAGTTTTAATTAATGCTTCGGCAATTGGCTATTACGGGACTAGCGAAACCGAAACCTTTACCGAAAAGAGCGCGTCAGGGAACGATTTTCTGGCTGAAGTTTGCAAAAAATGGGAAGCAGAAGCCGAAAAAGTGAAAGAATCCAGCGTGCGTTTGGTTGTCTTGAGATTGGGTATTGTTTTGGGCGATGGCGGTGCGATCGCGAAAATGCTCACCCCCTTTAAACTCTTTATAGGGGGACCCATTGGTAGCGGCAAACAATGGTTTTCTTGGATTCATCGAGAAGATGCCGTCAATTTAATTTTAGAAGCGATCGCCCGTTCGGAAATTACTGGGGTTTATAATGCAACGACACCGAATCCCGTCCGCATGGGAGAATTTTGTCAAGTATTAGGAAACGTTTTAAATCGTCCTTCTTGGTTGCCAGTTCCCGAGTTTGCCATTGAAGCCATTTTAGGAGATGGAGCGATCGTCGTCTTGGAAGGCCAGCAAGTGTTACCTCAAGCCGTAGAAACCGTAGGATTTACTTATCAATATCCTACGGTTAAATCTGCCTTGCAAGAAATTCTTTAACAAGTGCCGACGAGGGATTGATTTCTGCCTTGTTTTTTGGCAGAATAAAGGGCGCGATCGGCAGTTTCAATCAAATCCTGCGGCAAACAATTTTGACTGGGGACGATGGCGCAAATCCCCATACTCAAACTCACATGAGGACAGGTAGAAGATTCGGCATGAACGATTTTTAATTGGCGAACATTTGCAGCGATCGCGTCGGCAACTTTTAAGGCACCGGTTTCGGGGGTATTGGGTAAAATGATGGCAAATTCTTCACCGCCGTATCGTGCGGCGAGATCCCCCGGCCTTTGAATGCTGCAATCGATCGCTTTAGCCACTTCTTGCAAGCAGCGATCTCCGGCTTGATGTCCGTAAGCATCGTTATAACATTTAAAATGATCGACATCGCAAAGAATTAAAGCAAGGGGTAATTTTGCTTGCTTCATTCGCATCCATTCTTGTTGCAAATACTCGTCAAAACAGCGTCGGTTCGCGACTCCCGTCAAACCGTCAATATCGACCAAGCGCTGTAATTCTGAGGTTCTTTCGCGAACTTTTCGCTCTAGTTCTCGATTGGTTTCTCGAAAGCGGCCGATGGTAATGGCCAGTCCGGATAATCCCAACAATAACATCGATCCCAACACAAAGGTTGCAAATCGAAATCCTTCGCGCATCAATCCCATTAAATTATCGAGGGGTTGGGTAATGGCTACAACTCCACGCACCTCTCCCACTTGCCAATTTTTGCGAGGACTGTCGGGGTGCGCGTTGTGACAGGCAACGCAACTGGGTTCCATGATAATCGCTTCCGCATAACGGAAAGAGATGCGATCGTCGACTTTTTCTTTGCGAAAAAAGGCTTCCTCGGGATGTTTGTGCAAATATTGCAAGGCTTCGATTTCGAAGCGATCTTGAGGACCCCCATCTTTTCCTTGACGATGGGGAAAGGGATAATCGCTATATAAACGAACAATCGTTCCCTCATTTTCCGCGCTAATTTGTTTGCCGAGTTCGATGGTATAAGTTGCGGGATTGGGAATTGCACCGACAAGATTATGATATTTGTGGGTGACGGTAATTCCTTCAATTGTTTTGGCACGATTGACAGCATTGGAACTGTAGAGAGTGCGCGCTTTATTTAAAGCTAAAATCGATAAGCTGGTATTCTGTCGAGCCTGTGCTTCGATCAGCACATTAGATAATCGATACATGCTGCTCAATGCAATACCAATTCCCACGCAAAAAACAAGCATTAAAATGAAAATGGTATGTCGATAAAGCAGGCGAGATAATTTTTTGTTAATGCGAAAAACAACCTCATTCACAATTCTTAATTAATGCGATCTCGTTCTTCAATCCGCATTTTATCTCGCATTTATTGGCGATTGTGCGATCGCGATCGCTAGATTGCGACCTTGAAATTCTTGATTTCTACTACTTATAAGAGGTATTTTATTCGCTTTGAATCTCGGCGATCGCATTCCCCGTTTAATATTAAGTTAAATTCACGATCGCTCCTTCACTCTCAACCGCCGACGCATTCACCGCACATAACCCATACATACCGGGAGCAATGCCTGTGGCGCGAATGGAAGCGGGAAAAATTGCTCCGAGTTCCCAGGTTTCTCCCTTGAGGCGATATAAAGTCCAAGCGCGAATTTCCTCATTGCCTAGAGACTGCCAAGACAAAGTATTTCCTTTAAGCGTCACCGCTGGAGGCGTGGGTTTTTGCTCCGAATATCGAGAGAGAGCCGGCACTAATGCCGGGCGATCGTAAATTTTAGTCTTAAAGACTTCATTAACATTTTGCCAATTTTCCATTAAGGGTTTAACGTGGTAGAAAATATTCCCCAAAGCATTTTCATCTCTTAATTCTCGCGTTAATTTGACCTGATTTTCAAACTCTTCTACCGACCAAGTCGAACTCTGCAAGCGAGATAAATTATTGCCCACGTAAATATGCGAATTGAGGGGATTATTTTCCGTCCACCACTTCAATAAAACCGGATAGCTCTGTTTTGTTTGTTCGATTTTCCAATACAATTGCGGCGAAAGATAATCCACCCACCCTTCTGATATCCATTTTAGGGGATCCATATAGAGAGCGTTAAATTGGTCTAATCCTGCAATTCCCTCCGGTTTTCCGGGTTGATAAATGCCAAAAGGGGCAATGCCAAATTTGAGACGGGGTTTAAGGGTGCGAATGCCCTCAGATAAACGCTTGACCATTTGATTGACATTATCCCTGCGCCATGCTGCCAATTCGAGAGTACCGCCGTTTTGCTGATAGGTTTCGTAAGTGACGCGATCGGGAAACTCTTCTCCCGCAACGGGATAGGGATAAAAGTAATCGTCAATGTGAACTCCATCGATATCGTAGCGTTGGACGACATCCATAATGACATCGTAGGCTTGGTTGCGGGCGATTTCCAAACCGGGATCCATCCACCGCTCCTTGCCGTAATCGTAAACGGCTTCGGGATGGAGGGCATCGAAATGAGGGGGCTTATTCGGTTCGGTTTTGCCAGTTTTGGCGCGGAAGGGATTAAACCAAGCGTGAACCTCGATATTGCGCTGGTGTCCCTCATTAACGAGGAATTCGAGGGGGTCGTAAAAGGGTTCTGGGGGTCGGCCTTGAATGCCCGTCAGCCAAACGCTCCAAGGCTCTCGCGCCGAGGCATAGAGGGCATCGCCTTCGGGACGGACTTGTAAGATGACCGCATTAAAGTGAAGGCTTTGCAGGCGATCGAGAATGGCTCTGAGTTCTTGCTGCTGTTGTTCTGCGGGCAATCCTTGCTCGGAGGGAAAATTCACATTCCACACTGAAGTCACCCAAGCCCCGCGAAACTCCCGCGTATGACTCAATAATTCCGTTTGCGTTGCTGGAGAAGCCACCAGATGATCCGAGGGAATTCTCGGCATTTTTCCCGTATGGGCGATCGCTTGATACAAGAGGGCGGCAACATCGGCACGGGTGGCGGCTTTGTTGGGTTGCAGGCGATCGAGATCGGGATAGTTAATGACGATTCCCGCTTGGGTTGCCGTTGTAATAGGGGCGATCGCATAATTGGGAATCTCGTTGGTATCTTGATAATAATCTTCGAGGAAAATTTCCGGAAACTTGGCAGAATCGATCTGCAAGCCATTCACCAACGCCGTAAATACTTGCGCTTTGCTAATCTCGATATGGGGGCGAAAAGTTTTATTGGGATAACCGCTTAAAAATCCCATTTGATAGACTTTCCCGATCGCTTCCCGCGCCCAAAATCCCAAGGATAAATCGCTAAAATTAATGAAATCCCGCGTTTTGGGGCGATTGAAAGCCCCCGCCACTAAAGCGGCAAATTGAGCGCGGTTCACGGGTCGATCGGGGCGAAACGTGCCATCGGGAAAGCCGCGAATAATGCCCGCACTGGCAAGAGCGCTAATGAAGGGTTGCGCCCAATGCCCTTGAATGTCGGGAAATTGAGGCGTATTAAAAGCAGCCGCTCGGGGGGCAGTTTGTTTGGGGGCGAGGGCGATCGCGTATTCCCCTGGAGGGACTCCCTCAACCCGCGCCGTTAAATTTCCGCTTGTATCTACCGTTCCCGTGGTTTCAATCATTGACCCGCTTATCTTTGAGGCTATCTCTCGATTTTAAGGGGTTGGGGTTATTTTTCCGGCATTTTTTTTAGGGATGCGGAAAATTCGGCAATTTCTCGGGGCGATCGCAGGTGATAGACTTGTTTGCCTGTTGCCGCTTGTTTGACGTAATCTCGATATTTGGGCGTTAAATATTTGTGGCAAAGCCAGAGATTGCGGTAACTATTGAGAGAACTTTTTAAAATGGGGGCGCGATCGGGCCAGCCATCGGGAGGATCGAAAAATCCCGTTAAAAATCGCTTCGTCACCCACCAAAGATGAACGGCCAGAGGAAGGTCGATATAAACCAGAGTATCAGCCACATCGAGTCTGAGCCAGAGGGTTTTGAGAGAGCCAAAGCCGTCAATGACCCAGCGATCGCCCGCTACAATTTCGGCATGAGCGCGTCGGTACTCTTCCTCGGTAACTTTTATACCGCCTGCTTGATACTGAATTTTATCTAAAACGTATAGGGGGAGGGCGATCGCATTTGCCAACTGCTTGCTTAAAGTTGACTTCCCTCCCCCAGTATTCCCAAAAACAGCCACTTTTTTCATCAAGATTCTCCTGCTAGCGACTAACGGGCGATCGATGACCATTTTTGAATTTTGAATTGATTCACGCTTTCGGACGGGGAAACTTCGACGGTGCGGGGAAATACTTCACGGGTTCGTTTCTCAAGGCTTCTCGCATAAAACCGCGCCAAATGGGAGCGGCATAGCCCCCTCCCGTTACACCCCGTCCCAGGGGTCGATAATTATCATTGCCGATCCAAACAGAAACCGACAGTTGCGGCACGTAACCCACAAACCAAACATCCCGCTCTGAAGTCGTCGTCCCTGTTTTCCCCGCCGCCGGACGACCGATCGCTGCCGCCGGAGCCGTTCCACCCCCTTGCAGGACGCCTTTCAACGTCCCGGTTAAAGAAGCCGTCGCCCAAGGATCGAGAACCAATTTAGGTTTTGGCGTATTGTCCAAAAGGACGTTACCGCTACTATCCGTCACCCGAGCGATTACCGTTGGCGTGGAATGCCAGCCATTACTCGCAAACGTCGCATAAGCGCCCGCCATCTCCATCGGCGTCACGCCAATAGACCCCAAAGGCAAAGAAATCACGGGATCGAGAGGACTTTCAATTCCCAACGTGCGACAGATTTCAATCACCTTATCAATGCCGATCGCCTGCCCGATCTTCACCGCCGGAATGTTGAGAGAAGTGACGATTGCCGTCCGCAGGCTCACGGTACCGGCAAAATTCCCGCCGTAGTTTTGAGGTTCGTAGTAAATCGAACCATCGCGATATTTAACCTCTTTATCCTCAATCGTGGAATAAGGCGTATATCGCCCACTGGCAAAAGCTGCGTAATAGACAAAAGGTTTAAACGCCGATCCCGGTTGTCGTAAGGATTGAATGGCACGGTTAAACTGGCTCTTTTTGTAATTTACCCCCCCCACCATTGCCTTCACGTAATGGGTGCGGGGATCTACAGCGACTAAAGCCACCTGATCCGCATACAAACCGCGGGCGATTAACCGTTGGTGCGCCCTAGCGACATTTTCTTCCGCCATTTTTTGGAAGTTATAATCTACCGTTGTTTGGACTCGCATTCCGCCCTTGAGGACGGCATCTTCGCCAAAACGCTGTTGCAATTCAGCAACGACTGCTTCGGTAATGTAGGGGAGTTCGCTGGTTTTCCAAGCTGTTGGCTGATTGATTAAAAGTTTGGCTTTCTTTGCGTCTTCTGCTTGTTTTGCCGTAATCCAACCCAAACCCTGCATCCGTTGGAGCACTAAGGATTGTCGCCGCTTGGTTTCTTTATAGTCAATGAAGGGACTGTAATCTTCTGGTGCTTGAATCAAACCCGCCATCATAGAGGACTCGGCTAAATTCAAATCTTTAGCAGATTTACCGAAATAACTTTGCGCGGCGGTTTCCGCCCCATAACTGTTATGACCCCAATAGATGTTATTGAGGTACATTTCCAACACTTGGTCTTTGGTAAAAATCTGTTCGACGCGAATGGCGAGGACGGCTTCGGCCAATTTTCTGCTCACCGTGCGCTGTCTGGAGAGAAATAAGTTTTTAACGAGCTGCATGGTGATGGTAGAACCCCCTTCTACTACCGCACCTCGTTTCATGTTCACGAGTAAAGCGCGTCCGATACTGTTGGGATTGATACCGTCGTGCAAATAGAAATGACTGTCTTCAATCGCAAGAACTGCTCGTTTGAGTTCGGGGGAAACTTCGTCGAGTTTGATTACTTCCCGATTGTGTTCGCCGTGGAGACTGTCGAGGAGTTTGCCCTTAATATCGTAAATATAGCTGGTTTCCGTGGGCACGAAATTTCGCAGGACGCGAACGTCTGGAAGATTGCGAAAGCTAATTGCCAGTCCCACCAGTCCTCCCGCGACCACCGAACTGGCGAGCATGGTGATTCCGAGAATCGTTCCTCCAGCCGCTTTGGTCGTCCCGAGGGCAAATTGGACGAGGGGCTTGCGATCGCTTGGTTTGGTGCTTTTTTGTCGAACGGTGCTGGTCGCCACGATGATTCCACTACCTCACGTTAAAAATAATCGATGCTCTGGGTTTATCAAAACGGGATTTTCAAACGACAGGGAAAAAAGGATACTCTATTGTATAGGAAATGACCGAGAACGCCTTGGCCAATCCTCCTAAGGAACACTTTAACATTTGCTTAACGCTTCAAGCATTCTAATTTATTCCTTGTCGATGGGGGAAGATATCTCCCCTTTGGCGGAATGGGGGCGTGTTGCCTTAAAATACTCGCTTGGTATCCTACCCTTAAACCCTCTACTTGTCGAATCTCATGTCCGATCGCAATTCTAATCCCGATTTAGCTTGGCTCTCCCGAGGGACGAGCGAAATTTTTCCCGATCGCTCTGAATCGGAAGATCCGGCGGAGAATTTAGCTTGTTTGCTCGAAACGAGCGATCGCCCTTTACGAGTTAAATTGGGGATCGATCCGACGGGATCGGCGCTTCATCTCGGACACAGTATTCCTTTCAGGAAGTTGCGGGCGTTTCAGGATGCCGGGCATACGGCGGTGGTAATTATTGGGGATTTTACCGCCCAAATCGGCGATCCCACAGGCAAATCGGAGGTTCGCCGTCAATTGACTCCCGAGCAAGTGCGGGAGAATGCCAAAACCTATCTGGATCAATTGCGTCCGGTGTTGGATTTTGAGACTCCGGAGCGATTGGAAATTCGCTATAACTCGGAATGGTTGGGTAAGTTAGATTTAAAGGAAATTCTGGGATTATTGGGGACCATGACGGTGGGGCAAATGTTGGCAAAAGAAGGGTTTTCCGAACGCTATGAGAAGGAAAATCCCATTTATTTACACGAGTTTCTCTATCCGTTGATGCAGGGTTACGATTCGGTAGCAGTCGAGGCAGATGTGGAGTTAGGAGGAACGGATCAAAAGTTTAATTTAGCGGTAGGACGGGATTTGCAGCGCCATTTCGGTCAAAAACCTCAGTTTGGGCTGTTATTGCCTTTACTGTTGGGATTTGATGGGGTCAATAAGATGTCCAAATCTCTTAATAATTATGTGGGATTAACTGAAGTTCCCCTCTCGATGTATTCCAAGTTGGAGGGAACTCCCGATTCGCTACTGGAGCAGTATTTTGAGTTATTAACTAAATTACCTCTAGACGGTTTGCCGGAAAATCCGAGGGAACGGCAAAAATTGTTAGCGTTGGATGTGGTTTCTCAATATTACGGGGAGGAAGCGGCACAAGATGCGAAAAAAGCTGCCGAATCTTTTAGTAAAGGTACGCAAATTGACACGGGAGCCGTCCCGGAATATTCTTTAGCCGAGGTGCAGTTTCCCGCCAAAATTTATTATATTCTCGGAGCTTCGGGATTATGTAAAAGTAGCGGGGAGGGTCGCCGTCAGATTCAAGGCGGGGCGGTGCGTTTGGCTGGCGATCGCCTTACCGATGTCAATCTCGAATTTGCTTCTCCAGGGGATCTCGCGGGGAAAGTCCTACAAGTGGGGAAAAAGAAGTTTATTCGCCTCGTTAATTAGTATCGGATGTAACAATTCTCTTAACCCATTTTTTACTTAGAGAAAAACAACAATAACGTTACTTAAGACCTTAAGAATTTCTAACATTTAAGGAGAGAATGATTGTTTCGATAATAAAATTGAAATGAAAAAAAGCAATATGTAGTGTTGCTCTGTTAACCCTATCAATTTTTCATAGGAGGCTCGTATGAGATCCAACCTAGTCAAACCGGAGCAATTCTTAACCATTTTCGTGCTCGCGAGCTTGAATGTGGTTGCTTTCTTGGCATTACTTTATAGTTTCCAAGGGACTTCTTGGGGATTATTTAATTTGCCATTCTAATTCACTTTGCTCATCTCGATTTTTGTTGTCATTATTTCTTTAGATCTCCTCTTCGCCTGTTTTTGGGTGGGGAGGAGTTCAATCTTGAGCGGGTTATTGGAATTGGGAGAGTCCGGCATTCGATCGCTTAAAACAATTCCTGCGATCGCTATAACAAGAATTCAATTGCTGCTATTCAGTCTAAAAAAGTAGATAGCGAGACCTACGAATTAGCAAAAATGACCGTAACAGAGCAAAAGAGAGGGAAAGGCATCGGCGAACTGGTGGGATGGAAAGCGATCGCAAAAGCACGGGAATTAGGCGTAAAAACAATCTTTCTAGAAAGCAATACCGTTTTAAAATCTGCTATTGCGCTTTATCAAGAATTAGGGTTTCAAAAAGTTGTCGGACGACCTTCCCCTTATCAAGGATGTAATATTCAAATGGAACTCAAACTGGTTGCTTAGAGTCGCGCGTCGCCAAGTTAAAACAATAGCTCGCCCGTCCCAATTGATGCTAAAGTCTTACAAGTTATCAACAGACAATCATCTAGCGGATGCACGGTTATCCATGAACAGCGAACAATTATCAGTTGGCGATCGCATTATCGTACCCCTTGACGTACCGACTCCCGTGCAGGCGATCGCGCTGATCGATAAACTTCCGCAAGTGACCTTTTGGAAGGTAGGGTTACAGTTGTTTATCAGTGCGGGTGCAGAAGTCCTGAAAGTGCTCAAACAACGCAAAAAGAAAATTTTTCTCGATCTCAAACTCCACGACATTCCCAACACCGTTGCGGGAGCCTGTGCTTCTACCAAACTCTACGATGTAGATTTTCTCACCCTTCACGCCACTTCGGGCCGCATTGCCCTGAAAGCGGCAGCAGAAATCGCTCGCAGTTCCGGTAAACTAAAACTTTTAGCGGTTACTCTCCTCACCAGCATCAATTCTCGAGAGTTGGCCTTCGATCTGAAAATTCCCCTCGAATTGCCCGAATACGTTCTGCAAATGGCATTATTGGCACAAGAATCTGGCATCAATGGCGCGGTTTGTTCGCCGAAAGAGGTGCAACAATTACGAGAAGTTTGTGGGAATGATTTTATGTTAGTTTGTCCGGGGGTGCGTCCGAGTTGGTCGGAAGCAAAAGACCAACAGCGCGTGATGACCCCCGGCCAAGCAATTAAAGCGGGGGCGAATTATCTCGTGATCGGTCGTCCGATTACGCGATCGGGAAATCCGGAAGAGGCATGGGATCGCATTTGTGAAGAAATTGCCGGAGTGCTTTAGATTGTGAGAATAACAAGAGTTTTGGCGGGACTCTCTATCGCGATCGCCCTCGGGAGCATTTTTCCAAGGGTCGCGAATGCCTGTCCGAGGGATTTACCAACCGTTGTCGGCTCGCTTTTAGAAGATTTACCGGGCTATGCCAATCGGGTTATTCGGCGATCGCGCTTTTCGGGCGATCGCGAGACTTATATTATCACGGCAGGACGACCGGAATTCGAGCCTTTACCCTTAGGAAGCACGCGACCTTTACCCGCGTCTGCCGATGCCCCCAAACAGGTCTTTTTTACCACCTTAGAGCAGTCTTTTGAGGAGGACAGGGTAATCCCTCGGGAAAATTATCATTGGCTGTTCCTTGCCTCCACAGAGGACGGATGGCGCATGGTGACAATTTTTACCCGTTATGGTTCCCTGCAAAAAGATAAGCCCCCAGCTCCTCCCAGAGAAACCAGTAACGGGGCGATCGGTCAAGCCGTGCGCTTGTGGTTGCGAGATTGCCGGAATTAGACAGAGTGAAAAGTTAAGAGGAAATTTTAATTCTTTTGTTCGACTTCTAACTTATATTGGAGACGATTGCGATGGTAAAGAATTTTCCCATTCAATATCCCGTGTTTGTCTATGCCTTCTTCTAATATTTTTAAGGCTTCCTCTTTTCGTTGCAAACGCATATCGACGATTAAGGCTTTACTCAGCCAAATAGAACTCAGATTGGGAGCAGTTTCGATCGCGCGATCGTAATATTGGAGTGCGGTCTCATATTTATTTAATTCTCGCGCGAGATCGCCTTGTTTTTCCCATTTACGAGCCAGAGAAATTGTTTCCTCGTACTGTTTGGCTTTTTCTTGAATATCTTTTAGATCCCAACCCGTCAACTCGGCGAGATTTTGATTCCATTGGGATTGATAGCGATCGTGATAGCGCCATTTCGCCAGACCCGAACTGCCTTTCTCGGGTTCGCGCATGACATAGCGCCCTTGAAAAGTTACACCTCCCCAGTTTGGAAAATATTTCTCTTCGCTGGCGATCTCTATTTGTAATTCTTGTTGTTCGACTTCGACAAATTTTAAATCTTCGGGAAAGTTTTCTGCATTGTAACGAACATGCAAGCGGGTAATTGCAGAAAGAGGGAAATCTCCTCCTTCTTCCCAAAATGCCCCCGCTTGTTTCAATAAATCTGAAGTCGGCGCTTGTGTAGAACAGGGATCGCATTTTCCTGTATACCCTGCATATTCCAAAAAAGCAACATTTTTCCCTTCTACTTCATATTGTTTTTGGAAAATAGCTTCGTAAAACTCGCCAAATTCATTTTGTAGAAAAGCAGGCAATTCCGAACCAGACGGCTCTCGATATCGCGATCGCGCATCGGTGGGAATAGTCACGGTACGATAGTTCGAAACTTTGGCATAATATTGCGGCGATAAAAAGAACACCAATAAATCTTGATCCGCGTCGGCATTTAAAGTTCCGAGACGAATGGGTAGCAGGATTTCAGGAGATTGATAGTCGATAACGATCGGACGTAAAAAGCCATGTCCTTCGCGAGAAAAGGCTTCAAGATTGACGCGAACGACAAAGAATTTCATATCGCGATCGATGTAATCTTGCAAGAGCGATCGTGCTTGATTAGAAACATTATATTCGTTTTGCTGCAACCAAGCAACTAAGCTATCAGATTCCGTAGCGCTGAGAATAGCAACATCATATTCTCCGACAGTAAAACTCTCTTCAACCGTAACATTTGAGGTTGAATTTTGCGATAAACTTTGTTTGGCTTTATTTGCTTGACCGAGAAGCGAAGGAAGGAGCAAAGCAATGGAGCCACCGATGGTGAATAAAGCCAGTAATACCCAATGCAATTTTCGCTTTCGATAGCCAATCCAGCAAGGAAGAATAATTCCCAAACCGACAATTAAAATAACAGTAATGATTTGACCGTATGTCCTGATTTCTCTCGACAGCATTCTGTTAACATCATCCACATAGCGAACGAGGCGAGGTGCAGTAAAATCATCCAATTTTTGAATGACTTCATTATCGCCAATGCTGACTTGTTCTCGCGTGGGAATGGTGGGGATGGGAACGATTCGGGCAAAATCTGTAACATCTCCTTGGTAATTATTTGCCATTGTAAAAATGCTACGATCGCCCTGACGTGCAATAATGACTCGCGAGGCAGAGTTGGAGAGTTTCGCTTCATTTTTACTGACAAAGAAGCCGCAAAAGGCGATCGCGGACTGGCTGAATCCTGTCGCGACAATCAAAACTGAGAGGAGAATTTTTCCTCCCCAAATTCGAGATTGTTTCATGGGTTAATAATAGCTCGGGTAGAGATTGTATTGCGATCGATCGCCGTCTTATTTTCAAGCTACCCATTTTTCTGCAAAAGCGATCGCCCCTATCTCAAAAAAAGCGATTGCTAACTTTGACGAGGCGAGCTTCTGAGGTAAAATGAGAATAAATGGAGTAGAAAATATGAGAAGAATCTCGCAAGTTTTCGCGATCGCATTAACATTCTCATGTCTATTTTTTGGGACAAGTACCGCAGCCAACAGCAATCCCGATGAATGGGATTTTCTCCATTGGTGCGTCGATCGCGATCGCTTGACAACAGAAGCAAAACATACTGTGGAAATGCTTTTAGAAGTTGCAGAAACGACTGATTGCGATCGCGCGCATGCAGTCTTGCAACAAAGCGATCGCCTCGATCTGAGTGAAAAATCCATCGCCGATCTGCGCCCTCTCGCAACTCTTACTCATATTACGCATTTAATCCTTTACGGTAATCGGATTCGCGATATCAGTCCCTTAGAAACATTAATTCATTTGCAACAGTTACAAATCTGGGATAATTGTATCGAAGATTTAACTCCAATTTTTAATCTTCCCCATTTAATATCATTTAATATCGGAAATCGAGCGAATTGCAAACAACGCGATCGCCCGCTACTTGGAATGAATTTGTAAATAAAATGACTCGATAAATACCATGTCAAAAAAAAGCAAAAATCTTGAAGATGCTGCCCGCGGTTGCTTGCTAGGCGCATTAGTTGGGGATGCTGCCGGAGCCGTCTTAGAATTTAAAGGAAAGGTAACGTTAGAAGAATGCGATCGCGCTATGAATATGCCCGGCGGCGGCGTTTTGAGAGTCGCACCGGGACAAATTACCGATGATGGAGAATTAACCCTGAGTTTGGCACGAGCGCTAATAGAAAGCGATACTTTTGATATCGAAAAAATTGCCCTAAATTATGCTCGTTGGATTGATTCTTTGCCCTTCGATCTCGGCAATACGACAGCCTCTTCTCTAGGTTCTCATTCTGAAGGACGATGGCAAAAATTGCGAGAAACCGAAGGAGTCGCCGCCGTGATGATGGAAGCAGCAAAAGAACGCTGTACGGGATCGAAAGCCAATGGGAGTTTAATGCGAATTACTCCTCTTGGAATCTGGGGACATCAGTTTTCAGATGAGGAATTAGCAAGTTATGCCATGCAAGATTCTCGCCTCTCTCATCTCAATCCAACTTGTTGCTATGCCGTAGCTTGTTATACCATTGCAATTTCTAGTTTAATGCGAGACTTGGGTGATAGTTTATTAGCCTTCGATCGCGCCCGAAATTGGCTGGCAAAGCAAGGCGATCGTTCTCTTTCTCTTCAACAGTCTCGCGGTTATGAAGAAGTGAGCGGTTGGTTAGAAGATGCGGCAAAAAATGTTAACATTCCCTATTATCCTCACAGTGGATTTATCAAAATTGCTTTTACCCATGCCTTCCGTCATTTACACTTGCAAACCCATTATGAAGAAGCCATTCTCGAAACCCTTCGTGGAAGTGGAGATACAGATACCAACGCTTGTATTGTCGGTGGATTAATAGGATCGCTTTGGGGAGAAAATAACATTCCCGATCGCATGAAAAATCCAGTTTTAAATTGCGATACAAAATTAGGGCGTCCTCGCCCTGACTTTTTAAGCAGCAAATTTGTTCCGCAAATTGTGCAAGGATTACTCGCTTCCAAGAGCAAAAAAACAGAGGACGAAATATTGTAATTCGGTTGCAGAATTTCAGAAAAATGTGCCAATTTTGCTCGAACGATCTATAACAGGAATACAAACCTACACAGTCTTGTTATGATTGATTTCGCGATTGGAATTTGTTTGGGCATTGCTTTGAGTGCTGCCTGTGGTTTTCGGATTTTTATTCCTCCTTTAGCCATGAGTATTGCTGCTTTAACGGGAAATTTAACCCTCACTTCCGGTTTTGAATGGATCGGATCCTATCCTGCATTGATTGCTTTTGCGATCGCCACTCTCGTCGAAGTTGCCGCTTATTATTTACCTGTAGTCGATAACTTTTTAGACACCCTTGAAATTCCTACCGCTATCGCCTTTGGAACCGTCATAACAGCAGCCAGTTTGGGAGAAGTCGATCCCCTGTTGCGCTGGAGTTTGGCAGCAATTGCCGGCGGGGGAACTGCCGGGGCGATCGAAAGTTTCACTAGCGTTACTCGCTTAGCTTCCACAACAACCACTGGAGGCTTGGGAAATGGAATCCTCGCAACTCTAGAAGCTCTGAGTGCTATTACCTTATCACTTCTTGCTTTACTCCTCCCTGTATTTGCTGGAGTTGTTGTCTTATTTGTTTTAAGTCTTGTTTTTCGGAGAGTTAGAAAACTGCGACGCAAACAGCAAATGCGACGATTTTAATTCAACCAAATTTTGAATTTAGAGGTTAGAGAATGCCGAATCGTTAGCATTTTGGATCGGGGGCATTAATTGTTTTGCTACATAAAAAAGCGATCGCTTTTTCGACAAGATAGCGAGTTCAATTAGTTTATTGCTATGATTTCTGGTGGGAGTTCATATAATTGGGGATATATCTGAGAGGCTTCTAATGGTTCTAGTCTCTTAAAAAATTCATCTGTGAAGGCGACAACAGATTTGAATGCCCATTTCGCTAAACTATAAGATAAAACTCGATCTGGAAACAATTCGGACTCTGCATCTGCGAGAGGGCTTAATTTAATGTTTCCACGTTTTTACAACTGTATGAATTGCAGGTTAATCGCTATATTTTACGAGAGGATTATTGGCTAGAACAAATTGAATTAGGGTTAACATTGTGGCAGGGAACTTTTGAAGGAAAAGAATACGATCGCTGGCTGCGATGGTGCGATCGAGATGGTAATCTGTTATTGACAGGAGACGAACGCGCCGATCGCTTGGCTCGAGTCTTAAGAGAACAAGGCATCGCTCCCGATACAATCTTTTAATAATCCGGGATATTTCATCAAACGAGCAAGCATATCGTGAGTTTGATGAGTGTGACGCAAATTGATTTATTTGCGTTCGCGTAAAATTTCTAAGAGTAATTGAGAAAAATTTTCATCTCGCAATCGTTCGGCAGCATCTTCAAGTAAAGTTAATTTAGCAGCATTGCGATCGCCCGACAACTCCGAAGTTGGAATTAATAGAGAAATATGTGCGAGTAACTGTTTGAGATCCGCTTTAATGCGCCGACGCTTGCCTTCAAGGATAGCAGCCGCCCGACGAACCGAACGTTCTCGACGGAATTCTAGGGTTAACTCATCTTGTTCGGAATGTTCGTGCATTGCCATGATCCTCTAAGTGTACCTTGTTTTATGGTTTAAGTTTCGAATCGTAACAGCGATCGAATTCTTCTTTTGTGAAGAATATAGTTTTTTTATGGACTAACAACACCTGCAAATTCAATTATTTTTTGAAGTTTTATCATATCAATCGTAATATTATCTCCTGCAAAATGCGGATCGATGCCTTTATTAGGTTGCATCCCTTCACCAATTAAATAGTAATAATTCAAGCCTATTTCTTGACAAAGAGAGTAGTAACAAACATTTACATAATTGGGAGAAAAGATTTCAATTACAGTCGTCCCTGGAGAACAAAACACTAAATTAGTCAATCCCGCACCATGTGGTGCAATAATTACCTTAATTCGGTTAAACAGCGCTGCTTGTTCTTTAACTTTTAAGGTTTCCAAGGCGACTGTCTCAAAACCTAATTTTTCTGTCAAAAATTGGCAGATTCGATCTTCATCAATGACTTTACGATATCGTGCATTCTTTCGACTAATATAAAGCCGATCGATTGTTCGATCGTAACTTGAATTATGGCTCAAAAACTGTTCGCGCAGAAACTCACAAACCCATTTTGTCGGATTTCCAGACAAACTGGGCAGAGAGGGAACAATTAAGCGATCGGCTTTGATATGAGGATAAACGGTACTCTCAAGAACTTTATCTTCTGGAATGCCAATACAGCCCAATGTTTCTTTTTGGAATGAGGATTGGATACTATTCACAATAAAATAGTCAACTCGAGCTAGATCGATGTTTCCCAAACTTAACAGTTTGAATTTGGGTAGGAGATCGAGCATCCAGTGAAAATAAATTTCACCCTTCGCCATTGTCAAAACAACGGCATTTCCAGAAAGAACGCGAACGGACGGTAACTTCCATTGCTCAAAAATGAGGTTATCTTGAGGTTGCTTGCCGAATTCAAGAGAAAGATCTGCAAGAAGGCGATCGTTACTCGTAATAATGGCGCTATTATTGACAGAAATCCCGCGATTGACCCAAATTCTTCCTTGGGGAATCACTGCTAGAAACGCATGGGGAATTTGCCGTCGATATTCGAGGGTAAATTTCCAATGAACCTCAGAATCCAGAGTTTTCGGCGGACTGCGAACCAAGCAATCGGAAGCATAAATTTCTTGATAGTTCGCACCGGGTTCGCTATTAACTTGCAACCAATTCGAGACAGAGAGATAGTAACCTTTTGGCGGGCCAAAGTTCTCCGAACTAATGGGGAGTGCGCGAAATGGCTTGAGAAAAAATTGATTGGTCTTGCGAAAAATAGTTTTTAGGAAATACCAATAGGGTCGCAAGACAGATTTCATGTATTTGCTCATTACCTTCAATTTTAGAAGAGCTATAATTGGGAATCATGACCTGCGAACTGTCATTCTCGCAATCGCCGTTTATTAAATCACGATTCTAGAATCCGGTTGCCCGAACATTTAAAGAATGTTAAATATATAAAGATACAAAAATATTTTGACAAAAAAGTTAACAAAAATAAGAGTCTGGCAATTTATTTGAGTTGCAAATCGGCAATCTAGTAATGGCAAGGGTTTGAACCTACTTTCCCCTCACGGCTCGTTATTTTTTCTGGCGAGACTGATAGAGGAGATATCTTGTCATTTCGTTCTCGTTACGATAATGATATATTTGAGCGATCGTTAAAACGATAACGAATAGTGACATGAAAGAAATTCTACTCAATCCTCTCATTTTACCTCTTATTCTTGGCATCGGTCTAATTTATTTAGCGATCGCTTTTAACTATTTGGGGACTTACCTCAAATATACAATTCTTTATGAGAAATGCTGTCTCATACTTTTCCTCGTCACTATTTCCGGAGCAACAGGGGCAACAATTGAGCCTTTCAGCAAATTGCATCCTCGAGTGCTATCCAATATTTTTGTCACGCCTCCTACAATTATTGCACAAATTGGGCTATATGGAATTGCTATTTTATTATTAGTCCCTCTTTTACGCTATACCTTAAAAGATTTTATTGCTGTTTTTGGCATTCTCATTACTCGCAATCCTTTTCTCTACTTGTTTTTCCTATTAATTTTACTCTCTGCCTCGTGGTCTAACAATGTTATACTCACCTTAAGAGCAAGCTTTGTGATTTTAGAAACTGCTATTTTTGCAATCTATGCGGGTAAGCGATTTACATGGGAAGAGTTATATCCTATTCTTTTATGGTTTGCCACAATTCTTGTTTTTCTTGCTTTTTTCTATGGCTTTTTAAAGCCTTCAGTTGGTGTTTCGGAAGGTGCATGGGTAGGGATTAACGGGCATAAAAATCAATTTTGTTTTTTGATGGCACTCAGTACCAATCTTTGGTTTATTCAATCTCTTTATAATCCCAAACAACGTATTTTTTGCATTCTGATGATCTTGATGTCCTTATTTGCCCTCAATGAAGGAGGAAGCGGTGCAGGAAAAGTTACCGTTCTTTGCTTGGGGGCACTTTGGTTCTATTTAGGATTTATCAAAACATTACCCGTTCAATGGGCAGTAACTTCTGTTATTCTTTTTATGATCGCTTGTATTTTTTTAACAATTTTGGTAACGGAAAATTTAGAATTTATTGTGGTCGATACTCTGAATAAAGATTTAACCTTAACCGGACGCACCGATTTTTGGCCGCTGATTATTGATAAGATTAACGAACGTCCAATTTTGGGTTATGGAATTGATGGATTTTGGCAACCTTGGGAGGGAGCAAATAATCCAGCTACTGACGTTATCGTTCAAAAAACACAATTTTCACCCCCTCATTCTCATAATGGATTTATGGATTTAGCAGTCGATCTTGGCTATTTAGGATTATTCTTTTTTGTCGCTGCATTTATTGCTAGTATTATCAAAGCTGTTATTTACTTAAGTCGGGCGGCTATGCCTTATGGAGGTTTGCCCATCCTGCTCTTAACTTATACTCTCCTAACTAACTTAACCGAAACGGGTTTGCTTGGCGTTACCAGTATTCTTTTCTGGTATGTTGCTTTAGCAACACGAGTTAGTATCGATATTAGCTATCAAAATAATTCACGATCGCCTTATCAGACTACTTAGAAAAATGTTGAAAAAAATGAATCCGAACTTGCGAAAAATTATTGCAAATACAACTTGGTTGTTTGGTGAAAAAATTTTACAACTTTTTCTCGGACTCTTTGTTGGAGTATGGGTAGCGCGATATTTAGGACCAGAAAACTTTGGTTTATATAACTATGTTATTGCGATTGTTTCTCTGTTTGGAGTTATTGCTAATTTAGGATTAGACCAAATTATCGTTCGCGATATTTCCCGCGACATTTCCCAAAAAGATGAAACACTAGGGACGAGCTTTATTTTAAGGTTTACTGCAAGTATTTTTTCAACATTTGCAGTTATTTTATTTACTTTTATCTCCGACAATAACGATCCTCAAGTCCGCATGCTAATTGGGATTTTTTCCCTAGCCATGAGTTGCAGTCGTTCGATGGAAATTGTTGAATATTGGTTTCAATCTCAAGTTCAATCTAAATATGTTGTTGTAGGAAAAAATATTGTTTATATTACGATCAATATTATTAAAGTGATTGCAATTCAACTGCAAGCTCCCGTCTCGGTATTTGTTCTGATTTTGTCTCTCGAACAAATTTTAAATGCGATTGGTTTGGTCATTGTTTATCAATTCAGTGGTAGTTTAATTAAAGCATGGCGATTTAGTTACAATCGCGTTCGTTCTTTACTCAAAGATAGCTGGCCGTTAATCTTAGCCAATATTGTTATTATTATATACATGAGAATCGATCAAATAATGCTCGCCCAAATTTCCGGTGCGGCCTCTGTCGGTCTCTACTCCGCTGCCGTCAAAATCTCGGAAATGTGGTACTTTGTTCCCATTTCAATTATTAATTCGGTTTATCCTTCTGTCGTACAAGGAAAAGAACTCGGCGATCGCATTTATTACGGTAGAATCCAAAAACTATTTGGTGTTGTCGCTATTATTGGTTATCTTGTCGCAATTCCCGTTACTTTTTTGAGTCCTTTCATTGTTACTTTAATTTATGGCACAGAGTATGCCGAGTCAGCAACTGTTCTAACCATTCATATTTGGGCGGGTTTATTTATTGGGTTGGGAGTAGCAAGAACGACATGGTTAACCACAGAAAATCTAACCCAATTTGCAGCAGCAACCACTGCTTTAGGTGCTTTGGTTAATATTATTTTGAATTCATTATGGATCGAAACTTATGGTGGGACGGGTGCAGCCGTTGCCACGGTCATTTCTCAAATTGCTGCTTCTTATTTATCGGGATTATTTTTTCCCCCCACGCGACCGATTTTCTGGAGACAAACTAAAGCAATTTTACTAATTAGTTGGCTCGAACGCTAAAAAAGGTTATCTTCAAAGTTAATACAGGCATCTTGCCCGTTCCCGTTACACAGTAAAGTTGTCCCCAAATTTAATATAGGCCAGATACCTCTTCCACGGTAAAATAGAAAAATATTCTGTGAAGAATTGAGTATTTCTATAAAACCACAGATTCACCCATTTTAACAACGGAGATAAGAGGGATGAATGATTGGCAATTAACGACTCCCGTGGCCGCGATCGTTTTTAATCGCCCCCATACCACCGCAAAGGTATTTGAAGCAATTCGCCAAGCAAAACCTCCCATTCTTTTCTTAATTGCCGACGGCCCTCGTCCCGACAAACCGGGAGAAGCAGAAAAATGCGCCGCAGTGAGAGAAATTGTCGAAAAAGTGGATTGGGACTGTCAGGTTTACAAAAACTTTTCCGAGGTTAATTTAGGCTGTGGCAAGCGTCCCTCGACGGGAATCGATTGGGTATTCGAAACAGTAGAAGAAGCCATTATCCTAGAAGATGATTGCCTTCCCCATCCGAGCTTTTTTCGCTATTGTCAAGAATTATTAGAACACTATCGACATAGCGATCGCATTATGACAATCTGCGGTTTAAACGTCCAATTTGGCAATAATCCCACAGATTACAGTTATTATTTTTCCCGGTACAATCACTGTTGGGGTTGGGCGAGTTGGCGCAGGGCTTGGAAATACTTTGACTTTGATTTAAAAGTATGGCCGGAGATTCGCGAGAAAAATTTACTGCAAGATATTTTACAAGATTCCCATGCAGTTAAATCTTGGACGCATACGTTTGATATTATTCGCGAAAACAAACTAGATTGTTGGGATTTTCAGTGGATTTTTGCCAATTGGGTTCACGGCGGTTTAGCGATAACCCCTCGGGAAAATCTCATTAAATATATCGGTTATACGGAAGATGCCACCCATACAACCAACGAACTCAGCCAATACAATCAGTTAGTGACTGAAGTCATGGAATTTCCTCTAAAGCATCCCCCTTTTATCATCCGCCACGATAAAGCCGATCGCTATACCGAATCTACCTATTTTGACTATCAGCCCAATCTTTGCAAGCGAATCAATCGTAAAGTTCGTAACATTCTCGGTTTAAAATTGTCGCAAAGTTGGTAAAATTGAGACATCATTCACCCGTTGGAACTCAGATTGTGAAATCTCTATTTGTTTCTTTGTTTTTTGTTCCTGTTATTGCTTTGATGGCTGCTCCAGCTAAAGCCGCCATTCGCACGAAAATAGTTGAATATCGTCACGAAGAGACGATTTTAGAAGGCTATTTAGCTTATGATGATGAGATCGAAGAACGTCGCCCCGGGGTGTTAGTCGTTCACCAATGGAAGGGTTTGAGCGATTACGAAAAACGCCGGGCGAGAGAGTTAGCCGAATTGGGTTACGTGGCTTTTGCCGCCGATATTTACGGCAAGGGAATTCGCCCCGAAACATCAGAAGAAGCGAGAGAACAAGCCACTCTCTATCGTTCCGATCGCCAACTCCTGCGAGGGCGTGCCAATGCCGGCCTGCAAGTTCTGAAAAATAGCGAATTAACCCTACCGGAAAAAGTCGCCGCCATCGGTTATTGTTTTGGCGGAGGAACAGTTTTAGAACTCGCTCGCAGTGGGGCAGATGTTGCGGGTGTCGTCAGTTTTCACGGTAATTTAGACACGCCAAACCTCGAGGATGCCAACAATATTAGCGGGCGAGTTTTAGTCTTGCACGGTGCCGACGATCCCTTGGTTCCTCCCGAACAAGTACAGACATTTACCGAAGAAATGCGATCGGCAAATGTGGATTGGGAATTGGTCATGTATGGCGGTGCCGTTCACAGTTTCACAGACTCTCGTGCGGGAGACGATCCCGCGAAAGGTTCTGCCTATCAAGAAGCAGCCGATAAGCGTTCTTGGACGGCAATGCAAGAGTTTTTCAAGCAAATTTTTGATTAGTTGTTTGTTGTTTATCCCTCGAACGAATAACTCATTAAATCGCATGAAAATTGTCCGGATTGGTAAGGTAACACTAGCAGTTCTGTTGAGCATATTGGTGACGGAAATAGGACTGCGCTTTTTTTTCGGTTTGGGAACGCCCCCCCTCGTCCAATTTGATTCAGAAATGGGCTATCGGTTTCAACCCAACCAAAAAATGCGGCGTTTTGGCAACTGGGTAGAATACAATCAATATTCCCAACGTTCTGGAGCGATCGCTCATTTGAAAAAAGAAGGAGTATTGCGAATTTTAATGTTAGGTGATTCGGTTTTAAATGGAGGGAATCGCACCGATCAAAAAGAAACGATTTCCGAACAATTAGAAATACGTTTAACAGAAAGAGGAAGAGAAGTCGAAGTTCTCAATGCCTCGGCCAATTCTTGGGGCATTGGCAATCAATTAGGCTACTTAAAAAAATTTGGCTTATTTGATGCCGATGCTATTATTCTTCAAATTGGCACTCACGATTTGGTACAGCCCACCAGTCCTGGAAAAAATTTACATCCAACAGAATATCCCTCCTCGGCAATCGCGGAATTATTGAATAGCTATCTTCTTCCCCGTCTCTCTCGTTTTTTACGGGCAAAAGCGATCGCGAATGATGAGTTTTTAGAAGCACAATTTACAGAAAATTTACAATATTTACAGGCAATCGCGGCCTTAGTTCGAGACAGCGATCTGCCGCTTTTTGTGGTTTATACCCCCAGTCGCGAGGATCTTTTACCCACCCCCAACAATCCTCTCTATAAAACTCAATTTTTCCAATTTCTCCAAGAGAAGGAAATTGCAGCAATCGACGTCCACGGATTTTGGCGGGAGATTCCTTCTGAAACCGTTCAATCTTATTTTTTAGACTGGGCGCATTTAACGCCAGAAGGTCAGTACTCGATTGCCGAATTGGTTTTTAAAAACTTGGAGAGGCGATCGCTCCTCGAAAAATAGCTCGGGATTTAAGTATTGCGAGCGGGAGGATAATCTCCAGCAACAAAGCGACCTTCGAGTTGACCTAATTGCCACCAGAGTCCGGCAACAATGGGAATGAGAGTCGCGATCGTTAAAGTTTCCCAAATGGGCAGCCGATATCCGACGCTTATCGGTAAGGCTATCCATAAAAAGAGAACGGAAATCGCGGTAATAATGCGGAACTGTTGCACTCTTTTTAAAGCCGTTCGGCAACTCTGACAATATTGGGTATGGGACTGATAGCGCTCGAGCAGGATATTTCGATCGGTTTTCGTTGGAGGAAAAAAGGCATGAGGAAAGGGTTCGCCATAAGTTTCTATCCATTGTCGGTAGGCAACGACGAAGCGATCGGAACAAGTGGGCAAATAGCAAGCCCTGCCATAAGATTCGCCAGTACGGGCTAACTCTCGTTCTTGGAGATGTAAGAAAATTTGATCGTCTTCCAAGATACTCATTTGATTGAGATGAGAATACCAGCGAGGAGTCATTTTAAAGACAAGTCGCGGCAAAGCTGACTTAAAGCGAAAGGGCAGGCGGACGAGAGCGCGACATTTGCCCTTTTCGATAGGCGTGGCATAAACCACCGTCATCACCTGTCCGAAAGGACTATCGGCAATATCGTGCCACATCAAATTAGGCGCCGTAAAAGTCGTCTTTTGCGGACCGAGTTTGCCCCGACGGGGGCCCTCTTCCCAAAATCCGGCAAACCCCGATCGCTCTACTGCGGAGACTTCCAAGAGAAACTCTTTTGCATTAGCGCGGTTGCCAACGCGAGGATGATGAGTAAAGGCAACGTGGCTCGGATCGAGAACGTTTTCCAGTAGGGTAATGGCATCGTAAGGAATATCCCGGAAAACATCTACCATCGTCCACTGTTCTACATTTTTATCGAGATCGGGAACGATGGGGATGGGTTGGGATGCTGCATTTTCAGGATTTCCGGGGTAAACGAATAAAATTCCCTGTACGACTCGACTGGGATAAGTTTGCACGGCAGCACGGGAGTGTAGGTGAGCCATCCCTTTTTCGTCTTGAAAAGGAATGCGATCGCATATCCCCGTTTCGGAGAATGCCCAACCGTGATAGGGACATTCGAGACAGCCATCTTCGGTAATTCTCCCTTCAGAAAGGGGAGCCAGACGGTGGGGACAGCGATCGCGAAAGACGATCCATTGTTGGATTTTTTCTTGCCACCAGATCGCTAAAGGTTGTCCCAATAAAGCAAAGCGAGTCGGTTTGGTACGATCGATATCCTGCTCGAAATGCACTGCATGCCAAACTTCAGACCAATCAAATCCAGCCGCTACAATCTCAGACATAAATAAAATTTATCGCTTAATGAATTGTAGGATTCCGGAGGTAGCGATCGCAATAGCACTCTCGAATTTTTGCGACGGATACAATTTCACATTTAGACAAAAGAGAAGCGATCGTGTAGATTTCGATCGGTTTACATCAATCTCAAATTGGGGAATGACTAACGGAAATTTCTTGGATTAAAATAAACTATAAATTGTCGATCCAAAAAAACACGCATTTTCGCGATCGATACGTTAAAACAGAGATAGAAACCAAAATATTTGACGAACCTCTGCTCTGGCAAGTTTCCCGATCGCGACATGAAAACTCCTCCAATTTACCTTTCTCAATTCCAATTACCTTTGCGAGTTGTTTTTATCATTCCTTTTTTGTTGGAAATTGGTTTTACGGTGGGAATTGTCGGCTATCTCTCTTTTAAAAATGGTCAAAAAGTCGTTGAAAATCTCGCTCACGAATTAATCGAAGAAACCGGCGATCGTATTGAAAGTAATTTATATTCATTTCTGGCCGTTCCACCCAAAATTGCTCTCAATCATCAACATCTGATCGATACAGAACTGCTCGATTTAAAGAACATGGATTTTTGGATTCCTTATCTCGATAAACAGTATCACAATCATCGCTCTGATTTTGTCACGGTTATTCAAATTTCTAATCAACAAGATGAGTATCGCGCCCCAGGAGAAATATATTTAAAAAACAAATTAACATCTGGTATTGCAATTTCCGGAGAAAAAACCGATTTTCAAATGCAAGTTTATTATAATTTAAAACATTTAAAAAGTTTAAGCAATCCTTTTCTAACAATTGATGAATTTCAAGCAACTCAACGCCCTTGGTATCAACAAGCAGTGGCACGAGAGCGAGCCATATGGACTGATATTTATCTTCGCGTTCCCGCTCTAACTTTAACACTGGCTTTTGCTCATCCATTATATGTATCTCGAGAAAAAGAACCTCAAGGAGTGAGTTCCGTACTCCTCGATTTGAGTTATATCAATAAGTTTTTACAGTCTTTAAAAATTGGTAAAACCGGACAAGCACTGATTATCGAGCCATCTGGAGATTTGATTGCAACTTCGATCGATGAAAATCCCATCGTCCTCAAAGCGGAACAACGATTGAGATTAAAGGCAAAAGAGAGTCGAGATCCGGTAACGCAGGCGATCGCAAATAATCTCGAACAATACTCAGAAGAATTATTTGATATTGAAAATCTACAAGTTCATCAATTTAAAGTTGAAAATCAAAAATATTTTTTCCAAACAATCGCTTTAAAAGATAAGTATGGTTTGGACTGGACGATCGCGATCGCGATTCCCGAATCCGATTTCATTGCCGAAATTCATGCGAATACGCGACAAACTATTCTTCTCTCTTTATTGGCTCTTGGAATTGCCGTGATTATCGGTCTTTTAACCTCTCGTTGGGTTATTCAACCCATTCTTCAGTTAAATCATGCGGCTAAAAAAATCGCTGATGGAGATTGGAATAGTCGAGTCAAAATTACTCGCAATGATGAGTTAGGACAATTGGGATCGTCATTTAATAGAATGGCGGCACAAGTTCAGCAGTCCTTTCAAGAATTATCTCATAGCCAGCACCAACTCAGCCAATTTCTTGAATCTTTGCCTGTGGGTGTAACCGTTCACAATCTCGATAGTAGTATTTCTTATCTCAATCAAACTGCAAAAATATTATTAGATCGCGAAGAAATCGATCCGTACGAATCAATTTCAAGCGATCGCATCTACCACAGTCAAACTCGCGCACCTTACCCAACAGAAAAATTACCAATTTTTCAAGCGATTCAAGGAAATAAGACGATCGCTAACGATTTAGAAATTCATTGGGGCAATCGCATTATTCCTCTCGAAGTCAGTGCCACTCCAATTTATAATGAAGAAGGAAAAGTCATCCAAGCGATCGCAGTTTTTCAGGATATCACAGACCGAAAAAAAGCCGAAAAAATTCTCAAAGAATATAGTGAAAGTTTAGAATTACAAGTCAAACAGAGAACGCTAGAGTTAGAAAAAGCGAAAGAAAAGGCAGAGGTTGCCAATCAAGCAAAAAGTATATTTTTGGCGAATATGAGTCACGAGTTGCGCTCTCCTTTGAATGCCGTTCTCGGCTTTTCGCAATTGATGATGCGATCGCAAGCTCTATCGCAGGAACAACAGGAAAATATGAGTATTATTAATCGGAGTGGCGAATACCTTTTAACGCTAATTAATAATGTTTTAGATTTGTCCAAGATTGAAGCAGGAAAAATTGTGCTCAATCCTCAAAATTTTGACCTCTATCGCCTTTTAAATGAAGTTGAAGACTTATTCTCTCTTAGAGCCGAGAATAAACAGTTACAGTTGATTTTTGAGCGCGATCGCAAAGTTCCGCAGTATATTAAAACCGACGCCACAAAATTACGTCAAGTCTTAATCAATCTTATCAACAATGCCTTAAAATTTACCTCAGACGGTGGAATTTTTGTCAGAATCGAGAGCACAGAACTCCTCATTCCCCATGACCCCTTATCCATAACTCAAATTCATTTTGCAGTTGAAGATACGGGAGCGGGAATTGCCGATAACGAACTAGATCGATTATTTGAAGCCTTCAGACAAACTCAAACGGGAAAAGATGCCCAAGAAGGAACGGGGTTGGGTTTACCGATTAGCCGTAAATTCGTGCAACTCATGGGAGGAGATATTGTTGTGAAAAGTAAGGTTGGGAAAGGAACGACATTTTTATTCGATATTCGAGTACAATGCGTCAGAGCAAGCGAGGTAAAAAACAACCAAGTAAAAAATCGCGTTATTGCTTTAGAAGCCAATCAACCCCGCTACAAAATTTTAATTGTTGATGACAAAGAAGTTAATCGCCGCTTATTAATTAAACTTTTACAACCCTTGGGATTTGACCTTCAAGAAGCGGCGAATGGTCGAAAAGCTGTTGAAATTTGGGAGAATTGGCAACCGCATTTGATTTGGATGGATATGAGAATGCCCGTGATGGATGGCTATGAAGCCGTACAATATATTAAAGGCACGACTCGAGGGCAAGCAACAGCTGTTATTGCTTTAACTGCCAGCGTTTTAGAGGAAGAAAAAGCCGTTACGCTATCTGCGGGTTGCGATGATTTTATTCGCAAACCTTTCCGCGAAGACGTAATTTTTGAAGCGATGGGCAAACATCTGGGAGTTCGTTATATTTACGAGAAAAATGCCGTTTTAGAAGAAGACAAAAAGCCTTATTCTTTAGCCTCAGAAAGTTTGCAAGCGATGACGGCCGAGTGGCTGATTCGCGTCCATCAAGCCGCACTCGATTTAGATGATGAATTGCTATTAACGGCGATCGCGGAAATTCCCAAAACCCATCGTGCTTTAGCTGCAACATTAACAGATTTTGTCAATCGATTTCACTATGATGCGATCGCCATGGCGATCGAGCCTTTATTGACCGATTTGCATTCTTAAGAAGTTGTTTCTGTTTCAGCGCCTTGTTTGGGTTACAATCGAGGTCAGAAAAAATAGCTTCGGATCGCAAAATTACCATGCCTTTTACCCCCAAACCCATCACCTTTGGTACCGACGGCTGGCGCGGTTTAATTGCTGCCGATTTCACTTTCGAGCGCGTCACTTTAGTTGCCCCTATCGCGGCGGAAGTATTGGCGAAAAATTTTGGCGAAGCCACGGGAAGTAACTTAATTACCGTGGGCTACGATCGCCGCTTTATGGCGGAATCTTTTGCAGAATCCGTAGCAGAATCCGTGCGAGAAGCGGGTTTTGATGTTCTTCTCGCAGATGGTTACGCCCCTACTCCCGCTCTGTCTTGGGCAGCAAAACAGCAAGGGGCGCTTGGCGCGTTAGTTCTCACGGCCAGTCACAATCCGGCAGGTTATTTAGGTTTAAAAGTAAAAGGTGCATTTGGCGGATCGGTAACAAAAGAGATCACTAAACAAATCGAAGCCTTAATCCCTCGCGGTTTTGTGGTGGGAAAAACAGTGGGAAAATTGGAGCATTTCGATCCGTGGGAAAGTTACTGTACGGAATTGCGTTCTAAAGTAGATATTGGCAAGATCGCGACTGCCATTACCTCCGGGAGAGTGCGCGTTTTTGCCGATGTCATGCACGGTACGGCGGCGACGGGGTTAAAGCGGTTATTAGGGGTGGAAATTGAAGAAATTAACGGCGATCGCGATCCCCTCTTTGAAGGCGGTGCCCCAGAACCCCTCCCCAAATATATTCCCAAACTTTTCCGAGCCATTCGCGAAGCAGCACGGGAAGGCAAAGACGAGATTCGCACGGGCTTTGTTTTTGATGGAGACAGCGATCGCATTGCAGCAGTAGACGGGGCGGGAAATTTCCACAGTTCCCAGATTCTCATTCCCATCCTCATCGAACATTTATCCCAACGCAAAGGGTTTAAAGGAGAAATCGTCAAAACCATTAGCGGTTCGGATTTAATCCCGCGTTTGGCAGAATCTTATAATATTTCCCTGCACGAAACGGCGATCGGCTATAAATACATCGCCGATCGCATGCTATCGTCAGAAGTTCTTCTCGGGGGCGAAGAATCGGGAGGCATTGGCTACGGTACCCACATTCCCGAACGGGATGCTCTCTTGTCTGCCCTTTACGTCCTCGAAGCAGTGGTCGAGTCCGGACGGGATATCGGTGAGATGTACGCCGATTTACAAGCACGGGCCAATTTTAACTCGACTTACGATCGCATCGATCTTCCCCTTGCCAGCATGGAAGAACGGGGAAAACTCTTGGAACTCCTCAAAACTGACACTCCCAAAGAAGTTGCGGGACAGGCGGTAACGGATTGTTTGACCATTGACGGATATAAGTTCCGCTTGGCAGACGGTCGTTGGTTGCTAGTACGATTTAGCGGTACAGAACCCGTTTTGCGTCTTTATTGCGAAGCCTCGGATGATACCAAGGTTCGAGAAACGTTAAATTGGGCTAAAGATTGGGCAAATTCTGCGATTTAAACCAATCCGATCGCTTCGAGTAGACGATCGAAGTTTTCTCGATTTCTTTGTTGTTTGTAACGGCGCAAAATAGCAATTAAAGTCTCTCGATCGGGCGGGTTTAAAAGGGGATTCAAATAAGATTCGCCCAATCGAGAAAGCGATCGCCTTGGATATAATCCATAACGAGAAAATTGCCCGTATGCTCCAATAACGCATCAAACCTTAAAATTTTTCGGTGCGATGGATGGGAATAGAAATGCGAAATTGAGTTCCTTGACCCACTTGAGACGAATATTCCAATTGTCCGCCGTGTTTTTCGACAATGACTTGATAGCTAATAGCAAGTCCCAAACCCGTTCCTTTGCCTACTTTTTTGGTGGTGAAAAAAGGATCGAATATGCGCGACTGCATTTCTTCTGGAATTCCGTTTCCGTTGTCGGCAATTTCAATTTGCACGCGATCCCCTTCTCGAGCAGTGCGAATCCCAATCCGAGGTGTTAAACTTTCTCGGGCGTAACGCTCCTCAATCGCATCGAGAGCATTGGTCAGGAGACTCATAAACACCTGATTGAGAGGTGCGGGATAGCACTCGACTAAGGGGATATTGCCATAATCTTTCACTAATTCCAAAGCATCGCGATCGCCAAGGGATTTCCAACGATGTTGCAAAATCAAGAGGGTACTTTCTAAACCTTCGTGAATATCTACGGCTTTAATTTCAGCTTCATCGAGTCGGGAGAAGGTTCGCAAGGAAAGCACGATTTTGCGAATGCGATCGCTGCCCATTCGCATCGATTCAATAATTTTAGGCAAATCTTCCCGCACGAAATCGAGATCGATATCGTCGATTTTTTCACGTACTTCTTCATTGGGAATGGGGTTAGCCTTGCGATAGGAATCGATCAGATCGATTAAATCTAAAGCATAACCCTCCACGTGAACGAGATTGCCAAAAATGAAATTAACGGGATTGTTAATTTCGTGGGCAATTCCCGCCACCAATTGCCCCAAACCCACCATTTTTTCGCTCTGAATGAGTTGGGTTTGCGTTTGTTGCAATTCTTTGAGGGTGCGAGAAAGTTCGTCGGCTTGAGTTTGAGTCGTTTTTAACAATTCGGCTTGTTGCAAGGCAATTCCCAATTGACTGCCGATCTGAACCAGCAAATCGACTTCGTATTCTTGCCAGTGGCGGGGTTTGGAGTTCTGGTAGGTTGCCAGCAAGCCCCAGAGGGTTTCTCCTTGTAAAATAGGAACGATTATACAGGCTTTTGCTTCTAAGCGTTCGAGTAGTTGGATGTGACAGGTAGAATAGTTACTCTCATAGATATCGTCGATGACCGTTGTTTGATTGTGACGATAGCGTCCTCCTTGCGTTTCTTGGAGAACGCTATCAGCAATAAAAGCCCGATCTTTCATGAGCGGAGTCCAACCGCCCGCCAAAGCCTCGGCAACAATTTGCCCGCTCCAATCTGGATTAAAGTGATAAATAACCGTTCGTTCGCTTTCGAGGAGTTGCAGGGCTTCGCGGGTTGTTGTCTCGAAAATGGTCTCGATATCGAGAGAACGACGAATTTTATCGATGGTGTTAACGAGGGTTTTGTGACGTTGGGCGGCTTTTTCTCGTTCGGCAGCGATCGCCAGTTGGGTGCTTTGCTCTCGCGTTTGTTTGAGATATTCGGCTTGTTGCAGGGCAATACCGAGATGAGCGCCAATTTGAGCGAGGAATTCGGCTTCGTAGCTCTGCCATTGGCGGGGTTGAGAGTTTTGATAAGCGGCCAGCAAGCCCCAAAGGGTTTCTCCTTGCAGAATGGGGACGATAATATAAGCCCTGGCTTGGAGTTTTTCCAACAGTTCGAGGTGACAAGGAGAAAACCCGGTCGCATAAATATCGTTGACGATCGCGATCTCGTTGTGGCGATAGCGTCCCCCGCAATTTTCTTGGAGAAAGCTATCGGAAATAATAGAGCGATGGTTTTCTCGTACGAGGGAAGTCCAGCCATCGGCAAGGGATTCGGCGACAAATTCCCCACTCCAATCGGGGTTGAAACGAAAAATGGCAACGCGCTCGGCGGCAAGAAGTTGGCGAACCTCTCGGGTTGTCGTGCTGAAAATGGTTTCAATGTCAAGGGAGCGCCGAATGCGATCGATGACTTTCGCTAATGCCTGGTAAGATTGAGGGTTGCCATTGGGGGAATTGCCCCAGGAATTCGCGGAAGTCTCGATGATTGTAGAGTAAGCCTGTTTCATGAGAAAGAATGCCACCGAGATTATCGAGAACGCGATCGCGAAAATCTCGAACGGAGAAATTTAGAGATTTTCTCAATTGCGAGTGGGTAGAAGGAATGCGCCCTGCGATAGACGATCGCTCAATTATGTTAATAATAACACATTTTTATATTTTCTTTATCTTTTGCGAGCATGAGAGCCAATCGACAATCGCCAAATCACTAAATCCAATGCTAATTTTAAAACAACAGAAAACAGACGTCTTGTCAATCGCCCCTTCATCAAATTGAGTCATCTATCCCCCTTTATCCTGCACGTTCCTCAAAATACACCACTCCCGCTTTATCGACAATTGCCGAGTGAGGCAGCAATCGCAGCGCGTATCGATCGCTATTATCGACCCTATCGCGATCGCCTGCAAGCATTGCTCCTGAAATCGACTTTGTAGAGTTTGTCCCATAGAGGAATTACAATTTTGAATTGATAATTTTGAGGTGGGGGGATGCTGAATCGAATTCAGCATATCCAACCCACCTGTTGAATTTTGAATTATTTTTACGGTTTGGGTAAAGTAATAATAAATTCAGCATATTGACCAAATTCGCTCTCGATGTCCAGCTTTCCTTGATGCTGTTCGATAACAATATTGCGAGTCAGAAATAAGCCCAAACCCGTCCCTTCTCCAATCGGTTTCGTCGTGAAAAAGGGTGTAAAAAGTTTGTTTTTTATATCTGCAGGAATGCCCTCGCCATTATCGCGAATGCGAATGACAGTCGCTTTGGCTTGATTCTCGGTCGTCAACCACAATGTTGGGGCTTCTTCTTCTTGATTTCCTGTTTTATACTTAGTTTCGAGGGCATAACAAGCATTATCAATTAGATTAATAAAAGCTCGGCTGAGATCGCCTTCTGCGACGTCTATTAAGCCTACGGAGTTATCGTATTGGGTCTGAATATTGATATGAATGCCTTTTTTGCTGGCTTTGCGACTGTGATAGGCTAATAGAGCGGCGCGATCGAGTAACTGATTGATATCCGTGGGATGATGGGCATTTTGTTCGGAGCGCGCGTGCTGCATCATGCTGCGAATGATTCCCTCAACCCTCTGTCCCTGCTGACGCACGATCGCGGCGTTGTTTTTCACGTCTGTCAGCATCTCTTGAAAATAAGAAAAATCTGCTGGTGGGATGCGATCGCGTTGTTTTTCTAAGTTTTCCAAGAGTTCTTCGACCAGTTCTTCTGAAGTCTCCGAACAATTGGTGACAAAATTAAGGGGATTGCGAATTTCATGGGCAACTCCCGCACTTAAAAGTCCTAATGTCGCCAATTTTTCTCGAGCGATGAGTTGCGATCGCGCTTCTTTTAATTCTGCTTGACTTTCAGCCAGTTGTTCTTCTAAAGTTCCGATATATTCTCCTCTTTGTTCTTGGCTTTCCGTTTTGTCATTCGAAGCGAGATCGGACAAATCGATGCGATTGAGAATAATTGCGGCTTGGAGGCAGAGGAAATTTAAGGCTTTCAGTTGTTGTTGGGAAAATTTTAGTTTTCTTTCTCTTGATTCTAGATAAATAATCCCCTTGAGAGATTTTTGATAAAGAAGCGGGAGACCGGCAAAAAATAGGGGTCGATCGATTTGGAAATAGGAATCGGCTTCGATATTGGCTCGTGCGGGTAGATTGTCGCTAATCAGAGATAGTTGCGCGCGCGCGACCCATTGAATAACAGATTGAGGAACAATTTGGCTCTCTTGCAAAGAAATTGGCGAAACGCGTTCTATTTTACTCCCCTCATTTTTTATGGCAATCGACCAATGTTTATCTTCCGGTACGAGTAATGCGCCCCGATATATCCCGGTTTTTGCTAAAATAATTTGCAAAAATCGAGCAAACAAACGATCCCGCTCGGTTTCTTCTGCAAGAGCGCACAGTGCCTCCATTACACTATCAGAATTGAGAAGATCGGAAATATCCGAATCCAGTGAAGTCATAATTCTCGAAATGGTTTTATTCATAGTTGCATTATTCTCATGGCTTTTGCCTGTAAGAAAAAGCACAAGCCGTAACATTGCTTGTAAAATTATTGATTATCCTTATCCTTAATCGATATTACCCCCTATTCTCTCAATGAGCGATCGCGAAATTGACCGGCGTATCCGAATGATACAAGGAACGATACAAAGATAGATAACAAAAGGATCGGACAATAGCACGAGAATGCAGCGATCGCTAGATTTGCAATCGAGCACGTGGATCTCAAGGGACGAACTCAGTTAGGATTTGGAGGGTAGATGCTAAAATTTAAGTCTATTGTATCGAATTTTTGATTTCTATCTCTTGATAAGACCATCCCCGTCAAAAACGAGAGGAGAGATAGTTATAGAATAGCACCAAACCCCCTTTTCTCAGCACAATTTTTCCAATTATAATCCTTTGCATGTAGCTTTCCCGAATTGAAGGAAAGGGTGGCCGGCAAACTTTCGAGAACAGAAAACTGAACTCCAAACAACGCAAAACTATTTTAAAATCAAGCGAATGGTCGCAAACAAGGTCACGATCGCGGTTATTGGGGGTGGGGCTGCCGGATTTTTTGGCGCAGTGACGGCAGCTCGCTGTCATCCCCACCTTCGCATTCTCATTCTCGAAGCGGGGAGACAGCCTCTCGCGAAGGTTCGCATCTCTGGAGGAGGACGGTGTAACGTCACCCATCATTGTTTCGATCCGGCCCTATTGGTTAAGAATTATCCGAGAGGAAGCAAGGCATTACTGGGAGCATTCAGTCGCTTTCAGCCCCGAGAAACGATCGCTTGGTTCGAGAGTCGAGGCGTGGGTTTAAAAACCGAAGCCGACGGACGGATATTTCCCGCGAACGATCGCTCCGAAACGATTATTAATTGTTTGCTGCACGAAGCAGAAGCGCAAGGAGTGGAATTGCGGACGCGATCGCCAGCGAAATCGTTGGCGCGATCGCCCGAGGGGTTTACCGTAACTTTAAAAACGGGGGAAATTTTGCACGCCGATCGCGTTTTAGTAGCGACGGGGAGCAATATATCGGGCTATCGTTGGGCGAAACAGTTGGGACACGCGATCGCGACTCCCGTTCCTTCATTATTTACGTTTAAAATTGCCGATGCGCGCTTGCAAGATTTGGCTGGGGTCAGTGTCGATCGCGCTCGAGTTCGCTTGTTGTCTGAAGGAAAGCACAAACTCGAACAAACCGAAGCCATACTCGTGACTCATTGGGGATTGAGCGGTCCGGCCATTTTGAAATTATCGGCATGGGGGGCGAGAATACTCTGGGAACATCGCTATCATCTTGCCTTGCAGGTGAATTGGCTACCTGACGAAAACCGAGAAACCCTGTATCAACAATTACTGGGTGTTAAATCCGAACATCCTAAGAGAAAGGTGTTTAATTATTGTCCCGTTTCTTTGCCCAAGCGTTTATGGCAAAAATTATTAGAAGCGGCGGAAATTTCTCCGGTGAAAGTTTGGGCGGAGTTATCGAAGAAGGAATTAAATCGAGCGATCGCGGAACTGGTTGACGGACGCTATACCATTTTAGGGAAAAACGCTTTTAAGGAGGAGTTTGTCACCTGTGGAGGGGTCAATCTCAAGGAAGTTAATTTTAAAACCATGGAAAGCCGCAAATGTTCGGGGTTGTATTTTGCGGGGGAAATTCTCGATATTGATGGCGTGACGGGAGGATTTAATTTCCAAAGTGCTTGGACGACGGGATGGATCGCGGGGATGGCGATGGGGGAGTAGAGAGCGTCGAGAGCAGAGGGAGCGTTGGGAGAGGAGAGGTTGGTTACACTTTCCGTCCACCTCTCCTCTCTGTCTTCTCGGAAGTTGAATTAATTGAAAAAACTACATTCGATCGCAAAAATCGTACGTTTTTTTATTGCCAACTTTAAAACGCAATCGGCCATTCTCCTCCCGCTCCCTCTGCTTCCCTCGCTCGCGACGCTCCCTCATCTCCCCCTACTCTCCGCTCCCCTCATCAAAATTTCACATAACTATATTGGTCTGTAAAGATTCAGTAAAAATGCGGAAATTGCCTCGACAACCCCCGAATAAACCGCATAAGCTAAAAATAAGTCAGCAAGAGATTTTCGGGAAAGCCATGAACGGATTAAAAATTTTGGGAGCGATCGCAGGGGCAACGTTGAGTTTAGCTGCCATAATGGGCGCAACAACAGAAACCGCCACAGCCTTTACCCTCGGCGGTCATCTTGACGGTGCGGAATTTGATGTCTTGGGTTTAGACATTCCTTGGGCGGCAGAAAGTCGCATCGGTCGGATCGGCGACCATGAAATTAATATTCACGACAGTACGAATAGCGCCCAAAATCGCGTTCAGGCAGATTATGATAATTGGGTCAGTGGTGAAGCCGTCGATTTTTCCTTAGTTTTTGACAGTATTGCTAACACGTTAACCTATACCGTCGATGACGTTGTAGTCAGTAAAACCGAAGTTTTTGAAGATAATTTTTCCGACCTTTATATCAGAACGAGCGCTCGCAAGGACGACACCAGTATCGTTGTGAATAACTTGTTCTTGGACGACGCATCCACCCTATCTCCCTTAAGCATTGCCGATTCTTCTAGTGCTTCTTGTTCGGGAGGTGTTGGCTGCGGTTATGTTGATGCCGACTATCTCCATATTGCCGATATCGTTGGCGATTTTACCCTCACGGGTCAATCGACGATGACTTGGGGAGCCATCAAACCCAACAATTCAAATCTTGCCTATCAAATTAAGTTGGTTGAAGGCATTGACGTTCCCGAACCTGCCTCTATCTCTCTCTTTTCTCTTGGTTTAGCGGGTTTGTTGGTTGCAGGAAAACGTCGCCAATAAAATAGCGATCGCTAAACTTAAAGTTTGACCTAAGAATGGTTTTCTCGTTTCTCATCCGCTTCCAGAAAATGAAAGCGGATTTTTTCTGTTGTTTGGTCGATTAAACGGCAACTGCCGATCGCGTTTTTGTCGCAACCAAAGAGACAAAATTAGAAAGAATTTTTAACCCCGCCGTTGAGGATTTTTCCGGGTGGAACTGGACGGCAACGAGATTATCTCGGGCGATCGCGGCGGTCACTTCCTGAGAACCGTGAGTCACTGTTGCCGCGCGAATTTGCGGATCGACAGGATCCACGTAAAAGGAGTGAACGAAATAAACGTAGGGATGTTCTCCCAGTCCTTGCCAAATGGGAAGTTCGGTTTGTTTAAAGGAGAGTGTATTCCAGCCCATGTGAGGAATGACGATATCGGGTTCGGAACGAAAGCGGCGCACCATCCCCGGAATAATTCCCAATCCGGGTTCTGTCCCTTCCTCAGAGCCGTTGAAGAGAATTTGCAGCCCCAAACAAATACCGAGAAAGGGTTTGCCACTGGCGATCGCTGCTTTAATGGGTTCGACGAGATGGCGCGATCGCAAGTGTTGCACCGCCGGATCGAAAGCCCCAACGCCTGGTAAAACAATTGCATCTGCGGCGGCGAGATCGACATGAGAATCCGTAACCGTTGTTTTTGCCCCTGCATTTTCCAGTCCCTTGCAAGCCGAGTGCAAGTTGCCCATATCGTAGTCAATTACCGCGATCGATACCATTGTCCGCTAATTGATAGGAGTTCTACAAGAACGATCGTAACTCAGATCGGGAGAAAATTGCTATACTGGCGGGGACAATCGAAAACGATCGTACATTAATAATTGAGGTGGAGGGATGTTCAATTGCGGTGCGACCCCGGCGAAGGTTGCTGAGCGACTTGTACTGAGCAATGCCGAAGTATGCCGAAGCATCGAATTCCCCAAGGGAACGCGCACCAAGAGATAGTTCGGCATATTCAATCCACCTGTCGATAATTGATAATTAAAATGACTGTTGAAGTTGCGATCGCTATTCTCTATCAAGATGAATATTTTCTCATGCAGTTGCGAGATAATATTCCTAATATTGCCGCCCCCGGATGTTGGGGCTTTTTTGGCGGACACCTAGATCCGGGAGAAACGCCAGAAGAGGCACTCCTACGAGAGTTAGTTGAAGAAATTGGTTATGAGTTTATCGGAACGCCTCTCAAATTTGGACAATATCCTAGCGATCGTGCGATCCGTCATGTTTTTGCCGTGCCTTTAGAAGTTCCTTTTTCTCAATTAGAACTGAAAGAAGGCTGGGATTTTGCTTTAGTCTCTCCCGAAGAAATTCGCCAAGGAGAACGCTTTTCTGCTATTGCCAATTCCGTTCGCCCTCTCAGTTCCGTCCACCAACAAATTTTACTCGATTATATGGAGAAAAAGCCTTTGTCTGCTAAGCATTAATCGGGACACTTGCCAAGTTTCCTTCTTTAAAAGTAGGACAAAATTCTATGAGTCAGACGGTTTGGAATATTCTTGGCATCTTAACGATTCTTGCCAGTATTCTCCTATTTTGGGACTATCCCGAACGATTGGCCGTCCTCCCTCCCGATCGCCATTTTCAATTCATTGCGGGAGGTGTTTTCTTTGCTCTACTCCTCAGCGCGATCGCTTGTATTTGACCCTCCCCGCTCTAAAGAGACGGGGATTCGGAAGCAGTCCAAAAATGGACTCTTGCAGGCGTAGTCAAAGCGCCGCTACTGACTCCTTTAAGACATAATCCTAAAGTTGCCGCTACTTTCCTTAAAATGTTTGCCG
>JAGHZQ010000035.1 GCA_017746715.1 Cyanobacteria bacterium SBLK
AACTGGGAAATATTGCGCAGGTTGCGGGCTTGCAAGCGAGTCCGCAGGCGATCTCGTCCGGTAAAACTCGTGTCGAAGTTCAACCGCGCCCGATATCCGAAGGCGATCGGCGAGTTCCGATTCCGTCGGAAGTCCGACGCATTTGTGTTACCCGCTTGCTGGATCGTATCCAAGTCGCTGACGAAGTTGTTGATGAGGGTCGTTACTCCTGCCGTACTCAAATTGTTGGCGTTGAAGTTCAGATCCGTTGCATTCACCAATTCTCCCATGGTGATCGAGTCGATGACTCCCAATCCTTCAAACAATCCCAACATATTGTTGCGATCGATGATTTGGGCAAAGGCTGATGAGGGTCCCAAGTCGCTCAAATTGCTCGTAATCGCCAAGCCATTCAGTTCGCTCAGATCGTTGTAGTCTGCATCGTCCAAACCATAAATCTTGGCGCGATCTCCCGTGGCAATATCCAAGTTGAAGATTACTTCTCCGACTAATTTTGTGGTGGTGGAGAATTGATTGTCTTCGAGGAATGCCACCCGACCTTCTAAGTTGTCTACCCGAGTTCCCAAGGTGGCCAGTTCTGCTTCAAACTCTTGCATCAGGCGACGCAGGGTTTCGAGTTCTTCGCGGGTGACGAAGTCGGCGGTGGTTTCGGCAATCAGGCGCTCGATTTGTTGCAAGCAGGCGTTTAAACCGGCTGCAAATTCGTAGCGACTCAGAGCGCGATTGCCGCGATAAGTGCCGTTGGGATAGCCTTTGAGACAGTCGTAGCGGCGAACGAGGTCGTCTAGGGCTTGGAATGCCCAGTCTCCTGGGGATACGTCGCTAAATTTCGAGGCTCCGGTGAACTGGGCGCGACGATTTCCTTCTGCTCCATAGGTCTGGATTTGTTGGAGCATATCGCTGGTAGAAAGAGAACTGCCAACGGGTTCGGCCATGGCTTCTCCGGAAGCCAGAAGCAATGCACCCACTGTGGCGGGAGCAGCTAATAAGGTTTTCTTGAGAATTTCTGACATGGATGACTTCCTCACACTGAACCCAAAAACGTCGAACTCGAACGACTTGTTTCTAGTACTGCGCTTTTGTATCTACCCTTATAGCAAATTGAGGACGAATTTGTCGATCTTTAACAAAATTTTTTTAAGGAAGGGAGGAGGGTTTGTTCTGCCATAGATTTCAATAATGATGAGGACGGCGATCGCTATCAATCGGGCAAATTCATTATCTCCTGCGTCAGATCCCATCATTGTGTTGGAATAATCTATGGGTTGTTCGCTTAGACTGGTGATATCGGCCTTTTGATAAAAACAGGGGTGGGAGGAATCTATTAAGGTGACGATTGAATTTGCCCGAGAGCTAGAAACCTTTTGGGAGAAGCGCTTGCAAGAAGAGTGTTCCGATCGCTCTAGGACTGCACGCCAAAGTATCGCCTTGTGGCTATTGGGAGAGGATCGAGGACGATTTGCCGATATGGACGAGCGCCAAAAGGCCATTACCCGACAGGCAATCGAATATCGCTATCGCATTCTCCACCAGCGTTATTTGGGGGCAAATCCAAGTCGAGCGTATCGCAACCTCATTTCGCGTTTGGGTTCTCTGGCAGTGCTGCGGAATAAAATTCGCACTTGGGTGTCTTTGAGCCGCGATCGCCAGCGTGCGGTAGCAGATGTATTGCAAGAGGTGATTCAGGAGATGATCGAGAGCGATCGCTATATTCAATCTACAATTGCTCGTATTGCTCGCTGTAGTGTCAATCCGACATTAAGAAATTCTTTATTGCTGGCCAGTATTGAAGAATACTGCATGCGACCCATCCGCAATCAACCCTTGCTGGCTTATCGCTTCACGAACTATTTGCGACGGGTGCAAAAAGGCGGCATGACCCAAGTCCCACAGAAAGAGCGCATTAAAATGATTTCTGAGGAGATCGCTCCCGAAGCCGGAGAATCTCCCATCAGCCTGCTCGATTCCGAGGCGATCGCGACCTATCAAATGGAACGGGATGGTGAAGAACAACAGGTACTGCGCGAAGAAGTGCGGCAAGAATTCGAGCATTATTTAGCAGAAAAAGTCGATCCTCTTGCCGTGGAATGGCTGCGACTCTATCTTCAAGGTCATTCCCAAGAAGCGATCGCCAAAACGCTAGATTTACCCATTAAGCAAATTTATCGCTTGCGGGAAAAGATTAACTATCACGCCGTGAAAATCTTTGCCCTTAAAAGTCGTCCGGACTTGGTCGCCGGTTGGTTAAAAACGTCTATACGAGAACATAATCTGGGACTGACCTCCAACCAATGGCAAGCATTTTGGCAAGATTTGACTCCCGCGCAACAAAAAATTATCGATCGCCTTAAACAAGGAAAGACGATCGACGAAATTGCCAAACAATTAAATCTGAAAAAATCCCAAGTGATGTCTGAGTGGAGCAAAAGCTATCAACAGGCTCAAGTTCTTCGGAATTAGAGTTTTGGTTGTGGGTTGTTCGCTTGCACCGTACTTCGACAAGCTCGGCCCCCCCATAGCCGAAGTATTATTGATTGTTTGACGTCTCAAATCCCTTATCCTTCATCCTTGCCCAAAACCTGCTCCTTCAGAGTTTTGAACTCGCTCATGAGTTCTTGGCGATTTTGAGAGTTAATGAGATAGCGCCAAACAAACCAAATCGCAAATCCAATGCCGACTAATTCAAAAATAGGAGCGAGTAGGGGAATATCATTAATCGCATCGAGCAGTGCCAAAGTTAGATATACAGTAACGCCACCGCCAACGAACAGTAAAATAACTGTTAAGGGCTGCTTGTAATCCGAGAAAAACTTCATGACCCCATCGGGTAACTTCCGCAAGAATTCCGCAGCAGGGTCGAGCCATTCTTGCCAAGGGCGATCGGTTGCTGGGGGCGTTGTAGGGGAAATAGCCCCAGAGGGATCGGTGTTAAAACCCGAAGATTGGGTAACTTTAGCTTCAGCCGACGGAATATTTGGATCCATTGTTTTTTCTCCTGAGCTTTGAGATGGAATATGTATTGTAGGTTGCGATCGCGACCCGAAGGATGGCAAAAAAATCTTCTTGCCCATATTACCCAAAAATATCCTCGGAATGTTATCGAGGAATCGTTCCTGAAGAGGATAAAGACAAGAAAATGCGATGGATATTTACGTTCGATAAAATTGTTTTATCATTCAATCAATAACCAATAACTTACCTACCCCTAACCCCTCCTAAGAGGGGAATACCTTGCTCTTAACCCCGCCCGAGGGGGAACTGTTATCGCCAATAACCAATAACCAATAGGTTATTCTTCTCCTTGATAGCGTGCGATTTTGGCATAATCTCCCAAAGCGTAACAGGCCGTTCGCAAGCTGCCGATCGCCTGTTTCTCGACCCGGCGATCGCCGAGTTCTCGAGCGAGATTTAAACGCTGCTCGTAATATTTAATTGCTTGTTCGTAATCGCCAATGGCATCGTAGGCGACGCCAAGGCTGCCCAAAGATTGTTCCTCAGAACGAGAATCGGCAAGTTGCCTGGCGAGGGCAAGGCGCTTTTGAGCGTAGGCAATGGCTTGGCGATAATCTCCTAAAGTATAGGAGGCATTGCCCAAATTGCGCAGGATTTGCAGGGAAACCCGATCTTCCTCCAATTCCCGAGCTAATTCCAATCGCTGTTCGTAATACGCGATCGCCTCGCGATAATTGCCAAGAGCATAATAAGTATTTCCTAAATTCTTAAGAATTTGCCCTGCAGTTTGGCGATCGTCGAGGGAGCGAGCGAACATGAGGGCGCGTTTTTGACAAGAAATGGCATCTTCGTGCTGGCCGCGAGCCTTATAGGCCAAACCCAAATTATTCAGAGCTGCCATTGCCCCGGCGCGATCTTTAAGATCGAGAAAGATTTTTAAACTTTTTTTCTGAAATGCGATCGCTTTATCATAATCGTCGAGATGGCGATAGGCATTTCCCAAAAGACTAAACACTTGGCCGATGGGACGCGGTTCCGATCTCGATTGGGCGAGGGAGAGACTCGAACGAGCGGATTCAATGGTTTGCGGATAATCTCCCAACGCATAGTAAGCTAATCCCAAGTAATACCAAGCTGTCGCCTCGGCCAGATTATCTTGCAGGTGGTGGTAGAAATCTCGCGCTTGTTGAAGACTGTCAATCGCTCGGGCAAAATTGCCGGTTTGCTGTTGGACAATGCCTTGTTCGAGTAATTGCCCGGCGCGATCGCCTTCGAGGTGGGCAGAACTTTGCCGTTCCTCAGAATTGAGGGTGGGATTTTCCTTGGGGGTTATGAGTTTTTCGGATTTGTCGCCTTCATCTGCCACTCTCTTGCTCCCCCTTATCAATTATCAACAGGTCGATTTGGATATGGCGAACTATCTCTTGGTGCGCGTTCCCTTTCTTGGTCAGCATTTCCTAGGCGAATGCGATTCGCTGGAGTCGCACCACAATTGGCCATCCTTCGACCTCAATTATCGATTATCAATTAGCAATTATCAATAAAATGTGCTAGAGGATTAATAATTAATGATATTGATAATTGGCAATATTGAAGATCAGCCGGAACTATGCAGCAAAGAATCGCGATGTTTGGGGGGTGAGGGCGGGCGACGGGATTTGCGATCGCGAATCGATCTCGCCAGTCTTTCTTTCTCTGTGAGGGGACGTTGGGGAATTGAGAGATTATTTTTACGGCGTTGCGGTTCTGAGGAGGAGGAGGGCTTAAAATTCATGCATTGGGAAAGATTGTCTTGGGGAGAGGCGGTATTGAGGTCGTCGAGAATTTCGTCAACGGATTGGTAGCGCCGTTCTAGGGAAGGTTCGAGCATTTTATCTAAAATGGCGGCCAAAGTTTTACCCACTTCCGTTCGTTCTTGCCATTGTAATTTACCCGTGCGGGGATTGGTTTTAAAATCTAACGGGGCTTTGCCAGTGAGGAGATACAAACTGGTTACGCCCAAGGCATAAATGTCACTGGCGAAGACCGGACGCAAGGAAAATTGTTCCGGAGGGGCAAATCCCACGGTACCGACAAAATGCGTGGTGACACCGCGCGTGCTGCTTTCGCTGGCTTGAACCAATTGATGTTTTACTGCTCCGAAATCAATGAGTACCAAACGCCGATCTTGAGACAAAATAATATTTTGCGGTTTGATATCCCGATGAATGACTCCGCGATCGTGAACGTATTTCAACAGATCGAGCATTTCTCGCAAAATACGCTTGACGGTCATTTCCGGCTGACACCCCTGTCGCCTGACCAATCTGGCGAGGGTTGCCCCTTTTATGTATTCTTGAACGAGATAAAATTCATCTCCCAAAACAAAATAGTCCAACAGCATGGGAATGCGAGAATGCGTTCCCAAAGCTGCCAGAATTTTAGCTTCCCGGTGAAAACGGTGGCGTGCCGTTTCTAGCGCTTTTTGTTCGCTGACGCGGGGGCAGAGTTGCTTAATCGCACAAAAAGGCTGTCCGGGTAATGACATATCTCGCGCTAAGAAGGTGACGCCAAAGCCACCCCGACCGAGCATCCGCAAGATTAAATAGCGATCGCGAAACAATTCCTCGGATCCGCACAGTTGCCCGAGCTCGGTTTTGGCAAAAATATCGTTATGAAATTGGGAGAGGTTGGCGGGTGGAAAAGACATAAAACTTGACTCTCAGTGGGAAATTGGTGGAATCTGGGGTTTTTCGAGCGATCCGGTTTGGGAACGTCGCGATCGGGTTCATTACATCTCTACACGTTTCCCCCCTCCATTTCCCAAGGTCAAGAGTTGGGGGAATGACCCCTCACGCTGTATTGTACTCAATAATTTGCCAAATGTCGCCAGAAAACCCTTGCAATTTGGGGTAAGAAATGTATGATGACACTGCGACCCGAAGGCAAAACATTAGGGAACGGATCTCGGTAAAATTAGGGCTGTAACCGAATTTGTCAATTTACTTATCGGTTAATAATTAAGTTCAATCTACTAATATGGATTCTAAATTGCAATTGGCATTTTCACGGAAAAATGCGCTGAAAGTCATTAGCGGCTTAAACAATTTCGATCGCGATCGCGTGGCGGCTGCAGTAAAGGCAGCGACAGCAGGAGGGGCGACGTTTTTAGATATTGCGGCGGAACCGAATTTGGTACGGATGGCACGCCAACTGACGGATTTACCCATTTGCGTTTCGGCGGTAGAACCGGAAAAGTTCGTCGCGGTCATGGCAGCCGGAGCGGATTTGATTGAAATTGGCAATTTCGATAGTTTTTATGCTGCAGGACGGCGATTTGAAGCGGAGGAAGTGTTGGCACTCACTCGACAAACTCGCGCTTTGTTACCGAATGTAACGCTTTCGGTGACAGTTCCGCATATCTTAACTTTAGATCGTCAGGTGGCTCTGGCTGAAGCCCTAGTCGCAGAAGGCGCGGATATCATCCAAACCGAAGGCGGAACCCGTAGCACCCCCCAACATCCGGGAACTTTGGGGTTAATTGAAAAGGCTGCTCCCACTTTAGCGGCGGCGCGGGAAATTTCGCAAGCGGTTTCTGTCCCGGTATTGTGCGCTTCAGGACTTTCGGACGTGACTGCACCTATGGCGATCGCTGCGGGGGCTTCCGGTGTGGGGGTTGGTTCGGCAATCAATCAACTCGAAAGCGAGGTGGCAATGGTGGCGGCGGTGCGTCGCTTGGTTGAAGCTCTGGCAACGGTTGCTCGGGTGAGTGCGATCGCGTAGTGTGGCAAAGCCGTATCGCAATCATTTAAGAATTATTACAATATCTGTTGACTTTTCCGCGCTTTTGTGTATTGGCGCGGTTTTTCTGTTTGAGATAAGAGCGAGAAATTGATAATACGATGGCGATGAGTTTCTAAATACTGGCAAAAATTACGTGCTTGCTTTTTATTCAGGATAGATGGAATAGATTTGCAAACCCCATAAAAACTTTGAAAAATGGAGATCGAGTAACCATTACAAGAAAAGTAATAGGGGGTGATTATTTAGCAAAATTTAATCAAATTAGATATGATTGGTATTATGTTACTACAGAAGATGGTAAGAAGGGATACGTCGCTGCGGATTATGTTCTTGTTGAAGAAGAATCGTAATATGAAGATCGACAAGTGTAGATCGCGCACCAATAAATAAACAGGGATACTATTTTATGCACCCCTGTTGTTATTTTAGCTAATTTGCAAGCAATCAAACGATCGCTTCTTCTTTCACCAACTTATCCCAACCCAAATCCTTGAGGGAATTGTTGCGACGGAGGGGACGAGTGACTAATTCCAAAATATCGCGTGCATTGGTAAATCCGTGCATTTGAGCAAAGGTAAACTCTACAGACCATTTGGTATTAATTCCCCGTGCTTCTAGCGGATTTGCGTGTGCCATTCCGGTAATGACCAAATCGGGGTTTAACTCGTAAATGCGCTGAATTTGGTTGTAGTTGTCGGGTTTTTCCACAATTTTTGGTGCGGGAACTCCCATTTCCTGACAAGTTTTTGCGAGGAAGTCTAATTCGGCTTTTTGATAGCGTTTATCCATGTAAGGAATGCCAATTTCAGGAACAGTCATTCCCGCACGAATCAGGAAACGTGCCAAAGAAACTTCCAGCAAATTATCTCCCATGAAGAAGACAGATTTACCGCGAATGAGTTGGAGATAGTCCTCCATACTTGCCCAAATTGCCGCTTCTCGCTCTTCTAATCCTTGGGGTTCGATACCAAATACCGAGCAAATCTTCTCGATCCAGGCGCGAGTTCCATCGGGTCCGATGGGGAAAGGTGCGCCAATTAGCTTACATTTCCGACGGCGCATTAATGTGGTTGCAGTGCGAGAAAGGAACGGGTTCACTCCTGCAACATAGTAACCTTCTTCAATGACGGGTAATTCCGTATAACGCTTGGCAGGCAACCAACCCGATACTTTAATGCCTTGCTTTTTAAGTTCTAGGGATAGGTTTGTGACTACCGGATCGGGAAGCGAACCAAATAAGACGAAAGGCGGATGCTCTTTAAATTCCGATTCCTCTGCTTTCACCTCATCAGTTTTGCGTCCGAAATTGAGGAGTTTTTGAATCGCATTTTTGTCGCTCTTCTCTGCCTCTTTCACTTGCGCTTCTTTGGGACAGCGTTGCGCCATTGCTGCAAGGACGGTATCCTCTCCTTGGGTAAAGGCATAATCCAAACCATTTGCTCTCGCTACCACGATGGGAATGCCAATTTCAGCCTCTAACTTGGGAGCCAATCCTTCCAAGTCCATTTTAATGATTTCCGTGGTACAAGTGCCGATCCAAACGATAACGCTGGGATTGCGATCGCGTTTGATTTGGTCGCACAATCGTTTTAGTTCTTCGTAATCATTGAGTTTGGCGGAAATATCCCCTTCTTCTAACTCTGCCATCGCGTAACGAGGTTCGGCAAAAATCATCACTCCCATTGCATTTTGCAGGAAGTAACCGCAAGTTTTCGTGCCGATGACCAAAAAGAAACTATCTTCAATCTTTTGGTACAGCCAAGCAACGCAACTAATGGGACAAAATGTATGATAATTCCCCGTTTCGCACTCAAAATTCAGTGCTGGGGCTTCTTGTTGAGCAACAGTCATTCTTTAATTCTCCTCTGAACAATGTGTAAAAACCAATTATTGATAATTGGTGTAGGGACGTAGCATGCTACGTCCCTACAGGCAATGGGTGACTGAATTAAACCATCATGAGATCGAGTTCTTCTTCCTCGGTTTTGGGTGCTTCGGGAGGATTGAGATAGAAGTCGGATAATAAGGAGAATAATTCCCGATCGTGTGCGTCGCTGGGGACGACTCCTTCCGGTAACGCCAAAACTTGATCGGCAATGTTCAAATAGTAATCGCAGACATAACTCAAAGAGGGATCGCTATCTGCCATTTCAAATAATGTTTTACCTTTGACCCGAGAAACGCGAATATCTTCAATTAAGGGTAAAACCTCCAGTACGGGCATGGGAACCGCCTCGACATATTTATTAATCAAATCCCGTTTTGAGGTGCGATTGCCGATTAAACCTGCCAAACGGAGGGGATGAGTGCGTGCTTTTTCCCGTACCGATGCAGCGATGCGATTGGCAGCAAAGAGAGCATCGAAACCGTTATCAGTGACTATCATACAGTAGTCGGAATAGTTCAAAGGGGCGGCAAATCCACCACAAACCACGTCACCCAAGACATCGAAGAGAATGACATCGTATTCGTCAAAGGCATTGAGTTCTTTTAAGAGTTTAACGGTTTCTCCAACCACATAACCGCCACAACCCGCACCCGCAGGTGGTCCGCCAGCTTCTACGCAATCTACGCCGCCATATCCTTTATAGATAACATCTTCAGGCCAAATGTCTTCGTAGTGAAAGTCTTTTTCTTGCAGGGTGTCGATGATGGTGGGAATCAAAAATCCTGTCAGGGTGAAGGTACTGTCGTGCTTGGGATCGCAACCGATTTGCAGGACTTTTTTACCCCGTTTTGCCAAGGCAACGGAAATGTTGCAACTGGTGGTGGATTTACCAATGCCACCTTTTCCATAGACTGAAAGTTTCATGGTTCTCTATCTCCTCTTGTTATGACGGTCGTAGATTATCGGGCAAGCTCGTTAATCTGCATTATGGCGAAAGCGATCGCCCTTGCAAAGCGATCGCTAAAATGAAAAACGACATAAACCTTTAATAACAGTAGTTAAATCAAGAAAAAATCTCTAAAAATCCCATATTTTCTTTAAAATCCCAAAAAATATCTAAATTCTCGGATTTTTTTATACTTTTTATAAAAATAGTAACAATACACAAAAATATTGCATCTGACTGTATCCATATTCTTGTCATTCTGTCAAGCACTCAAGAGTGATAAATTTCTCGTGAAAGTTTGCAGATTGGAACGCCAGAAGGGAATAGCGAGGAAAGATACGGAAAAATATGAAGAGTGCGATTTTTCTTCGGCGGGATGATGCGATCGCGAACTCCCTTCAACGTAAAGAATAGTTACGTTTTATCTTTGAGTTTCTATTGCCTTTTTGCGATCGCATCCAGTTGCTTAATTCCTGAAATTGTGGCTCGATCCCGTTACCGTCAAAAATCTTTAGTGAGAAAATTCAGCATATTTGCCTCGATTAACAAAACTTAATCGAGTCCTGCTACCACTAATTGTTGCCATCAAAAGATATGAATATAAGCCCTCTAAGCAAATAGAAGATAAATATTTTTGTCTTTATACTTCATTTCAAGTCTTGTTGTGTCACATTTTTTGTGATAGGTTTGAAAAATAAAATCTTTGGGGTTAATCTATCCGGTTAAGCATTGATTAAGATAGATGCTCGAGCCGATAGAGTATTTTGTGTGAATAAAAATTTGTCTGCATTGCTAGTCTTAAAACCTTTGAAATCAAACAAAAAAAAGATTGAGCCATGAAAAGTACGCATAAAAACGAGCATCAAGATGTTATTACCATCATTGCGAGTTCCAGTGATAGTTTTGATGATGCTGTCAAGCAAGGCATTCAACAATTGAAAGACCCACACGGTCACCATAAGGGTCTAACGTTCACATCCTATGAAGTCGTTCAAATGCAAGGAACGATTTCCGATGATGGTAAGTCGTGCAATCCTGAATTTTATCAAGTTGTCATGAGTGTCGCAGGGACTCACAAACACGACCACGACCACGACCACGACCACTAAGAAGAGTTGCTTGGCTCTATTTACTATCGTTTGCTGCAAGCGATCGATCTTGAAAAAACTTCGCGATCGAATCGCTTGCTTGAATTGATTTAAAATCTGGAGGCTTTTTCATGTCGTATACTGCCAATATTGCTTGCCAACAGTTTGGGATTGTCGGAGCAGGAGAAACGATTCAAGCCGTTTCTCAACTTAGCGATGTTTTTTCCCCCCCACATCACGGACCGCGTGACATTCCTATCTCGGTAAAACTGTCCCCAGGCGATAATTACGTCCACTTCCCAATTGTTCGTACCGGTCGATACGCAATTTATTTAGACACTTCCCATATTTTTAAAGGGATGATTTATAGTGGAATCAACCAAAATACTGGAACGGGAACTCCAATCGCAACCGGTCCGATCCGTATAGGAGGTTGCAAGGATTTTGCTGAGGGTTTTGTGAGTATTGGAGATATTATCTTCACTAACGATGACCCCCAACCCATCGCTATCCACTTGTCGAACCCAGGTGCTAGCGAAATAACAATTAAGTATATCGTATCCCTTTTTCAAGGGTAATTCTACGCTTTTCACAATCAGCTAAATTGGAGATAGGCTAAGATGTATTATCTTGAATGTTCGGAGAATTAAAGGCTTTCGGCTTTATCTCTCTACATCCTATTTCTAATTTTCCTCTCATGGCCTTTCCTCCCCAGTCCGAAACTATCATCAGCAATCTTTTTTATTTGGCGGTAGGACTTGCCATCCTCATCTATCTCCTGCGAGGATTGGGAATCTTGTCCTTTATACCGGGGGGGATTATTTGGTTTTTGATTTTGTTGGCGATCGCGACCGGAATTCTCTTCTTTGTCGAAAAAAGTCGGCGCTTTTAAGGTAAAATCCGAAGCAATTTAAGAGGAGAACACGATCGTGAAAAAATACGTATGTAGTGTTTGCGGTTACACCTACGATCCAGAAGAAGGCGATCCCGATAGCGGCATTAAACCGGGAACTGCCTTTGAAGATATTCCCGATGATTGGGTTTGTCCGGTGTGCGGCGTGGGGAAAGGCGATTTTGAACCAGAAGACTAAAAATTGTAAATTTTTATGACATAATTGAGGAAAAGGCTATCTGTCATGGTTGAGATAGTCTTTCTTTTTAAAAACAACAGGGTTTAAGTTTTTATTTTATGAGTGCTACTGTTTTAATCAAGAATCTTAAGAAAAACTATGGAGATGTGGAAGCGGTAAAAAATATCTCCTTTAAAGTCGAAAAAGGGGAGATTTTTGGCTTGCTCGGACCCAATGGAGCGGGAAAAACCACCGCGATTCGCTGTTTGTGTACCCTTTCCAAACCTGATGGAGGAACAATTGAAATTTGCGGCATCTCCGCGATCGCCAATCCCAAGCAAGCGAGAAAGCGTCTCGGTTATGTCGCGCAAGAAGTGGCGTTAGATAAAGTGCTGACAGGACGAGAATTATTGCAGCTACAAGCCGCACTGTATCATCTTCCCGCCAAAGTTGCCAAAGAGCGTATTAATCAACTCTTGAACCTTTTGGGATTAGAAGAATACGGAGAGAAGAAAACAGGAACTTATTCCGGGGGATTGCGAAAGCGATTGGATTTAGCGGCGGGTTTGCTGCATCAACCGAATGTATTGGTGTTAGATGAACCGACAGTAGGATTAGATATTGAAAGCCGTTTTGTGGTGTGGGAATTCTTGAGAAAGTTGCGAGAAGCAGGCACGACAGTATTGATTACCAGTCATTATTTAGAAGAAGTCGATGCTCTTGCCGATCGCCTTGCGATTATCGATCGCGGTGTCGTTTTAGCCGAAGGCAGTCCCTCGGAATTAAAGGATAAAGTTGGCGGCGATCGAGTAACGTTAAGAATCCGCGAATTTTCTCCTCAAGAGGAAGCAGAAAAGGCAAAAGAACAGTTATTAACCCTTCCTTTTGTTGAGGAAGCGATTATTAACGAAGCACAAGGAAACTCTCTCAATTTAGTCGTCCAGCGAGAAAGCAATCCCTTAACGCAAATTGAACAATCTCTCTCGGAAATTGGTTTGCCGACTTTTAGCATGGCACAATCGCGACCGAGTTTGGATGATGTTTATTTAGCAGCAACGGGACGGACTTTAATGGATGCGGAATTGGCAGCAGCAGGGACGCGAGATTTGAAAAAGGAGAAGAAACAACAAATGAAATAAGTTATGATTTGAGGACATCTACGCTCCCTGAAAGCCTACAGATCGTTCTTTCATGATTCTTTTTCAAACAATCTCGCCGTTTATGATGGCGGTAGAGCGATCGCTGCCTTTAATACGCTAATCTCAAAATTTTAAAGTTTTTTACTATAATTCAAACTCAAAAAATATGCAAGAAGACTATATAACTCATCAGGTAAACTATCAAGATATCAAAACTTTACCCGATATCGAACGAGCTGCGGCTCGGATTTTCATCGATTATTTAGAACAATTAGATTTACCCGTCGAACTGCTCGATCGCTCCGTTCCCATTGCTAAATTGCAACAAGCGCAACAAGAAAACTTGCTTTGGGTGGCGTGCAATCGCGAGGAGATTCTCATTGGTTTTGCTTATGTGGAAAAACTGGGAGAACATTGGCATTTAGAAGAGTTAGACGTTCATCCCCAGTATCAGAAAAAAGGGATTGGTCGCGCCTTAGTTAAAGCAATTTGCGATCGCGCCGAAAAAAGGAAAATTCCCGCCATTACTTTAACAACATTTCGCGATATTCCTTGGAATGCTCCTTTTTATGAAAAAATGGGATTCGTTGCGATCGCTTTTTCCGAATGCAGTACGGAACTACAAGAATTAGTTATCGCCGAAGATCGACGGGGTTTGCGACAAGATAAGCGATTGATTATGCAATATCTTACATCTTCTCATGTTTCAGCTTAAAAATCCCCCATATTTCTGCGAATTAACTCAGCCAATATTTCATCGAGCATATCGCCATCCACTTCCACAACTTGAGGTTGACCAGAATACGGACCTCTTACAAAATCTTTAATACTCATTTTTTTATCGCGGAAATCTGCCACGAAATCGCGAATTTCTTCGACTTCTTCAATATGATTTTTTGCCTCGGCGACAATCTCTTCAATGGGATCGAAACCCTGTCGTACGAGAGAACGATATTCTTTAACCATTTCTCCTTCGGGGGTGCGTCGCATCCAGCGCAGTTCCGATTTAATGCTTTCGTATTGAACTTTTAACATTTGATTATTTTTTTCTAAGCGATCGCACTGTCGTTCGATTTCGCTACCAGACGCATTATCGAGATTAATAGACTTCTCTAATTCGTATTGACGTTCGAGTTCTAATAATCTTGCCATATCTCCTTCCTCATAAGCGCGGTTGACTTCTTTCATGATTTCTTCATAATCCTCCTTTTTTTCTCCATCGGTAACTTTATCGGGATGAAAAATTGATGCCAGTCGTAGAAAACTTTGGCGCATTTGTTGCAAATCTTCATGAGAATTTTGATGTTCGGGGGGAGAATTATCTTCGCGATCGCTGTTCCCCGAATTAAAATCATCATTAAATTCTTCTCGATCGTCATCACTTTGATAAAATTCTTCATTATCGATTTCGTCCTCATTCTCTGGATGCTCCAGTCGTTTGGGGCTAATCAAGCCCATCATTTGCAACATTCGATAGACTTTTTCAATTTTTTTTCGACTTTGTTTGCCAAATTTCCGCGTTGTGAAAATTTCCTCAAAGACTGCATGAATTTCGCGATCGAGTTCGATAAGTTGTTCGTGAAAAGGGCGACTTCGACGAGAAACTTCTACAGCAATTTCTTTCATTTGCTCGAGGAAATTAGTTAATTCTTTTCGTTTTCTCTTAATCTGTTTGAGCAACCATTGATGGTCTTTTTCAAGCTCTTCAAAACGAAAGTGAAATGAGGATAAAGCTATCTCGTGATTGACTTTGGGTATGGGTTTTGACTTTTTTCTAGACATAATAAATAGACACCACAATGAAAGATGGATTAGCGATCGCAGAATAGATGTTTCCCTATATATTTAACCACATATTTATAATCTTCAATGAGCGGTCCGATGATTCGAAAGTCGTACTTTCCGTCTTGAGTCGCCAATACTTTGGCAATTTTCAAAATATCGCGATCGCCAAAAGATTCGCGATCGCACTTTTTCAGATATCGCGCGAGAAGTCGAGCCATCTCAAAGCGCCCTCCTTCGCCACAAATCGGAGAACCGTCTTGCCATAACTCTTCGAGTAAGCTCTCGATATCCCGTTCTGAAATATTGACCATAAAACTATAGCTGAATCGACAAGCGATCGCCAAAATAGAGAGCGAGATTGCATTTAATAGATTGAGTCCTGCTTGCGTTCCATAAAGCGATTCAATTCATTCTTAATGTATTTTGACCAGCGATATTCGGGAAACCCTGCCAGCATAATGACGATAGCAACTCCTAAAGCCGAGAAATATCCTGTAATTGTAAAACCGTCAACCCAATAGGATGCAAGAGCGCAAATCCCGGGAAAAAATCCGAAAGGAAGAAAAAGGTGCCAGATTACGACTATCCAAGCCAGCCAATACGATCGCCTTTTAATCGCTTGGAACTTTTCTGGCTTGAGTTGGTCTCGATTGAACAGTATATCTTCCTGCATGAGCAACTGATTCCGCAGAATATAAACGATCGAAAACCCTAAAAAAAGTGCCGAAGAAGAATCGATTTGAAGGATGTTGGGAAATACCCGAGAGATAAGCCAAAGAGCGGCAGGAACACAAGATAAGAGACAAAGTTGTCCCAGTGTATAAACCAAACCCCGCCACCAACTCAAGCCAAGCCAGGTCGGCAGACAAGCAAAAAATAGACCCACAAAATCGCTCGTTAATAACACGAATACAGTTGTTAATACCAAAGTCATTCCAGTGAGGAATTGTACCTGAGTTCCGAGGAAATCGCATCCGGCTAGCACTAATGCGAATGTTCCAAAAGTGAGGGGCTTCATCTTCAAATACAACCAAAAAGACGCGCCGCTAGAAGAAGAACGACCGTCGAGGAAGCGATCGGGGTCTTGTTGCATCGTGTTGAATGTTGTTTTCAGCCCCCATATTCCCATGACGGATGCGATCGCTAATGCTGATAAAGCTAAGGCGATCGCCACAATCAATCGAGTCGGCCAATCCGCGATCGTCACCCCCGGGATGAGAGAAGGCGCGATAAAAAGTCCTAAAGCGAAACCCCCGACATTGATAAAGATGAGGCTTATTAGTAATAACAAGCACCCAAAACCTTGATAAGGGGATAATTTCTCGGTCATCGTTGAAAATCGAGAAGTGATGGATATGGTGCGATTATACGATCGCGCTTCAAGAGAATTTCGAGATTGCGCCTCTTTCGAGAGCGATCGCGTACACTACAAAAATAAAGTCATCATTCTTGCTATTTTTCCATGAGTCAATCGATTACCCCTTCTCAACTGGACAGTTTAGCTCCCAATGCTTCCCAGCCGGATCGGATGGGCGATCGCGAAAATGTGATGGGGGAATTTATCCAAGAAACCCTTGCCTTAACCAAACGCCTGTTTATTCAACTCAAACGCCGTCCCACGACCCTCATGGCCGGGATCGTGCAACCGTTGATGTGGTTAATTCTCTTTGGTGCGCTCTTTTATAATGCCCCCCAAGGATTTTTAGGAGACGATATTAATTACGGTAAATTCCTCGCCCCCGGAGTTATCGTTTTTACGGCATTTTCCGGGGCATTAAATGCGGGGTTACCCGTCATGTTCGATCGCGAGTTCGGGTTTCTCAATCGCTTTCTCGTTGCCCCTCTCGCCTCTCGCTATTCCATCGTTGCCGCATCTACCCTATATATCATCAGCTTGGCTTTCATTCAAACTGCGGCGATCGTCGTCGCGAGTGCGTTTATCGGAGCGGGTTGGCCGAGTTTGGTCGGTTTGGGGACGATCGCCGCGATCGTTTTCCTCATTGTCGTGGGGGTGACGGCGTTGAGTTTGAGTTTGAGTTTTGCCCTCCCCGGACATATCGAACTGATTGCTGTAATTTTTGTGACTAACTTGCCATTACTGTTTGCCAGCACTGCCCTCGCTCCCCTTTCCTTTATGGCGAATTGGTTGCAGTGGATTGCCTCTTTTAACCCGTTAACCTATGCAATCGAACCCATTCGCTATCTTTATTTGAACGAGACTTGGGGACTCGATAGCACGGTCATGACTGCCCCCTGGGGATCGATGAACTTTGCGGCGGTTCTTGTGGTTTTGCTCGTTTTTGACGCGATCGTTTTAACAGCCATTCAACCCTTACTGCAACGCCGTTTGGGTTAGCCTGCTATTTGAATTCTTGGGATTTTGAGATTGTTCAATGCCCTGCCATGCGCCGGCCGATTGTTGCTAAATCCGCATCGCCGATCGCGCTTTCATAGACCAATTTTCCCTCGCTCATCACCAAAAGGCGATCGCACAGAGCCAAAAGTTCGTCGAGATCTTCGCTCACTAAAAGAATGGCAACGCCGCGATTGCGAGCTGCTAAAATTTGGCCGCGAATGTATGCCGCCGCCGCAAAATCCAGACCAAAACAGGGGTTGGAAGCGATCGACAGTTGAATGGTTTCCGAGGATAATTCCCGAGCCAATACCGTTCGCTGTATATTTCCTCCCGAAAGATTCCTCACGGGAGTTTGCGTCGAGGGAGTGCGAATGGCAAAGGCTTCGATGAGAGTTTGCGCCATGCGCCGAATAACGTTGAGAAAGAGGAATCCTCGCTTTGATTGGGGCGGGCGATCGAAGGTTCGCAAAGCCAAGTTTTCGGCAACGCTCATGTGAGGAACGCAAGCATTATACAGGGGTTCTTCCGGCAGGACGTACACCTGATGTTCGGTCATTGCTTTGCGGGTGGATCGGTAGGGTTTGCCGTTGACGCAAACTCGTCCGGTCACTAGCGATCGCTGCCCGGACAAAACTTCTACCAGTTCTTTTTGACCGTTTCCCGAAACCCCAGCAATACCGACAATTTCCCCGCGAGCGATGGTCAAGTTAATATCCTCAATGGCGGGCAAACCATTATCTTTGTTTGCCCCCAGTCCCCGCAATTCTAGAACGGTAGCGGGGTTCTCCAGTTTTGTTTTGCGAATGGATTGAACTGTCCTGACTTCCCCCAGCATCATCGCCCCCATATCGGCAACGCTCAAGTCTTTGAGCGATCCATGACCCGCGAGTTTGCCCTTCCGTAAAATGGTCACTCGATCGGCAAAAGCCGTGACTTCTCGGAACTTATGAGAAATCATCAACACGCTCAGCTTCCTATTTATCACTTCCTCTCGCAGCAATCCCAAGACCTCATCGGCCTCATCTGGCGTTAATACCGATGTGGGTTCGTCCAAAATCAAAATGCGGCTTTGCAAGTAGAGTTGTTTGAGAATTTCTAACTTTTGCTTTTCTCCGGCGGCCAGTTCGCTAACAGAACGATCTAAGGGGAGAGGAAACGGTGCTGCTGCCATAAAGGCTTCGAGTTGCTCTGTTTCTTTGCGCCAGTCAATCAACAGAGGACTATCAAAGCGAGATAATACCAAATTTTCTGCTACGGTCATGGCCGAAACCGAGGTGAAATGTTGATAGACCATGCCGATCCCCAGTTTGTGCGCTGCCGCCGGATTGGCGATCGCTCTCGCTTTCTTCCCCACGCAAACTTTGCCGGAGGTGGGCTGGTAAAACCCCATGACGCATTTTACAAGGGTGCTTTTTCCCGCGCCGTTTTCTCCTAAAAGCGCGTGAAAACTGGCGGGTTTGAGGTGCAAGGAAACGCGATCGAGCGCCACCACAGAGCCAAAGCGCTTGCTGAGATCGATCGCTTCTAGATCGGGCGGTAAGGGCTTCGCCATTGGGGAATCGGACGACATGGGAGAGACTCCAAGTGCGGTGGGTTAATGGGTTGAGCGATCGGGGAATGCTGCCATAACTTCTAACAATGCCCCAGAGGTGGCGACGGTGCCAAACACGCCCCCTTGCATCTCGATCGTTTTTAAGGCGGCGAGATAGTTGTTATAATCCGTTGCGCCGGTGCAATCGGAAAGTAACAGGCATTCATAGCCGCGATCGTTGGCATCCCGCAGGGTGGTATGGACGCAAACATCAGTGGTAATGCCCGTTAGAATAATGTTTTGAATGCCTTTGACTTTCAGCAGTAAATCTAAATCCGTGCCGTAAAATGAGCCTTTTCCCGGTTTGTCGATGATGGTTTCTTCAGGTAGGGGCGCGAGTTCGGGAATAATTTCCCAACCGGGTTCTCCTCGTACCAAAATGCGACCGCAAGGTCCCGGATCGCCGATTCCTGCCCCAATTTGACGCGATCGCCATTGCTTGTTGGCAGGCAGATCCGATAAATCCGGACGATGTCCCTCGCGGGTGTGCATAACGTAAAAGCTTTTTTGTCGTGCCATTGCCAGCACCTTTTGGATGGGTTCGATGGGAGCGCGGGTGAGGGACAGATCGTATCCCATGCGATCGACATAACCACCAATGCCACAAAAGTCGGTCTGCATATCGATAATTAACAGCACCGTATTCTCGGGTTGCAAATCGCCGTTGTAGGGATAGAGATAGGGGCGTGCTTCGACAAATTTTTTCACGATTGCTTTTCCTCTTTTATCGGTTTTTACTTAATCTATAAAGATGGTTGGCTCGCTCGGGGGCTAAAGTTCCGTACACAAATAATCGTGGCATTGCAAGTCTCCAGATAGAAATAAAATCACGATTGAAAGAGCTTGATGCGATCGCATCTACAACCGCGATTCGCGCGATCGCCCTAGAGCACCAGGAGCGCCTGCTAAGGTCCGTTTGGGGGAACAAGTGAAAATCATAATCAGTAACGTCAAGATATAGGGCGAGGCATTAAAAAGGTAATAGTAAGAATCTACACCGACCGATTGCAACGCGGGGCCGATCGCCTGCGTTCCACCAAATAAAAGGGAAGCATATAAGCATTGCATTGGTTTCCATCGGGCAAAAATCACCAATGCCACTGCCATTAACCCTTGACCGCTCGAAATGCGTTCGCTCCAACTGCCGGGATAGTAGAGTGATAGGGATGCACCGCCAATGCCGGCGAGGAAGCTACCGGCCATGATACTGAAGAGCCGGACTTTAAAGATGGATATTCCCATGGCGCGAGCGGCATCGGGATTGTCTCCCACCGCTCGGATCGACAACCCCCAACGGGTGGAGCGGAAAAACCACTGCATTGCTGGGGCGATCGCAACGCCGAGGAGAAATAAAGGGCTAATCTGCAAGGCGGCTTGTACCGGGGGACTGTCGCTCCACGCCCCCAAATTTAAGGTCGGTAACTGAGGAGCAGAAGGCTGAATCAAGGGTTTGCCGAGGAAAAACGCCAAACCGCTCCCAAAGACGATCGTGGCAATGCCCACCGCCACATCATTCACGCGAGGTTCTTGAGTAAGAATGCCATGAATGAAACCGAAGAGCAACCCCGCAACTCCAGCACTCAAAACTCCGAGCCAAGGCGATCGCGTTAAATAGGAAATTCCATAAGCACTCATGGCTCCCATCAGCAAAGTCCCTTCAAGGCCGAGGTTGATTTTGCCACTTTTCTCTGTCAGGCATTCCCCCAAGCTCACGAAGAGAAAAGGAGCGCTACTTCTTAACATTCCGGCGATAATCCCGAGGGGAACGCCCCACCAACCCAAGCTTTCCATCACAATCGCCCAAACCTTGACCAACTTAAGAATATCTCAACAGGTGAATGCGATTCCCCTCCCGTTAAATCGGAGATTCTAACGAGAGACCCCTCGCAACATTTAGTTGGAGGTTTATTCATTTAACTTAAGTGTTAATTTATATAACATTTTATTTTTTAGAGAGATCTGTTTGATTAACCTGAGTAGTTGAAGTATATAAGTCGAATAAATATGGTTAAATTGTTTTCACTCTGTCTGGCTTTGGTGTTGTCTTTCACAATACTGATGCCTCCCACAGCGATCGCTGCTTCAACTCCCCCATTATTAGATTCAACTCAGCAGACTTTGGTTCTCTCTTTTCTCTCTAATGCAATTTCTGGAGTTGAAGGCGAGCCAGAAGATTTGACCCAAAAGTTGACTGACAAAATCAACTTGGTGTTCGCAGATCCAACAATGCAGAGTTATCTCGGTAAATGGGAGTTGGTTTGGGGACCAGCGATTTACCAGCTGGCGAGCGACCAGTCAGCGCTTGACGAGCTGGCGAATGATTACCCGATGCTTGCAGATAGGCTTTCGGAGCTGAAATATGCGGACGATGCCATGTACGTTGCACGACAGAACAATCGGTATGTTGTTGCGATCGCCGGAACCAATGACGAGTCTTTGTATTCTTGGTTGTTTCAAAACTTTGATGTAAAATCAAATCGTCAAGTTCCGTGGCCCTATGGTAATCCACTCGAAAATTTAGATCCCAAGATTTCTGGTGGAACAAACGAGGGATTGCAAAACTTGTTGGGGATGACATCCTCCGGTCAAAGTCTGCTGGAATTTTTAGGCACTATCGTTGCTGATGGCAACAACCCCGAGATTATTTTCACAGGGCATAGTTTAGGAGGAGCACTCTCACCCACCCTAGCTTTAGCTGTCTTCGATCGATCTAGTGAATGGGCGAAGGGAAATGACTTCTCGATTTTCGTAGAACCTTCAGCCGGTCCGACACCGGGCAATAACGATTTCTCGAAATATTACGGCGATCGATTGGGAGAATCTACAAAAAGAATATGGAACGATCTTGATATTGTTCCTCACGCTTGGAATCAAAAAATGCTCAACCAAATTCCCAATATATATGATGAAATTCAACCCAGTCAAGTGATTATATGTTTGGTTCGAATAGCTCAACGCAGAGCAAGCGGTGGAAAATATGTTCAACTGTTGCCCGAGGAAGAATCGCTAGAAGGTGAATTTAGTGATTCTGCTAACATCTGCTTATCAGGATATCACCTAGGGGATAGTGTCGATCGACCTTCTTTGTTAGAACAAAATGTCAAGTCTCTTAAGTTTTGTTCTGAGTCAGATTTGCCAGAACAAGATGTTGAGTTTCTTCAGCAGTCTCTCTATCAGCATACAGAAGCCTATGCTGTCTTACTAGATCTAGTAGACCCGTATTGTTATCTCAATGAACTAATAATGAACTAATTTGGAACTCAAAGATGTAGCGATTTAGTTGTTTACAGCAGGCTGCTAGGGCTTCTTTTAACAGAAGCTCGAACTGTGATATCGCGATCTCCATGCTTCTTCTCACCGATCTGGCGATCGCGATTTTGTTGTTAAACTTCTGAGGATGAAATAGCTCGTTCCTTGAAAAAATCAAAGCGATCGTACAAGGACTCGCTGTAGAGAATGGTCAGAAAAACCAATCCCTGAAAAACCAAAGCCGTCGCGTCGGGCAAACCGTGACGGCGCTGTAAAATTCCCCCACTGGCCAGAATACCCCCCAATAAAATCGACACTGCAATGGCAGCGAGAGGATTTTGTCGCGCCACAAACGCCACGAGCACCCCACCATAGCCATAATTGGCATTGAGGGATTCGTTGGCCCGGCCGTGAACCGCCGCCACTTCCACCATGCCTGCCAGTCCCGCACAAGCTCCCCCCAAAAAGCAAATCGCCATCGTCAGTTTTCCCACTGGAAGCCCGACAATTTGCGCCGCTCGCAAGTTTCCTCCCGCCGTGCGAGCGGCAAAACCAAAGGTCGTGCGCTGGATTAAGAGATAAGCCAAGATGCAGGCGATAATGCCGAACAGTAAGCCGTAATGAACCCGCATCCCCGGCAAGTTGCCCAACATATTTGCCTCGGCGATCGCATGGGAAGAGGGTTTATTGAGGGAACTCGGATCTCGCATCGGACCTTCGACCAACTGATTGAGGAGGGCGATCGCAATGTAATTCATCAACAAGCTGCTAATCGTCTCGTTTACTCCTCGATAGTGCCGCAAAATGCCGATCGCGGCAATCCAAAGACCCCCGGCGATCGTGCCTCCCAAAGCCATACTCAATTGTACGGCGATGGGCGTGCCTCCTTGCAAGGCCAATCCCACCACAACGGCTCCGAGACCTCCCAGCACGATCGCTCCTTCATTGCCAATGACAACCAATCCCAGTCGCGCGGGTAAAATCGTACAGAGGGCGCTCAACATTAAGGGAGAAGCTCGCAGCAAGGTATTCTGAAACGAACTCCAACTGCCAAAGGCCGCCCGATAAATCGAATAATAAACGCGAAAGGGATTTGCTCCGGCTAACGCGCAAAAGAGACCAAAGAGAAACAAAGCCGCCAACATTGCCCCCAATGGAATGCAGATCGATTCTAGAGTTCTGCGCCAAGATTGACTTTGGCTCATGAGTTACCCCGCGACCTTACCCTCTACGCCTTCGATCAACCAATCCATTTGTTCGAGTTCGATCGCTTTTTGTTCGTATTGCTTCTCGGCGGGAATACGGACTTTCCCGGTATTATCTTTGATTTCTCCTTGATAAATCACCATTTCATCGGCCAAGAATTTCTCTTTCACTGCATCGGCATCGGCTCGAGTCGTTTCGCTAACGGCAGGACCATAGGGTGAGAGATTGCAGAAGCGATCGGAAAGTCCTCCTCGCAACAAATGAGGGATTCCTCCATTCATCAAGGTTTTACCCGCGAGAAAGTCCTTGGCATATTGAATATAAATGCTCGACCAATCCCACTCGGCTCCCGTGAGGTAGCCTTTCGGCGCGAGGGCAGATTGATCGGTATGATAACCAGAGGAGTAAATCCCGCGTTTTTCTGCGGTTTCCATGACGACTTTGGGACTGTCTACGTGACAGGTAATGACATCGATACCGCGATCGGCCATGCTATTGGCTGCTTCGGATTCTTTTACAGGAAGGGACCACTCTCCGGTAAAGATAACGCGAATGGTTGCTTTGGGATTAACCGAGCGAGCGCCTCGGGTAAAACTATTGATATTACGCAGGACTTGGGGAATGGGTTTGGCAGCAATAAAGCCCAATTTATCGGTTTGTGTGGTTTGACCGGCCACGATTCCGGCAATATATTGCGCCTCGTCGATGTAGGCAAAATAACTGCCGACGTTGGGGGGATGAACCCGGTCGTCGTAGAGACTGCCGCAATGAAAAAACTGGACTTCGGGAAACTCTTCTGCCAGTTTGAGGATGTGCGGATCGAAGTAACCAAAGGAGGTGGGAAAAAGAACTTTTGCATCATCGAGTTCGATCGCGCTTCGCATGGCCTCTTGGACGGCATTGGTTTCGGGAACGCTGGCTTCCTCTACAATTTTAATACCCGGAATTTCAGCCATTGCCGCCGCACCGATAGCATGGCTCTGATTATAACCGTAATCGTCCTTGGGTCCGACGTAGATAAAGCCGATCGCGAGATCGTCGCCTCCAGAGGATGCAGTATTGCCCGAGCTATCTCCTGAAGCAGTGCAGCCTGCTGTTAACCGAGTGACACCCAACGCTGTAGAAGCGAGTAAACCTCGCAGGATCTGTCGCCGCGATAGGGATAAAAACGGTCTTCGATTCATGCCAATTTTCCTCTCGGGAATGCCAAGGAACAGTTAATAATAGCAAGAAAAAATAGAAAAAAATGTGTAGGAATTTACCTCGATCGCGGTTGGCTGTCCATAGGGGGCGTTTTGTGCGCGGGCGCGCAGTCGAGGCGTTTCTTTTTCCCATCATTGTTTATGTTTGGTTTCGCCGGCCCAATTCAAAAACGCCACAGCAAAAACAGCCCAAAATTCCCATGCTAATTGCCCAACTGCGACCCAACCCGATCTCCAAACCATAATCGCAGAAAAAACCCAATAACAAGAAAGGAAAAATGGCAAAAATCGACGCATAAAACGCATTTTGCGATTCTCTCGCCGGACGGGTACGCTCGAACTCTTCGGCAGATAAATACATCGATCGCTCGGCAAAATTAAACCAGCGATCGAACATTTCTTCGAACCATTCTCGCAAGGAAGCCAAACCCAAATACAAAGCTAAAGACCAGAGGGATGCACCTGCAATTAAAGCGGTATCGATTGCGATCCGAAAGGGAAAGAGTTCGTTGAATATCATCGAGAATAAAATTAACAGATTCTTAAATTACTGTTAAACGATTGTAGCAGACGATCGCGTCCAACATCATTTATGCTAAATCCAAGCACGATGAAATCGTAAAAATAAATCCGATCGCACAAATTTTAGTCATTGTGAGACTCGGGTTCGTATTTGTGTGGTTTTCCTTTCCTATTATTTATAGAGAGGATATCGCGTTTTTCAATATTAAAGCGATCTCGCAGGACGATAATGGTTGTACTTTCACACGATTCAAACTGGCATGGATGCTTAGAATTAGTCTACGAAAAACAAGAAGATTCTACGCGAATTTTGCGGGCATTCAATCAAGCTCCTTTAAAAGTTCAGCGATCTTTTTATCCAGAAAGTAAAGCAGTTTGCCATACTATTTCCTTGCATACCGCAGGGGGAATTGTTGGTGGAGATCGTTTAAACCAATCTCTCCAATTAAATCCCCAAAGTCGAGTATTAATGACAACCGCAGCCGCCAGTAAAATTTATGGCAGCAATACTCGAAAAGCCATACAAACAATTGAGGTAAAGGTTAAAGAAAAGGCAATTTTAGAATGGTTGCCCCAGAGCGCGATTATTTTCAACGGTGCAATTTATCAACAAAAAATGCGAGTCGATCTCGCCCGAGATGCAGGCTTTTTCGGTTGGGAAATTCTCCGTTTCGGACGCAGCGCGAGAGGAGAGAAATTCTTACGGGGAGAGTGGCGATCGCAATTGGAAATTTGGCGCGAAGGAAAATTGCTATGGGGCGATCGCCAGTGGTTTCCTGGAGGCGAAGAAACTTACAACCATCCTCATAATTTAGGAGGATCTCCCGTTATCGGTCAGTTAATTTGGTTTAGCCATTTAGATCGGGAAAAAAACGCGATTTTCCTCGATCGATTCCAGACAAACAATCGAGGGAAAGGAGAATTCGGTACGACTCAAATGCAAGGAAATAGCTTACTTTGTCGCTATCGCGGTGCATCGGTAGCAGAGGTGAAAAACTGGTTTATCCAAATTTGGAAACTTTACCGTCAATCTGATTTTGGAGAAACAGCAGTCGAGCCTCGAGTTTGGTTGTAAAGCGATCGTATGGAGAAATGTACAATCATGAGAGCTCGACAAAGAGAAAATCCGTTTGAGTTTTTTCTTTTATTTATGTTAATTGGTTTTATTGCCATTCAGTTTTTACCTATTAAAGGTCTATGACGATCGCCTCGAAGCCGAGACAGCAGCAAAAGTTGCTCTTAAAATTGCCGAATCCCGAGCGGTTGCGGCGATCGGTCACTAACTACGGTTATGAGTATTAGAAAAACACGTCCTAATCTTTATATGACAAGAGTTATCACCATTTTTGACTATTTCAGATAATTTTTTTATTGAGAATGCAGAGTGCGATCGCGACATGGGGCGAGAGAGGAGGGGGGAGACGAGACAGCCAAAGACGAGGAATGGGGAGACGGGGGGGAGAAATCAACCTTTCCAACTCATACTCATTGCGGGTTTTGTTTCTGTAAAGTTTTTTAACCTAAGATGCCAAGGGTAGCTAAAAATTGGGAGAATTTTTTTCAGGTGAATGAGTGAAAGGTGAGTGAAATGTTGGATTCTTAGTAAATCTTGGATATTGAAACCCTTATTTCACAAGGTTTTAAATAAAATGCGGACGGAGAGACTCGAACTCTCACGCCAAAGACACTAGAACCTAAATCTAGCGCGTCTACCAATTCCGCCACGTCCGCATTAATTTTGCCGTTTACCATATTAACAAAATTTGGTAGAAAATGGGGATGTTAATTCTATGTTGCCGATCGCCCATACCAAATCGACTCAATTCGTTGCGCGATCGCCCGACTTTTGTTGGCATCCTCTAACAATACAGTGACGTGACCCAATTTGCGCCCGATGCGAGACTCGCTTTTGCTATACCAATGAACGACAGCACCGGGAATTGCGGCGAGTTGTTCTCGTTGAGTCAGATAATCGGAGTGGGAGTTTTCCAAGCCCAATAAGTTAACCATCACGGCACTATTACAGGTCATTTGCGGCGATTTTAGGGGCATTCCCGTCACTGCCTCGAGCTGCATGGCAAATTGGGAGATATTGCAAGCATCTAAGGTGAAATGACCGGAATTGTGAGTGCGGGGGGCAATTTCGTTAACGAGGACGCGGTTATCGGGCGTGAGGAAGAGTTCGATCCCGAAAATACCGACGACTTGCAGGCGATCGAGGAGAGTTTCCGCAATGCGCTGGATCTCGGCTTTGACTTCTAAGGGAAGCATTGCGGGGGCCAAAACTCGGCGACAAACTTGCTTTTCCTGTTCCGTTTCCACCACGGGATACAAGACAATCTCTCCATTGACTCCTCTCGCTGCCATAACGGCGAGTTCGCAGGTAAAAGGGATGAATTCCTCTAGGAGCATTGAAGGACGTTCTAGACGATTCCAGAGGGATTCTAGCTCGTTTTGACTGTACAAAATAAAAGTGCCGCGCCCGTCGTAACCGTGTCTTCTTGCCTTGAGAACGACGGGAAAACCGTATTCTGAGGTTATTTTTGCATCTTTGTCAATGACCTGAAAGCGAGGCACGGGCAACCTAATTTTTTGTAAATATTGACGCTGATCGGCTTTGTCTAATAAGGGTTCTAACGAGGTCAGATGAGGACGAAAGCAAGCGCCTTGTCGGGCGAGAACTTTAAGTTCTTCTAAATTAACAAACTCGTTTTCAAACGTAATCACGTCACAGCGATCGCCGAGTTTTTGAGTCGATTTGGCATCGGCGATCGCTCCTAAAATAGGATTTTGGGTAATTTTGGCGGCGGGATCGTCGGGGTTGGGGGTTTGCACGATGAGTTCGATCGCTCTGCTTTTGGCTTCTTTTGCCATCATCCACGCCAGTTGTCCCCCACCGATTACCCCGACTTTTTTCATTTCTTCATGTCCTCATATTCTTTCTTGATTATCTCGGATTGAGGGGCGTTTGCAAGCAAGACTCGGAAAATTATCGTCATAACGCACCTGCTGGTTCGGATAATTCTTGTAGGCGATCGGCTTCTATCTTCAGTTTGCGAAATCTCTGCCGTGCAGGAGAAGGATTTTGTCTTTGTTCTTCTCTTTTTTCAAAGCAGCAATTACCCTTGACTTTAAAGCTGGATTACTTTCAATTTCTTTAACTTTCACGGTTATTTCCTGATGCTCCCCTACCTCAAAGGTGTCGATCGTCTAGGCGCAGTGTCCCCATCGCCAACATCCGACAGCGAACAAAGATATTATAAAAAGCCCGCCCGATCGCCAATCTGCCGCAAAACCGTCTGAGAAACGTTAACATTAGTTAATATAGTGACATGACAAACGCAAAATAATAAATCTGTCAAAGAGCGCCAGCTCCACAATGGAGAGCTTTCGGCGAATCCACCGAAGCCCGCCATTCCTATATATCCACCCTTACATAGTTACGATAGGAGTTCTACCGCGTGAGCAACAACAAAAATAAAAAATGGCGCAATGCAGGGCTGTACGTTCTTTTAGCGATCGTCGTTCTTGCCTTGGGGTCTGCCTTCTTAGAAAGTCCGGGAGAAAGTCGCAAAACTTGGAAATACAGCCAACTGATTCAAGCCGTCCAAGGCGATCGCATCGATCGCATCAAACTCAGCGCCGATCGCACCCAAGCGATCGTGACGGATCCCAATGATGCCAACGGCGGCCAAGCGATCGTCAATCTCCCCAACGATCCCCAACTCATTCAAATTTTAACGGAACACAATGTCGATATTGCCGTTCAACCCCCCAAAGATGACGGCTTTTGGTTCCGCATTCTCAGCAGTCTTTTCGTCCCCGCACTCTTACTCATCGGTCTATTTTTTCTCTTGCGTCGCGCCTCTAGCGGTCCGGGTTCCCAAGCCATGAACTTCGGGAAATCCAAAGCGCGGGTGCAAATGGAGCCCCAAACCCAAGTTACCTTTGGCGATGTCGCCGGTATCGAACAAGCTAAATTAGAACTGGCTGAAGTGGTAGACTTCCTCAAAAATGCCGATCGCTTCACGGCAGTGGGAGCAAAAATCCCCAAAGGCGTTCTTTTGGTCGGCCCCCCCGGAACCGGTAAAACCCTTCTCGCCAAAGCCGTTGCGGGGGAAGCTGGCGTTCCTTTCTTCAGCATTTCCGGTTCTGAATTCGTGGAAATGTTCGTCGGGGTCGGTGCTTCTCGGGTGCGCGATCTCTTCGAACAAGCAAAAGCCAATGCCCCTTGTATCGTCTTCATCGATGAAATTGATGCCGTCGGTCGCTCTCGCGGTGCCGGTTTGGGCGGCGGTAACGACGAACGGGAACAAACCCTAAACCAACTTCTCACGGAAATGGACGGGTTTGAAGGCAATACGGGAATTATTATCATTGCCGCTACCAACCGCCCGGACGTTCTCGATGCGGCATTATTGCGTCCCGGTCGCTTCGATCGCCAAGTTGTGGTAGATCGCCCGGACTATGCGGGTCGTCGCGAAATCCTGCAAGTTCACGCCCGAGGTAAAACCCTCTCTAAGGATGTGGATCTCGAAAAAATCGCCCGTCGCACCCCCGGTTTTACCGGTGCGGATCTCTCCAATTTGTTAAATGAAGCCGCTATTTTAGCAGCGCGACGGAATTTAACGGAAATTTCCATGGATGAAATCAACGACGCGATCGATCGCGTCTTGGCGGGTCCGGAGAAGAAAGACCGAGTGATGAGCGAAAAACGCAAGCAGTTAGTCGCCTATCACGAAGCCGGCCACGCTTTAGTCGGCGCTCTGATGCCAGACTACGATCCCGTGCAGAAAATCAGCATTATCCCTCGGGGTCGCGCGGGGGGTTTAACTTGGTTTACTCCCAGTGAAGAGCGTATGGACTCGGGTCTGTACTCCCGTTCTTACCTGCAAAATCAAATGGCCGTCGCCCTCGGGGGTCGCATCGCCGAAGAAATTATCTTTGGAGAGGAAGAAGTGACCACGGGTGCTGCGAGTGACCTTCAGCAAGTTGCACGGGTTGCCCGTCAGATGATCACTCGCTTTGGCATGAGCAACGTTCTCGGTCCGGTGGCTTTGGGCCGTCAAAACGGTAATATTTTCCTCGGTCGGGAAATTGCCGCCGATCGCGACTTCTCCGACGAAACCGCCGCCCTCATCGATGAAGAAGTCCGCAAACTGGTTGATGCGGCTTACAGTCGCGCCAAGGAAGTTCTGACGGAAAATCGCATCATTCTCGATCGCCTTGCCGAAATGTTGGTGGAAAAAGAAACCGTCGATGCCGAAGAATTACAAGAGTTATTGAATGTCAATGAAGTAAAAATGGCTGCATTTGCGTGACATACTCACGCGAACCAGACAGCAAATGCCTCCCGATACTGCATTGGGGGGCATTTTCTAACTGAGTAAAACACCTTCTCTGGCTTTAAAACGAATTGGCATTCGATCGGCAGGAAAAATAAACATTGTTTGCTGCCATTGTTCGAGGGAAGCACGACCATTGATTAATTCCCAATCGAAATAACGAAGGAGTAAGGCCAGCATAATAGTTGCTTCTAATAAAGCTAAATGTTCTCCCAAACACCGATGCAAACCACTCCCAAACACCAGTGTAGGAACGGAAACTTTTTCTTTTCCATTTTCATCTAGCCAGCGTTCTGGTAAAAACCGATCGGGATGGGGATAAATATCGGGATCTCGGCCGGCAGAGAGAATCGACCAGAAGATTTGCACGCCAGGAGGAAATGTTTGCTTGTCAATTGTAAATTCTCGTTGAACTTCTACATAACCCGAACCCGACCCAATCGTATAGAGGCGTAATGTTTCTTTAAAAATTGCTCGAAGGTAGGTTAATTTTCCTAAACTTTCGGTTGTAATTCCTTGCTGGCTTTGCCAAACGCGATCGACTTCTTCCCTTGCTTTTTGAAAGATTTCGGGATGCAAAGTTAGCTCTCCGATTGTAAAAGCTAAACTATGAGCCGTCGAATCCGTTCCGCCGAGCAAAAATAGAAATGCTTCCGACATTAAAGTCGCCCGCGTATATTCAGGAGTGTTCGCGGCAATCTTAACCAACATAGACTTTTGAAATAAAGGACTCGCTCCTTCCAAATCCGTCCTTTTTTCATCCCTCATTTTTAAAGCTAAGTCTACGCGTGGATAGAGAAAGTCTTCAATTGTTTTTCTTGCAGCCCAATACTCTCGAGAGGTGCGGAGAATTGGTAAGTATTTCATCCATACGGGTTCTCCCGACACAATGCGGAGCACGCGATAGGAGAGTACGGATTGTGCCTTATAAAGTTCCTCGATATTGAGATTCGGCCCTTCTAGACTATCCTCGTTGGGATTGATAGGAATGCCAAAAAGCAAACACGAAATAATTCGCATTGTCAGTTCGACAAAAACAAAATCAGTCTGAATTTCTGGCGTTTCTTGAATTTTTTTGATTGTGTGCTGGCAGGCTTGATTAATAATATTTGCATAGTTTGTAATTCCACTAGAATTGAATTGTGGATTCCATCCTTTGCGTCGCCACTTCCACTCCGTGCCCGTTTGACCTATGATAACGGGACCTGTCATATCATTCATCCCTAGAGACATTAGACGCGATCGCATTACGGTACCTTCTTTAATTTCCTTCGTCAAGATTGTTTCAATAACATGAGATTTGCTCACAATAACCAAAGGAATATTTGCCCAAAGTATATAGATTGGACCGAGTTTTTGCGCCCAATCAAATAGAAATTGAGAGAATTGCTGTTTATTCACTGCGGCTGACAGTTGAAGCATATTTCCAAATAACCAATGTTTGGGGGGAGAAGGAAGCGTTGCTAAAAGACGATATGCGCGTTTTTGCTGCCACCATTTTCCGACAAGGATTCCAAAAATACCAACCGTGCCCATGAAAATCGCCAATACAGGCCAAGAGAAAGTTTCCATAGATGCTCCATGTTATCTACTTATCCAAAAAATACCTTAAAGATATCTTAAAGATATCTTAAAGATATCTTTAAGATATCTTATTTTTTCGCGATCGGAGCAATTAACCCTGTTTTATCACTCTGGGAACGGCAAAATCGCAGTTAAATCTCCAAACTCAGTCAGGACATGATTTAGAGAAAGTCCTATGGATAGGCTTCGCCAACGCAAACTGATAGAAACTCCAAAATCTCATGATTTTCTGAAACCCAAATCAATATCTCTCGGCGAAAGTAACAAAAGAAAGGTAAGCCAATCGCCTTCCTTTTTATTGTGATTTCAACAGCGATCTTAAAAAAAACAAGAATTTTTCTCAATCTGGAATCTAAGCGATATGCTAAAAACTCTCTAGAAAATAATAAGGGTATTAGGAGCAGTACAACATGGCTAAAAAGAAGAAAAAAAATGTTGCTCGTTCTCCAAAAAAAGGATTCGGTCTTAATGTGCAAAACATTAAAGCCGGGATTGCCAAGGCACAAAAATTGCTTGCCTCTGGAGACTCGAAAAATGCCCTCACCCAATTGCAAGAACTCGATAAACTCTATCCCGATCGCCCGGAAGTCTTAAAATATTTAGCGTATACTTATCACGGGCTTGGATATTCTGCTTTATATCAATTAAACCTCGAAAAGTGGGTCAAAGCCGCTACCGAGGATAGCAATGCACTGCTGGGTCTTGCCGTGGCTTATTTGGAAAACGATCGCCCTTCCCTTGCTCTCGAAACATTTACCTTGGCTCGAGATAAGTTTGCCAAAATTAAAGAAGACAAAGAAATCGAAGAAACGATCGCGGAACTCGAACAAGCGATTGTCGAAATTAGCAAACAACTGGGTATGGACGCGGGCGATCGCACCAAGCAAATCATGTTACTGCATGAAAAAGCCATGTCTGCTCTAGCGCTTAATAATTTTGCCGAAACGCGACAGCATGCCGAACAATTATTAGAAATCGAGCCAAATTTTGCCGGGGCCTTAAATAATCTCAGTTTTGCCTATTGGTTCGACAACCAACCCGCAGAAGCGATCGCCCTAACGGAACAATGTCTTGAAGCCAATCCCAACAGTTACCACGCACTTTCTAACTATATTGCCTATCGGACTTGGCAGGGCGATCGAGAAGGCTTAGAAGAATATGCGGAGAAGTTAAAAGAAAGTCGCGATTCTTGGCAAGACGATCCCGACTATTGGACGAAAGCAGCAGAGGCTTTCTCTTGGTTGGAAGAAGATGACAGTCTCTTTAAATTATATAAAGTTGCGGAAGAAAATGATAAGTTAGAGAAGTTGATGGGGATATTTTATCATTATTTAGCTGCCGCCCATCTCCGACAAAAACGCGAAACCGAAGCGCGATCGTTTTGGGAAAAGGCGCTGGAAAAATCCCCCGGTCTCGATATCGCCGAGGAGAATTTAGAAGATTTGAAACAACCTGCGGGAAAACATCATTCTCCTTGGTCTTTTTCAGGCGATCGCTGGTTATTCGGTGCAATGCAAAAAGGAGTTATCGAGACAATTTCGAATGCAGAAGAAGATACGGGAAAATTAAAAGAAGCCGCTTCCCTTTGCTTGGAAAAATATCCCGAATTAAAAATTCTCATTCCACAAATGATAAAACGCGGCGATCCCAGAAGTCGATCCCTCGCCGTACTGCTGGCAGAATATGCTAAAACTCCGGAATTATTGGCAGTTTTAAAAGAGTTCGCTCTCAGCGATATCGGACCCGATGACATTCGTCACGAAGCAGCCGCTCTTGTCTCCAATGAAGGTTTAATGCCTGCGGGACAAACGACAATGTGGATTCAAGGACAGTGGCAAGATATCTTTCTCATTGGCATTGAATTACACAACGAAATGGTGGACGAACATACGCCAGAAACTTCAAAGTTATTAGAACAAGGAATTAAAAATTTAAAAGGCAGTAATCCCGAAAAAGCCGAAGAATTTCTAAAACAAGCGCTAGAACTGAATCCAGAAGCAAGAGATTTGAAGTATAATTTAGCGATCGCCTATCAATTGCAAGATCGAGACGAAGAAGCCGAAGAAATTTGCCAAAAACTCTACGATCGCGATCCGAATTATCCTTTTGCACGGATTGCCTTGGCGAAATACCATCTCGATCGCAAGGAAATCGAGAAAGCCGAGGAACTGGTTCAACCGATGATTCAGTGGAAATCAATGAACCATCTGGCATTTCATTTTTTATGCCAGCTTAATATCGAACTCGGTTTGGTGAAAAAAGAAATAGAGAAAGCGCGATCGTGGTTGAACATTTGGAAACAAGTCAGCGACAGCCCCAATATCGAATACTGGGAAGAGCGCATCGAACATCCGGGGGGGATGGTTGACGAGCTTTTAGAAGAGGATGATTTGTAAAGTATAATGGTCTGGATTCGATCCCCCTAAATCCTCCCTTCGGCAAAGACAAAGGGAGGTTGGAGGGATTCCCATTAAATTATTGATAATCGAAACGTGCGGGCTACATTACAAAATGAGATTCTTTGCATTAATCGCGAAGATCTTCCCCATTATAAAAAAGGCGGTTCTCTCGTCCGCAATAGTTATTTTTGGGCGTTAAAATCAATTAGTTGCTACGCGGCTCGAGGGTGCGATTGGGAGTACGATCGCGAAGTCTGGATTGCTTTGGCGCGAATGCTGTTATCGTTTCAACAATCGGGGTATTTGGGAGATGGCGAAACGATGTTAGAATTTGAAGTTGACGTTCCCATTCCAGAAGAATTGCGATCGGTTTCAACATATTTTTCTTCCTCTTCGTCATCGCAATAGACTTTCAGAGGACGTTGAGTTACCGCGCGATCGCTGTGGTTCGTCGGGTTCTCTCGGGCAGGAAATAGAAAATCAGTTGGAATATTAATGGCGGAAACGCGATCGCCTATTATCAATATTTTCTCATACTGAATTTACTTTTTACCGAGTAGCCAATAAGTGCTCATTTCGCCCTTACCTTTGACCGCGATCGCTCCTCGTTCTGCAAAGATAAAGCGATCTTTTAACTGTTCGTAAATTTTGGTCGTCACTTGGATTTTATCCGGTTCTCCCGTTGATTCCATGCGAGAGGCAACATTGACCGTGTCTCCCCATAAATCGTAAATAAATTTCTTAATGCCGATTACCCCAGCAACTACTGCCCCGGTATGAATGCCAATGCGAATTTGACAGGAGGTATCGGTACTAATTTTAAATTGGGTCACGACTTCTAACATTTCTAATGCCATTGCAGCGATCGCTTCAGCACGATCGTCCTCGGGATCTCGCAATCCCCCTGCTGCCATATAGGCATCGCCAATAGTTTTAATTTTTTCAATATTATGGGCATCTGCCAAGCGATCGAAAGCCGAGAAAATATCATTGAGCAGATCCACTAAAGCAATGGGAGAAAGTCTGGCAGAAAAGGGAGTAAAACCGACGATATCGGCAAATAAAATCGTTGTGGTTTCGTGATGTTCGGCAATTAATGTTTTGACCCCGGGCTGAGGAATGGTATTGTGTTGTTTTTTCAAGCGTTCGACAATACGATGGGGGAGAATATTAAGCAATAAGGCTTCGGATTTTTCCCGTTCCTGTTGCAGGGCTTCAAGGGCTTCTTTGCGAAGGGTAATATCATCAATCACGCCAATTAATCCGATCGTATCGCCATTGATATCGTGGAGGGGCACTTTGCTAATATCCAACCAAATCGTTTTACCGTCTTGGCCGGGGCGTTCTTTTTTGGCAATCTTATGCAAAACGGGGGTGTCTGTTTCCATAATTCGCCGATCTTCTTGACGAAATAAATCCGCTACCTTTTCGGGCAATCCCATATCGTAATCCGTTTTGCCGATCGCCTCTTCAGGACTGTTTAAATGGGCCGCTTCCGCCCAATTTTGATTGCAACCGAGGAATGTCGAATTTGTATCTTTCCAAAACACCTGTTGGGGAATGGTATTGAGAATCAAACGCAGATATTGTTCTTTCTCTTGCAGTGCGGCTTCCATGCGTCGGCGTTCGGTAATATCGTGAGCCACCATTAACAGGCAATCCTCGCCGTCGAGTTCGATTTTCTCCGCCGACAGTCGCACGATACGCATGTCTCCCGAAGCAATGCGAAAGGCATATTCTTGATTGCGAACTCTGCCTTCAGTTTCTAGCATTGCAACCATCTTGGCGCGATCGCGAACGTTCCCCCAAAATCCCAATTCAATGGCCGTTTTTCCGATGGTTTCTTCTAAGGTATAGCCGGCGGTTTCTAAGAAGGTATCGTTGATGTCGAGGATGCGGCCTTCAGCGAGGGTCGTAATGCCGACTAAATAAGGACTTGCGTGAAAGGCTTTGGCGAACTTCTCTTCCGATCGCCCCAAGGCTTCCGTCCGTTCTACCACTAGCATTTCCAAGGCAATATTGGTATCTTCCCAAGCGGTAAAAATCTCCTGTAATTGAGCGGCCATGAGATTAAACGATCCCGCAAGGCGTTCGAGTTCCTCGATGGGATAGGGAGGAATGCGAGAAGATAAATCCCCTCGGGCGATCTCGGCGGCGGCTTCGGCAAATCTTAATACCGGTCGGGCAATTAAACGAGAGGTGACAATCCCCAAACCCGCCGCTAAAACAAGGGCGATCGCGCAGATCGCGATGGTTGCGCGAGTATTGGCGGCAATTTCGGCGTTGAAATCCGTTTCCGGAATGACCACCCCCAACACCCAATCGATGCCGCGATCGTTGCGAAAGGCTTGCAATCTCACAAAATAGCGATTGCCTTGCGGGTCGGCGATGGTGGCGCACTCGCTTTCTACAGTGGCGAGGGTGTTTTTTTGTTGTTGCCAATGACGGACGGCGGTTTGAATCATCGGCTCTTTGCTGGCGATCGCAGGCAATCTTTCCCGACCTCCCGGGGTTTCGACGAAGGGATATTCGGAAATGGAACTGGCGACGATCTCCCCCGATCGCTCGATAATGAAAGCGACTCCAGATGTCCCCACCTCCAATCCCTGCAAAAATTCGCTCATTTGTCCCAAAGTGAGATCGATGGCCATCACTCCTTGTAATTCGTCCTCGCTGTTGTAGATGGGGATGGCAGGGGTAATGCCCAAAACTGGAGGTTCTGCGAACACGTAAATCGGCGACCACATTAAGGTTTTTGCAGATTTGGCGGTGCGATACCAAGGACGAATGCGGGGATCGTATTCTTTCTCTTGTATCCGTTCTTGGCGTTCTCCTTGGCGGTTGAGGCGATAAATATGCCAAAATGGGGCGGTGTCTGGGGTGCGAATGGATAGGGTTGGCGGTTCTCCCTGTTCGATTTGGAAAAAATCTCCTGTTTCGCTGCCATAGTACAGGGTTGCCCCCGCATCGCTCAATTGCGTTTGTTCCCACCAATAGCGCTGGAGTTCCGCAAAATCCTTCAGATTTAATCGTCCTTGCGTGGAGGAGAGTTCGTTGATTTTGAGGAGCAATTCCGAGGTTTCTAAATAATTGCGAACGTGGGTTTCGATGCGATCGCTGGTCTGCTGGCTGAGTTGGGTGGCCAAGTTGATAACAGCAACTCGTCCGTTCCGCCACGATAAAAACCCCGTTAAACCAACGGCGGCAAAAATTTGCAGCAATGTCGGAATAACGATAACCAACCACAATGGGAATTTTTTGGGCACGGCGAGACGCTTGAGGCCGAGGGAACTCATCAATTGTACACGCTGAAGAACTGATGGCAATCCACCTCACTCCCCTGAATATTTCGCAGAAAATCCCTTTATTCCTACAAGTTGCTCTTAATTGAGGCATTATTGGGAGAGTTCTGTAATTCTCAGATTTAAGAATATTTGAGGTGCGTTTTGCGATCGCGGAACGCACCCATTACCGTACTCTAATAACAGATCGTCAAAAAAATTACCGGGGTTGCCAAAAATGCTCGTTAAAGACTCCCAAAAACTCCTGCCGCATGCAATCCCAGAAATAGAGGCACTAGCGGGAATGGTGCTGGAAATTCCTCCTCACGGCATCTCCTTGCACCCCAAGAGTATCGATCTCCTCTTCGAAACCGCGCGATCGGGCAAGCCAATTCTTCTCTTCCAACCGCACCTCCCCGTGACTTCCGAATTGGGACTATCTCCCTATCCCGTTCTTGCCTATCTCTATCCTCAAACCCTCGCTTCACAATTAGAACCTTTTTTCCAAGAACTGGCAAGGCGATCGCACGATACAAAAAACTTACCCTCCGCTTTTACCCTCATTCGTTCCCGCGAACCCGAAGAGATTGTACATTATTTTGCCGACCATTACGGAAAAGCCGCCAAACCTGCATTCGTGCGCGCAATTATCGGGAATACTTGCAATCTCAAATGCGTGATGTGTCCCTATCACGGTCCTGATATCAAACCCACCCATACCACGGATTTTTTCCAAGGAAATCGTGCCATGTCTTGGGAGATGCTGGTACGACTCGCCCGAGATTGCGGTGCTTTTGGAACTTCTGTATCTGTTGGCAGTGTAGAAGAACCGCTATTGCATCCCCACATTACGGATTTTGTTCGTCTCTGTCGTCAAAAAGGCGTCCCTCGGGTGCATCTGACCACCAACGGACAGCTTTTGAATGAAGCGCGATCGCTCGAACTCCTCGAAGCAGGTCTCACCAGTCTCGATGTGAGTTTGGATGCGACGGATGCGGAAACTTATCGGCGAATTCGCGGTTCGGATTTTGGGCGCGTCAAGGCCAATATCGATACTTTTCTGCACCTGCGCGATCGCCTGAAAATTCCCTGTTCGATACGAACGTCTTTTATTAGAAATGCAAATATTCCTCCAGAAGCAGAAGCACAATTTAAGCGAGAATGGCTGGCTGAAGTCGATAGTGTCTTTTTCTTAAATGTCGCTAAATATGAAGAGACAAATATGCGGATTCAAGGAGCGAACGAAAGAGCAAAAAGAATGGTACACTCTTATCTACTACAAATGGGAGGGCGATGGCCCTGTTCGTTTCCGTTTACCGAAATGGCAGTTTTGCCGGATGGGAGAGTTTATTATTGCATTGAGACCGTATTTCGCTTGGGTTTTGATGGCGCAACGGAAAGTATGGGAGATTACCGATATCAAAACCTACAAGAAATATGGCAAGGAGAAGCCTTTCAGCGATTCAGACGAGATACTCTTCTCCATCAATTAGAACATCGTCGGGCCTGTCGGGATTGCGAGATGTGGCGATCGCAGGTCGTGTCTCATACGCAGCAAGATGGATTCCATGTTATGGAAACGGAGGTCACAAAGATTTATCACAAAAAATCTAGATCGTAAAATAAGTTTTTTAAGTTCGCACTCGTTTGAGTTTGCCAGAGGAATAAAATACAGCGCGATTACGAGTACAATTAAATCTTGACAGATCGATTTCACTGTGTTCTACTAAATCAAGAGAATTTAATAGTGAGGTAAATAACAATGTCATCTCAACGTCACCCTAAAGTTGAAGAATTGTGTCAGGCCGCGTGCGATTTTGCGCTGCAAAAAAATGCGATAGCAAATAGCGAAGAGTTCGACCAATTACATAAAAAAATCACTCAACTGCTCGCTCAATCGTGGATATCGGATAGTATAGATGGAAGTCAGCTCCGAGCAGCGCTGCTGACCAACAATTCGGCTCAAATCAAGCAAGCATTTACCGATCTTGGTGTCAATCTCAACGATTTGTTGGACGAGATAACAGTTAGTGCTGACTGGGACACTTTCTATGGCAGTATCGATCCACAGAAAAAGGAACTGTATTTGCCTTATCCGCCCCGTCCTGCGGAAGTTACGGATGGACAAATTATAGATTGGGTGAATAATACAAATCCGCAAGACCTCGACCCCCCTTATGCGTATCTTCCCTGTAGCTCTTTTTGATACCTCTACTGAATTTTGAATTTTTCTTAGGTTACATCGATCTTACGAGGGTTTGGCCTTCATTTGCTTGATATTTTGGCTGTTTTCTGCCAAATACTAAGAAGCCTATAACAAAAAGTAATCCATTAATAGTTCTTTTGTTACATTTCATTAAGAACTATTGATGGATGATATAATATTAACCAATCAATTAAGGAATATAAACATGGCATCTACAGCCCGAGTAGAATTTGAAGAAGATTTCCAAGCATTGCTGAATTATATCGAGCGATCGGGACGGGGAGTAGACATCTCGGAAGTCCGAGGAAAAATGGAACGAGTCCATAAGAAAGTCACCCAACTAATTGCAGGCTCGTGGTTATCTAATACTCCAGAAGAAGTCGAGATCGAACAAGCCTTGCAAGGAAAAGACTCCGATACAATCAAATCTGTTTTTAAGAAGTATGGTGCGGATTTAGATTGTTTTGGAAGCGTGAATGTTGAGATTAATGAGAATAATTCTTCTGGCTCATTTCAAGAGCGATCGGAGCAAATCCCAACTCTGACCTTACCCTATCCCCCGCGACCGGAGAGTGTAATGGATTCACAACTCAGAACGTGGACAAACAATGACGATCCTGCGACAATCCATCCTCCTGCTTATATTCCCGCTTGTACCGTCTAATCAAGTTAGATTCCGTTCTTTTGATTCATCAGTAGATAATTACAGCATATTGTAATCAATCCACTGATGAATCTCTTGTTATTTAATGAAATTATTATGATCGAGAAGCCAAGATTTAAAAATTGCTATCAAGCAGAAATGATAGAGGAAGAAGGAGTCTTGATTTTTTCAGAAAGAGATTCTTTCTTGCTCAGTGAAGAGAAAATATATCAAATATTGGCCTCTTTAATTGACGGTAATCGTACTACGCAAGAAATTATCGAAGAAGCGATCTTGAATTTACTGCCCGAACAAACTTCATTGCAAGCAGCAATCGAGATGAGTGCAACAGTTCGTTATGCTTTGATGGAGATGGAAAAAAGAGGCTATATTGTTGAAAATCGCCCAGAACAAAGCAGTCAATTGACAGCATTCTGCGAAACTCTAAATATCGATTTAGAAGCAGCAAAAAAGCGATTGCAAACGATCGAAGTGGCCATAAAAACCCTTGGCTCGGTGACTGCCTCGGGATTAATTTCTACCTTAGAGTCACTACACTTCCAAATCTCCGACGAAGCCGATATCACTTTAGTCTTGACCGATAGCTATCTCCAAGAAGAGCTGGAGCGTTTTAATCAACAAGCCTTAGAAACATCTCACCCGTGGATGTTAGTGAAGCCCGTCGGAACGATTCTTTGGTTCGGACCGATATTTCATCCCGGTAAAACGGGCTGTTGGGAATGTCTGGCACAACGCTTGCGGGGGAATAGCCCAGTTGAAGAATTCGTTCGCAGGCGTAAAGATGTTACTTATCCTTTCTATCCCACCGCTCATTCCTTGACATCTACCTCTCAAACTGCTGTAGGGATGGCGGCAACAGAGGTTTTAAAATGGGTCTTACTAGGAAATCAACGCTTAGAGGGTTCTATTGTCACCCACGATACCCTTTCTCTGGAAACAAAAAAACATATTGTCGTGAAGCGCCCTCAATGTCCGAAATGCGGACGAGAAGAATTTCGGAAGACAAAACCCCAGCCTCTCATTCTCGGAAGGCGCAAGAAAACTTTTACAACAGAAGGGGGACATCGTTGTGCTTTACCCCAAGAAACTTTCCGAAAATATCAACATCACATTAGCCCTCTGACGGGAGTCGTTCGAGGATTAGAAAAAGTATCGATCGCGTCGAACGATCTGACACACACTTATCTCGCCAAACACCATAGCATCCCCCTCTCTGACAATCTGCAAGCCTTGCAGCAAAACTTGGCAGGTCGGAGTTCGGGGAAAGGCAGGAGCGATATGCAGGCGAAAGTGAGTGGCTTGTGCGAAGCCATTGAGCGATATTCCGGTATCTTTCAAGGAGACGAGATTCGAGAAAAAGCCAGCTATCAAAAATTGGGAGAGCGGGGCATTCATCCCAATGCTTGCATGAACTTTAGCGAGTCGCAATATCAAAACCGCCAAGAATGGAATGCAAAGCACGACGGCTGGTTTCAGAAAGTTCCAGAACCTTTTGACGAAGAACAAGAAATAGACTGGACTCCCGTTTGGTCTTTGAGTGCCGAGGAATTTAAGTATTTACCCACAGCTTACTGTTATTACGGCTATCCCAAAACCAAAAAGCCGGATTGTTGGGCGGACTCCAATGGATGCGCGGCAGGAAACACCCTAGAAGAGGCCATCCTGCAAGGTTTTATGGAGTTAGTGGAGCGCGATAGCGTAGCCTTATGGTGGTATAACTGCCTCCGAAAACCCGCGATCGCTTTAGAGAGTTTTGACGAGCCTTATTTTCAGGCGATGGAGGCTTATTACCAAACCCTCAATCGCGAACTCTGGGTTTTAGATATTACCAGCGATCTGAATATCCCAACTTTTGCAGCAATTAGCAAGAGACGCGATCGCGAAGTCGAAGATATCTTGTTGGGTTATGGGACTCATTTCGATCCGGCCATCGCCATCCAAAGAGCATTGAGCGAACTCAATCAGATCCTTCCTTCGGTATTGTTCGCCAATGCAGATGGAAGCACCAACTACGTACCTTCTGCCGATCCTCTCGCGCTAGAGTGGTGGAAAACAGTAACACGGGAACGGCATCCTTATTTAGTTCCCGATGAGAAGATTTCTCCCAAAGTCGCTACCGATTATCCTGAGATTTGGAGCGACGATTTACGTGAGGATGTCCTGAACTGCCAGCACATCATCGAGCAACAAGGCATGGAAATGTTAGTTTTGGATCAAACTCGTCCGGATATTGGGTTGAAAGTCGTTAAGGTTATCGTTCCCGGAATGCGTCACTTTTGGAAACGCTTGGGAGCGGGAAGGCTTTATGATGTTCCCGAGAAAATGGGTTGGCTCGAGCAACCCCTGAGAGAAAGCCAACTCAATTCTTTTCCCATGTGGATGTAAACTCAATGTCAAATGGAGGCGATCGCTATGTTCGAGGGATATCGAATCATTGATGCGGATTCTCATATATGGGAGCCGATGGAGATGTGGCAACATTATCTAGAACCTGCATTTCGGCGTTTTTCCCTGTTGCCGGACATGACCGTCGCCGGGGAAAAGATTTGGTTTCAAGTATCCGATGAAGCTGCCGCCCTGTGGTCGCGCACGATTGCCGCTAATTATCCCGAAGCTGGCTTGGCGGGTTTTGACTCGGAATCTCACGTCCGAGCCATGAAGAAGATGGGAGTTGATATCTCGTGGATTTATCCCAGTCATACATTGTGGATTTTAGCGATCGATACAATGCCCGCTCCTTTAGCAGGAGCCTTTGTCAGAGCTTACAACAATTGGTTAAAGGACTTTTGCAGCTACGATCCCGAAATTCTTAGAGGAGTGGGAGTGGTGAATTGTCACGCTCCCGAGGAGATGGTCTTGGAGTTGCGGAGGTTTGCCGATTTTGGTTGGAAAGCCGTGTTCTTACGCCCGAACCCAGTCAAAGGACGATTGTTGAAAGATTCGGCCTACGAACCGTTTTGGCAAGAATGCGAGGAACTCGGCATCGCGATCGGCATTCACGAAGGTACTCATTCTCGCTTGCCCACTGTAGGCGCAGATCGATTTCAAAGCCATTTTGCCCAACATGCTTCCTCTCACCCCATGGAGCAGATGTTAGGGTTATTGGCGTTAATTGAAGGAGGCGTATTAGAGCGTCACCCCAAACTGAGAATTGCTTTTCTCGAGTCCGGCTGTGGTTGGTTGCCCTATTGGCTCTGGCGACTGGATGAAGAATACGAACGCCTGCACTGGGAAGTAGCGGAGAATGTAAAAATGAAACCATCTGAATATTTTCACCGCCAGTGTTTTATTGCAATCGAACCATCCGAACCCTATCTGACCGAGACGATTCAATATATCGGTGCGGACAATGTGCTATTTGGTTCCGATTACCCTCACGGAGACCACAAACCAGAGTTAATTAAGGAAGTGATCGCCCTCGAAGAAAAGCTATCAAAAGAAGTCGTGCGGAAAATTTTGTGGGATAACCCAGCTCGGTTCTATGGGATAGAATCATAAATCCATCCACAAATTAAATTGTAGCCTTGGTTTTTGATTTTGAACCCCAAAAACAAGAGTTCGGGTATCGGGTTTCTACCCCATGTCAATTATTTTGTCGCGTGAGTATTTTACTCGTTCGCTAAATCTTAACTGGATTGGGTATTCGGGCATATAATTTACAATTAGAAACTCGATATTCCTCACAAGCTGCTATTTTTGGCGATCGCAGACCTCTGCCTTCCCGATTGAGGTGCATGTCTTCTGTAACTGACATCAGAGATAATTGAACAACATGAAGTTAGCGAACTATCATGAAACCAATACCATCTATACTGGAAGCCGAACTCGCGTCTATCGCGCCGTCCATGAGGGCGAACGCCAATCGGTAATTATTAAAGTTCTTCGCAACCCTAACCCCAGCTTTAACGAACTGGTCAGATTTCGCAATCAATACGTTATTACCTGTCATCTGGAACATCCCACGATCGTCTGCCCGCTTGCCCTCGAACGTTGCAGTAATGGTTATGCCCTCGTGATGTCCGATGAGGGAGCAATCTCGCTTTCCGACTACTGGCAGCAATCTCCTCGCGATTTAAAGGAATTTCTGAAGATTGCCATTCAAATTACCGAATCCCTTCACTATCTCATTCAACAACGCATCATTCATAAAGATATTAAACCTGCCAATATTCTCATCCATCCCCATACGAAGCAAATCGGGCTTATTGATTTTAGTATCTCCAGCTTGCTCCCTAAAGAACAGAAACAACTCACAAAACCTAGCTTCCTAGAAGGAACCCTTGCTTATATCTCTCCCGAACAAACCGGACGAATGAACCGAGGGCTGGACTATCGAACGGATTTTTATTCCCTTGGCGTAACTTTTTTTGAGCTGCTGACGGGAAAGTTGCCCTTTGAAAGTAACGATGCAATGGAGTTGATCCATTGCCATATTGCTCGAAAGGTCACATTTCTCCAAACAGGCGATCGCGAGAAGATTCCAGAAATGTTACGGGCGATCGTCCTTAAGTTGATGGCAAAAAATGCCGAAAACCGCTATCAGAGTGCATTGGGTTTGCACTCCGATCTCGAGGAATGCCTGCAACAGTTAGAAACAACCGGAGAAATTACCTCATTTGAACTGGGTGCGCGGGATGTATGCGATCGCTTTCTCATCCCAGAAAAGCTCTACGGACGAGAAGTAGAAGTGCAAACTTTGCTCGATGCCTTTGTTCGCGTCGCCTCTCCAGAGAAGAATCCCATTGCCGAATCTGCCGAATTTTCCCGCGATCGGGAGGAATGCAAAGGAAAGAGTGAATTGGTTTTGGTCGCGGGATTTTCAGGAATTGGGAAAACTGCTGTCGTGAATGAAGTTCACAAACCCATCGTTAAACAACGAGGCTACTTTATCAAGGGCAAATTCGATCAGTTCAATCGCAATATTCCCTTCTCTGCTTTTGTCCAAGCCTTTCGAGATTTGATAGAGCAGCTATTGGAAGAATCCGACACAGAACTTGCTGTCTGGAAGGCTAAAATTCTTGAAGCATTGGGAGAGAACGGTCAAGTTATTATTGATGCGATCCCTTCCCTTGAAAGGATTGTGGACAAACAGCCACCCGTTCCCGAACTCTCTGGTAATGCAGCCCTAAATCGCTTTAATTTGGTATTTGGCAATTTCCTGCGAGTGTTTGCAACCCGAGAACATCCCCTCGTCATTTTCTTGGACGATTTACAGTGGGCAGATTCGGCTTCATTGAATCTACTGAATTTGTTAATAGGTGAATCGGAAACGAGCTATTTACTAGTTTTGGGGGCATACCGCGATAACGAGGTCTTTCCTACCCATCCCTTGCTACTAACTTTAACCGAACTCGAAAAAACTCAGGCTATTATTTCTACGATTACCTTACAGCCTTTAACCTTTCATCATATCAATCAGTTGGTTGCCGAAACCCTCAGTTGCGGACAAGAACTGGCTCGACCTCTAACGGAATTGGTAACGCAAAAAACCCGAGGCAACCCATTCTTTACAACTCAATTTTTACAGGGGCTGTATGAAGACAAACTTATTACATTTAATCGTAACTTAGGCTATTGGGAATGCGATCTGATTAAAGTCCGCGATGTAGCACTTACAGATGATGTCGTGCAATTCATGGTAGGACGCTTGCAAAAATTACCAGAGGCAACCCAAAGAGCGCTGCGATTGGCAGCTTGTATCGGCAACCAATTCGAGCTAGAGACTTTGGCAACAATTTGTGAGAAATCTCAAGAAGAAGTTGCTATTAATCTGTGGAGTGCTTTACAAGAAGGACTCATTCTACCCATTAGCGAAGCGTATAAATTCTTCCAAGGCAGTATAGAAGAAACAAAGGACAAATCTATAATCGTCAGCTATCGTTTTTTGCACGATCGCGTTCAACAGGCAAGTTATTCTTTGATTCGAGAAGAGGATAAACAAGAAACCCACCGAGTCATTGGTGATTTGCTTCTGAATAATACACCAAAAGAAGAACTGGAATTGAATATTTTTAATATTGCCAATCAACTAAATATGGGGCGTGCTACGATAACACAGCCAGAAGAAAAAGAGAAGTTCGCTGAATTAAATTTATTGGCGGCACTCAAAGCAAAAACCTCAGCTGCTTATGAGGCAGCTTTAGAATACTGTTGTAGTGGTTTGGATTGTCTTATCCCGGAAAATTGGAACAATCGATACCAGTTAACTCTTGATATACATCTACTTGCGATCGAACTAGAATCTCTAAATACTCATTTTGAGAAATCAGAAAAACTCGCGAACGAAACTCTAAAATTTACTAAAAATCTCTTAGATCGAATAGCTGTCTATCAAATGAAAATTCAATCGCATATTATTCAGAACGATCTATTATTAGCTATTAATACTGGTCTAGAAACCTTAAAATTATTGGATCGCGATCTACTAGATTCTGTAAATCTTGAAATTGATAATTTAGAGATTCCTAACCTTGAATCTCTTAGCACTTTCAAAAAGCTCAATAATCCGGCCAAGTTTGCGGAAGTTAAACTCCTCGCAACTCTGCTCAGTCCTACTTATTTTATTCAACCTAATCTTTATCCAAAAGTAGCGTTGGCTATCATTCAATCTTCTGTGGAAGATGGATACTCATCTCTATCTAGTATTGGTTATGGTTTTGGAGCAATTTTATTTCTCAAACCAGAATATATTGGACAAAGCTCTTATATTGAAAAAAGCTATCGAGCCGGGCAGTTATCACTAAGACTTTTAGATCGTTTTCCATCTAAGGAAAATGAGAGTAAATTACAACTCATTTTTAATGTTTTTATCCGTCCCTTCAATGAGCATGGTAAATTCAGCCTTGTCCCTTTATTAAGAGGATTCCAATCTGGGTTGGATACAGGGGATTTTGAATTTGCATGTTATTGTGCCCAGAATTATTGCAATCACCTTTTCTTTCTTGGACACAATCTTGGAGAAATTAAAGAACTACAAAAACCCTATCAAGATTTGATTACAAAATTGAAAGTTGAAGTTGCAATAGATTTTGTAGGAATTTGGCGACAACTTGTATTAAACATATTAGGAGAAGCTAAAGAAATAGATCGTTTGATTGGAGATAGTTTTGATGAAGTAGAAAAACTTCCTCAATTCCAAGAATCCAATAATTTTATGTTACTCTTTTCTGTTCATGTTACCAAATCGATATTGTTATATTTGTTAGAAAATCATGTGGAATCTCTAAAAGAATCTACTTTTGCTGCGAAGTATGTTGATGGAGAATTAGCTGGACTACTGGTCTCATCACACAAGTTTTATTATGCTTTAGCCTCTGTTTCCATTTATTCTGAAGGCAATCATCAAGCACGAGATTTGGCAATTGTGGAATCCAATCAAGATGTCTTACAACGGTGGGCAAAACGCGCGCCGATGAACTTTCAACATAAGGCTGACTTAGTGCAAGCAGAGTATTATCGAGTATTGGATCGCCCTTACGAGGCAATGGAACTGTACGATCGCGCCATTATCGGAGCGAAAGAAAATGAATATACTCACGAAGAAGCCCTTGCCAACGAACTCGCCGCTAAATTTTACCTCAGCCGGGGTCAAGAAAGAATTGCGAGTGGCTATATGCAAGACGCCTACTACTGCTACGCCAGATGGGGAGCAAAAGCTAAAACCGACCTCCTCGAACAAAACTATCCAGAACTCCTCGCTCCCATTCTCGATCGGCCCCAAGGCGAAACGCTAACCGAGATGACGGTGCAAACCTTCACCAGCACGTCAACAGAAACTTCCGCAACCCTCGATTTAGGCACTGTCATTAAGGCCTCTCAAGCTCTCGCCGGAGAAATCCAACTGGATCGACTCCTCGAACAACTGATAAATATTGCAATTGAAAATGCAGGCGCACAAAAAGGGATTTTAATCCTCGATCGCGACAATAACTGGGTCATTGAGGCACAACAAACCCTCAACAGCCAACAAACCTCCATCCTGCAATCGCTCCCCATCGACTCCCCAGACTCCCATCTCTCCCCTGCTATCGTCAACTCGGTCATTCACCACCAACAAACTATCGTCTTAAACGATGCTGTTAACGAAGGAAAATATACCCGCGACCCTTATATTATTGCCAACCAACCCAAATCCGTCCTCTGTACTCCCCTCATCAATCAAGGTAAATTAAGTGGCATCCTCTACCTCGAAAATAATTCGACTGCGAATGTTTTTACGAGAGATCCCGTGGAACTCCTGCAAACCCTATCCGCCCAAGCCGCCATTGCGATCGAAAACGCCCGTCTCTACGACCAACTCGAAGAATACAATCGCACCCTAGAACAAAAAGTTAAAGAGCGTACCGCCGAACTCTCCCACACCGTCGAAGTCCTCGAAAAAACCCAAGCCGAACTCAAACTCGAAAACGCCCTCCTCAAAAGCGACGAACAAGCCGATGCTTTCGACTATCAAATTGGGGGGAGCTTAAACATCAACGCCCCCACCTACGTCGTCCGTTCCGCCGATCGCCACCTCTACCAAGCCATGCGTCAGGGTCAGTTCTGCTACACCTTCAACGCCCGACAAATGGGCAAATCCAGCCTCATGGTTCGCATCATGAACGAATTGCGAAAAGAAGGTTATCGCTGCATCTCCATCGACCTCACGGGAGTCGGAGGCGAAAATACCACCGCCGACCAATGGTATAAAGGCATTGCTGTAGAAATGTGGCGAAAATTCAAATTGCTGCGAAAATTCAAACTTACCCCTTGGTGGAAAGAATTGAACGACATTCCTGCCCCCCAACGCTTGAAGCAATTTATCGAAGAAGTAATCCTCACTCAAATTACAAAAGAAGACAGCGACGAACCCGCCAAAATCGTTATCTTTGTAGATGAAATCGACTGCTGTTTAAGTTTGGATTTCCCCGTCAATGACTTTTTTGCGCTCATTCGTTCCTGCTATAACCAACGGGCGATCGATCCCATTTACGATCGCCTGACCTTTGCCCTCTTTGGAGCCGCCATCCCTTCCACCCTGATCACCGATCCTCTGAAAACCCCCTTTAATATTGGTCGTCCCATCCACCTCGAAGGCTTCAAAGTCAACGAAGCGCAACCCCTCCTCTACGGCTTAACCGTTAATAATCCCCAAACCATTCTCAAAGCCATTATCGATTGGACGGGGGGACAGCCCTTCCTCACCCAAAAGGTTTGTTCCTTGATTCGCAACGCCAAAACGGAAATTCCCATGAACGGCGAAGAGCAATGGATCGCAGATTTGGTGGAAGAAAACATCCTGAAGAATTGGGAAGCTAAAGACGACCCGGAACATTTAAAAACCGTGCGCGATCGCGTTCTCAAAAGCGATCGCCGTCAAGAATTACTGGGGATTTATCAACAAATCATCCTTGAAGGAGAAGCCTCAGCTACCTATAGCGAAACCGAAAAAGAATTGTTGCTGTCGGGTTTGGCCATCGCTCGCGAAGGGAAACTGAGAGTCAATAATCGCATTTATCAATCGATTTTCGATCGCCAGTGGTTGGATCGGCAACAATCGACGCAAAATTCTCAATAAGCGATCGTATCACCCGACATTCACGATCTTACTTTCGAGTCTTACCGTCGCGATCGCCAATCGTGTATCCTAGCAAACATTATTATTCTCAATATTAATTCCGTGTTAGAAGCCTTTGTCTTTGCCACGATCTTGTGCGGCTTTTTCGGCATCTTTCTGAAAAAGAACCTGTTAATGAAAATTGTCTCGATGGACGTGATGAGTACGGGAGCGATTGCCTATTACGTCCTGATCGCGTCGCGAGATGGTTTCTTGACTCCCATTCTCTCAGATAGCGGTGCGGAGGTCGCTTATGCCGATCCCGTTCCTCAAGGGGCTATCTTAACCGCGATCGTTATCGGTCTTTCCATTCAAGCCTTAATGTTAGTGGGAGTGATGAAACTCTCCCGCGATCATCCCACCCTAGACACTCGCGAAATCGAGCAAGATAATACATGAATACGATAACGATCGCTTGGATTGCCCTACCTTTTTTTGTCGGGTTTCTCATTTATCTTTTGCCTCGACTGGATCGCTATTTGGCAATTTTGGCGACTTTAGGTTCGATTGGCTATTGCTTCTGGATCTTTTATCAAGAGCCGTCTCTCTTTGTCGATTTAATCGATAATTTCGGTACGACCTTTCTTTCTCTCACTTTGCTGGATAATTTCGGCGTAACCTTAGAAGTCGATACCACCAGTATCTTTTTTATCCTGACTAATGCGATCGTCACGACGGCTGTAGTGATTTACTGCTGGGATACCGATAAAACGGCCTTTTTTTACAGCCAAATTATTATTTTGCACGGGAGCGTTAATTCGGCTTTTATCTGTTCGGATTTTATTAGCCTGTATGTTGCCTTAGAAGTCATTAGTATCGCTGCTTTCCTTGCCATTGCCTATCCCCGCAGCGATCGTACCATGTGGGTTGCGTTGCGCTACCTGTTTATCAGCAACGTGGCCATGCTCTTCTATCTCATTGGTGCGGTGCTGGTGTACAAAGCCAATCATTCTTTTGTCTTTACCGGATTGCCCGCAGCCCCTCCCGAAGCCCTTGCCCTGATCTTTCTGGGACTTTTAATTAAAGGGGGAGTCTTTATTTCGGGCTGTTGGCTGCCCTTGACCCACTCCGAATCGGAAACCCCCGTTTCTGCTATGCTTTCCGGGGTCGCGGTCAAAAGTGGCATTTTTCCCCTCCTGCGCTGCGCGGTCGTGTTAGAAGAAGTGAATCCGATTATCCGCTTCTTTGGCGTGGCGAGCGCCATCTTGGGGGTCTTCTATTGCATTTTTGAAAAAGATACCAAACGCACCTTGGCATTTTCCACCATTTCCCAACTGGGTTTTATCTTGGCTGCACCAGAAGTAGGCGGATTTTATGCTCTCACGCACGGTTTGGTTAAAAGCGCGCTCTTTTTAATTGCCGGTAATTTACCCAGCCGCAAATTTTCAGACTTGCAACAACAGCCAATGACAACGCCATTTTGGCTGGCTCTGGCGATCGCGAGTTTCTCCATCTCCGGTTTTCCCTTACTCTCGGGTTTTGGAGCCAAGGTTCTGACCATGAAAAATCTTCTGCCTTGGCAAGCGATCGGCATGAATGTTGCAGCCTTGGGAACGGCGATCGTCTATGCTAAATTTATCTTTTTACCCCATCAAAACCAAGGCGAAGGGAAACAAGGGAGACGGGGTTTTTGGATTGCCATTACTTTTCTTTTAATGGGATTGATTGCGGCGAACATTGCCTATTACGATGCTTATAATATTGCCAATATTGTCAAACCCCTCGCCACGATCGCCCTGGGTTGGCTGGTTTATTGGTTTGGGTTGAGGCGGTTGACCCTGCAATTGCCTCGAGAGATCGAGCAATTCAACAACTTAGTCGGGTTGATGAGCCTAATCTTAATCGTCCTCTTTTGGATGGGATTTGCATGGTTGGACGTTTAATTTTACGCTGAATAAGCGGTTAATGTGGGGGATCCCAAAGCAAAATCATACATGAATACAATTACGATCGCTTGGATTGCCCTACCCTTTTTTGTCGGTTTTCTCATTTATCTTCTGCCCCGACTGGATCGTTATTTGTCGCTTTTAACGACATTAACATCCGTTGGTTATGGGTTTTGGCTCTGTTTCCGCGATCCCTTCACCCTCACTCTCCTCGATAATTTTGGCGTAACCTTAGAGGCCGATACGGCAAGCGGCTTTTTTATCCTAACCAATGCCCTCGTGACGACGGCAGTTGTTATTTATTGTTGGGATACCGATAAAAATGCCTTTTTTTATACCCAGATCGTCATTCTCTACGGCACCGTCAATGCGACCTTTATCTGTTCGGATTTTGTCAGCTTGTACGTTGCCCTAGAAGTGCTGAGTATTGCGGCCTTCCTTGCCATTGCTTATCCTCGCAGCGATCGCACCATTTGGGTGGCCTTGCGCTATCTCTTCATCAGCAACGTGGCCATGCTCTTTTTCCTCATCGGCGCGGTGCTGGTCTATCAAGCCAATCACTCTTTTGCCTTTGCGGGCCTGCGAGCCGCGCCGCCGGAAGCTCTGGCTCTCATTTTTATCGGGCTTTTAATCAAAGGTGGCGTATTTGTTTCTGGGTTGTGGTTGCCCCTCACTCACGCCGAATCCGATACCCCCGTCTCGGCGATGCTCTCCGGGGTTGCGGTCAAAAGCGGCATTTTTCCCTTGCTGCGCTGCGCCATCGTCGTCCCCGAGATCGACCCCGTCGTCCGCATCTTTGGGGTCTGTACGGCGCTTCTGGGAGTGTTTTACGCCGTTTTTGAAAAGGATGCCAAGCGAATGCTGGCCTTTCATACCGTGTCCCAATTGGGGTTTATCCTCGCCGCGCCGGAAGTGGGAGGGTTTTATGCCCTAACTCACGGACTCGTTAAAGCCGCTCTATTTTTATGCGTGGGGACTTTACCCACGCGCAACCTTAAAGACCTACAAAAACAAGCCATTGCTACCCCATTGTGGATTGCCCTGGCGATCGCCAGTTTTTCCATTTCCGGTTTTCCGCTCTTGTCTGGTTTTGGCGCTAAGGTGTTAACCATGAAAAATCTCCTGCCCTGGCAAGTGATTGGCATGAATATTGCGGCATTGGGAACGGCCATTTCTTTTGCCAAATTTATCTTTATTCCCCATCGAAGAGACATTGAAACGAAAAAAAGCCGGCCGGGTTTTTGGATAGCGGTCACAATCCTCCTTTTGGGGTTGGTCGCGGCCAATGTTGCCTACTATAATGCCTATAATTTGGCAAATACGGTCAAACCCTTGGCCACGATCGCGCTGGGTTGGCTGGCCTACTGGTCGATTTTTAAACGATTGAACGTCAAATGGCCGCGAGTCGCCGAGCAATTCGATCACTTGATTGGGGGGATGAGCTTGGTTTTAATAGTTTTATTTTGGATGGGGTTTGCGTGGTTGGACATTTAATTTTGCGCCTGACAATTTGGTTTTTGCTCACGGCCAATCTCAGCTGGCCGAATATTGCTATTGGCGTTGCGATTGCCCTGATTATCCCCCGCAATTCTACCAACCCAGAACGATTAAAAGAGTGGCTTTCGGTTTCGGGCAAACTTCTCTGGGCGCTTCCCATTGCTTATATTGAAGCCTTCGAACTTATTTTTCGCCCTCATAACGAAGAAGAAATCGTTTTGGAACAAGTGGCCAAAGCGCGATCGCATCGTCTCGTATTTTTGGATATTTTGTTGATTACCTTTACCCCGAAAACAATTGTGGTGAGATATCGCGAAGAAGGATGGTATGAAGTGCATCGCGTCGTGCGGAGGAAAAAGAAATGAATGGATTATTAATTGCCATGATTCTTTCTCTCCTCATCCCCATCTACGATGCTTGGAAGAATGAGAATATCTGGCAAAAAATGCTTGCCTTTGCCAGCATTGCCACCAAAACAGCGATTTTAATTTTATTTATCTCGGTTTTGCGGGATGATTGGAGTATCGGTATCGTGGGGGCGATCGTCCTGACAGTGGGTAATGCTGCTTTAATGTTACTGGCAAATATTATTAAACGAATGAGCGAAACGCGATCGAGATTATGATTGATTTTTTGAGTTATTTTTTTATTGTTATCGGCATTGTCTTCTGGTTTTGGGGAACCATTCCCCTCATCGGCCCGCGCTCGGTGCTCTTTAAACTCCACAGCCTTTCCGTATCGGATACATTGGGTTCGATGAGCATTCTCGTGGGTTTGCTGTTGAGAATTCCCAAAGAATGGCCGTTGCTGGTTTTAGCGTTGCTTTGTTTGGCACTTTGGAACACGATGCTGGGTTACGTTCTGGCGTATTGCTCGAGTGGCGGGGAAGGAAAATGAGTGAGGGGGAAATTTATATTTACGCGATCGCTGCCTTGTTGCCCCTGACGGCAATTATGCTAGTGTTGCAGGTCGATCCCTATAACGCTTTGATCGTGCGGGGCATTCTCGGGGCGATCGCAGCGTTGTTGTATGCGGTTCTCGGGGCGCCCGATGTTGCCCTTACCGAAGCCCTCGTCGGAACCATGCTGGCGATTACTCTCTACGCCGTGGCGGTGCGATCGTCGATGGTCGTCCGCTTGGGAGTCTCTGCTGGAGAGGAAGACAACGAAACTCGCGAAGGGTTGTTAGAAGAATTGCGCGGCATCGTTAACAAGCGCCAGATGCGTCTCGAATTGATCTCTTATGGAGAAGAGGAAGACTTGCATACTGCCTTGCACGATAAAGAAATTCACGCCACTTGTATTGCCGAGAAAACCCAAGATGGCAAACCCGTCTATCGCCTGATTATTCGACTGCAACGCCTCTATGACATGATGCAATCCGAACTTAAATATCCATCCACGAATATTACTTATCTGTGCAATTTGAACTCAAAAGAACAAGAGGTTAAAAAATGAAATGGCTTTACATTGCGGCGGGAATTGCCTTCTACATTAAAATGCTGATCCTTCCCAATGCAGCACCCGATTTAGATTTTTCCATCGTTGAGGCAGTGGTAGGAGATAGCGGCGTACCCAGCGCCATCGCGGGGGTTATTTTACGCAATCGCCTCTACGACACGATTTTTGAGGTGGTGGTTTTTACCGTGGCGATCGGGGGGGCCAAATTTTTGCTGGCCGATGAAAAGCCCCAAACTCACATTCATCAGTTCAACGATCGCCCTTCCATCGTACTGGCCCGTTTGGGGGCGACAATTACGGCGTTAGTGGGGATCGAACTGGCCATTCGCGGACATTTAAGTCCGGGGGGCGGTTTTGCGGCGGGGGTAGCTGGCGGTACGGCGATCGGTTTGGTGGCTATTACATCCTCCCCCGAGTGGATGCAGCATATTTACCATCGCTGGCGCATTGCGACTTGGGAGAAACTCTCGGTACTGGCTTTTATTCTTCTTGCTGTTCTCACTCTAGTCGGTGTAGAATTACCTCGCGGAGAATTGGGAACTCTGTTTAGCGGCGGTGCCATTCCCTTACTCAATATCCTCGTTGCAATTAAAGTGGCTTTGGGTTCTTGGGCTGTGGTTTTGGTTTTTATTCACTATCGAGGTTTATTGTAGTAAAAAAGCATTTATTTTGTTGAATTTTCTTGGCAAGGCGATCGCGACGCTATATTTCAAGCCCGAGTTCTTTTTTAACTTCTTCTGCCGCCCTCCGCTCCGCTAAAGGGCAGGGCTTTAAACCCATTTTTTCGGCAAATATAAACCTCTTCATCTCCCAATGGGCAAGCGGTAATGGATAATGGATCGTTAACCGTCGAGAATCGAGACTTGAAGAGCCAATGCAGCCAACCGACCCGAATAAGTTTACCGATCGCGCATGGGATGCAATCGTAAAATCCCAAGATGTTGCTCGTCGTTACGGCAATCAACAATTGGAAGTAGAGCACGTCATCCTTGCCTTACTCGATCGCCCAGAGGGGTTAGTTCGGAGCATTCTCGACAAAGCAGCGATCGATATGCCCCAATTTCGCCAGCAGTTGGAAGCGTTCGTCAAGCGACAGCCCCGCTATCCCCACACGACACAGCTCTATTTGGGGCAGACTTTGGATGTGATGCTCGATCGCGCGGAAACCATTCGCAGCAGTTGGGACGATAAATATATTTCCGAGGAACATTTACTCCTCGGTTTTGCCGAAGACGTTCGCATCGGGCGCAAAATCTTTCGCAGTTTTAATCTCGATCCCCAAGATATCGAAGTGACGATTAAAGAAGTTCGGAAAACCCAAAAACCCGATAAATCCGACTCGGAAGAGGATGGGGAAGAGACTGTCGCGTTGAATGAATATGGCATCGATTTGACCGAGTACGCGCGGGTCGGAAAATTGGATCCGGTTATCGGACGGGATGAAGAAATCCGCAGCTTAATCCAAATTCTTTCCCGTCGTTCTAAAAATAACCCCGTCATTATTGGGGAACCGGGAGTGGGAAAAACCGCGATCGCCGAAGGACTCGCCCAGCGCATCGCCAATGGAGACGTGCCGGAATCTTTGCAAAACCGCCAGTTATTTTCCCTCGATATGGGAAGTTTGATCGCCGGGACTAAATATCGGGGAGAATTTGAAAAACGCTTGCGATCCATCCTGCAAGAAATTACCGATTCCGACGGGCAAACGATCCTGTTTATCGACGAGTTGCATACGGTTGTCGGGGCTAGTTCCCAACGCGGGACGATGGATGCGGGAAATTTACTCAAACCCATGCTGGCACGAGGAGAACTGCGTTGCATCGGTGCGACTTCCCTCGACGAGTATCGCAACCATATCGAAAAAGACCCCGCCCTCGAACGGCGCTTCCAACAAGTTTACGTCGGTCAACCGGGGGTAGAAGATACGATTTCCATTTTACGGGGTTTAAAAGAGCGTTACGAGGTTCACCACGGGGTAAAAATTACCGATTCTGCCCTGATTGCGGCGGCCAAACTGTCCGATCGCTATATCAGCGATCGTTTTCTTCCCGATAAGGCGATCGACCTCGTAGACGAAGCGGCAGCGCGATTGAAAATGGAAATCACGTCCAAACCTCTCGAACTCGAGGCGATCGAGCGTCGCTTGCTACAGTTGCAAACTGAAAAACTCTCTTTTGCCGCAGAAAGCGAAGATGTTGCCCCCCGCGACCGCATCCTGCAAGAAATCGAGATCCTCGAGGAGAAAAAAGAGAAGTTAGATTCTCAATGGATGGCAGAAAAACAAATCTTAGAAACGATTAATTCCCTCAAAGAGCAAGAAGAAAAATTAAGGGTACAGATCGATCGCGCCAAGCGAGACCTCGAACATCAACAGGCCTCGGAACTGCAATACGAACGCCAGCAGTTGCAGAGCGATCGCGAGGAAAAAGAGGCGGCATTTCTCGCCCGACAGTCCCAAGGGTTATCCCTTTTGCGAGAAGAAGTTACGGAAGCCGACATCGCGGCAGTAGTGGCGCAATGGACGGGAATCCCCGTCAATCGCCTTTTGGAGTCGGAACGGCAAAAATTACTGCAATTGGAGGACCATTTACACCAACGAGTCATCGGACAAGATGAAGCCGTCGCCGTGGTTTCCGCCTCCATTCGCCGGGCGCGGGCGGGATTGAAAGAGTTAAATCGTCCCATCGGCTCGTTTATGTTTCTCGGACCGACGGGAGTAGGGAAAACAGAACTGGCACGGGCGCTGGCCCAATTCCTGTTTGATAGCGAGGAGGCGATGGTGCGCCTCGATATGTCGGAATATATGGAAAAACACGCGGTTTCTCGCTTGGTGGGAGCCCCTCCGGGTTATATCGGCTATGAGGAAGGAGGACAACTCACCGAAGCCGTGCGCCGCCGTCCTTATTCCGTAGTTTTATTGGATGAGGTAGAAAAGGCCCATCGGGATATTTTTAATATTTTGCTGCAAATTTTGGATGACGGGCGCGTGACGGACTCTCAGGGGCGTTTGGTGGACTTTCGCAATACGATTATTGTCATGACCAGCAATATCGGCAGCAATTACCTCCTCGAGGAATTGAAGGGGAAAGCCAAACCGCAACAACCGCAAAGTATTGAAGAGCGATTGAAACAGCGCATTCGCGATCGCTTGGCCATGACTTTATCGGAACAACAAACGGATTGGATCGAAGACTTATGGGAAAATTTCATTAAAGAGCGATCGCCGGATTTATCCCTATCGGATTTTCGAGGATTGATTCGGGAAACCTTCCAAACCACGGAAATTGCTTGGTTAAAACAGGCAGTTTCTCAAGCGGAAAATGCCGAGGAATCGACCGAGGAAGATATTAAAGATGCGATCGCCACAGGCATTCGCGAGGCCTTAGAAGGGTTAAAAGAAGAGCCTAAAACCCTGTCGGTGAAAGCATTGGTTTTAGAAGCCTTAAGCAATCACTTTCGCCCGGAATTTCTCAACCGCATCGATGACAAGATCGTGTTTACCCCGTTGAAACGGGAAGAATTGCGGCAAATTGTCGATATTCAATTGCAACGCTTGCAAGCATTAATGGCAGAACAAAAAATCACCTTGAAGTTAACTGATGCAGCGCGAGATTATTTAGTCGAAGTCGGTTACGATCCCATCTATGGGGCGCGGCCCTTAAAACGCGCCATTCAACGGGAGTTAGAAAACCCAATGGCAACGAAGATTTTAGAAAATGCCTTCGGAGAAGGAGATACGGCGATCGCGGATTGTCAAAATGGCGCTTTGACTTTTGAACGCGGGTAAAGTGCGATCGCCGTACCGATTAATCTCTATCTTCGATTGACCAGCAAGAGTAATAAGCTAATGCCGATAATGGTGATTATCGGCATTAGCGTTATCAATAAAAACTAGGGGAATGGGGCACGCGATCGCGTGCCGTCAATCGATTAAGCTAAGAACAGATCGACAGTGGCAAATGTTGTATTATTGCCCGTAAAGTTCAGGAACTCAACATTAATGAGGGTATCCTTGCCCAGTCCTCCGCCGCGAATGGTGAAGCGATCGGAGACTCCCGATAAACGGTAATCCGAGAGAACCCCCTCGTAAACCGCCGTATCTTCGCCTTGACCGCCCAGGATTGTATCCTTGCCGGCACCGCCGATGAGAGTATCGCGACCATTGCCACCGAAAAGGAAATCTTTACCCTTTCCGCCTTCGAGGCGATCGTCCCCATCTTTGCCGCGGAGGAAATCCCGACCGTTTTGACCGATGAGGGTATCGTTGCGATCGCTGCCAACTAGGAAATCGCGTCCGTTACCGCCAACGATCGTCTCGCCCAAATTATCGGGGAGAACCGTATCTTCGCGGAATGCCAAGTTTTGCAGGCGGGTATCGAGATCGCGCTCCGTATCGGCTTTGTTAAAAGGCGTGGTGAGGAAATTATCAAAGAGATACTCTGCCAGTGCGTCTTGTTCGGAGCCATCTGGCGCAAAGGTTGCCTCTCCCGTGCGCGGAGCCTCATCGGGTTGAGCCAAGTCTTGGAAATTGCTGCCGAACTCTTGGAAGGGATAGCCGTCGCCGCCGCCGGCCAAGAAACCGAGGGTGACGATACGAACGGTATCGGTAGTACGGCCAACGAATTCGCCGTCTTGAACCAAAACATCTAAAAGATTGCCCTCGGCATCTTTAATCGCTGCCGACTGAATGCGATCGCCTGCCGGTAAGGTCAGGTCGAAACTGAATTCGACGCCGCTAATTTGTGGGAAGCGTCCCTGAGTATTGGAGTCATCTAAGCTACTGGCACCGATACCGTGTTCGAGAGCGGCAACCAACCCCTCGCGGGTGATATCCATGACCGTTAACCCATTGTTAAAGCGCAGGGTATTGGCGATATCGGTTTCGGAGATGCCCCCTTCGGGTTTGACCCCCGGAATGCCTTCATTGGGCAGTTCTTCCGGTTCTTCCGTCCCGCCTGCCGGGACAATGACGCGACCGATATCGTCTCGGATGCCGCCACCATTTTTGAGGGAAACGAGGATGGTATCGTCTCCGGTAATTTCTCGGGCGATCGCGAGGTTGGCATCGGCGGTGAGGTTGCCCAAGTTGGTTTCTTGGGTTCGCACGCTGCCGCGGGTGCCATCTAAGTACACTTCGCTGACTCCGAAAACGTTGCTTTCTTTGGCTTCAATAACCGCCCGCAAATCGTCTACAATTTGCTGAATTTCCGGATCTGCCAACCCTTGAGCATTGAGATCCGCAACGCCTTGCTCGTCGGTGGCATAAGCACCGCTTACCGCAGAATCGTAACTTTCGGGAATGATGACCCCATTTTCGTCAAAGTCGATAACAAGGCGGCCGACGTATTTATAGTTCCCATCGGTATTGACAATCGCAACGGGATTGCCATCGGCACTGGTTTCGATAATGGGATAAGTGCCTTGAGCCGTGTCTCCGACGCGGAGGCGATCGTTTTCGTCAAACAATCCCGTATTAGATCCTCCTGCGATGATGATATCGACGTTTTCTAACCGTCGGGCCAATTCTTGCTCGATCGCGATTTGCTGCATGTGAGAGAGCAAGATGACTTTGTTAATGTCGGGGTTAGCGGCCAAAAGCGCGTCGACATCGGTTTGAATGGCTGCGGCCAAAGCATCCAACTGGGCGGCAGCGGGCGCGCTGTCAAAATCTCCCGGTTCGATGGTAATGCCTCCCGGACTGGAGATAGAACTAATCGTGGGAGTGGTGGCGCCGACAATGCCGATTTTTTCGCCGTTAACATCAATGACGGTACTGGCAGCAATGCTATTGGGTTGGGGGGCTTGACCATCTGCCACGACTAAACCCGCAAGGTTGGTATCGGTGGAGAAATCCAAATTTGCACTCAAGTAAGGAAAGAGCGCCCCCGAGTAAGATTCGTCTTCGGGTGTCGCGGGATCGTCGGGTGTCGCGGCAATCAATCCGGCGAGAACTTCGGTGCCGAGATCGAATTCGTGATTGCCCAAGGCGATCGCATCGAAGCCTAACTCATTCTGAATCAAAATATCAGCGCGACCCGCCGCCCCGAGGGTATCTTCGGACGCGGAGAAGAACAGACCCGGTAAAATCGCATCCCCAGAGGAGAGAACGAGGGTGTTATCCTCGATGCCATCGTTGCCCAGATCTTGCGCTTTCAGGGCATTGAGGATGGCAGAGAAGCGAGGCGCGTCATCTAAAGCAGGAATCCCCGCCTCTTGATCCGCCGCGTGGAGAAGTTCGAGAGTAAAGGTAGGACTGCCCAAATCCAGACCGATGATGAGGGGATCGTGGTCGGAGTTGCGGAAGGCGGTAGAGCCGTCAAAGAGACTCGGATCGCGTCCGAAGTCGAGGTTATAGTCCAGCGCATCGGGTTCGTCTGCGTTGACATGCCATTCCGTGGCTCCGGTGACTTGGGCAATTAAGGATTGGTTGGCAAGACCGTAGTCGAGGGTGCCGAATTGCCCGTCAAAGACGAAGGAGTAAGCGGATTCGGGATTGGCAACGACATTGGTGTAACCCTGACCTTCCAAATAAGTGATGGGGTCTTCCTTCGCGTAGGCGTTGAGGTCGCCGACAATCAAAAAGTCAGAGTCGCCGCTACCGGTTGGATCGCTCTGCAACCAAGCATCGAGGGCTTGTGAGGCTTGCAAGCGCAGGGTGTTGTTATTTCCCGCACCGTCTCCAATGTCGGTATTTCCGGGGGCAGAATTGACGCTACCTTTGGATTTAAAGTGATTGACGGCAACCGTTAATTTTTCCCCCGTGGCGATTTCTTCAAACGTGGCAGCCAGAGAAGCACGGTTGGTACTCGTACCGTCGAAAACCGGGTTGCTGAAGCCGAGACCGAGACCGGCTAAGGCCGCATCGTCTAAGATGGCGACGTTAGTTCCCGCAGCCAATTGTACCGTACTGGTTTTGTAGATCGCGCCGACAGAAATCGCATCCCCCGTATCGACAAAATTGCGACCGGGATCCACGAAAGCATACGTCCCAGCCCCGACGCGGTTATTGAGGGCAGTCACTAAAGTATCGATCGCGTATTGACCATCGCCGTTTTGGTCGCCGCCGAATTCGTTTTCGATTTCGATCGACCCAACGATATCGGCATCCATGGTTTCGAGGGTGGTGACGAGTTTGTCGAGTTGGCGATTGAATTCCGCCAGACTGTCCGCACCCCGAGGCGAGAGGTTATTCGGTCCGCTTCCGGGATTGCTGAAAACGTCAAGGGTTGTAAAGAAGTTGAGGACGTTGAAACTGGCAACTTTCAGGCGACCGCCCACATCTTCGGGGGTTGCCGGACGGGGATTGGTGGCTTGGAAATTAACCCCGGAGGTGGGTTGAATGCGATAATCGCCAAAGCTATAACTCAAAACCCCCGTAAGATTGGTAACGGTATCGCCCCCCCGCAGGGTGTTTGTCGCAGTGAGGGGATTGCCGCCGCGACCGTGGATAATCGTGCTGGGATTTTGCACGGTTTGACCGTCATCGAGAATGATGCGCCGTTTGGCGATCGCCTCTTGGTAAGCGGTAAATCCCGGAACGCTTGGGGAGTTGAACTGAGTATATTGGTCTAAGCGTCCGTCGGTTCCGGGGGCGTTGGTGGCGGGATCGTTAGCAGATAACACCACTTCGCCGAATCGATCCAAATTGAAATACTCTGTGACGAAAAGTTCGTCTGGAATCGTCACCAACATTCCCTCGAAGGATTCGAGATCGCCGACGGAAGCAACCGGAAAGTTAACCGTTGCGGCAGTCGGCAAGCTATCGGTTCCCGTAACTGAAACGGTAACATTCGTGAGTTCCGTCAGACCGTTAAATTCTGTCACTGTCCCCGTAACTTGGACGACATCGCCATTGTTGACATCCACGGCGGGAGAACTGCCATCAAAAATGAAAATCCCTTCGGAAGTCGTCGCATCGGTATCGGCATCGGCATCTTGTTCTTGGACGAAGAAACCATTGAGATCGCCATTTGTTCCCGTGCCATCTTGGTAATCTCCCACGACAATCCCTTCAATGGTGACGGTTTGACCGATGAGGGGGCTGGAGTCGCCGCTTCCTTGAATGGCGCTAATTAAAGTGATGCCACCATTACCGCCGCCGTTTCCACCACCTGCATCCGTTACCGTGAAAGGTCCATCAGCCAGATTGGTAATGCGAGAATTATTGCCATTCCAGTTGGCAGCATTAGCGATCGCTGCTAATAATTCGGCTTGAGTTCCACTGGTGACGGACTCGTTATAAGTGGAGTTATCGAATTCGGATCCCGCACCGCTACCTGCACCGACGGCAACGGCACTCACTCCTTCAACCAATCCCGTCGGCAAGGCGGAGTTAGTTGAAGCGGTTGCATTGCTTTGGAATTGGGTGCTGTTGGTTTGCAACGCATAGATAAAATTCGGATTGGCGATCGTCCCTTGAAAAGCAATGACTTGATCTCCACTGGCCGAGAGTGAAAAAGAGCCGGATTCTGCCGTAAAGTTTCCGCCAACTCCAGTGAATTCAATCACCGTTCCCGCAGAAAGATCCGCAGATGCCGTATATTTAAGAACGCCTTCCGTATCGCGGAACGAACCGTTACTAAAAACACCATTATCGGTAAAGAAAATTTCTGTACCGATGGAAATATCGGTTAACAAAACAAAGGAAAACGCATCGGGATTATCGGCATTCACGCCAATAATAGCCAGATCCCCTGCTGCAAGATTGGTAGACATTTTAAAAACTCCGATTGATTTAAGTTCTATCTCTTTTGACGAGAAAAAATTGGGTTGGCGATCGCCGCGATCGCGTTGTTAAAAATGGCAAACGAATATAAATCCAAAGCTCAATTTTCTTATATTTTTACTCGAAAAAATTAAGATTTGACTAAGGAACTGTAAATAGTAACGTCTGACGGTAATATTTTGTGTTGCTGGGTTAGCAGTAGAACCCAATATGGGATCGACATAAATTAAAGTGGGTTGAGTCGAAGTTCCTAAGTTCGCAACGGGCGGTTGAGGAAATTCCGAGCCGGTCCAAGTCTCTAATGTTCCAAACTGTGCCTGATTCCTCGCCCCTGTGGCTTTCTGAGGCCAAGCCAGTCCCGCGATCGCTCCCATCCCAAGAGCGAGAAAGTTTCTACGTCCTACTGTTGATGGTGCTTTTTCCGGATTGGGACTCATATTCGAAATCGAGGGATTCTGGTGCGTTATAAGCATTCTCCAGTAATTAACAGCCCCATTTTCCTTTTAATCTTGATGAGCCGCTACGAAGTTTTACATAACGTAAAAATCATTTTTTGGAAAACTTTTTGTACGCTTTCAATGCTTGCTGCATATCGATCGTCGTTTTCATTATTAAAGTGAATTTTTGAGAAAGTGAAGCACTGTTCTAAACTTGCCCGATCGCTGCGAATGATTGCAAAATCTAAAAGAGCTAGCCCGCTCGAGTAAAGTCGCAGTCAATCCCAGGGCGATCGCGTCTCGTTATTCAACTTGTTGTATATGCTCGTTTTCGGGTATACTCAACTTATTGGATATTGACAAAATGACGGATGGCACTTTCTCATACGATTTTAGCGGTTCTAGCTAACTCTCCTTGTAGCGGATACGATATCGGCAAGCGCTTTGAAGAGGGGGTGAGTTGCTTTTGGAAAGCCAGCCAACAACAGATTTATCGCGAATTGGGCAAAATGGAAAAACAGGGTTTGGCACATCCCGAAATTATTCCCCAAGACGGCAAACCCGATAAAAAGATTTATCACATCACCCCAGAAGGAAAAGCCGAACTCTTGCACTGGTTTGCCGAACCCAGCGAACCCACTCCCATTCGCGAAGATTTATTAGTTAAAGTTTTAGCCGGATCCCACGTTCCTATAGAAATGCTGCGTCAAGAAGTCCTTTCTCGCCGTCAACTCCACGAACAAAAACTCAAGCACTATCTAGAAAAAGAGCAGCTTTTCCTTACTCTCCCCCAAACAGAAGACTCCAGCGAAAGGCCGATTTGCTTGCAAGGAGAATTTCGTTATTTAACTTTGCGGCGAGGGATTCGTTACGAACAAAATTGGATTGAGTGGTGCGATGAAGTTCTCGCATTTTTAAGCGAAAAAGAGAACGAAAGTAAAATCAATTCAAAATTCAAAATTATCAATTCAAAATTTTAACCAAGGAGAATTTCGTTATTTAACTTTGCGGCGAGGGATTCGTTACGAACAAAATTGGATTGAGTGGTGCGATGAAGTTCTCGCATTTTTAAGCGAAGAAGAGAACGAAAGTAAAATCAATTCAAAATTCAAAATTATCAATTCAAAATTTTAACCTCTGACTTTAGGCAGAGCGATCCGAATTCAAAAATGGTAATCTTAAAATAACAAAGAGGGAATAAGTATGACGATCGCAGTTTCTCAGCCGCTCTTGTTAGAGAAATTTTTGCACCTTCCCTATATTGAAGAATCCCCCGCGTGGGAGTTTATTAATGGGGAGGCAGTACAAAAACCCATGCCCGGAGTTCAACACAGTCGCTTGCAGTTTCGTTTGGCGAGTGTAATTAATAGTTTGGGGAGTATTTACGAAGCACTACCGGAATTGCGGTGTACGTTTGGAGAGCGATCGCTAATCCCGGATATTGCGATCGTCAAAACAGCACGAATTCCCATTAATGAAGGTGGGGAAATACCGAGTACGGGCATTGAATTTGCACCGAATTGGGCGATCGAAATTCTATCTCCAAATCAAGGTGAAACGAAAGTCACTCGGAATATCTTGCATGCTTTGCGACATGGATGTCAATTAGGGTGGTTAATCGATCCGGCAGAAAAAATCGTCTTGGTTTTTCGTCCCGATCGCTTACCGGATGAGTTTGCAGGAACTTCAATTTTGCCTGTCTTAGAAGGCATTGAATTAGAATTGACCCCTGATACTTTGTTTAATTGGTTACAACGCTAGGCGATTGCCAATTTTGCTTATTTTTAGCGGTTTAAGTCGTGAAGGGAAACACTTTTCCTTGTGGGGGTGCTTTTTCGATCGCGGATTTTGTCTTTTGGGTTTTCTCGCGAGTTTTTGTCGTGGGGGCGATCGTGATCCACTGACAAATTTCTTCAGTCATAAACCCTAATGCCATGGGGCGGCGAACTCTTGGAATGATTTGGATGTCATATAATTCTGTGACGATGCCCTCAATTTGCATCCAGTGGTCGATATTGCCCGTTTCTAAATTAATCACCATTAAACCGCAACCCGGGGCGGCATTTTTCGCGGCTAGGCGATCGTCGAGGGCTAACCCCGTAAACATGCGATCGCCTCTCGGTTTGGAAAGACCGACGATCGCCCATTTTTCCCAAAACGCCAACCCGCGCAAATATCCCGGACAAAAGGAGATCGCTTGAAATATCCCCGCTTTGCGATCCACGCAACCAAACTCCCCCGTCCCCGAGTTCAACACCCAGAGGCGATCGCGATACCAGCGAGGAGAGTGAGGCATGGAGAGGGAGTCGATCACCATGCGATTATTCTGAATATTAATAATACATCCCCCATTCTCGCGTTGATTTCGCCATCCTGCCGCGACATCGGAACGACTGATGGCACTCACATAAACGGGTTTTCCTTTCACCATTGCCAAACCATTGAGATGACAGCGATCCTCGGGGGCGAGTTTGCCGATAAACTCCGGTTGCCAAACGGGAGCAAAACTGTAGCGATCGCTCACCGTTGCCAAACAACTATAGGAGGTATTGGCAAAAACGATTTTTTTCGTATCGGTGACGGCAAGATCGTGAATGTCCAATTCTCCAGTGGTGTGGGCGAGGCGGGGAATATAAACCGCATCGTAATCTTTGTGAGTTTCCCCATCCCGGAGGGCATTCTCTAACTGCCAGAGTTGAAAGCGACAGCCCATATAGAGGCGATCTCGGGTGGTGTAGAGTCCCATCGGGCGATCGAAAAGTCGCTCGAAAATCGACAGTACGCCATTGGGTTTTAACCCGATAAAAAAAAGTCGATTGGTTTGATAGGTTGTAAACGCCAGACTGATATGTTGCTCGTATAACCAAGGAATCATTTGGCGAGAGCAGGAAATCTCGAGAGGGGGTGACTTTTTCGGTTCTGTATCGGACATTGGCAAAGATAATTATTCAATAAATCGTTCTAGCGAGCCAAAATTATTTCCAATTCCACCATCATATCGGGAGAAATCAAACCGTAAATGCGTTTCCACGTTCCGACTGCGGGTTTTGGCTCGACTTCAGCGATATACTCTCCCCAAATTGCTAAGATACTTAACGTGAAGTCCCCAATTGAACCAACTGCCAAAGTTGGGGAGATTTGTATTTTGATATCCTGTTTTTTTCATGGGGTTTCTCTTTCCTCCACGTTGGTTATTTTTGAATTTTTACTCTTGCTTGGTCATGATTTTATGCAAAAGAAAATACAAAATGACCGCTGCGATAATACCATTAATGGGTTTAATTCCGGGAGTATAATAGGCGATCGCAGAAGCGACGAGATAAGCAATAATTCCCAGCCAATTAAACATCGGTTGTTTTTCATCTAAATCGGGGAAATTCCCTCGGCGACAAAGCCAATAATCCGCCATAATAATCCCGCCAATGGGAGGAATAAATGTTCCCAATAAAATGAGAAATCCAACAAATTTTTGGCTCTCATAAATTCCGCCAAAGGTCAGGGCTAATGCTACCGTTGCGCCTCCTAAAACGAGTAAATGACGCTTTTCCGTGCGAAACGCATGAGATCCGGCAACGGAAAAAGCATAAATGGTATTATCTTGGGTCGTCCACATATTGAGCAGGAAAAGAATGACACCCCAAACTAATAATCCTTGCTGCACCATTACTTTAACAATATCGGCATCGCCGTAAGCGAGGGAACTATAAGCACCGCTAAAAACCAAAAAGCCATTTCCTAAGAAAAAAGCGAACAAAGTGGCGATCGCGGCTAATTTTCCAGAACGTGCAAAGCGACTCCAATTTGTCGCTTGAGTCCCGCCAGAAATAAACGACCCGACAACGATTGTAATGGCAGCTGTTAAAGGTAATTCAGATTGAGGGGCGATCGCTTGTAAGCCGGAAAATCCGCCGACTTCTCCCGTAGAGATTGCCAAACTCCACAACATTAAAATCGCGATCGCGGGAACGGCAAAGCGACTCAACCAATCCAAAGCACTGTAGCCCAAATAAGCCGTAATGCAGAATCCGTATGTCACAATAACAATTAGCAACCAGTTCCAAGATGGAGGAAATCCGATCGCCTGATTGAGCAAATCGGCAATTAATCCCGAGCCCCAAGCATACCAACCGATCTGAGTAAATCCGAGAATAAAATCCACCCAGCGAGAGCCAATATTGCCAAAACTAAATCGTGCCATGAGGACGGTATTTAATCCCGTTTCGCCAGCAATATATCCCAATGAAGCGGCATAAATTCCTAAGATTAAATTCCCAAGCAAAATAACGCCGAGAAGATCGGGAAAAAAGCGAAATGCAGGTCCGACCAATCCTCCAGTAAATAAAGTACCGGAATATAAAGTAAATCCCACCAAAATTGGAGCCAGAGACCAAAATGTTTTTCGTATTTCTGGCGGAACAGCACTTAAGGGATAATCTTCTTGTTGGTTGCCTGTACTGAGCATTGTCGAGGTGTTGGTTGTTGGTTGTTGATTGCTCCCCTCTTGCTCTCCCTCTCTTGCTCTCCCTTCTTGGGAGGGGTCGGGGGTGGGTCTGGGGTTGGGGGGTGGGTCTGGGTTGGGGGTGGGTTGTTGTGGGGTCATCGCTTGCTGATAACTAATGAGATGGTGAGGTGGCGGACATTTTTTGAATTGATAATTTTGAATTACCCAAATCGCGGTCTGGCAAAGCGATCGCGAGTGGGGGTCGGGGCTTGTTCTTGTTGTTGGGGAGGACTGGGATTGGGGGAAGTCTCTTGGGGTTCTTCTAAGAGTGGGGGAGGAGGCAATTGCTCAAATTCTTCTCGTCGGGGAGGGGGAGAGGGAGGTGGGGAAAAGGGAGGCAGTTCCTCAAACTGTTCTTCTGGTAGGGGTTCGGGGATGGGAACCGAGGGAATGACGGTTTCGTTCAAATAGAGATCCACCTCTTCTACTTTATCTAAATCTCCTTGACCGCGATAGAGTGCTTTGGCTTGTTCGAGAGTTGCGATCGCCTCTTCGTAGCGTTGCAGGCGATAGTAACAAACCCCGGAATTATAGAAGGCATCGGCAAAAATGGGATTGAGGCCGATCGCCTGTTGGTAGTTGGCGATCGCGTCTTCGCAGGCTCCGGCATCTTGATAGGCAATGCCGAGATTGTAATAGTTGGTGGCGTCGTTGGGGGAAACCGTTGCGACTTGTTCGAGGGCGGCGATCGCGGTTTCTGTATTTCCCGTTTCGATGGCGGCAGTACCCAATTGCTGATAGACGGCGATGTTATTGGGATCCAATTCTGCGGCGGTGGCAAAGCGCTCTTCTGCCGCGCCAAAGTTCTCTTGTCTGGCGTAAACCAATCCTAAATGATATTGTGCCTGCGCGTTGTCCGGGTCAATAACCGCCGCCGTGCCGAGGGCTTCTTGGGCCTTGACTAAATCGCCGCGATCGGCATACAGCAAACCCGCTTGATAGTAAGCATCACCAAAATCGGGATCGAGGGCGATCGCGTCTTCGTAGAGGGAAAGGGCTTCGTCGGTTTCCCCGCGACGGGCGAGAATTAAGCCCAAATTGTAGGCGGCGCGGGGATTTTCAGGATTGAGGAGCAAGGTTTGGCGATAGGCTAAAGCCGCTTCTTCGTCTTCTCCCAAGGAATCTAACGCAAGGGCGAGATTGTAATATCCGGGAGCAAATTTGGGTTCGAGGAGGGTTGCCTGGCGAAAACTGGTGGCAGCATCCACCAAGGCTCCCTGACGATAGTAAGCAATACCGAGATTGTAATATCCTTCCGCAAAGGTGGGATTTAAGCCCACGGCTTGACGATATTCTTGAATTGCTGAAGCTACGTCGCCTTGCTGCATGAGGCTATTGGCAAGCATATAGTAACCCATCGGCATCAGAGGATCGAAGCGCAATGCCTGCCGAAAAGAGGTCTCCGCTTCTGGGAAAACGCCCCGTTGATAGGCAATCGTTCCTTTTTGGAAAGCGATCGCGGCATCTAAATTTTCGGTGTACAGTCCGTCGAGGACTTGTTTGGTTTGAGGGGGTTGGGGATGTTTTTGCGCCATTGCTTCGGTGGCGATCGCGCCCCATCCCAGTAACGCGACACTCAATACGCCCCATCTAAAATATTGCTTTCGCATCTGTCCGGCCTCTTTAGCAAACCCAAATTTACTCTAGATTGTAATCGGTAATCGGGAATTGAGCGCAACTCGAGGGATGAAAGCGTTTTCGGGGGCAATGAAGAAATGCGATCGTGATGCAGGCATTTATTGAAAAATTCTGGATTTTGACTAGATTTCCCGTTCGGCCAAATTGAGTCAAAATTGTAATATACTCGAAGTACATATAGAGTAAGGCTGAAACTGAGATATGGAAAAAGCTGAAGTACCTACAGGCTTAGAACATCTAGAATGGATTTCTTCTCGAGCTGCATTCGCTGCTAGTCAGTCGGCATACCTCAGTATTGAACAGCGAGACTTGCAAATTATCGGAACATCTTTATCCGCATTTTATCAAGCCGCAACATGTCATCGAAAATGTTATGGTGGGGGTCATTTACTCGAGCGTTTAACTGCCAGAATGTATAATCTTTCTTGTGCTGCATATACATTAGTTACGTTAGGATTTTATGATGAATCCTTAACTATGATTAGAAGTATCGGTGAAATATGTAACTTGTTGACTCTTTCTATTCATGACAAGGATGCAATCAAAAAATGGATTTCTTCTGATAAGAAAACTAGACTCAAGGAATTCAGTCCAGTAATATAGTAATGTAGGGCGGGTTAAAAAATGAAACCCAACTATTCCGAAAGGTATTGTTGGATTTTGCTTTGTGTAACCCAACCTACAACTCATCCCTACTCTTCTATTTCTCGTAAAATTTGCCCAATTCTATTTTTCAGATAAGGGATATCTCGTTCTACAGCATTCCAAACCTCATTCAAATCGACACCAGCATAATTATGAATGAGAATATCTCGAAAACCTGCAATTTGTCGCCAAGGAACATCTGAAAAAGTCGTTCTCAACGCTGGAGAAAGTTGCTTTACTGCTTCTCCCATCACCTCAAAACTGCGAATAACGCCATCCTGAACTAAAAGGGAATCAAAAAACGCTGCCTTTCCCTCTCGAGTATACATTTCGATCCGTTCCATTCGTTCCCAAATATCGTTGAGATAAACGCGATCGTCTGGACTCATAAAACGATCGCCTCTCGCAGAATGCGATCGCGGAACTCTTCTCGCAACCCCTTCACATTCGCGACATCCACCTTATAACCCAAAAAATCCTCTAAATCTTGCATTAAACCAATCCGATCTAACAAACTGCGATCGGCTTCTAATTCCACCAAAAAATCAATATCGCTATCGGCTGTCTCCTCTCCTCGAGCCACCGAGCCAAATATTTTAACGTTAAAAGCACCATGTTTCGCCGCAAGGTTCAGAATTTCCTCGCGTTTACTGTCAAGTATGTCTCGTAATATCACAATTACCCTCTCTTACTTTTCAACTTTATTTCAGATTTGATTGTAGCACGCTCTCCAATCCGCGATCGCATTTCCATCTCTGTTCCTCAAGCAAGCGATCGCTACCCCACAGAAAGCCGCTAAAATAAGTTAAAAGTTCATGAGGAGCGATCGCTAAAGCTACGATTTTGAATTTTGAATTTGAGGAATCGTCAACACAAAGCGAAAAACTTTCTCGATCGCGAGGATAAATTCTTGGTTGGATATTCCTAGTTTGTTGGGAGTTTCGGGAATGCTGGGAAGTCCTTCTTCGGTTTGGTTCAAGACAACATAGATGTAAACCAAGGCTGAAGCGTTAAAGATGCCTGCCTGATAGAGTATTTTTGCCTCTTCCATACCCAAGTTGTAATAGCAAACGATTTCCTCGTTGCTGTCAACGTTATCCTCTTCCCCGTTCTGGGGCGGTTCTCCGGGTTGTGTCATAATGAATTTTTATACACCTACTGGGTTCATGAGTTTACCTATTGAGTAAACATATTTTAATCATACACCCAGTGGGTAAACAAGAAAATAGGTATTCCATGAAAATTTCCCAAGCATTCAAAGAAATTCAAGAGGATTTGCAGGTGAGTGGTGCTGCATTGAACCGCAAGACGGGGATTACAGCCAAGCACATCAGCCAATTTCGGCAGGGTGCGAATGCAAAGACTGACACTCTCGATACGCTTTTGAGTGCTTTGGAGGAGATTGCAGAGGTTGAAATTCGGTTGCTGGCGATCCCGAAGGATGGCGATCGCGAGGGGGAGCAAGATTTAGAAACGGAGGTCAAGGTACAGCAGCGGTTAACCCGTCTTTTGGATTCTCCAGAATGTTTATTGCAAGCGATGTCGAAGGAACAGATCGAGGAGTTTTTCCGAGCAATGGCGATAACAGTTCATAAAAATATATCCGAAACTAAGCCAGCTTGTGGTAAAAGAAAAATTGCAATTGTCTAGGTAGAATCGCGGATAGAATCCATCATGGAGATCGGAACAGTGAATCATGAAGTTAACGGCGAAATTAGTCCGGAACAGTTCGAGTTACTCAAAGAGCAGATTAAAAACCTACCCGAAGAAAAGAAGCAGGAGTTAGCCATACTTTTGCTAGGTCGCAGTTCGGGTTTAAATGTTGTAGTCAGTGCCAATGTCTCTCACAATATTGCTAATGCTAATGGTATTGTTCTCCAAGTTGGCAAAGGTTCTGAAAAACTGAGTGAAGATTTAAAGCAGATTTCGCCCGAGGCAATGAGCGAGTTAATGTTAGCGATCGGTAAGTTAATCGGAGAAGGGGATATTAGCTTTAGTTGAATTGCGATCGCTTGACCCAAAAGTTACTCATGGATAGATATCAATCATGGAAGTTGAAAAAGTGAATGAATTTAACGGCGAAATCACTCCAGAAAAGTTCGAGCAACTCAAAGAGCAACTTAAATCGCTACCCGAAGAAAAGAAGCATGAATTAGCAATGTTTTTACTGGGACGAGGTTCGGGTTTAAATGTTGTAATTGGCACAAATATTGCTAATGCTCACATCAAGGGTGCAATGATTCAAGTTGGTACGGGTTCTGATAAACTGAGCGAAGATTTAAAACAGATTTCGCCTGAAGCAATGAGCGAGTTGATGTTAGCGATCGGCAAGTTAATCGGAGAAGGGGATATTAGTTTTAGTTGAGAGAATTTTTTAAGTGGTGCGATCACTTATACATTCATAACCAACTTAACTGATTTGATTAAAATATCAAGCAATTGATTAGTAAAGTTATGTGCTATAGTTCAAATATAAGCAGATATGAAGGGGAAGACAAATCCATTCTCTGCTATTGTTCTTAATTATTCAGAGGGTAATGTGGAACTTATAATAACAGTATCTATTTTTATCATAGGTCTTATCGCTATCCTTACAGCTTTTATGCCCAAAGACTTTTGGGTTAATTTACCTTTAGCAGGCATTCTTTTGGGTATATTAGTTTGGGGCTTGGCTTCAAGTTTTTTATTTGGATTCTCACAATAGTTATTGCCATCTATAATTACGATGATAGTTCCTGCAGTTTCAATATCTATTCTTATGACTTCTGTAAAAATTTCAGATGAATTCATGCAGGGTATTTTTGTCGGATTAATATCTCCATTCTTATTGGGTTTTTTCGGAGCAATCGTATTTGCTCTTTATATACAGGATGCAGATCAGTGGATAACATGGATAGCGGGTCTTCTTGGAGGAGCAGGAGCTTGTGTCTTGGCTCTTTGGTTTGGTTTTAAGTGGCTCAATATTGTTAAAGAGATGCAAGACAACTTTAGTGCCTCACAAGCAGGTCTTTCAATGTCAGGTGTAGCATTTATTGGTACATCAATAGGTATATTTGTAACTTATCAAGTCATCAACTAAGTAGTAACGTAGTAGCGCATCCATCTTAATTGGTTGGGTAAAGCGATCGTTGTACATCTTGTAAAATAAGGTTTACAGAATTTAAACTACCCAGAATGTTAACCTAGATACGCTACTCCGACTCATTGTGAAATGACTTGATTCAGTCGTCCATCTGTTACAATAAATGGACTTGATTCAGGAGTATAATCTTTGGCATCTATCAACGATCCAGAACCCCCAGAATATCTTGAAGATCCAGAAGCAAAACTAACTGAATGGTCGGATGATATTTGGGCAAGTACTGAAACCGAAGCACGTCAAAAATGCCGAGATATTGGGATAAAAGAACGGTGTCGGTTGATGTCAATGCGCTCTTTGAACCGCAAACGATGGCGCTGTACATTTCGCTCTTATGAGTAACAAAGGAGGACTTATGCACAAACCATTTGTCGGATTAACCCCTTACCAAATTGGCTGGCCGCCTTCAGGTTATACTTTTCTTTATCTCGATTTTGATATGCTCGCCAATATGACCCCTTTGGAAGCGCTGAAAAAGCTCGAATCAATGGGATATAAACCGCAATTGAGATTAAAAGAAACAACGAGCGGTTTTGTCACTTGTGCTCTTCTCAAAGTTGTCAAACTCGACGATCCCAGCTCTCGCGAAAGTCCGTTTGAAGACATTTTAGACGATCTCCACGAAACCTTTGAAGGAGCTATTCGATCGCCATCCGGTCATCCTATATCCATTGACTCAAAAAATCGTCCCGAAATTGCAGAGGAAGAACTCGAACCCATTCGCTAACCAACCTGCAATTATCGAGCGATCGCATTTCTATTTCTGCCATTTTTTCAGGATAGGCGATCGCGCCCAAAAGTCCCTCAAATCTGTAACAATAATAGCAACCGATCGCAAAACCCAAATGAAATGACTATTCAATCTGTAATCGCAGAACATATAGAAATAACCCCCGGTATTTGTGGCGGAAAACCGCGCATTGCAGGACATCGAATCAAAGTACAAGATATTGCGATCTGGCACGAAAGAATGGGAATGCGTCCGGATGAAATCGTATCTCATTACCCCAGTATTACTTTAGCTGATGTCTATGCAGCCTTGGCATACTATCACGACCATATCGAGGAAATTCGCCAACAAATCGAAGAAGGAGAAGCCTTTGCCGAAGAATTGAAAGCAAAAACCCCCTCTCTTCTGCAACAAAAATTAAAAAATCGTAATGCCACAAATCATTCAATTTCATTTAGATGAAAATGTTAATGGCGCGATCGCAGAAGGTCTAAGACGACGGGGAATTAATGCAACCACCTCGCCAGAGCAAGGACTTATGGGAACTTCTGATGAAGAACAACTAAAATTTTCACTATCCCAAAATCGGGTCATTTTTACGCAAGACGATGATTTTTTACGACTTCATCATACAGGAATTAAACATTCTGGTATTGTTTACTGCAAGCAAAATAGTCGTTCGATCGGGGAAATTTTGCAATTTTTGATTTTGATTTGGGAATGTCTCGAACCAGAAGAGATGAGCGATCGTGTAGAATTTATTTGAGGTTTTTAAAAATTTGTAGGCGCGATCGCATTTACCAAAGATTGATAGCGCGATCGCCACTAATCCATTCTTTTTCTGGCAATGTGAAAAGCAGAAAGATAAAAGAGTTCGATTTTTCCGTGTAACTCGCGATCGATGACTTTTTTTAAGGCTGCAAATAATAATTCGCGATCGCGTGTCTCCAGACGAAGATAAGGAGAAAAAGTACGAAGAAGCATTAAATAATCATCTACGGTATAAGTAACTTGACGGGGAATTTTCTCGCAGATAACCTCTTGAAATTTTCCCGAATTGGCGATCTCCTCTCCAAAACCTTGCAGAATTTCTTCTTGTTTGCTTCTGCCTTCATAACGAAAAAGTGAGGGAGCATATTGTTGATAAACTTCCTTTAAGCGTTGATATTCCTCATACCGAGGTTCGAGACTCGTATTCCACAATAACACTAAATGCCCTTCCGATCTTAAAGCCTCTGCTGTTTTGGAATAGCTCGTTTCTGGTGGAATCCAATGAAAGGAAGTTGCCGCTAAAACTGCATCAAATTTCTCTCTCTCCAATTCCCATTCTTCAAAAGATGTATTGACAATTTTTACATTGGGATATTCGCGACAATTATTCTCTAAAAATTGACAAGATTCACGACTGGGTTCGAGACAAACCATCTCAAAATCACGTTTGGCAAATACAACAGTTGCATTGCCGGGACCGCTTCCAATTTCTAAAATTCTCGCATTGGGTTGTAATTGGGTCACTTCGATCGCGCGATCGCAAAGTTCTTGCGGATATTTCGGTCTTACCCGATTATAAGCCTCCGCGACATTGGAATACCAAGTTTTCCGCGTTTCTAAATCTCGGCTTGCATACCATTGTTTTTCTTGCTGCCAATCGCTCATTTCAGTTATCAGGTATCAGTTATCGGTTATACTTACTATATTAGCGTACAATGAATCAATGAATTCTCTTCCTCCTCGCTGGCAACTTCCTCCAAATCCCGATGTTCCTCCTGAGTTTATCGATGCAATAAAACCCTATTGTCCCGCTTCAGAAGGAAGATTTGCCGCGCAATTACTTTGGCAAAGAGAACTCCGAGATTTAGAACAATTGCCGGGTTTTCTCGATTGCGATCGCTATCATCCTGCCAGTCCTTTTGAGTTTGGCAAAGAAATGCAATATGCCGTCAAACGCCTTCTGAAGGCGCGAGAAGCAGGGGAAAAGGTAATGATATGGGGAGACTTTGATGCTGATGGAATCACCTCGACAAGCGTTCTCTGGGACGGTTTGGGACAATTTTTCGCCCAGTACTTGCAATTAGATTATTACATTCCCAATCGCCTGACAGAATCTCACGGTTTAAATCTACCCGGATTGGAAAAATTGGCAGCACAAGGAACGAGATTAATTGTCACTTGCGATACGGGAAGTACTAATATTGAAGAAATCGATCGCGCCGCCGAATTGGGTATCGATATTATTGTGACGGATCATCATACTTTACCGGAAAAGCGTCCTAATGTCGTTGCCATTATCAATCCTCGTTATTTAGAACAATCTCATCCTCTCTATCATTTATCTGGAGTTGCTTGTGCCTATAAATTAGTCGAAGCACTTTACGAAACCTTACCTGATATCGCGCAAAAACCTCTCGAAGAACTGTTGGATTTAGTTGCTATCGGTTTAATTGCCGATCTGGTAGAATTGCGGGGAGACTGTCGCTATTTGGCGAAAAAAGGCATCAAACAACTGCAAAAGCAACTGAAAAATCCAACTCGTCCCGGTGTGTCTTTACTCTTAAAATTATGCCAGAGAAACGGCGATCGCCCCACCGATATTTCTTTTGGTTTAGGTCCGCGTATTAATGCCGTCAGTCGCATTCACGGAGATGCTAACTTTTGCGTGGAATTGTTAACCAGTCGCGATCGCGATCGCGCGCGGCAGCTTGCAGAAGAAACGGAACTCGCTAATAGTCGTCGCAAGGAATTACAAAAAAATGTCACTAATTCTGTCAAGAAAAAACTCGAACAAATCGATCTATCAACTACTTATATTATTGTTTTAGAAGATCCCCAATGGTCGGCAGGAGTTCTCGGATTAGTTGCCGGACAAATTGCCCAAGAATATGGTCGTCCCACGATTCTTTTAAGTACAGAAAACAATAGTCGAGAAATAGAGAATAACGAACGAACTGCAATCCCTCTTAACCCCTCTTTGAAAGGGGGAGATGGAGGTAATCAATTGTTATTGCTAGCAAGAGGATCGGCACGTTCTGCTAATGAAATCGATCTTTATCAATTGGTTCATTCTCAAAAACATTTATTGCACCGTTTTGGCGGACATCCTTACGCGGCCGGTTTGAGTATTCCTGTCGAAAATATCCCTTTATTTGTTGAAGCAATTAATCAAGAAGTTCGCTTGCAAATTGGCACGTCAGAACTTGCGCCTCTGGTGAGTGCAGATATTACCGTAACGGTTGCCGATCTGGGAAAAGAATTGTTTAAAGAATTAAGTTTATTAGAACCTTGTGGAATGGGTAATCCCGTTCCTAAGCTACTCCTTGAAAATTGTTGGTTTACGAAAATTTGGCATAATAATGCAAAGGATAGTCGCGGTAAAAAAATTCAATATATTAAAACAACATTTGAGATCGGCGATGATTCTACGCCTGCAAAATTTCCCGGTGTTTGGTGGGGACATTATAAAGATGAATTGCCAGCCGATCGCTCTTGCAATGCAATTGTCGAATTGGATTACAACACCTATAAGAATCAATATGAAGTCAGACTAATTGCCGTGCGCGATCGCCGTACAGATCGCGTTTATCAAAACGATTTCTATTCTCCAAATATTCTCTTAGATTGGCGAGGCGAACCAATCGAAGAAGAAAAATGCGATTCTACTATTCTCCTGAAAGATTGTCCGATGAATTGGGAGAAAATATCAGGAGAATTTTACAAAGCCGTGACGGAAACCCAAAAACTCGCCCTTGCTTATTCTTCACCTGTTTCTTTAAACCCAACGGAAACATGGCAGAAACTGGCAGGAATCGCGAAATATCTCCAACGCACGAGAGAAACAACAACTTATCGAAAATTGCAAGAAAAACTCGATTTGAGTCTCCAAACGCTGATTTTAGGAATTACTGCTTTAGAAGCGATCGGGTTGGAAATAAAAAAGAACCCGCTTGCATTACAAGTTATCGGTATCCAAGAAGTAAAAGAACATCCAGCAACAACAATTCAACGCTTTTTAGATGCAGTGAAAGAAGAACAATTTCAGCGACAGTTTTTCTATAGAGTCCCCTTAAAAACTTTACAGGATACGTTGTCTTGTCCTCGAGATCGCGATCGCACCCGTCCCGCGTAACACTACAGTTCTATCTGCCGCTTTGCACCCAATCCTTACGATCGCTTCTCGCCGCGAGTCTATGCGATCGTTGGTTAATCCATAAAACTATAAATAGTTTGACGTTCTAAACCCGCGCATAATGTTGAAGGTTTTTGACTTAAAGCATACAGTTTTCGCGATAAATTCACCTGCAATCCCATCATGGGATCGTCTCCGGTAGAAATTAAAAATTCTAAGCGTTCGATCTTATCCCACATCACTAAATCGTCTAAAATACCGCACATGGCTTGGATATAAGGATGGTCGTGATGGAGATACCAATCTGTATCGGCAACATTCGCTTGGTCTAAACCGATATGCACCACTAAAGAGGGTTTGCCAAAGATCGCGATCGCCACGGGACGAGATTCTTCGAGTAAGAGTAAATTTTGGGAACGAACCAAACTTCGAAAGCGATCCAGTAATTGATAGCGATCGATGGCCGTTTTCACCTCTTCTTTCCAATCAATTGCTACCGTCACCAAATAAGTTTGCAATAATAAATGCCCTAACTTATTTGCTTTTGTCGCCAAATATTGCGAATTGTAATCCGTGGCTTCAATTAATAAAGGAACGCGATCGACAATTTCCAAACCATACCCTTTTAACCCGGCAATTTTCCGAGGGTTATTGGTAATCAAACAAATCTGTTTGATCCCCAAGTCATTCAAAATTTGCGCCCCCATGCCGTAATCTCGCAAATCCGCAGGAAATCCCAATCTTTCATTCGCTTCTACCGTATCGAATCCCATATCTTGCAAAGAATAGGCTTTGAGTTTGTTCACCAACCCAATTCCTCGCCCTTCCTGACGCAGATAAACCACAACCCCCAATCCTGCCTCTTCAATCGTTTTTAAGGCACTTTGCAACTGCATCCGACAATCGCAGCGCAAAGATCCCAAGGCATCCCCTGTCAAGCATTCCGAGTGCATTCGCACCATCACCGGGCGATCGCTAAATTCTTGGGGATCGCCCTTGACAATTGCGATATGTTCTGTACTGTCAAGAACATTGCGATAGGCATAGATTTGAAAATTGCCAAACTGACTGGGAAACTTGCACACGGATTCTCGATAGACAAAGCGATCGTGTTTGAGGCGATAGCCAATCAGATCGGCAATACTGATCAGTTTGAGATCGTATTCTTTCGCATATTCGATCAACTCGGGCAACCGTGCCATGGAACCGTCGGGATTTTGGATTTCGCAGATGACTCCTGCCGGATACAATCCCGACAATCGGGACAAATCCACCGCCGCTTCTGTATGACCCGCCCGTTTTAGGACTCCCCCCAGTCTGGCACGAATGGGAAAAATATGACCGGGACGACGCAGATCGTCCCCGCGAGTCGCGGGGTTAATGGCAATCTGAATGGTTTTGGCGCGGTCTTCGGCGGAAATACCTGTCGTCACTCCTAAATGAGGTGCCGCATCGATACTGACGGTAAATGCCGTTTGGTTAGGGTCAGTATTTTTGGCAACCATAAGGGGGAGATCCAGTTCGTCGAGGCGTTCTCCCGTCATGGCAAGACAAATTAAGCCCCGAGCTTCTACTGCCATAAAATTAATAATGTCGGGGGTGGTAAATTGAGCCGCACAAATCAAATCCCCTTCATTTTCCCGATTTTCATCGTCTACTACCACAATGGGACGACCGGATTTAAAATCGGCGAGGGCAGCATCGATCGAATCAAATTGACAAGCGGTTTGCGTGAGTTCTGGCACAAAAAATTAATAAAAATTCAGCTTGGGTTTATTTTTATTACTCTAGCAAGTAGAATTTACAATTCGCAATAATCCTTGTTACTCGTTACAAATATCATGAGTTTCGATCCCCCCTAGCCCCCCTTAATCAGAGGGGGAGAATCTGGAAGCCCGATCGCAAAATCATCCGTTAACCCCTCCCAAACTATGAATATCCGCATTTTCGTTCTTTGTCTTTTAGCTGGTGCAGGATCGATCGCCCTGCAATTTCCGGCGCGATCGCAATCGTTGGCGGGTCAATGCCGACAGTCCAATCGCCGCCTCGATGTTTATTCTCAACCTTCTGTCAATCCGGGCAGTCAAACTGTAGGAACGCTAGAAGCAAACGTACAGGTCATTTTAGCGGGAAATGGTCAGCAGGGTTGGATCTCTATCAGACAACCCGTGGAAGGATTTGTCATCGCTCGCCATCTCACAAAATGTACTGAAACTCCGACATCCACTCCTTCTCAGCCTTCCCAGCCGCAACCCCAACCCAGTCCGAGTCCGGTTGTGCCGATTACCCCCGCTTTGACCAATATTCGCGAGGGGGGCTGTCGTTTGGCGATTGTCGATCTGGCGATTCGTTCTCGTCCCAATGCGGAAACGGGATCGGAAATTGGCAGTGTCAAAAAAGGATCGACGGCAACGCTAACGGGGAACACTTCTAATGACCCTGACGGACGTTTTTGGTTGCAGATTTCTGCTCCCGTTCGCGGCTGGATTTCCGGCGGGCGCAGTGGCGGGAGTAATGTCATTTTATGCGATAATCGTAACTAAAGAAAGATGAAGAATGAAAGATATTGGCTCAAATTTCTTGTCAGCATTTCCTCATCTTTAATAATTTTTGAATATAAGCCAAAATGACAATACCGATCGCTGTCGTTACCGCGATCGCCAGCCAATAAAAATGTGCGATCGCGGTATTTTGCTCCATGGCAAATCCCATGACTTCACTCCCGATAACGGGACCGAGAGCAAAGCCAATTCCCCAGGATTGGTTGCTCCATGCAAAGTAAATTCCTCGCAAGGATTTTGGGGCAAGATCTGCCATTAATGCAAATGCAGAAGGCCCGTGGGTCGCAGTACCGAGGGAAAATAAAGTCATGGCGATAATAATGAGGAATATCGTTCTTTGTGGAAAGATTCCGATCGCAGAGAGGGATAAGAAACCGCCTCCCCAAAACAGCATCGATTCCCTCAATCCTTGGAAGCGATCGCTATTGTTCAAAAATCGGGCGATGGGGATTTGGCAAAGGGCGTTTAAACTAATATAATAGGTCATAAAAAGACCAATTTCTTTTATATCAAAAGGGTTTCCCGTTTGCAATTTGGTAATAAAGTTAGTAAAATAGAGGGAGAGAATTGTATAAATTTGGTTGATATAGAAAATAAAAAAGGTATTGACTAAAATATAGAGGAGAAAAACGCGATCGCTCCAAATATCGAGCCAGTCTTGTTGCAGGTCTAAGGGTTCGTTTTGTTCGCGATCGGGTTCGACAATGGCGAGGGCAATGATGGTAAAAAAAACAAGAAAAGCAACACCTTGCAAGACAAATAAGATGCGATAGTTTCCCCATTGTCCAATAATTTGTCCCCCGAAGAATGTGCCGATCGCTAACCCGATCGTATCGGCGACAGTGGCGATCGCATGGGCTTCGTAGCGCTGGTTTTCCGTGCTTAAATCGGCAATAATGGCTTCAATGGTCGGCCAGTAAATCCCGATTCCCAACCCTAAAAACAGATTGGCGAGGATTAAGAGGGGGAGATTGTCGGCGATCGTCAATCCCGCATCCCCAAGGGCAGAAATGGCGGCGGAAAGTAATAATGTCCCTCGCCTTCCCCAATACTGAGAATCGCAACAAATTCCTCCTAAAAAACGCCCGCCAATGCTTGCGATCGCTTGGCATCCCACGGCAAAGCCCACGAGGGCGGCGGGTAAGCCGATCTCATTCACAAAAAAGATAGTGACATAAAAGACAATAAACCCCGATCCGGTTTGCAAGAACAAGCGTCCGAGGGCGAGAATCCAGATTTGTCGGGGCATTTTGGGAGCAGGGGGAGCGGGGGGAGATATAAAAAGCGATCGCATTTCGGTTAGAAGGGCGATCGCTATGTCAAGGTTAAGTTCAAGGTTAAGTTAGAAAAATTTACAATCAGGACTAATCCAAATAAAAAATTCACAATCAGGACTAATCCAAATAACCGATCAGGGTAGCAATATCTTCGAATTCGTTGGGGGCAACGGGGCGATTTCCCATTACCTTGTAGGTTTCGCTGATGGCAAGATTGCTCTTGGTAATGGGGCGATTCCCCGATATTACGATGCTGCTGCTGACTTCTAAACCGCTGGAAATGACGGGGCGTTCTCCCATCGATTTGTAGGTGCCGACTACGTTGAGATGGCTGGGTTCGATGGGTCGATTTTGCGGCAGGGGATAGACTTGCTGGTAAATTTGGATACCAGTGGCTTCCCCTTCGGCTTTTTTGTCTTCGGTTTTGATAGCCTCGGTTTTAATAGCCTCGGTTTTGATTTCTTCGGTTTTGGTTACAGGCGCTTCTTTTACTGTCACGGTTTCCCCCTTATCCAGAGAATTTTTTGGCTGTGTGCCATTATTGGCAGTGTCTTGACTCATGGCTCGTTACGTGATAGGATGAAAGGCTCACCCCGCTACGACAGATAGAGCCTATATCTTCTTTATTTTAATGTTGTTTTAACATTTATTCTGAGTTCCTTGTTTAACCCTACACCTTTCTTTACCAAAAGTCGATAAAAATAAATAATCAACTAGATAAGTTTATTTGCAGTCACCTGTAGGGACGTAGCATGCTACGTCCCTACTGTACATCTAGTGAGGTTTAGGGAGTTGGGCGAGGCGATCGGGTGCACGAAACATCCGTTCTTCAATCGCTGCCCAAGTCTCACCGGAAACATTGGCGGCAGCTTCTTTACATTCAATTAAAATCTGAATTGCATAGTGGTATTGATAAATAGCTTTATCTTCCTCTTTAGTCCAAGAGACCAACTCTGGTTTTAGTTTAAATGCTGTTAAAACTAAATTCATTCTTCGTAAGGGCAGGGCTGTTTCACGCTCGCCAGAGAAAAATTGCAGCCTACATTATTGGGCTGCTTGATTATGTGAGACAATTGAACCACGAATGAAATATGGCAGTTCTAGATTTTTCTCTCCTGAAAATGAAACAGCCCTACTCTTGGGAGGGGCTAGGGGTGGGTTAGACTCCGATCGATTAAAGTCTTGGGATAAGAATAGGTTCTGTGAAGAATAAATGAAGTTACGGTTCATTCATAAAGGTTCTGCAAACTAATTGTATGAAGAAAGAATAAAGACAATATCTACTTAGGAAATATCAGCAAGAATCAAAAAATTAAAAATTATAAGTGAAGAACGGTTTTTATCTTAAAGAGTTAGTAAAGAGTATTGCGCAGAGTAGGAATTGGTTCTACTATCCAAGATAGCAAGAGAAACAGCCAAAAACATCGGTCGAAAGTCGGAACAAAGTCGTGTGTTTCCGCAAAGTTTCTGGTGAATTGGCTTTATTTTCTAGTGTCAATAACTACTCAGATGAGGGAATTTCCGTGAAAACTATCAAAACGATTTGCCAATCTTTGGCGGGTTTAGCTGCGAGTGCAATGTTGGCTTTGGGTGTAGCTGAGAGTGCTTTGGCTTTCAAGCTCATTACCGATCCAAGTAACGACTTTTTGGTGACGGGTATCGAAGGTCTCGATATAGACGGAACAAAATATGATGTTTCCTTTATAAGGGATTCGTTCAACAATGTTTATGGAAATGACTTGGAGAACAATGTAGTATTTACGGAAGAAAATACTCCGTTGTTTTGGGGCGATTCGGATGGAGCGAAACTTGCGACGACTGCAATAATTGAAGCATTGGACGATACGTATTATGTAACGTATGGATATCAGGATCGCCCTGTAGATCGCTTTTATGTGCCGTACTATTGGGAGAATGGATCTGTGGATTTATGGGAGGATTATTGGAATATATTGAATGTGGATTTGGTGTCGGCGGCGGGGTTCGGGGTGGATTTAGACTTTAGTGATGGAGAGGAGGATTATGTGTGGACGAAATTTGTTGAGATTCACCAATCGGTTCCCGAACCAGCAAGCACGATCGCCATCCTAGCAGTAGCAGGAACAGGATTGCTCGCCACCCGCAAACGCAAAAAGTAATCATCCCCTTTCGCTCAGCCTTGAAGGGGGATTTTGAATGGGGAAACTCGATACCTGATACCCAAACCCACCCCCAAACCCCTCCCAAGAGGGCAGGGCTGTTTCACGCTCGCCAGAGAAAAATTGCAGCCTACATTATTGGGTTGCTTGATTATGTGGGACAATTGAACCACGAACGAAATATGGCAGTTCTAGATTTTTCTCTCCTGAAAATGAAACAGCCCTACTTCGTAAGGGGGGGATTGGCTTCCCCCTTTCAAAGGGGGACGGGAGGGGGATAAAAAACTGGCGATAAAGAGTATTTTTGCAAAACTGAGATGCACCCTAGAAACTTATTCCGAAATTGTCTGTTTTTCTAACTGCCATTCTCGCAAACAGAGAAAAAATGGCAAACCGCAGGACAGTCCCACCCCAAACGTTAACGCAATAACCAGCAACATCCACCATAAAGAAATTTGCGATCGCCTCATTTCCACAAACGCAAAACACAAAAATACGATCGCCGAAATAATCAAATCTGTTGCGATCGCCGTAGCAACCTCATTCGCAAACATCTGCTGTAAAAATAACCCGTTATCGAGTCCATTTTCGGCAAAAAATCCCACCAATAAACCCCAAGGCACGATCGCGCCTAAAATCGTTAGCAGTAAATAAAAAATTTTCATAAATCTCGACCTCCTTAACGCTCAATTATCTCCCAATTCACCTTCATTTTCAACAGCGATCGCAATATTTCGCCGTCCGTCCAATAAATTCATGAGATTGTTAATTTGCCCATTATCTCTAAAATTGATGCCGAGTCTATCTGATTGTCGTTCCTCTGCAAATGCTCTTTTGGCTGCCTCATATCTCTGCCAGAAATCACCCTCGATCTCGCTCTTATCTGCATTTTCCGACACATTGACCTTAATAACCACCCCGCCGTATTTCTTATCTATTTTGAGAATTTCTAACGGTTTGCCGTCAATTTGTGCTATATTTTGAAAAGCATAAGCCGCAGCTTGCCAATCAATATTATCCCGGAAATAGAGATTAAAAGTATTCGCGGGTTTGCGGAAGAGTCGCGCAAATTCCCCCGGTGCAAACTTGCGATCGCGATCGTAAGGTCTGCGTTCTCTGCGATCGCTCTCCAGATAGATATAATCGCAAATAACCCCCTCTAAATTAGTCTTACTGTTAATATTCCAACTCTCAATACACGCCCCCGTGAGATTAGCATTTTTGAGATTAGCATTGAGAGCATTTGCTCTAATAAATTGTGCTCCTCTAAGATCGGCACTTTTCAGATTTGCCATCCAGAGATCGGCTTTTGTGAGATTGGCTAAAGAAAGATCCGTTTCTTCAAGATTAACGCCCCAGAGATGGGCATCTCTAAGATCGGCACTCCAGAGATTAGTCCCCATCAAATTCGCTTCTCTGAGGTTTGCCTCGCTGAGATTGGCGCCCATCAGATTTGTATTGCCCAAATCCACCTCTCGCAGATCGATCTCGGCATAAGGATTTTTTGCTCGCCACTTATTCCAGCGATCGACATTATTTTTCAATCTTCGCAACTGCCACCAATTCATAACCCTCACTCCCACAGAGCAAATACAGTCATCTTATCCCAATTCTGAAAATTCATCCTCTCTGCGTCTGGTGTGGTTCATTTCGCCTCAATTGATGTCAAGATAGACGGAGAAGAAATATTTTGCGATCGCCATGAATTCCCAACAAAAGCCTCAATCTGGCGGCGGTTTACCCCTCGTGCAATATTGGGCAGAACAAACGTTATCCCCCCAAGGACTCAAACTCTGGCAAACTTTAAATCACAAAAGCACCTGTTTGTCTTGTGCTTGGGGGACGGGAGGACAAAAAGGCGGATTCGTTAACGAAGCGGGAGAATATTTGCAACGGTGCGCCAAAAGTGTCGAAGCGATCGCTGCAGAATTGCAACCCCCCATCAAACAAGGATTTTGGCAGCAATACAGCGTGGCAGAATTGCAAAAATTGAGTTCTCTCGAATGCGATCGCCTCGGCAGACTCAGCTATCCCCTCCTCCTCGAAGCAGGACAAACTCACTATCGTCGCATTTCTTGGGAAGACGTTTACAATATTTCCGATCGCGCCTTTCGCAAAGAAGGCGATCGCCTTGCCAGCTACAGTTCCGGGCGTTCTTCCAACGAAGCGGCTTATTTATTACAGTTATTTATGCGAGCATCGGGAAGCAACAATCTCGCCGACTGTTCCGATCTCTGTCATGCAGCCTCGGGAGTAGGTTTAAAACAGGTGTTCGGATCGGGAACTTCGATGGTGAGTTTGGAGAGTTTAAAACATTCCGATTGCGTCGTTTTAATCGGTTCAAATGCCCCGGCAAATCATCCGCGTTTGATGAACGAATTGATTAAATTGCGCGATCGCGGAGGGAAGGTTATTATTATCAATCCTCAACTAGAAATCGGTTTGCTCAAGTTTGCTTCTCCCGCTTTTCCGATTAAATCTCTCCTTAAAGGCGGATCGGATATTTCCACTCTATATTTACAACCAATTCCCGGTAGCGATACCGCCTTGTTTGTGGGATTGCAAAAAACCGCGATCGAACAGAATTTAATGCAACTGGATTATTTACAATCTTATACAGAAGGATGGGAAGATGTTGTTAATTATGCTACAGAACAATCTTGGGAGATAATTACGCAAACTTGTGGTTTATCCCGAGAAGAAATTGAAGAGGTGGGCTATGCGATCGCAACTTCTAAAAGAGTCGTTTTTGCTTGGGCAATGGGAATTACCCAACAAGCAAATGGAGTCGATAATGTTCGCAGTATTGCCAACACCGCCTTACTAACTGGAAATGCGGGAAAACCCGGAGCGGGAACAATGCCCATTCGCGGTCATTCTAACGTCCAAGGGGTCGGATCGATGGGAGTAACGGTACGCTTAAAAGCAGAAATAAAACAGGCACTTTCCCAACTTTTAGGACGCGATTTACAAACAGATCGAGGTTATCATGCCCGCGATCTGATTGATGCTGCTGATGACGGTAAAATCGATACGCTATTGTGTTTGGGAGGTAATATTTATGCTGCCAATCCAGACTTAAATCAAGCGAAATCAGCACTCTCCAAAATCGAAACGATTTTCTACATTGCCACCAAACCAAATCTCGGTCATTTTCACGGTTTAGCCCAGCAAAATACCCTGATTTTACCCGTTTTCAATCGCTTTGAAAATCCCCATAAAACGACAACAGAATCCGGTAATAATTTCGTGCGCTTAAATGACGAAGGAAAAAGCCACTTAACCCCGCAAAATTCTCAACTTGTTTCTGAAGTTGAATTATTAACGGAAATTGCCCATCGCCGTCATGGAGAAACCCCAATACAGTGGCGAAAATTGCAAGATACCAAGTATATCCGAGAGTTAATCGCTAAAACTATTCCCGGTTACAAAAAGATCGGTAAAATTGATGACACTCAAGAAGAATTTACTATTTCCGGACGTATCTTTACCGAGCCGAAATTTGCAACGGATTCCGGTAAAGCAAAAATGAACATAACACCAATTCCCAATCTATCCCTCCCCGATCGCACCTCTTTCAATATCCCCGAAAATTGTCGCAGTTTGGTGCTAATCTTAGGAAGCGGGCGCAGTTATACCCAACATAATACCGTAGTCTATCGAACGGCGGATAAATTTCGCGGAATGCCCCATCGATATTGTATTTTAATGAATGCAGGCGATGTAAAAGAAGCAGGTTTTCAAGAAAATGAAAAAGTTAATGTAAAAGGAGATGCAGGAGAATTACAAGATGTTGAAATTATTTGCGGTTCTATTCGCGAAGGTGTAGCATTTATGTTTTACCCCGAAGCGAATATTTTATTTTCTGCGAATGTCGATCGCCAAAGCGGAACGCCTGCCTATAAACGAGTTCCTATCTGTATCTATAAACCCTAAATATTGCGAAAATGTCCGATAATTGGTTAACTGCTGGCGGCATTGTCGCTTTACCGCTTTTTCTCTTTTCCTTAATTGCGATCGCTCTCATTCTCGAACGTTTAATTTTTTGGTTTCGCATCAATAATCGACAGGGAAAAATTGTACGCGAAGTCTTAGAACTATATCCTAGCGATCCGCCTCGTGCCGTGCAACTATTACGGGCAAATAGTACATTACCCATCGCCCGTATTTTCTTAGAAGCACTATCTCGCGATCGCCCCAACCCGGAAGCATTTCGCCTTGCTCTCGAAACCGCCGCACAAGCAGAAATCCCCCTTCTCAAGCGCTTTAATACTGTCTTTGAAACCATTATCAGTATCTCGCCGTTATTGGGATTGTTGGGAACGATTTTCGGGTTAATTCGCACCTTTGCTGCCCTAAAAATTGGCGAAGTAGGGGGCAGTAATTCTGGGGCAGTGACTCAAGGAATTAGCGAGGCATTGGTTTCTACGGGAATTGGCTTAATCGTTGCTATTGTTACCCTTTTATTCGCTAATACGTTCCGAGGGTTTTACCTGCGTCAATTTGCCTTTATTCAGGAATCTGGCGGGCAATTGGAATTATTGTATCGCGATCGCTACGAACGCAGAAGGAGAAATGTATGAGAACGTTAGATCGTCTAAATTTCAAAAAATCCACATCGTCACTTTTTGCCTTTTCTTGATAGAATTGAATAAGGAGCATTTCCACGTTACTCAGCTAGTTGTAAACAACCGGATTGACCATGAAAGAAAATATAAACGAAAAAATAAAACTTTCTCATATTAGAGGAGGTGATGCTCTTATTTTTGGCAAGGATTCAGATGTTAGGCGCAAACTCTCCGATACTGACGCACTTAAACGCTTTTCAGAGATATGGCCGTCATTTGAACCTGAAATCGAAAACGCCCCAGAAATTACCCAAGAAGAAGCAAAAGAATTACTAGAAGAAAGATACTGCTCGTTTGTACAATCACAATATTCTTTCAAGCAATTTTCCCTAAACCAAGTCCCCTTTGTTGTTCGTATAACACGGGAAGGTGTTTGCGATCAACTCTGGTCTCTTGGAGCACATCGCGACCCTACAAGATTATGTATATACTTTGAGAAAATTGAAGACAAGAAGAAATTTGACGCTATTGCGAATCAACTTCAGTGGGACTCTCAGAAACTTGCTCGGCAGCTTTGCATAGACTTCATGCAAAAAATTCAGCAAGAATAGTAGCAAGATAGAGAGGCATATCTGTTAAGCTAATTTCCTAATAAGAGAGGGAATAGGCAACATTCCTTCTTGTACACAAAACTCATTACGTTTTATTACTTATAGCCACACTAAATAAATTATAAATGAGTGGAGCAAGCATCTTGCTTGTTTCTAATTCCCTCAAACCCTACGAATGCAGAAAAAGAAAAATATTGTGAGTTAAAGTAGTTATCAATATCCTCTCAAAACCCGAAGTTTTCTGGGGGGCTAGCCCCCCAGACCCCCCATTGGGAGCGGTTACGACGCCCCCAAACCCCCCCCGTAGGCTACGCTTGCCCGGCCAGCTCGGTTGTTGATTCGAGAAATTGAAAAGCATAATGATTTATAATAAGAATTTATCGAAAAATCAATGAATATTTTTACAGAAGAAAAACAGTTATTTAGCCCTGTATCTAAAAATACCAATCCGATTCCTCTAATTTTTGCTTTTCCTAATGAGTATACGATCGCAATCTCTAGCTTGGGCTATCAGATCGTTTGGTCTACTTTTGCCTTAAATCCCGATGTAGAGGTCAGCCGACTTTTTACCGATATTGCAGAATCTTTACCGCGAAATCCAGAAATTTTAGGGTTTTCTGTCTCTTGGGAACTGGACTATATTAATATTTTAAATTTATTAGAATCCTTACAAATTCCCTTTCGCAGTCGAGACAGAGAAGAACATCATCCTCTCGTGTTTGGAGGGGGTTCGGTTTTAACGGCAAACCCGGAACCTTTTGCAGACTTTTTTGATATTATTCTATTAGGAGATGGGGAAGAGCTTCTCGATCGCTTTATTAGCGCTTATCAAAAAGTTCGACAAAGCGATCGCCAAACTCAACTCAAGCATTTAGCCACAATTCCGGGGATTTACATTCCCAGCTTATACGAAGTTTGCTATCGGGACATCGAAGGAGAAATCGAGTCAATTTCCCCCGTAGATACCGATATTCCCAAAACCATTCAAAAACAAACTTATCGCGGGAATACCTTAGCCGCTTCTACTGTTGTCACGCCGCGAGCCGCATGGGAAAATATTTATATGGTGGAAGTGGTGCGAAGTTGTCCGGAAATGTGCCGTTTTTGTTTGGCAAGTTATCTAACTTTACCCTTTCGCACTGCAAGTATTGAAGGGTCTTTAATTCCTGCAATAGAACGCGGGTTAAAAGTTAGCGATCGCATCGGTTTATTAGGCGCATCCGTTACCCAACATCCGGAATTCGATCGCCTCCTCGATTATATCGCCCAACCACAATACGACAACGTTCGCCTCAGTATTGCCTCGGTTCGTACCAATACTGTCACGGAAAAATTAGCGCGAATTTTATCCCAACGAGACACGCGATCGCTAACGATTGCCGTAGAAAGCGGCTCGGAAAAAGTACGAAGAATTGTGAATAAAAAGCTGCAAAATGATGAAATTATGCAAGCGGCCATCAATGCTAAAGCCGGAGGATTAAAAGCCATGAAACTCTACGGAATGGTGGGAATACCGGGAGAAGATGAAGCAGATATGGAAGAAACCGCCCAAATGATGAAAACGTTGAAAAAAACCACCCCCGGATTGCGTTTAACGTTAGGATGCAGCACTTTTGTTCCCAAAGCTCACACGCCTTTTCAATGGTTGGGAGTCAAGCCAAAAGCACAAAAACGATTAAAATATTTACAGAAACAGTTAAAATCGAATGGGATGGAATTTCGCCCGGAAAGTTATAATTGGTCGCTGATTCAAGCCTTAATTTCTCGAGGCGATCGCCGACTTGCTTCTCTATTAGAACTCACTCGCAATTATGGGGATTCGGTAGGGAGTTACAAACGCGCTTTTAAGGAATTGCGAGGCAAACTTCCGCCTTTTAGTTATTACGTTCATCAAGACTGGACATCCGAACAAGTATTACCTTGGCAGCATTTACAAACAGCGATTTCCCCTTCTCTTTTACTTAAACATTTACAAGAGGCACTCGATCGCGATCGCTAAGGCAAAAGCAATAATAGAAGGCGAACGGGTGAAAATATTGTAAGGTGTTGAGGGCGATCGCCACTTTCAATATTGACTTTTCCCTACAAAACGAGGTGAGGGGTCTATAATAACCAGAGAATTGAATACTGGTAAAATTCTTTTTTCTTTCAACAAATTATTATGAGTAAATTGCTATCGATCGAAGCGATCGCGCGTCCTTTGATAACAGGTTTGGGAGTTCTTGCCGTTTTGTGTTCTCCCTTTCCCGGGTTGGCACAAGAAAACAATTCTCACCTCGATCGCTATCGCCAAAGAATTGCAGACTTTCCCGCCGATCTTGAAGCCGCACGACAAGAAGGAAAAAAGGAAGAGGCACGGGTTTTGCATTTTGCGGGAGATGCCTATCTATATATTGGTAACTATGAAGAAGCAAAAAAACATTTAACCCGATCTCTCCAACTTTATCGAGAAATTTATGGTTCGAAACCGAAACCGGAAGGCCTTCCCCACATTGTATTCCGACCTCATGAGAGCGATGTTTTTAATGCGTTGGTCATTGCCCATGAAAAATTGGGCGATATTCAGGGATTAACCTTTCTGGAATCGGAATTAGCTGTTATTACAGACGCAGAACGTCGCAAGATGATTCTCTTGACTTTAGGTAATTCGTATCGCGACTATCTTGGGGAGGCAACATTTGCAAGGGCTGTCGAGACTTGGCAAGAATATTTACAATTATCGAAACAAACTAACGATATTGCCGCACAAAGTAATGCTCTGTCTGCTTTGGGTTCGATCTATGGCGAATTTGACGATTATTCTCGAGCAATTAATTATCTGCAACAAGCAGTTGCAACAGTCTCCTCAAGCGATAAGTTGCATGAGTATGGATTTATTATGAATTACTTACCGACTCTTGCGATATATCAGAGGAAAAATGGAGATTTTGATGCAGCTCTCGCCACAGTCGATCGCGCGCAAGAAGCCTCTCGAACTATCTATCGCATGGCTGGTGGAGAGGACAAAGCAGAAGAGAAAGATTGGAGTTTGAAACAAAAAGCCTTAATTTATTCTGCCGCTGAAGATTACGAACGAGCGATCGTCCTCCATCAACAAAGAATCGAACTCGCTCGAGAGAATGCAAGTCTTATAGAAGAAGGTAACGCTCTGAACGCCCTCAGCAGTACTCTTTTCTGGCAAGGAGATCTGCCTCGAGCGCTCGAAATGCAACAAAAATCCTTAGATCGCTATTTAGAATACAGCAAAGAAATTGCTTCAGGCATGCCGGGAGCGATCGCAATGGCTCGAGAAGTATTGGCTTTTTTCCTCCTGCGTTCCGAGCGCTTTCCAGAAGCAGAACAGCAGATACGTTTGGCGATTGAATCAGCTAATCTGAGATATCAGCAATACCGCTTTGATGGTCAGTCAAGCCGAGCTTCCACGGATCTCAATAATTTATGGGGACAGGCAAGTTTTGCCGATACTTATCGCGTGCTGCAAGAAATTTACATCGCTAGCGATCGCACGGAAGAGGCGTTAGAAGCCTCCGAAAGGGGTCGCGCTCGGGCTTTTTCCCAATTAATATCTCGTCGCTTGGAAGGAGAATCCGGACATCCCCCGCTCGAGTTTTCTTCCCCCAATATTGAAGAAATCAAAGCGATCGCTAAAGCCGAACAAACCACGATTGTCGAATACAGTATTATTTTTAAAACCAATCGCAATTTTCGCTATCTCGTCGATGTCGAATTAGACCCATCCAAAAATCCCGCCGAGAAACTCTATATTTGGGTCGTCAAACCCACCGGAGAAGTTCATTTTCGCGAAGTTCCTCTCGAAGGAGATTTAATCAAATTAATAGGTCAAGCGAGAGGGTTAATCTCCTCGAGCAAGCAACTCTCTCGCCGCTTGCAAGTGTCCCTGCAAAAACTGCATGGCGTACTCATCGAACCCATCGCCGATCTCCTACCTGCGGATCCAAGCGATCGCATTACTTTTATTCCCCAAGAGATATTATTCTACGTTCCTTTTCCCGCCCTCATTGATGGGGGAGGGCAATCGCTCATTGAAAAACATACAATTCTTACAGCTCCTTCTATTCAAGTTCTCTCCCTTTCTCGCCAAGTGCAAGAGCATCTCACACCCAATTCTAAAGCCTTTGTTTTGGGCAATCCCGAGATGCCAACTTTACCGAGAACGCCTCATGCAGATTCTCACGTCCTTGCCAGTTTACCCGGTGCGGAAGAGGAAGCGAAAACAATCTCTCAAATGTTCGGGACGAAACCCCTCCTTGGTTCTGACGCGACGAAAGCCAAGACAATCGCCAAAATGGAAGAAGCGGGCATTATTCACATCGCGACTCACGGACTCCTCGATCGCTCTGGCTTACTTGCCTCTCTCGCTTTAGCACCGACCCGTGACGATGATGGTTTTTTAGCCGCTCGCGAAATCGCCAATCTCAATCTGAGTGCGGAGTTGGTCGTGTTGAGTGCTTGCGATACGGGACGGGGGGAATTTTACGAAGGGGAAGGGGTAGTTGGTTTGACAAGGGCGTTTCTCAGTGCGGGAGCCTCTAATTTGGTCATGTCTCTGTGGCCGGTTCCCGATAATGCAACGGCAGTTTTAATGACCGAATTTTATCAAAGTTGGCAAGGTGGCATGAGTAAAGCAGAAGCCCTGCGACAGGGAATGCTTGCCACTAAAGCACAATTTCCCAACCCGAAGAATTGGGCGGCTTTTTCCATTGTCGGGACGGGAGATTGAACGCAGTTTGATACTAGCAAGAAGCGATCGCTCTGTTGAATTTTGCATTCAATCAGTACTCGGTCGCTCTTCTCCGGAAGGAAAATCCGAAGCAACATCGGGGGTATTGGGCCGAGTCTCGCCACTTTCATTAACATCTTCCGCAACGGGAAGTTTTTCCGTTTCGTGGCAATTTTCCGTAACGGGGATTTCCGAGCCAATTCTAGAAACAGAAGCAATTTTTTGCGTAATCGTGCCAATACTTTCTAAACGGACAATTTCTTCCCAAGCGCTAATTTCCTCTTCATCTTCCGTTTCGTAGCGAATTGTCACCACATCGCCTTCTAAATCGATAATTTTGGCATCTTCTATCCATCGTTGCTGATCCCGCAAGAATACGCTCACTTCGCGACCTTCCGAACAAATTTGATAAATCTTGCGGTGTAACATAACGAACCTCTCCTCGATCGAGCGTTCCTGTTGGGGGTGAAAATTGGGTGACTTGACGACAGTTGCCAGAGTCATTTTTATTTTACCTCGCGATTGGGGAATTTTGAAAGGATCGATCGCTCCGGAGAGAAAAGATAATTGTCGGCCGAGATATTGGGTTGCTAGACTGGCTTGGCCCGAGGGGCATGGCGATCGAGAATGGCAGCGATCTCTGCACTGACCCGTTCGGGTCGTTCTACCATTGCCAAATGACCGCAATCGGGAATTTCAATGGTATTTTCCCCCACGGGATGAAAGAGAGGGTGAAAACTGGCTAAATGGCGAACGTATCGGGTTTCCATGACGCGATCGCCGGCTCCGGCGAGAAAATAAACGGGTTGCTCGAGACGGGCAACGATTTGCGGCAAGGCGTGAACTTCAGATTCGGTGGTCGTTTCCAGCAAAGAACCCAAAGCCGCCCCCTCGTCAGCCCCGAGAAAATCGAGCAATCTTTGCTTGCCCCAATGGCGTTCTAGGGGTTGAACGACCATCGCGCGAGTGAAGAGCAGATCGAGCCAAGGAAAGTGAAGCAGCCAACGCGGGCGATATTTAACAATATTGCGACCGGCGTTGCGAAAGCGCTCGAATTCTTCTTTTAAATAAATGCCGCCGCCAGCATTGACGCAGATGACTCCTTCAATCGTATCGGGCAATAAATCCGCTCCCCAAAGGGCAATACTGCCTCCCAAGGAATGGCCGATCGCCCAAGCCCGAGAAATATTGAGCTTGTCGAGCAAAATTTCTAAATCCCGAGCGTAGGCCTCCAAGGTGTAGCAATGGGGGATATTGGTAGGAATTTGAGGAAGCTGAGATTCTCCAAATCCTCGCAGATCGTAGAATAGGCATTGATAGCGATCGCGCAGTTTCGCGATCGAGGGACACCAATAGTGTCGGCTCAACAACCAGCCGTGAATGAAAACTAAAACGGGAGTCTGAGAATGGGGAATGGGAGGGGTTAACTCGTAAGCATGAGGCACTCCCAAAATATCGATTTTAGCCATGCTTTCATCCTATCTTGAAGCGTTCGCACCGCCAACCGCATTATTTTTGGCCGCTAGTCTCCCATTAAGCGAAAGCGAACGCTCTCGGCAATTTTTTGGCCGAGATATTCGGGAATCAAACTCTCATTGGGTCCCAACAAATAGAGAATCAAGCGCGTTCTTCCCCGCCAAACCAATAAATTTGCATTGACGACCAATAAATCTTCTTGCCAAATGGCATACATGACTTTATAGAACAAGCCGGGTTGGTTGTCTGCTTCGATCAGCAGAGCGGGTAAATGAAAGACGGGATCGACGTAAAATTCCGTTTCTACTTGTTCCAAACCCGCATCGAGGTTAAACTCTACTGCCAGCATTTCTTCCACCTCAAAGCGTCCGGCGAGGGCTTCTCGAATCGCGCGACAAACATTATCGGCGGTTTTATCGCTTAGGGCTTTATTGCCGCGAGACACCACTAATTTGATAAACACGAGCATGGGGGGCTTGATTTGACCGTACAAGCTGAGACTGTGAATCGTCAAACCGTAGGCTGCCAAAACGCCAAAAATATCGCTCAAGAGAAAGGATTGATTGCGGTAGGCAAAATGGAGGGCGCTCTTCGAACCTTCAGGACGAACTTCAATGGTTGCCAGTTTGGTTTTATAAAGCCGATATGCCAAGCGCAAATTTTGTAATTGGATTTCGCTGCTGACAAACTGTTCGTAGAATTGGGGAAACGCTTGGTTAAAGCGTTTCAACAGTCCCAAGGTGGATGATTTTAGCCCCGCCGCCATAACTCGATTGTCTGATTGGATGAACGAGCGACCTCGGAGGGAAAATTTTCGCGCTACCGAGTCAATAGCCTAAGTCTAATCTAAAGCTCTCGTCATAGTTTATAGCGATCGCGTAGCAGGAGGAGAATTTTACGGGATGAGGATCTAGCGGCATTCTGACAGCTAAGGAATATTTTATAAAGTTTTGTATCATTTTTCCCGATCTGCATAAAATACTTGATTCCCATCCGAGAAAGAATTGGAGATTCTATTTCAGGGGGGAACGAATATGACTCGATGGGGTGTGTCATTGGCGATCGCTTTTTCTGCAAGCGCAGCACAAGCTCAGATCGTCCCAGATGGTACATTAGGCGGGGAAAGTTCTCAATTGAATCCCCATGTGGATTTAAACGGACAACTCGTTGACTTGATTGAAGGGGGGGCGATCCGAGGAAACAATTTATTTCACAGTTTCCTTGAATTTAATGTCAATGAGGGGCAAAGGGCGTATTTTAGCAATCCTACTGATATTTTTAACATTTTTAGTCGCGTGACAGGGGGACATCCTTCCCAAATTTTGGGGACGTTGGGAGTGAATGGGGGAGCAAATTTGTTTTTGCTCAATCCGAATGGGATTCTCTTCGGTGCCCATGCACGTCTCGATATTCGCGGTTCTTTTGTAGCAACGACGGCGGATCGTTTTATGTTTGGGAATGGGTTGGAGTATAGTGCGATCGCGCCTCAATCTCCTTCTCCCTTACTCACGATTAATATTACACCGGGATTGCAATACGGGAGTCATGGGGGACAGATTACCAATCGAGGGATTCTGGAAACGGGAGGAGACCTGTTGCTGGCGGGGGGAAATTTGGATTTACAGGGACAGTTACTCGCGGGAGGGGATTTAACATTACGTGCTTTGGACGTGTTAAAAATTCGCGATCGCGAGACGAGTGCTTTTGTCGCGGCGGCGGGGGGAGCGTTGTTGGTGCAAGGCGATCGTGCCGTGGATATTTTCGCCTTAAATCACCCCGATAGCGGTTTATTTTCCGGGGGAAATATGACGTTTCGCAGTGCGAATCCCGTGGGAGGAGACGCACATTATTGGAGTGGGGGCAATTTTCGCATTGAACAATTAGATGGGAGTTTGGGGGATTTGTATAGTCCTAAAGATCCGGTTATTCGTACTACCGGTGATGTTAACTTTGATTCTTATTTAGGTTTTTCTCTACATATCATAGCTGGTGGAAAAGTTGAAATTCCTAATTTTATTCAGATTATTGGCTCTGATATAACAAATGGATTAACTGAACCTATAACTTTGTCTGATGGAACTTCTATTGTTATTGATGGAAAAAATAAACCTACGTTAGATATCCGTGCTGGAGTCAATCCAGCATTGATTGGTTCTCCATCTTTTTTAAGTGGCGGTGTTTATATTCCATCCACTCCAAGTTTAGTCGGAACACCATCTAGTGCTGATATAAAGATAGGCTCAACGATTTTTTATTCCTTGAGCAATCAACGTTTGCAAGGAGAAATCTTTTTAACTAATCAATATAAACCCAATAATAATTTGATTGGAGATATTGAAATTAATAATGGAATTGATTTAGGTAATACTTTGGATGATGGAGGAAATATTACCGTAGATTCTCGTCGCAATATTAATTTTAATGGTTCTTTAATAACTTCATCAACAGTGGGGAATGCGGGAGAAATCAAATTTCTTACTGATAACGATATTTCATTAACTGGAAAAATTGAGTCTTCTGCGGTGGATAATGCGGGAAATATAAGTTTTATTGCTGGAGGAGATATATCGAGCCATGCCGCTATTGAGTCTTCTGCAAATGGAGGAAATGCTGGCAATATTAATCTACAAAGCCAAACTGGAAATATCAATATTTTAAATGGTGAAATCGTTAGTGAAACCTTTGGATCGGGAAATTCAGGGAATCTCAAGATTACGGCTGGGAAAAATTTTACCTTAACAAATTTAGCCGAAATCTCTGCTCGTACTCGCGGTGCAGGAAATGCCGGAAATGTAAGTGTTAATGCCCGCAATATTTTAATTCAAGACGAAGGAACTATTGTTGCAAATACTTCTAGTACAGGGAGTGGAGGAGATATTAACTTAACGGCATCGTCTATTAATTTTGAACGAGGTTTTGTTTTTGCCAATAGTGTTCGTCCACCTTTTGCTCTCCCTGATTCTGTAGGAGATGCAGGTAATATAAATTTTAACACACAAAACTTAACATTACAAAATGGTACTTTTATTTCTGCGTTTGCTCAAAGTGAAGGACGTGGAGGAAATATTAATGCAAATGTAGCAGGAGGAACAATAAAAATTACAGGCGCGGATGTAGAAGGCAGAGCGAGTGGATTCTATTTAGGAACAACAGATCGTGGCCAAGGAGGAAATTTTAATTTGAATACCAGTCAGTTAATTATTGAAAACAGAGGGCTTATTTCAGCCGATACTATTGGCCCTGGAAATGCAGGAAACGTAATAATTAATGTAGATAATCTATTTCTTCAAAGTGGAGGTTCTATTTCTGCGGCAACAACTAACTTAGGTAATGCAGGAACTCTAAAAATTCATGCTAGTAATGGCATAGAAATGGATGGAGCCAGAAGCGGTCTCAATCTCCAAAGTACTAATGCAGGCAATGCGGGAGGAATTAAGATTTCAACCAATGGAGATCTAGTTGTACGGAATGGCGCGAGCATTACTGTGCAGGGTACGGGAACAGGCAATCCGGGAGATATTGAAATGTTATCTCGATCGCTCTTGTTACAGAATCAAGGAAGTATTACGGCTCTAACAACATCAGGAGAAGGTGCCAATATTCAAATCCTTTCTGATGCCGTTACTGTGCGTAATAATAGTCAAATTGCGGCTGATACGAGTGGTTCAGGAGATGCCGGAGATATCAGAATTAATGTGGATACTTTATTTTTGTCTAGTAATGGTTTAATTTCTGCTGCAACTACAAATATTGGGGATGCAGGAACTCTAGAAATTAATGCCAAGGGTAGTATAGAAATAGAGGGAGAAGGAAGCGGTCTTAATCTTCAAAGTACTAACGCGGGCAATGCAGGAGGAATTAAAATTTCAACCAATGGTGATTTAACTATGCAAAATAGTGTAAGTATTACAGTTAAAGGTACGGGTGCAGGTAATCCGGGAGATATTGAAATTTCATCTCGATCGCTCTTGCTACAAAATCAGGGAAGTATTACGGCTCTAACAACATCAGGAGAAGGTGCCAATATTCAATTCTTCGTTCAAGATTCAATTGTTTTACGCAATAACAGTGAAATTGTTGCAGAAGCTCTGGGAACAGGTAATGGAGGTAATATTCGTTTGGAAGCAGGAGGCTTTATTTTGGCTTTCTTATCAGAAAACAGCGATATTGTTGCCAATGCGCTTCAAGGTCAAGGAGGCAATATTGATGCAAAAGCGTTGGGAATCTTTGGGTTTCGACAATTTCGCGATCGCCGCACTTCTGAAAGTGATTTTACAGCCAGTTCTCAATTAGGAATTGATGGAGTTGTTACCTTAGATGTTGGCGATTTTCAACCAGATGTCGAACTTCCCGCTCGCCCCGGAGTACCACGCTTAAATCGAGGATGTCCGGGTAATTCTCGTTCTCGTGGGGGAAGCAATGGCGAATTTTACGAGACTGGATTGGGAGGGGTTTCATCTCGTCCAACAGATACTTTAAACTCCACTTCTATTCACATCCCTTGGATTGAACTTGAAAGCAATACATCTGAGTTACTAGAAATACCAACAGAAATCAGAGAAGCGACAGGATGGAAAAAACTCCCTTCTGGAGAAGTTATTTTAATGGGCGATCGCGTAAGCGATCGGGAAAATCAAGCGTGTTATCCTTTGTTAACAGAATCGCCCTAAAAAAGTAGAGACGTTCCCTTAAACGTCTCTACAAAAGCATCAAAGCAAACTTTACATTATTTCATCTTGTTTCGACGCAGCAATCTCGTTCCTAATCCCATTATTCCCACAAGTAATAAACCTGCAATTGAACTCGGTTCGGGGACAGGCTGTACAAAACTGGTCATAGTAAACTCGCCATTTTCTTGATTAAATCCAACTTGAAGTAGAAACGGAGTATCCTCATCTATAGGATTAATATCAGTCACGGTAAAGTCATTAACACCAATGACTCCATTGTCATCTTCAATTAGCAAATCTCCTAGTAAATTGGCATATTCACTAAAGTCAATTCCCTGTCCGGGTCCAAAAACGCCGGGGATTGGAATATCTCCTACAGACACTGTAAATTGATCGTCAAAATCAACAGCGCATGGAAAATCCAAGATTTCAGTAAATAAAGTATTTCCCATTGTTTGAAAGTTATATCCCATTGCTGGATCGGGATCGTACCAAAGATGACTGAGAGGTGCTTCAAAATATTTGGTATCTCCATCGATCGCAGTCGGTAGAAGTGGGTGTAATTGTCCGAGAGTTTGTTCGCACAAAGTATTGGGCTCGGGGTCTGGATCGGGCTCGGGGTTTGGGTTTGGATCTGGTTCAGAATCGGTTAATTTCCCTAATAGCGTCATCCCATCATTGATACACTCTTGTAAAATGGTGGCAAAAAATTCACCCACCATTTCTGCTGGTTTTTGGAAACTAAATCCGAAAATATTGGCCCCTTGTTCAAAGAAGAACCCCAGATCGAATCCTTCTGTTTCTAGTTCCGCTTGACTGCGAATGGTAACATCTCCCACTCGTTCGGCTGCCGATCCAATAACATTCGGCATAAGATTTGTATTAGTAGCCCAATCTCCGGGAGTAGAATAAGCGCCATAATAAGGATCTTGCCACTGCAAATCTCCCATCCACGTATCGCGATTTCCTAAATTGCCGTTATTGTGGGCAAATTGGTCATATTGATAAAGGTTTTGAAAACCTGCATTATAACGAGATACATTCATTCCCGTAACGCCACGATAAACTCCCGTTCCAACTCCAGAATCATTATTGGGAGAAAATCGCACCCCCAACATTTGACCCGAATCAAATGCTTGCTGAAAGTTTCCTGTTCCTGAAAAATCAAAGAACATATCGCCCCAAGCAATACTATCATTGCGGATGTTATAACAAGTACCGCTACTAACGCAAAGTTGAGATCCTGTTGGGTTGCCAGTAATGGGCATATTGGAATTAATTCCGACCCAAATTTCTCCGGTTTCTTCATTCTCGTGAATGGCCATGCCATAAATTTCATAAATCGTTCCCCCAACCTGAATGTTACCGTTAACAGTTCCGTAACTATCGTATCCGGCATCGATGGAATAGAACCAACCATCGCGAAAAGTTGAGGCAACACTCGGAGGTGCGATCGCGATCGCTCCGACAACAGCCGCAGTACAAAGTCCTGTTAGTTTTTGAATTCTCTTCATCGTTCCTTGGTAGAAATATTCGCAATGGAAATTTGTTGACAACCCGGTTATCCGTCAAATTACTGGATTAAAATCCGTCATTTCTTGGATGTTATTCACTTGTTTTACAACAAGTCTTTATTTAAAAAAAGGACTTTACTGAATCTTTAAATCTCCCCCGAGTTTCAATTGCTTTCTTTACCAATTCTTGACTTAAAAAAAGACAAAAATACCCCGCTCTAAAATGTCAAAAATTTTAGCAAAATTGAGCAATATAAAAAAGGCGATCGCGCAATAATTAGCGGTTAGAAATCATCATTTTTTCCTCCTGAGAACGATCGAGACCGAAAAAATGGTTTCTCTGGCCTCTAATGACTTCTCGGTTAATTCGCGATCGCCCTATGCAAATGTCGAGATGGGTTTACAAAACTTTACAAAACTAACAAACTGCTAATTCCTCGCGAGATTGTTGTTTGACCCGTCCCTCCATAACCCCTTGTTGCAACTGGAAAAACGCCCGCAATTCAGTACGATCGCACGAACTTCCGTGCAATAAATTCCGCAATTGCCCCTCCGCCTCTCGGGTGAGATAGCCTCGGGCGATCGCCTCTCGAACGATTTGAGCGATAGAACTCATTAAATTACCCTCATTAAACGTCTTAATTCTTTGCTCTGGTTTCGACACTTCTTTTTATGCAAGATCCCCAAAATTATTTTTTTGTAACGAGTCAACTTCCCTGCATAAAACTCCCTCATTTCCCACGAGAAAGAAATAGAAGGCGTTATACCCATTCGCATCTTTTCCCCAATGAATCATGTCCGAACTTGACGAACGCTTGCGATCGCTGGCACTCGAAGCACAGAAACATCCCTCGGGAAGTCGAATGCGACGAAAAGCCGTCGAATGCTTGCTGAGAACCTTACAAAACTCCAGAAAACTTTGCCGTCCGTCCGTTCCCACTCATTTAATGGGGTTATACTCGGAAATTTACACGATCGCCAAGCAAAATTTATTTTGTTATATCTTTCGCAAAATAGATACCTATAATCCCGATAAAGGAGAAGTGCTGCAATGGGCCAACTTTCTCCTCAAACGGCGATTTCCCGAGGCGATCGGCGAAGTGACCCGATCTGGCAAAACATTATCTTGGCAGAACGTACAAAATATGACCTTGGACGATTTAGATACTGCAATTGCTCGTAACGGTTCTTCTACTCCTTCCGAAGATAATAACTTGCGGGAGTATATCGAAGAAGATCCCGACGGTATCTTTCACAACGCTCATGTGAGAAATAAACCCCATGCCACATTCCAAATTATTGCTCTCAAAACCCTTGATGGTTGGTCTTGGCAAGAAATTTCTACGGAACTGGATGTAAAAATTCCCACCCTCAGCAGTTTCTATCAACGCAATCTCAAACGATTCAAGCCTGACTTTCAATCTTATTTATCGCGGTAGTTCGCCTCACCAAAGCCATGAACAATCCAATTGAGTCCTCTCCTTTCATTGTTTCGCTCACCCCCCGAGATCATCAGCAAGCCAAGGCGTTTTGGGAAAAACACGGAAGCAAAACCAAAGCCAAACAAGTTTACCTCAATACTCTTGCCGTCTGTGCCGTCCGCAGCTATTTCACGACCTTGGAAATGGAAAGCGAGCTCGAAACCGGAGAGAGTTGGGATGAAACCCAGCAATCCTTAAGCGACACGGCAGACTTGCTGGTGAAAGATTGCGGTAAAATTGAATGCCGTCCTGTTTTGCCCGATTCCACGGTTTGTAAAATTCCCTTTGAGGTGCGAGAAGATCGTTGGGGGTACATTCCCGTACAATTCGATCGCGAACTCAAAGAAGCCAAACTCTTGGGATTTACCGCAACCGTTGAGAGCGATCGCGAAGAGTTACCCCTCTCGGCGTTTCATCCCCTCGACACCCTCTGGGACGCTTTGTACCCTGAAGAAAACCCGGATCGAGAGAAGGGAATTGTCTGTTTGAGTCGCTGGTTAGAAGATGCGATCGATACAGGTTGGGAAACGGTTGAAGCAATCTTGAATTCCCAAAAAACTTTAGCAACAAACTTTAGAAGTCCATCGTTATTGAACCAACGCGATGAGCGCAACCGGGAAAACAGCATTACGCGAGGAAAATTATTCGATTTAGAGCGCGCAGAAGAGCGAATTGCTTTATTTGTCGGTTTCGATCGACCCAATCGGGAGAAGGAATGCGATATTGCTATTGAGGTGGCTTCTATCGGTCAAAAATCTCATTTACCGGAAGATTTACAGCTTTTTTTAATTGATGCCAAAGGGCGATCGGTGATGCAGGCAGAAGCATGCAGCAGTCAGGCTCTAGAATTTCACTTCAGTGGCGAACTGGGAGAACGTTTTAGTATCAAAATAGCATTAGGAGAAGTTAGCGTCACAGAATGCTTTCTCATTTGAAATCTCTCGCGATCGCCAGTTTTTTGCTATCTACCTCCGGTTATTTTCTACCATGAGTAAATTAGTCGTTCTCGAACTCGACGGGAATTTTCAGGACGGATTCCGCATTATCCTCGAAATCTATCGAGAAGAAAACATCCTCACTTCATCCTTCGTCCTTCCCACTCGCTTAAAATCAAAATTACCTGCCAATCCCGAACTTCCTCGCATTTTACACCAGCATTGGCAGGAGAAATACCGCAGCCTCGGAGCACCCTATCGACGCAAACAACATGATGGTAGGGCTTTTCGCATCAAACCGCAACGGATCGTTCATCGTCCGTCTCGAGAGGTCCAAGTGGAAGAATGTCGTACTTCTGCCCGAGAATTAAGCACTTCTTTCAATCAATGGCTCGATAGCGATGACTTTCGCCCAATTGAAAAACAATTGCGATCGCACTTGCAACCCGAGGAGGAAATTCGCTTTCTTATTCGCACAAAAAACCGCCAGTTACAAAAGCTCCCTTGGGAAGAGTGGGAGTTTTTCCAACACTATCCCCGTGCGGAAACCGCCCTCAGTCCGCCAGAATTAAAAACCCGAGAGTTTTTTCCTCCTCCTCGTCGCGGTGCTAAAGTTCGCATTTTGGCGATTCTCGGTCATAGCGAAGGGATTGATATCAAGCGCGATCGGCGCTTATTAAAGGCGTTACCCAATGCGGAGGTCGTTTTTCTGGTCAGCCCCGAAAGGAGTGCCGTAACGGACAAAATTTGGGAGAATGCGTGGGATATTATCTTCTTTGCCGGGCATAGCGAAACGGAGGGGGAAACCGGACGCATTTACCTGAATGAACGGGAGAGTTTGAGTGTTGACGAACTCTGGTTTGGGTTGAAAAAAGCAGTCGATCGCGGACTGCAATTGGCAATTTTTAACTCCTGCGATGGTTTGGGACTCTCCGATCGCCTTGACGATCTGCAAATTCCCCAAATGATCGTCATGCGAGAACTCGTGCCGGATTTAGTCGCGCAAAAGTTCCTCACTCATTTTCTTGACAATTTTGCGGCGGGTCGTTCTTTTTATCGAGCGGTGCGGGAAGCCAAACAACGCCTCCATGACGAGTTAGAGACGGATTTCCCTTGTGCGAGTTGGTTGCCCGTTATTTGTCAGACTCCTAATGCAGTGCCTCCGAATTGGGATGATTTGCGAGAACAGCAGATTTTGGGAGTCGGGGAAACGAGGAAAAATGAAGGGATCCCGTCGCCGAAACTTGCAGGCGATCGCCGATTGCCCATAATGGTCAGTTTAGCGATCGCGGGGTTGGTTATGGGGGTGCGATCCCTTGGGTGGCTTCAAGGATGGGAGTTAAAGCATTTTGATTTTATGTTGCGCTTGCGCCCTCGAGAACTGAGCGATAATCGCTTTCTTTTGGTGACAATTGGAGATAGCGATCGTGATTATCAAGACAATCTGGGGATGAATCGTCGCGATTCTCTTTCTCCCGAAGCGCTTTCATTATTCTGGCAAAAAGTAAAGCCACATCAACCCAGAGTTATCGCTTTAAATATTAATGATTTTGCTTACGATCCGGATATCAATCGCGATTTTGTCGAGCATCCAGTCTTCTTAGCTGCTTGCCAAAGTTTTAATGCCAGTAGTGGTTTAGAAGCGATCGAGCCACCCCTCAATTTGCCTCAAAGTCGTTTGGGATTTTCTCGTTTTAATCGCGATCCCGATGGGATTATTCGTCGGCAAACTTTAGCCAGACAGCCCAGTCCTGCCTGCTATACCTCTCATTCTCTCAGTCTGAAAATTGCTCAAAAATACTTACAAATTAAAGCGAAGCCAATATCTTCGCATCGCGGTCGTCTTGGAAAAATTGAGTTTGAAAAATTAACCCATACCACAGGAAGTTATCAATTACCTCAAACCATTTTTGACAGTTTTCAAATTCTCATCAATTACAGAGCGGTCAATCCCTATCAAGTGAGTTTAACTGATATCATTAGTAGCAAATGGGATGAGCAGCTTGCAGATTTAGTTGAGGATAAAATTATTCTCATCGGTCGAGATACGACTGGAAGAGATGCCCAATATACACCCTATTCTCAAGGATTTTGGAATGATGGCGTTCCCAGTATTGCCATTCATGCTCAGATGGCCAGTCAATTAATTAGTGCTGTTCTTGACGATCGTCCTCTTTTACGAGGAATTCCCCAATGGCTGGAGAATTTGAGTATTGTAATGGGATCGCTTTTGGGATTTATACTATTAAAATGGAGGCTCAAATTTTTACAGAAAATCTATGTACTTGCATTCGTGTCCGGTCTTGCATTTTTGCTCTGCTATCAAGGATTAACTTTCGGGATTTGGATTCCGATTCTTCCTTTTGCTATCTCATTTACCAGTCTAATTTTTGTTGCTATTTTTGATGGAATACAATGATAAAAAATCGGCTCTTGTTGCGCTGGCTATCGCTATTCAATTCAACTAGAATTCTAAATTTTGCTTGCAGTATTTTTCATTATTTTAAAGTGTAATTATGAACAATCGGATCTTTTTTCGCGGGCTATCGCTACTCATTTTAAGTATATCTTGGATGATTCTGGATTTAGGAAATTTTGCTTTGATTCAAGCGAATTTAGCAGAATCATTACGTGGGGGTGAGGATGGTGAAGATACAGCCAGTGGTAGCGATCGCAATCCTTGTGATGAATTGGGTCTCGATCTGACTCCTATTGTTACCCAAGCAGATAATCCTGAAACGGGTTTTTCTAACTGGGGAAAAACCCATGTCGCAACTCCGAGTTTGTGGGTCTATATTCCCTATACAAGAGAACAATTATCCAGAGCAACTTTATCGATCCGTAAGGGAGAAAAAGAAGCGATCGTTTATCACGATCGCATTTCCCTTGATACTTTAGGACAAACTCCCGGTCTGGTCAACATTGCTCTCGAAGAGCTTGATATTTCCTTAGAAACGGAACATTGGTATCGTTGGTATTTATTTTTAAATGTATACTGTACTGAGGATTCCGAACAACCGGAAAAAGAGGAGATTTCTGCATGGATTCAATACCAAGACAATGAGTCTGGCGATCGTCTTTACGATCGCCTTGCAGAAATTGATGTTATAGAAGATTCGCAAGCCCGTAAAAATGCGTGGATTGTCGTCTTACAGGAATTGGGCTATAATGCAATCGCGAAGGAACTTTTGACCTCTGAAAATTAATTGTTGTCTGGGGATGAATAATTTATAATACCCTACGATTTTTACAGTTTTCGGTTTGACTAGGAGAAAGTAATGTCATTTAGTAACTATAAAAATATTAGTTCTGTTCTTAAGGAATTTCAGGTCACTTATACGGAAGCTAACTTTATTGAGTTAGTTGATTTTTCGATTCCTAATTACTTTCGAGAAGATTTAGAGTTTATGATGCGAGAAGGAGTTGTGGATAATTCAGAATATGCTATCTGTGAAAACTTAATTTATCCAGTTCTCAAACAAGTTTGGAAAAATTATAGCGCTTCTTTTATCCTTTGGAGTCATCAATCCTTAAATTATAATGAAAATCTCTCTGGTTTTCCAGAATATATACTAGCCAAGCGATCGGAATTGGGGAAAGTTGTTTTTGAGCAACCTTACTTTTTACTGGTAGAGGCAAAACAAGATAAATTTACCGAAGGATGGGGACAATGTTTAGCGGAAATGGTTGCAGCACAACGACTGAATCAAAATTCTGCAATGGTAATCTTTGGCATTGTTTCTAATGGCGATCGCTGGCAATTCGGGAAACTAGAAGGCGATCGATTTATTAAAAATCGAGACTTCTATAGCATTCAAGCGATCGAAACACTTTTTTCAGCCATCAATTTTGTTTTTCAAAAATGTCAAGAACAACTTAACTCCTTCGCGATCGTTTGATCAGAAATTTTCGTCAGAGTTGCCAGCAAATTATTGCCAATTACCAATTAGAATATAAGGCGACCAATAATAGGGTTGTTGATATTTTATCTCTTCTCCTTGTAACAACGTTAATTGAGCTTGTCTTAAGGCTTCTGCTTTGCTAGTGTTGGAAAGATCGAGTTGTTGATAGAAGGTTTTGATTAATTTTGCAGTCAATTCATCATCAACAGAAAATAAAGTTGCGAGGGTACTTTTGGCACCCGATCGCGTTGCAATTCCCGCGACTCCTAAAGTTGCGCGTTTATCTCCAATTGCAGTTTGACAAGCACTCAAAACTAAAAGTTCGATTGCTTGTTCTTGTTGTTCTTGTTGTTGCGATAGGAGTTGACTCAAATCGTTTAATGTCATTCGATCTTGATAAACCCAGAGAATTGTTTCCTCGGGATTAGAACTGAATACCCCGTGAGTTGCTAAGTGGACAATTGCAAAAGGATTAACCTTAATTTTATCTTGAAACGTTGGAATCGTAAATTCAGAGTTCAGTAAAACTTCAGCGCGATCGAAATGATTTTTAATAAAATCCAATTCTTCTTCAACATAAGGAAGTGAAGATTTTCTTAAGTTTTGTTCGCTGACTCCGGCTGCTAAAATTGCTGTTTCCGATAATATTAGAGGTTGAGTGTCTTCAATTTCTAAACCCAAATTCAGAGCGATACTATAGCGTTCGATCGCATAATTTTGACCATCATGCAATGCAGCCAGAGGAATATTGCGTAACTCGCTATCCATGACAAAAACCAAATTCTTAACCGCATTTTTTTCTAATTCTGGCTCAAGTCCTCCCAAGATCAAATTGTAAATTTCTTGGAAAATTGTGTTATCCTCAGCACCTAACTTTTCACGAATTGCACGTCTTAATTCTTCTATTTTTTCATGGATTTCCTTTCTCGATATTGAGTGGGGTTGAATATAATAAAGTGGCTCTTTTTGTCCCGGTAATTGAACGATAACGCGCAAGCGATCGCCTAATAAAATTGGATAAATTAAAGCAGCATTGTCTTGAGAATTTCCCTGTAAATATCGATCGAGAGAAGTGAGCGATCGCTCTTGTAAGTTGCAGCGCAAATAGTCCTCTAATTCGGCAACTTGTAAACCTTCAATTACAGAAATCGCTTCTTTTATTTTTTCATAGGTAATAATAGAAATGGCCGCGTCAGCTTTCTCAGTCGCAATTTCTTGCTGTATTTTTTTAGCATCACTTTTAAGTGCTGTTTGGAAAGGTTCGGGAGAACGTAAAAGGAGTTCGGCAAATTCTCTATAAACGGGTTCGACATCATCCCGAAATAGAAAGCGAAAATCGGGATTTTTTAAACTCATCATATCTTCCCGTACCTGCTCTAAATTTTTCAAGGCAGATCGATAGGCCGCGATCGCAGAATCGGTTTTATGGGGTTTTTCCCAACTCTCTACCGCTAAAATTCGACCCAATTGCCATTCCCACAGATAGCGAATTTCGGGTGCGCGAATATTTTCCGTGATTAAAATCGCTTCTTCGGTTAACTTCCGTGCTGTTGCTAAGTCGCCTTGCAATTCTAACCAATAGCCGCGATATCCTTTACTATAGGAAAGTCCTCGTAAATCATTAAGTTTTTTAGCTTGTTGCTCTGCTTTTGTCAAGAGGTTTTCTAGATTTTGCGAATCAATTTCTCGTCTTGTTAGTTTTCGATAGTGAATGTATTGATTTGCTAATTTTAAATATAAAGAAAGATTCAATGAAGACACGATAGTGCCATCGAGATCGTCTCCGATCGCGGTCAATTCTCCAGCAATATTCTGCAAAGATTTTTCAGTTTTTGGATCGATCGAGACAATATTAAACATTTGGGGTTCAAAGTCTTGCCTTCTCGCTTCCAATTCCATTAAAACATCGATCGCATTTAATTTTGCTTGCGTTGTAGTTATCTTCTCGGAGTTGCCTAATTTTGCAACTTCTTGATAGATACTAAAAGTGCGATCGAGTAATTGAAATTGTTCTTTTAACTGTCTTTTCAGTTGCCGATCTTCATCATTATAAATGGGATATTGGCGTTGATACTCATCCTTCAATTGATAGTAGCGAACAAAAATCGTATTCCCCAAATCCAATAAAACTTCGACTTGTTCCGTCGAGTACTTTAAGGTAGAATAGATAAGATAACTTTCATTTAAAAGGCGCTCTGATTGGACTACATAATTAATCTCTGCTTCCGGTTGGGCATCAAATGACCAATTGAGATCGATCTCGTCCACCTTGCCAACAACCCGAATAATATTTCCCAGTTGATGGAAAACTTTTGCCTGTAAAATCGGACGATCCATGAGGATAGCGCGATCGATTTGGAGAAGTTTTGTTAATGCCTCTCGATAAAATCCCAATTCTTGTAAAGCGATCGCTTGATAAACTTGACTTTCAATTTGTCCGACAACTTGTTGGCTTTCTTGATAACATTCTTCTGCTTTTTTCCATGCTTCTAGAGCGCGATCGCTTCGTCCCTGCAAAAATTCCCCTTGACCTCGAAGCATGTATATTTGAGCCAAGAGATAAACTTTTTGAGAAGAAAATGGCTCATTGTCCAGCAAAGTTTCAGCACGATCTAAATAGCTTTCTGCTTGTTGCCAATCTCCCAATTTTTGAGAGATAGAAGATAAATTACTGAAAATTAAGACTCGAGAAAGCGAACTATTTTCACCCTGGGATAATACCTCTAATAAATATTCCTTAGCTTTGGCATACTCGCCTGCTTCATAAGCACTTTGACCCTGCAACATTAAAGTATCGGAAGCAGATACACCTACAGTCAAAGACGTATAAATCGTCCCTGCCAAAAGACAACCCCAACACAAGCGAGAAATGTTTAGAAGTTGTATTGGATATAGAAGTAGATGCCGTTTTCTTGCCATGTTCTCTCAGAAGAAAAAATCTCAACTAAAGGAAAACCCCAATCCAAACGAGCGCGGAAGCGATCGCTTTGCAAGACTTGCAAACCCAATCCCACTGCGGTGAGAGTATTTGGATCGAGTTGTTCCGATTCGCCGCTATTCCATCCTATTCCCCCCTCAATAAAAGGAATAATTTGTATGGTGGTTTGGGCTTTCACTAATTTTAGTATAGGAATGCGAAGTTCTGCACTCGCAAAAACACCATTATCAGTAAGTAAGGTATCTTGTCGATAGCCCCGCACGCTTCCCAAACCTCCCAAACCGAATTGTTCTCCAGAGAGAAGAGGGCGATCGGCCCACTGGACTTCTCCTCGCACTAAGACAGTCGGCGCAAACGCATTCGTTCCCAAACGCCTCACCCATTGTCCTTGACCCCGCCAAGCCCAAAAAATACCGTCGGGATTGCTGGTTTGCAGGGTTGCGCCAAAGGCATCGATGCCCAGACTAAACTGAGAACGAAACGCTAAAATCTGTTGCCGATCGCGCTGCGTCCACTCTTGAATAAAGCGCAATGCCGTCATATTGGTTTTTCCGTCAGTATCGGCACCTGGCGATAAAGGAAAGGGAATATCTTGTAACGTCGTTGCGCTGCGAGTATGGGAGAGTGCCAAACTCAGAGCGAATTCTTCAGTTGGCGTTTGTTTGATGGGGTGGCGCAGCCCGAGCTGATAGTATTGAGAACTCGAATCGATATCGAGGCGATCGAAAGGCGGTTCGATAATCGTGCTCGTTGCTGTGCCAAAGTTGAATTGTAAGAGAGTATTGTTGGGATTGAGAGGAATATGATAACCCAAATCGAAACTATTGCTACCGTCGGTATTTTGATAGCCAAACATCAAGCGATCGCCCAATCCCAGCAGATTTCCATGACCCATACTCCCCCCGCGCCGAAAACTGCCGACACTAGGAGAACGACTGTTATTGCCATCAACTCCCACCGTCCAAGGATTGGCCGCAGTCACAGAGACATCGAGCACATTAGTCCCGGGAGCGACCCCCGCCCCCAATTCAGCACTCAGGGACTCGATCGAGGGATCGAGTTGCAGGAGTTGGAGTGCTTCGAGCAAGCGATCGCGTTGTAGGGGAGGACGAGTTGCCCGTTGGAGTCGGGAGCGAATATAGCTGGGAGCAAGATTTCCTTGGATATCCACTTTAATCTCACTCAGATGACCTTCAACAATACGAATGGGGACGAGCGCCGCTTCTTCTTGCCCTAAAGACAGATCGGCGGGAAGAAATGCTCCGGTTGTAATATAACCTTCCTGTAGGTATAGATCGCTAATACAAGATTTTGCTTGTAATAATTGTGCAAAAGTTAGGGGAATATTCGTATAGGCGGTCAGTTCTCGGGCGAGGCGATCGCTCTCGAATGCCGTATTCCCGGAAAATTCAAATTCTCGGACAATAATCGTGTCGCGATCGCCTTCCGGATTTGCCGTGGGTTGGGGACAAGAGGATTGACTCCCTTCTGGCAATTCAATCGGCACTTCTTCCTCGGGAATGGGAGTTTCCGGGATAGGGGTTTCCGGGATAGGGAGTTGTAGTTCGGGAAAATTGGGACGTTGTGGTGGGGAAACGTTATTTTGAGCGATAGAAAGGGATTGGTCTCCCTTGATGAATCGTTCCCACGCGATCGCACTGCCCGAGTATTTCTCTAATTCTCCAGAAATTGCGAAACGATCGGCGAGAAGCCGATCTCCTTGAGGAAACAAGAATACTACCCCCAAGCCAATACTCCATTGTAGAATCATCAAATTTTTTCCCTGCCGGAAGCAAGAGCCAACTTGGAGAGTATGGTATCATCTTGGCTATGGAATCAATCGTTTCGCCGCATTGGCATGGGTTTTTGGAAAAATTTGTTTAGCAGTTCCGACGCGGCAACTCTACCGAGTCGGACAAAACCAGAGAGAAATGGCACGGCGATCGCCAACGAACCGCGCATTGTTTTCAGTACGGAACGAGAAATCGACCTGTACGAATTAGAGGAGTTGTGCGATGCTGTAGGCTGGTCGCGAAGACCCCTTCGCAAGGTCAAAAAGGCACTGCAACATAGTTTTCTCGTGGTTTCCATGTGGGAGCAGCGAGGCACGAAGCGCCGCTTGGTGGGTTTTGCCCGCGCAACCTCCGATTGTGCGTTTAATGCGACGATCTGGGATGTTGTCGTTCATCCTAAATTTCAAAATCGGGGCTTGGGGAAAGCCTTGATGAAATATACAATTAAAAAGTTACGCAACGAAGATATTAGCAATATTACGCTCTTTGCGGATCCTCACGTGGTTGATTTTTACCGCCGCCTCGGTTTTATTCTCGACCCGGAAGGAATTAAGGGAATGTTTTGGTATCCGGACTGATTCAGTTACCAGCGATGCAACCCCGCATCGGCGTAAGACGCAAGGGAACGCGCATCAAGACAGCGATCGGTTATCAATCGGGAATTGATATTTGGCGATCGATCGCGCTATACTAAAACAAGTTACGGGATGTAGCGCAGCTTGGTAGCGCGCCTGCTTTGGGAGCAGGATGTCGCAGGTTCAAATCCTGTCATCCCGATTTAATATAAAGCCTTAATTCATCCAAACAACCTTTTGAATTGATAATTTTGCATTTTGAATTGATTTGATTCGTTTTTGGGTCAAACAACGCCAGAATCAAAAAGCTCGAGGGTTCCTGCATCGGCATCTAAGGTCGCTTCTATGCCCAAGGGCAGGGTTAGTTTATTGGCAGTATGTCCGAGGGTCATCCCGGAAAGAACGGGTATGCCAATGCTGCCTAAAATCCCGTCGATGACTTCGCCCAAGGTATAAATACTGGTATCGTTGGGACTGTTCGTACCGCAGCGATTGCACTCCGCCCAAATAATCCCCTGCACTCCGGCAAATTTCCCAGCAAGGCGCAATTGCGTAAGCATGCGATCGATCCGATAGGTATCCTCGCCAATATCTTCTAAAAATAAAATTTTCCCCTCTGTCTCAATTTCAAAGGGGGTTCCCATCAAAGCCACAATCAAGGATAAGTTACCGCCGATTAATGCTCCCGTTCCTCGTCCCCCCCTTACAGTTCTCAAAGGATGGACGGGACGATAGGGATTATTTTCGGAAGGGTTGCTTAAAATTCCGAGGGGTTGAGTTTGAGAGAGCGATCGCCAAAAGGCATTGCGCGTATATTCGTTAAAGGTTGAAAAGGGGTTAGGACCGTGAAAGGTCACGAGGCGGGTTTTTTGATGAATGGCGAGGTGCAGGGCGGTAATATCGCTAAAACCGACAAAAATTTTGGGATTGTTGGCGATTAAATTCCAATCGAGGCGATCGAGAATTTGCATGGCACCATATCCCCCTTGCATCATGATGGCTTGCACTTCGGGATCGGCGAACATGGTATGAAGATCCGCCACGCGATCGCGAATGGACTCGGAAAAAGTCCCCCTCGAACCGACGTGGGGGGCAAATTTAACCCGCAATCCCCAATAGTCTAAAAGCAAAGGAATTTTAGCGCGATCGCTCGGATTTAAAATGGGAGAACTGGGGGTGATAATCCCCACCGTATCCCCCGCTTTTAAGGCTTTGGGTTTGATGAGATCCCGCTGCGGGGAGGGTTGTCCGAGAAGCGATCGCGGACGCATCGCGATCGCGGCTGTCAATGTTGAAAATGCCCCCAGTAGCGTTCTTTTTTTCACGGTTCAAAACTGCTTCGATTTGAATTGCTAATTTTGAGTTTTGAATTCATGAATGTTTCTCTTTCATCACGACCGCCCCATAGGCTTCGGGGTTGAGATATTCTCGGGCAACCTTTTGAATGTCCTCGGCTTCGATCGCTCGCAAGCGATCGGGGTAAGTTAAAGCGGGGGAGAGGGTGCCCATTTGGGATTGATAGTAGCCGTAAAGGTTAGCGCGATCGCTCGGGCGTTCGTTGGCGAAAACAAAGCGGTTGGCAACTTGGGCGCGAATGCGAAAGAGTTCGGCGGGATCGACGGGTTCTTCTCGGAAGCGGCGCAAATGTTCGAGGATCGCGCTCTCGACTTCGGCAATATTTTTCTCGGGCAGTTGGGCGGCAATATAAAATACACCTTGAATGCCTTGGGTAATATTGCTCGTCCCAATCGAAGAAACCAATTTGCGCTCTTCGCGCAGATCCCGAAAGAGCCGAGACATTCTCCCCTGACCCAAAATTGCCGCCAGTACGTCGAGAGCGTAACTGGTTTCTAATTCTCCTTTTCCGGGTACCCGCCATAACATCACCAAGCGAGACTGTTGCAATTGCGGATCTCGCTCTTCGTGGCGCACGACTTCTGTAAAAATCGGCTCGGGGTGAAAGGAGGGAGAAATGGGAACGGCACGATCGCTTTGATGGGAATAAGCGCGATCGCAGGCTTGGGCAACAATATCCAATAATTCTTCGACGGGTAAATTGCCCACGACGGCGGCGGTGATATTTTCCGGCGCGTACCAGTGGCGATGAAATTCCCGCATTTGCGCTGCGGATAACCGTTCGATCGTGTCCGTCAGTCCGAGAACCGGACGGCGATAGGGCAAGCGCTCGAAACAGGTTTTCATGGCTCGAGCATAGGTGCGGCGGCTGGGATTGTCCTGCGATCGCCGAATTTCTTCTAGAATCACCATGCGTTCTCGCTCGAAGGGGCGATCGGCGAGACTGGGGTTGAGCACTACTTCCAATTGCAAGGGGGCGAGATCGGCAAAATCTTTAGGGGCGGTGGTGATGTAATAGTGGGTGTATTCTTGGCTGGTGGCGGCATTGGTCGCGGCTCCCCGTTCTTCGATCGCCCGCTCGAATTCGCCGCTCTCGAGTTTGGGGGTGCCTTTAAAGACCATATGTTCGAGGAAATGCGCCATACCGTTGATTTCATCGGTTTCGCAAATCGAGCCAACATTGAGCCAGACGTTCAAATTGACCGCATCTACGGGCATTTGTTCGGCAACGATGGTTAAGCCGTTATCGAGGCGGCGAATGACGGGGGTGTTGAGGGAGGTTTGCGTCAGAGTTGCAGGCATTGAAGGGATGGGGGGGAGTGGGGAGTGTAGGGGGGAGTGGGGAGTGTAGGGGGGATGGGGGAGCGTCGGAGGATGGGGGAACTTCGGAGGATGGGGAAAAGGGGAGTCGTGAAATTACTTTCTTCCGACGCTCCCGACACTCCCGATGCTCCCGATGCTCCCAATGCTCCCGACGCCCTAATTCGGCGGATTGCTGGCAGAAGGGCGGCGCTCGATTACTTGGTCGATCAAACCGTAGTCTTTGGCTTCTTCAGCAGACATGAAGAAATCGCGATCGGTGTCGGTTTCGATGCGTTCTAGGGGCTGTCCCGTGCGATCGGCAAGGTGGCGATTTAGGAGGGCTTTGAGATAGAGAATCTCTTTGGCTTGAATTTCAATATCCGTTGCCTGTCCCCGAGCGCCCCCGAGGGGTTGGTGAATCATGATGCGAGAGTGGGGTAAACTCATGCGCTTGCCTTTTTGTCCGGCATTGAGGAGAAATGCCCCCATACTGGCGGCTAAACCCACGCAAATCGTGGAAACGTCCGGGCGAATTTGATTCATGGTGTCGAAAATGCCCAAACCCGCAGAAACAGAGCCACCGGGGGAATTAATGTAAAGATAAATATCTTTTTCCGAGTCTTCTGCTTCCAAATAGAGAAGTTGAGCAACGATTAAATTGGCTAATTCGTCGGTAACGGGCTGTCCGAGAAAAACGATACGCTCTCGGAGGAGTCGAGAATAAATGTCGAAGGCGCGTTCGCCGCGACCCGATGATTCAATGACGGTAGGGATCATTCTGTCGTTAATCTCGTGCTTGCATTTCTCTTAGTGTACCAAGTTGGCTCGATCTGCTGGAGGTTGGGTTCTCATCCCCTCAAAAATACGATTGGGACGTTTAATTATAATTTTGGATTTGGCGATCGCAACGGAGAGGGTTCATGCAGCGATCGCTTTTGCGGATGGGCGAGCTATAAGAACAGGTGAAAGTATGGGCAAAACAAACACCCAGAAATTTAAAGAAGGTTTTCAGAAAAATCGAAGAGGAATGGAGAATAAAAATGAGTAAACAGACATTAAAACGAATATTAAAATGTTTAGCAATGGTGTGGAAAAGAATGAGAAAAGAGGTTGCAAAACCACTAGAACCAGAAGAATATCAAGCCAAGTCAAACTCTTACCCTTCAACCATTATACCCTGATTTTTTCCTTTTTACCGTTTAAGTCCCGCTAGAGTGCTTTTCTGTGAGTTGGTTCGCCTTGGCAATCGGCGATCGCCAACGAAGGATAATCAAAATAAATATTAAGATTCACTGCAACAATTCGTCGATCGTTCGCCTTATCTCGAGCGATCGGCTATAAAGAGCGAATAGTTACCGCTCTCACTTCTTCTCGGGTATCCATGACGACCAAGCTCTACCGTTTTTTTTGCCTCCATTATGCAGTAGGGGTATTGCTCCAGACCATGATTATGTCTGCGTTCCCGAAAGATATTCAAGGACAGCCTCTCCTTAAAGACAAACCCGAAAATTTACCTCATTTAAATAAACCTCCGGCAACATTGCTCGGTCAAATGGAGGAAACCGAGGATATCCCCCCAGAACCCTTTCAACCCATCCACCGCCAATCTGACGATCGCCAACCCTTCCAACCGGAAACCCTGCCCCTTCTCCCCCGAGAAGAGGTTAAACCACCCTCGTCCTATCGCGTTTCGCCCAGCATTACCGTGGGAACCCCCTCCGCTTATGGCGCTTCTTGGGGTAACGCAGCGATCGGCATCGGCTTGCAGTCGAGAACTCGTTTTAGCGAGATTGCCGATGGGGTTTTGGGCTTCAAAATTGGTTTTGGCGATGCGGCGGAAAGCATTGGCACAGAAATTTCCCTAACATTAGTCGATCTCGATTCTCTCTTCAGCGATGGCGCTCTCAGTTTTAAAATTCATCGCGCCTTACCAGAAGATTTTAATATTGCTGTTGGCGTTCAAGGAGCGACGAGTTTTGGTACCACAGATGGCGGTTCTTCGGTTTATGGCGTATTGACCAAGCGCTTTCATCTATCGAGGAATCCTCAAGATCTATTCAGTCAACTGCACTTTTCTGTGGGAGTGGGAGACGGTCAATTTCGCTCGGAAGATAATGTGATTGAGGGCATTGATTCTGTTGGCTTTTTTGGGAGTACATCCATTCGAGTTGCAGAATGGTCGAGCGCCATCGCAGAATGGACGGGGCAAGATTTAACCATTGGTTTTTCTTTCGTTCCCTTTCCCGATATTCCTTTAGTTATCGTTCCCGCCATTACCGATATTACCGGCACCGCAGGAGATGGCACTCGCTTTCTCTTTTCTGCGGGTTACAGCTTTCAATTTTAAGGCTAAGATCGAGTATTGGTTTGGTAAGACCCATGCAGAGATTAAGATATATTGTACTGGCTTTTTATTGGATGGGATGGGGAATGGCGATCGCTACCTTACCCGCTCGAGGGCAATCGGGAAATCAATCCGATATCACTGGACCCAACCCCATAGAAATCATTACCAATCCCGATCCCGATGAGTCTGAAAGCCCGACAACCGAGACAACAACCAATCCCCCGACCAATACGCCCAATAATCCAACAACGAGCACGCAAAATAGCTCGGAGAGGAATGAAGATTCCAGTTCTTCGTCCGTATCGGCATCGACAGCAGGTGAGGTCGATCGCCTCGCTTACGAAACGCAACTGCAACAAGCCTCAACGGGAGAAGCCGTTCAATTACTCGAAGAATATCAAGCCTTAGACTTTTGCAACCATCTTAAATTGGAACGATGCGGTAAAGTTCCTACCCTCGAACAGATCGTAGATCTTCTCAATCAAAGTTGGCAAGAAACGGGAGAAAAATCGTCATTTATCTACATTACAAGCAGCCAAGAAAGTATTGAAATTTTGGCAATTTTCCCCACCGATCCCAACTTGCAAAAACAAAGTTTTGACGACGGAGAAATCATTAATCAAGCGATCGTGAGAACCCGAGTTCCCAATATATCGAAGTCCCTCATTCGAAAAACTGTTAAAAAACTGCGTCGGGATATTACTAATGTTCGCAGGACTTCTCCTATTTATCTCAATCCGGCACAAAAACTTTATCAATGGATCGTTGCACCTTTGACAGAAGAATTAAGAGAGCGCAATATTGACACCTTAGTGTTTTCTTTAGATACTGGCTTGCGACTGATTCCCATGAGTGCTCTTCACGATGGAGAAAATTTTTTACTCGAGAAGTATAACGTGGCAATAGTCCCCAGTTTTGGTTTAGTCGATTTGGGATATTCCGATATTAGAACAATGCCACTTTTGGCCATGGGAGCCACACAATTTACCAACCAAACTCCCCTTCCTGCTGTCGAATTAGAATTAGAAGCAATCTCGCAAAAGTCTTGGGAGAGTAAGATTTTTGTCGATTCCGAATTTACCGTCACCAATTTTATGACAGAAAATCTTGCGAATCCATTTGGTATTATTCATCTAGCAACTCATGGCGAGTTTAAATCGGGAGATTTGGAAAACTCTTATATTCAATTTGCCGATCGCCCAATCAATTTGTTTGAACTGCGGCAAATCGCCCAAAGTCTGGGCTGGACTGATGGCGATCGCCCTTTAATTGAACTATTCGTTCTCAGTGCCTGTCAGACGGCTGTTGGAGATGAGAGTGCCGAGTTGGGATTTGCGGGTTTAGCCATTCAACTGGGGGTTAAATCTGTTGTTGCCAGTTTGTGGCGGGTCAGCGATATCGGGACGCTCGCTTTAATGGGGGAATATTATCAACAACTCGAGGGATCGCCACTTAAAGCACGCGCTCTCCGTCTGGCACAGTTAAAATTGTTAACGGGAGAAACTTATATTGCCGATGGGACATTGCATTTTTCTAACGGACGCAGTATTGTCCTGCCACCAGAATTGAGAGCTCAAACCAATATAAACTTGACTCATCCTTTTTTCTGGTCGTCTTTTATGACGATTGGCAATTGGAATTAAGAATTAAGAATGGGGGATGAGTTGGGCTGAGTCAAGATTATTCTGCTTAATATTACGAAATGTAACGAAAATAAAGGAGGCGTTAAGAGGGCGCGATCGCTGCAAATCAAGGTTTATATCCGTTTGAGGTCAATTCTGTAAAAAATCTTAATGAATTCTTGCAACAGATGGGTTTAATCTAACCCATTAGACCATTCTTTACTCTCAAACGTCCAATCATAGAACGGGAAATTTAAGATGAGTGTTAATTTAGCTACCATGCTGCGGGAAGGCACGAAGAAAGAGCATACCATGGCAGAGAACATGGGATTTATTAAATGTTTCTTAAAAGGGGTCGTCGAAAAAACCTCTTACCGCAAACTGACAGCGAACCTTTATTTCGTTTACTCGGCGATGGAAGAGGAAATGGAACGCCATCAAGATCATGCCGTTCTTTCCCCCATGTACTTTCCCGAACTCAATCGCAAGCAAAGTTTGGAGCGGGATTTATTCTTTTACTACGGTGCAAACTGGCGCAATGAAGCAGCATTGACTCCAGAAGGTCAAAAATATGTCGATCGCATTCGGGAAATCTCCAACACTCACCCGGAATTATTGCTGGCTCATCTGTACACCCGTTATATGGGAGACCTGTCCGGCGGTCAAATCCTGAAAAAAATCGCCCAACGCGGAATGAATTTGGCTGAGGGAGAAGGAACGAGTTTTTATGAATTTAAAGACATTCCCGATGAGAAGGCATTTAAACATAATTATCGCCAAACCATGAACGAGTTGCCGATCGATATGGCAACTGCCAAGGCGATCGTGGAAGAAGCCAAGTCTTCTTTTAAAGCCAATATGAGAATGTTCGGCGAACTCGAAGGCAACTTGATCAAAGCGATCGGACAAATGCTCTTCAATACTTTAACTCGCCGTCGCGTTCGGGGCAGCACCGAATTGGCAACTGCAGACTAGAAAACGAGCCCAACAACTCCACAATTATTGAGGGTTTGGAGCTGTAGGACATAGCAATAAATTCAGCAATAGGCGATCGCGGTAATTTATCCGTTCTGTCTTTCTCGAATTGATGTTATTTCTTACAATTCCAAACCCTCAAATATTTGCCGAGCTCGTCATTTTGAATTTTGCATTGAGAATTTTGCATTGACTTGGCTCGCCTCCCAACCCAAAATCAAGGCTTTACGATCGCAGCCCCACCGATATCCCCCCAAAGCACCGGATTCTCGCAGCACCCGATGGCAGGGGATTAGAAAACTAATGGGATTGCTGCCCACGGCATTTCCCACCGCCCTCGCCGCCTTCGGACGACCGATCGCCCGAGCGATGGTTTGATAAGACGCGAAACTGCCAAAAGGAATCTGCAATAATGCCCGCCAAACTTGGATTTGGAAATTCGTTCCCTTCACCCACAAACTGAGAGATTTTTCTCCCGCGAGGCGATCGCCGTGAAAAATTTGCGCGATTGTTGCGTCAGTAGAGGCACGATCGCTGACAATCTCTGCATTGGGCCATTCCGCCTGTAATTGCGATTTGACGGCTTCCTCCTCGATCGCGTCGAGAAAATGAAAATTGCAAATTCCCCGCGGCGTTTGCGCCAATACAACCCATCCCAAGGGAGTTTCGTGGCAGCCGTAGCGAATGGTTAACCCCCGCCCCCCCGCTTTAAATTCTCCCGGAGATACGGCCTCTAAATGGATAAAGAGATCGTGCAAGCGCCCGGAACCCGACAAACCCGACGCGATCGCCAGATCGAACAGATTTTTAGTTTCCGTCATCTTCCTTTTGGCATATTCAACCGTCAGATATTGCCAAAAACGCTTGGGACTAATTCCCGCCCAACGGACAAACAAGCGCTGAAAATGATACTCGCTCAAATTGACTGCCCGAGCGACTGCCGCTAGATCGGGAGCATCGAGGTGATTTTCCCGCATAAAAGCGATCGCTCGGGCGATGCGATCGTAATCTTCTTCATTTCGAGGGGGCGTCGCAATCATGGCCATGCTCAACATCTATATTGCATTTTTACTGTAGCCGGACTGACCTCCCAAACCCACCCATTTCTTGCGCTCTTCAATCGCCTTAGCGATCGAGATACGCTCGCGCCATCGGGTTTTTATGCCAACAAATATTTTCTCTCCGGCCGGAAAGCGTTATACTAAACAGCCAGATTGTTACTTTTCGTTACCTTTTTACTTCCGAGAGAAATTATGTCTTATTGGGTTTGGTTGGCACGAATGGTTTTGTTTGGGCTGATGGGGGGCGCTTCAGTTACATTTTTATTGCGTGTTTCCCCTCCTCGCAATCTGCAAGGCAATCGCTCGGAAGATAAAGTCCTCGCCCTCGACATCGAACAGGTTCTCCCGTCAGAATACAATGCCGTTCGCAACTACAGTCAAACGTCGAATCTACCCGCCTTTCCCGATCCCTCCGAGAGTCGCCTCGAGCCGATTTTGGACGAGGAAGAGAAAGCCGCGATCGCCAAAAGTCCCCTTGCCGATCTCCCCAAACCCGCCCCCGTCCTTCCCAATGCGTTAGAACCCTCAAAAACACCAGAGACGGAAAAACCAACCAAAGAAACCGAGACAAAAAACCAAGAGTCTTCTTCTGCTTCGACTTCTTCTCCTCAACCCAAACCCAAGTCCTCTGCTTCTAATTTGCCTCGATCTCGCTCCCAACTCTCCTCTCGGTCTTCTCAGTCCAAACCCACCCCTCAGTCTTCCCAATCCAAACCCAAACCCTCCTCAACTCAGACCTACGTCGTACGTCGCGCAACCCCCAGACCTCGACCTTCTTTTAACTTAAATCAGAGTATTATTCGTCACTCTGAGCTGTTTGCGTCTTCCGTTTCCTTGGGAATGCTGGCGATCGGGGTTGCAGAAGGCAATTATCGCGTTTTTGCAGAAAATAATACCCTCTATGTCGAACAAACCGCCAATTATTTCGGACATACGGATCCCGGCAATTTATCTTGGGGAGAACGGGTCACAAACTACGGTCCGTGTAGCGATCAAGGTCGCAGTGGCGGGAATATCAAACGAGCCGAACAAATGTGCTCTAAACGCGCCCTCGATCGCCTACCCACGAATTTAAGAGATCTCTACAATGCGGGGATTAATCCCGATTACGAACTCGAAGCCGTATTGAATACCGCCGATCTGTACAATCAAGCCAGTCCCATTCATTCCCGTCGCTTTCCTCAAGCGCTGGCTATTGCCAAACAAGGGGGATTAAACGGACTCGAAGCGATCGCTTGGGCGAGGACGGCTTCTTTTTATTTGAATCCTAACAACGAGCTAGACTTAGAGAGCGGTCGCAATCGCGCTTCGGGGTTGTTGGGGATTTGCGCCCGAGAGCGGCGCGGCGTAACAGAATGGGACTGCGTTTATCGGGATCAAATGCGGAGGGTGCGAGCGATCGCGCTGGTTCTGGATAAATACTTTACCGTTTACCGGCCGCGATAAACCTTAAATAATTCAAAATTCAAAATTAGAATCTCCCTAATATTGAATTGAACCAAACAAGGTGCGAGTCCTTGTTTAAGTCCTTTTTCCAAGGAGAGTCGTATTCGGCACGGGTTTCGGAGTCAGTCATAAAAGCGCGATCGCATTGTCGTTAAATTCAACTTTAACTCGAAATGGTTTCTGGCGATCGCGACCAATTTTCCTCGGCAATCGCGATCTCCGCCCCCTAAAATAAAAAAATACAGCGATCGCCATCGGGAAGCGATCGCCCCTACCCTCTACCCCCTAAATCAACATCATGCGCTTGAGTCGGCTCTGGAAAATGGGATTATTATTTATAGCGGTCATTGTCGCGATCGCTTTATTCGGTCGCAGTGTTTTGACGGAAAACAGCAAAGTGAACCCCGTCTCGCAATTGGTTTTCGTCAGTCCCAGCGATCCGTCTACTTTTAATGCACCTCTCAATCAATCGGCTTTTAATATTTTTGGTTTTATTAACGAAGGCTTACTCACGCAAAACGGAATGACCACGGAATTAGAACCCGCCCTCGCCGAATCTTGGGAAATTTCCGAAGATAAGCGTAAAATTGTTTTTACTCTGCGAAAAGGGCTGCAATGGTCTGATGGCGCGCCTCTCACTGCCGATGACGTGGTATTTTCCTACAATAATGTTTATTTAAACCCAAAAGTCCCGACAGGCATTCGCGATATTCTCCGAGTCGGCGATGGCTATCCTTCAGTCCGCAAAATTGACGATCTGCACGTTGAATTTACCGTTCCCGAACCCTTTGCCCCCTTTCTTCGCTATGCTGGCGGTATTTCTATTCTCCCCAAACACGCTCTCGAAAAAGCCGTCACAACCACCGATAAAAATGGCGATTTAGCTTTATTAACAACCTGGGGAACTGACACGAATCCTCAAGAAATTGTTGGGGCGGGATATTATCGCATGACCGATTATATCCCCAGTCAGCGCGTCATTTTTGAACGCAATCCTTACTACTGGCGCAAAGATGAAAGTGGAAATGCTCAGCCTTATGTGGAACAAATTATCTTGCAAATTATTGAATCCGATGAAACCCAATCGATCGCCTTTCGGTCGGGAGAATTAGATAGTTTAGAAGTCAGACCCGAGGCCTTTAGCTTATTGAAAAAAGAAGAGAAAAAGGGAAAATATACCATTTATAACGGCGGCCCTGCTTCTGAAAGTCGCTTTTTTAGCTTGAATTTATGCAAAGCTAAGAATGCACAAGGAGAGCCTTTTGTCGATCCGATCAAGTTAAAATGGTTTACCGATCTGCGCTTTCGTCAAGCGATGGCTCACGCCATCGATCGCGATCGCATGAAAAATAATATTTATCGCGGTTTGGGAGTCGTACAGCATTCCCCTATTGGCGTAGCGAGTCCTTATTATTTCTCGCCAGAACAAGGACTAAAAACCTATGATTACGATCCCCAAAAAGCCAAAGATTTACTTCTAGATGCAGGATTTCAATACAACGAAGACGGGCAATTACTCGATGCCGATAATAACCTCGTTCGTTTTAATTTATTAGTCAAATCCGAAGAAAAAACCCGCGTTGATGCTGCCGTACAAATTCAACAAGATTTACAAGCGATCGGCGTTCGAGCGGATTTACAAGTTCTTAATTTTAACACGGTCATAAAAAACTTGAGAAGTCGGGATTGGGAGGCTTATGTTGGAGGGTTTGGCGGTGGCGGTATCGAACCCCACAGCAGTTTTAATATTTGGTATAGCGGCGGCACTCTCCATCAATTCAATCAAGGTCAGTACCCCGGAGAAGAACCCATTCAAGACTGGGAGGTTACGGACTGGGAAAAAGAAATCGATCGCCTCTTTCAAGAAGGCGCAGGAGAACTCGATGAGGCAAAACGCAAAGAGATTTATGGGAAATTTCAACAAGTTGTAGCGGAGAATGTCCCCTTTTTATATTTAGTGAATGCACTCTCCTTGGAAGCCGTCCGCGATCGCATTCAAAATATAAAATTCACTTCCTTTGGCGGTGCATTTTGGAATCTCTACGAGTTAAAAGCCGAAGCAGATTAAACAATCTAAAACCTATTAGTAGAATTCTCTGGCAATCATTGAGCCGTAAATGGAAAACCTACAAACCATACTAGAGGCAGTTTCGGCAGGGTATATTACACCAGAAACTGCCCGTCAAAAAATTCAAGAAACGGGCTATCAATCCGTTGCAGAATTTGCTAAAATCGATCATCAACGCCAAGAACGAACGGGCTTTCCAGAAGTAATCTGGGGACAAGATAAAACCTCAGAACAAATTGCTCGGATTATCGAAGCAATGAGTCAGCATCAATCGGTCATTATGGCAACCCGCGTCGAGACTCAAGTTTATGAAGAAGTTAAGCTAAAAATTCCTCATCTCCGCTATTATCCAACAGCAAGAATTTGCGCGTTAGGAAAACCCAACCCTCAGAAAATTTCTGGGAAAATTACCATTTTGACGGCGGGAACTTCCGATTTACCCGTTGCGGAAGAAGCCGCAATAACAGGGGAATTAATGGGTTTTCCCGTAGAACGCTTGTGGGATGTTGGCGTATCGGGAGTGCATCGTCTTTTAAACAATCGCCACATTCTCGATGAAGCGGATGTTTTAATTGTTGTTGCAGGCATGGAAGGTGCTTTACCGAGTGTCGTGGGAGGATTGGCACATTGTCCCGTCATCGGCGTTCCTACCAGTATTGGCTATGGTGCGAGTTTTGGAGGTCTATCGGCACTCCTTGCCATGTTAAATTCTTGTGCGGCGGGTTTGGGGGTTGTTAATATCGATAACGGGTTTGGTGCTGCGATTTTAGCCGGACAAATTTTACGAACGGCGGCTAAAATTGCAGCTCAATCTAAGTAACGAGATCGCCATCTTTTTTCTCTATTTTTCAAAAAAATATTTCAAGACCTGCCGTTTTCGCAAACCCTCTCTCATTTTTGCATTTTTATGAGACAATAAGTCTATTTTCATTTTCCTTCTGTTGGGCTGAGGTTAGGTTATGCAGGACGCGATCGCGAGATTCGTACAATCTCAATTATTCAAAACAATAATTATCGTTATTATTCTTTTGGCTGGCGTTCTCGTTGGATTTCAAACCGATCCATTGTTAGTTAGCCGCTACGATCGCCTTTTTACGACTTTAGAGAGCGCGATCGTGGGCATCTTTGTTATTGAATTTATTCTCAAAGTTATTGCCGAAAAAAATAAACCGTGGCGTTATTTTTACGATCCTTGGAATGTCTTTGATTTTATTATTCTCGTCGCTTGCTTTTTACCGATTAATGGTAAATACGTCATGGTTTTAAGAATGGCTCGTCTTTTGCGAGTTATTAAATTAGTTCGTGCTCTACCGAGATTGCAAATTTTGGTCGAAGCATTATTTAGAAGTTTACCTTCGATGGGATATGTTTCTTTATTGATGTGCCTTTTATTTTATATCTACGGCGTTGCAGCAACATTCATGTTTGGAGAAAACGATCCCATTCATTTTAGAAATCTGGGAATTGCCATTCTGTCCATGTTTCGTGCCGTCACCTTGGAAGATTGGACGGATATCATGTACATTCAAATGTACGGTTGCGATCGCTATGGTTACGACGGACAAGAAGCCTTATGTACGAATCCCGAAGCCTCGCCAATACTGGGCGCAATTTTCTTTAGCAGTTTTATTTTAATTGGTGCTTTTGTTATTATTAACTTACTCATTGGTGTCATGACTAATAGCGTCGAAGAGTCTCATAAGGCACAACAAAAATTTGAACGTCAATTGTTTCTCAGCCAACAGGAAGAAACGCTTCACGTTGAAAAACAATTGAGCGATTTACAAGAACAGTTAAGCGTAATGCAAGAAAGTATCGAACAGATTAAACGAAATCTCCCTCAACCTTCGAAAAGAAGAAAATAAGTTACATCAATGAGAGATTTTTTACTAAAAATGTCTCTGAGTGATTCAAACAAAGCTCCTGCGATCGCCAAAAATAACCAAGTCATACCCCTTTTCTCTTTGAGATTGTTGTATAAGTTATGTATTGGAGAAAGCGATCGCACACACTCCCAATACCATAATCGTCGTTCCCAATAATCTTTCTTGCAATCCCTTTTCTCGAAAAATCAAACTTCCCCAAAGAACGCTTAAAATCGTACTGGTTCGTTTTATCGAGATGACATAAACAATTAAGGTTAAACTTAATGCAATCATTTGACAGCTTATTGTTAAAGCATTAAATAAACCCATTGCCATTAAACTGACCCAATTTTTCTGGAGTTGTCTCTTGATTTTTTTTAGACGGAGGAGTACAAAAGGAAGTAATAGGAGAGAAACTAATGCAGAATCGCAGGTAATCCAAAATAAAGGAGAAGAATTTTGCAAACCAATTTTATCAATGTTACCACTTAAACTCCAAATCAAAGCCACGCATAAAGCGAGTTTGCTGCCGCGATCGCGACTCAATGCCAGAAAAGGTGTAAAAAAATTCCGAGCGATCGCCGCTTTACCCAGATTTAAAATATAAGTTCCGAGAATAATGAGAAAAATACCAAAAATCCCCGTCTCATTGGGAAATTCCCCAACCAAAATAGGCGAACTAATGAGTAGAAAAGCAGGAGTCAGACCTGTTAGCGGGATCGCTTTAGAGAGATCGGAGATTTGAATAGCTTTCATAAACAAAGACCACGCGATCCCATTGATAATTCCGCTTGCTAATAATGCCACCCAAAAGCGATCGCCAATTTCCGGGATAGGAATAACGAAAAGAACGGGTAACAAAAAAACTGTTGTAAAGAACATCAGAAAAAACGCAACTGCAAGGGAATCGATATCGTGCAGGGATTTTTTACTAAAAATATCCTTGATCGATTCAAAAAAAGCCGTTGCGATCGCCAAAAGTAACCAAGTCACATCAATTCAAAATTCAAAATTGTTAATTCAAAAAATTGTCAACTCAATTCAACAGGTTAACTATAAACATGGCGAACTGCGGTACGACCCCGGCAAAGATTGCTGAGCGATGCCGAAGCATCAAATTCGCCAAGGGAACGCGCACCCAGAAAAAATTCGCCCTTCCTACTCCCTCCTGGAACCCTGCGCGAACAGCCTCAAAATTATAACCTGTTGAACGAAGAATTATACAATACAGATGTTAGTCAACTCGAGTGGGAAAATGGATGATATTCTTGGCAATGTTACCCGCTTAGCAGCATTGGACGATCGCGATCGCAAATGGCTCGGAAAAATCGGACAAATCGAGAGACTGGAATCGGGAAACATTTTAATCCGCGAGGGGCAATCCCTTTCTTCCCTCTACATTCTCCTGCGAGGTAATTTAGAAGCCACCATCTCGCCCCCTCGAGGAATGGCAAGTCAGAGCCTCGGCAAGGTTTCCCCCGGTCAAATTTTAGGAGAAATATCATTCGTTGGCGATCGCCTGCCTATTGCCACCATAACGGCGGTAGAGCGATCGGAAGTTTTAGCAATTTCTTATCGAGAACTCGGACAAAAATTGCAACGAGATCGCAACTTTGCCGCGCATTTTTACAAAATCGTTTCTCAATCTCTTTCGCGACGATTGCGAGAAAATACCGAGTTATTGGCAACGAGTCAAATCTTGCCCATTCCTTCCCTGCGTAAAGTTTTATTGATGTTTGCAATCTTCCAAGATAGCGATCTCAATTGGATTCTTTCTGCGAGTCAAACTCAGAAATGGAAGTCGCAAACGACTTTAATTCGGGAAAAAGAACCCGTCTCCACTTTATATATTTTACTGGATGGCGTGCTGGAAGTTTCCGTAGGAATCGAAGAAAATGGAATCGATCGCAGGAAAGTTCTCGCCACCTTAGAAAGCGGTGAAATTTTGGGAGAAATTTCTTTTATCGAAGCGGGAAATGCCTCGGCAACTTTGACTTGTTTGGAGAAAACTTTAGCGATCGCCCTGCCTCGAGATAAACTGACCGTTCATTTACAAGAAAACCCAGATTTTGCCGCTCGATTTTACGAAGCGATCGCCGTTGTTTTAGCCGATCGCCTGCGCGATCGCTTCCAACAGCGAGGTTATGGGGGTGCTGCCTACGAAACGGGAGAATCCTTGGATTTCGACCTCGAATATGCCGACGAACTCGATTTAGAAACCTTAGAACAAACCGCGATCGCCGGGTCTCGCTTCGATTGGTTTCTCCGACAGGCTAAATCTCGATGATGAAAAGGAGTAGGGATTGACATCCTCCTCTCCCTTTAGCGAAGCGGAGGGAGAGGATTCCCTAGAATAACGTTATCTTACTTGGTTGGATAAGCTGAGGAAACCTCAGCATCCCCCAAGCGCAACTGTTCATATCTAGGGAAGGAGTTTGCCTCGAAAATAATTTGTGAGATATTTAAAGTTCTGGATAAAATCATACTTATCAATATATGAATAAACAGATTATTACCGATACGGGTTTCTTAGTAGCTCTCATCAACAAAAGTGAGGATTATCATGATTGGGCAGTTCAGGCTGCTAACGATCTCCATCTTCCTTTTGTTACTTGTGAGGCAGTTATTACTGAAACTTGTTTTCTTTTGCGCGATATCTATGGAGGAGAAGATGCGGTTTTAGGATTAATGGCCAATCAATCTTTACAAATCGCCTTTCGCTTGGATGAGGAGCTTCAAACAGTGCAAGCATTATGAAGCAATATCAAGATGTTCCCATGTCTTTAGCGGATGCTTGCTTGGTGAGAATGGGCGAGTTAATTCCAAGAAGTTGCATATTAACTCTTGATAGTGATTTTAGGATTTATCGCAAGAATCGCAATCAAGCGATCGATGTGATTATGCCAGATTGACGTTAAGATTCAGCGATCGCCTTTCGATGAGTTTGGTATAATAACAATAGCGTTAACAAACGTGTTCTAGGAGCAAACAGTAATGACACAAGCGATCGAGCAGCACAAAACTGCACAGTATCTCATTCAAGAAAAAATTAAATCGCTTACTTCTGAACAACAACAAGAAGTATTAAATTTTCTTGATTTTTTGCAGTTTAAATCTCAAAAACCAGAACAAAAGAAATCTGTTTCATTTTTAGAAGCGGCAGGAGAGTTTATGGGATGTGTAAGCGGTGGTTCAGGAGATTTAGCAACAAATAAAAAATATCTTAGAGAGTTGGTTTGATAAGAATAAATCAAGCAATTTGAGGGAGTTAGAGATTAATCTTTCTCAATGGCTTTGAATCCGATCGAGTGATGAAAATTTGACTGAAGCTCTTGAATTTGCATGGAATTCTTTATTATTGTCTCGATATTCCCGTTGAATTTCGGTTTCTTCTATCTGTAATGATGTTGCTCCGCGATCGCCTTCCTATGTTGTTGTTGGAGTTAAGGCGTTAATGCCCTCGCATTCTGCAATTGTGGGGTTAAATTTCGTTGAGAAGCCAGCAAATCTCGTTCTTCTAACTTTTTTTGCTGTCGCGAGAAGGCCGGGGGATCTTGGTTTTGCCGATCCAGTTGTAACCTTTTCTCTCGAATGGAGATGCGATCGCTCGTTCAATGTCCCTCGATCGTAATGGCTTCAGGCCATTTGCCTCGTCATCAAATTGGCAAAAAGCCCGGGTCGTTCGATTAATTCTTCAAAAGTTCCCTGTTGTAATAAACGACCCGCTTCGAGAACGTAAATGCGATCGGCATTGCGAATGGTACTGAGACGGTGGGCGATAACAATACGAGTCACGTCCAACTGCTCTAGATTTTGACTGACGATCGCTTGCGTGCGATTATCCAAGGCGCTTGTCGCTTCGTCAAAAATGACGATTTTAGGATCGAGGGCGAGAGATCGGGCGATTAACAAGCGCTGTCGCTGTCCCCCAGAAAGATTCGTTCCCCCCTCGGAAATCACCGTGTGCATCCCCATGGGCATCGTTTCGATATCGCGATCGAATCCCGCTCTCCTCGCCGCTTTCCATGCCTCATCCATGGTAATGAGCGCCCCCCCGGAAATCAGATCGAAAATCGAGGCACTGTTAATTCTACCTTGTTGCAAAACTACCCCCAATTGACGGCGCACCGCAGCGATATCCAATCCCGATAAATCCTGACCGTCATAATAGATTGCCCCTTCCTCGGGTCGCTCAAAGCCCAATAACAGGCGAACGATGGTAGACTTGCCGCTACCGGACGGTCCCACTAAAGCGATAAATTCTCCCGGTTTAGCGGCGATGGTGACATCTTCTAGGGTGAGGGGTCCGTCATCCCGATAGCGGAAACTGATGCGATCGAGTTTGACTTCCCCCCGCAAGGGACCGGGATCGGAGCGATCGCGAAGCAATTCCGGCGGGGTTTGCAAAATGGGTTTAGCCCGTTCCCACAATACTAAAGCGTTGATAACTTCCGTTAATATCCCGCTCAATCGGGTCGTGCCTTGCAAGAAGATACCAAAAGCCGCATTAAACGCCAAAAACGTTCCCGTGCTGAGGGTTGCGTCTTCTCGGGCGATGAGGGCGGCGGCGGTGACAAAGAGGACGATTCTACCGATATTGGGTAAGAGGGTATTGGATAAGGACAGTAAATCCTGCGCGTATTGGCTCTGTAAGGTCCATTCGAGGAGTCGGGTATAGGTTTTCGACCAGTAGGAAAAGGCGCGTGCTTCTGCCCCTGCAACCCGCAATTTAGAGACTCCGCCGATGAGTTGGAGGGTTGCGCTGGCCAGTTCCCCGCGAATTTCCGCGAGAGGGAGGAGTTTGCGACGGACGATCGCGCTCATAATTGTAGAAAAGATCGTGGCGATCGCGCCCAAAACAACGGCAACTAAGGCGAGGCGCAGGTCGTAAACCAACAGCAAAATTAAATTGAGCAGGGAGAACAAACCCGTTAAGAAGGTTTGCAAGACCTGACCGCTCAAAACCCGGCGAATTTGCCCGATCGCCGAGACGCGAGATTGGATATCTCCGGTGGAGTAGAGGCGAAAGAAGGACAGGGGCAATTTGAGCAGGCGATCCCAGAGGGCGGCCTGACTGGTGGCATCCATTGCCGTTTCCAGCCGCAATACCGCCAACCCTCGGGCGAGTTGAAAGATAATGCGCCCGAAATTCGCCGCCAGCAAACCGAGGCCGATCTGCACCAATAAGCCGCGATCGCCGTCGGGAATGGCCGAATCGATGAGAATGGCGGTGGCTTGGGGGGTCAGCATTCCCAAGAGGGTTCCGAAAACCCCTGCCAAAATCACCGCTAACATATCTTTTTGACGATCTTGCAGGAGAAAGCGGAGAAATTCAAAGGTCGAGATAGTTTCTCCCAAGAGGGAACGATAAAAGGTATGGGCAAACGGCTCTAGTTCTTGTTGCGTCTTGGCATTGACGGGCGATCGCCGTCGGGTTTCCGGGTCGAAGAGTTCGTATCGGGACGGAGAAACGGGGAGGAGGGCGAGGGGGCGACCGTCATCCCGCCCGTAAGCGAGGAGAGGTCCGCAGTCCGATCGCCACCATTTTCCTTCCAGCAATATCCGCCGCGTGCGAATTTGGGAGGCTCGGGCGATCGCTTGCAGGGGGTCTTTAATCCGTTTCAGGTCTTCGGAACTGGCGGGGGGAGAGATGGGAATCCCGAGGGCGCGACCCACGGCACCGGCGGCGATTAAGAGGGGTTCGGTCTCCCGCAATTCTTCGGTTTCTCGGCGTTGGATGGTGGAGGCCAGTTCTTGGAGGGAGCCTTGCAACAGGTAGCGATCGCGTTCTTCTCGGGCGGCGAGGCGTTCTCTTTGTCGTTCTCGTTCTTGTTCTTCTCCTTCTCTCAAGCACTGGATTAAGTGCCGATGCCATGTTTCTAATTGCCCCTGCCAATCTTCTGCTTCCATTGCGAACGCGAGACGATCTCGCGCGATCGAGGGGAGGTGGGCGATCGCTTCGGTCAGATTGTTTGTCCAACGATTGACGCTGCGACTCAAAGCGTTGGGATTTTCTTGTCCCCATGTTTTGGCTTCCGTTGGCGTTAATTGGAGAAAATTGGACTCGGTCAGGGTAACGGCAACGATCGCATAAGTAGCGGTTTCGGGGTTTTCACTTTGGCGAGAAAATTTGCTTTTGGGGGGATCTTGGGGAGGCAGGCCGAAGAGGAGATCGCCAATTTCGGGACTGTAGAGATAGCGACGGGAGCCGGCAATTTTTCCTTCTCGATAAGGCAGGGAAAACAGGGCGATCGCTCCTGCTTGAAACAACCAAAAGGATTGAGGATCGTTCAGGACGAGAATTTTATTGCTCTTGAGAAGCGTTAACTTTTCGGCGGGGGAAGAAATTTCGTTCATGAGAAGTTTGCGATCGCGCCCCGAGCCATTTTATCGCATCGATCGCCCTTGCTGCCCAATTCTGGGGACAACCAGAGTCAACAATTTTGAATTTTGAATTCTGAATTTTGAATTGAAAAAGGCGATCGCTACATCCCATGAGAACAAGAAAATATGGGGGGATTTTGGTTTTTGGCTGCCATTTCTTCCTGATTTTCTTCAATTGTGCCGTCGGTTTCTAACTCGTCGAGGGGGATAAATTCATCGTCGATGTCTGCGATGAGCATATCTTCGGGATTGTTTGGGGATCCGCTAATTCCTTGAACGGTAAAGGAGGAGGAATTCGGGCCGCCAGTGGAGCATCCCTCTCGTACCTGTGGTTCGGTTTGGTCTTCGGGGAGATTTGTGAGTCCGTTGCTGGGGTCGATACCGAGGGTATTCAGTTGTACGGTGCCATCTAATCCAAATTCGGAACTGGCGGTGATATCGCTACGGGAAGTGAGTTCGTCTCGGAATTTTAAGCCAAAGATCGCTTGTGCGGTAATGTCGATACGTCCCCCATTCCCCTCGAAGGCGTTGGCGGTGATGTCGTTGTCTTCGTGGGGAGGTCCGACGAGAAAGCCATTATCGGCGTTAATTGTGATGTTACCGCCATCTCCTCCGGTTTGTGCGGTGCCGGCGGTGGTGGAGATTTTGCTCCCGTGGCGCATTAGGAGAAGGTCTCGTACTGTGAGATCGATGTTTCCGCCTTGGGTGCTGCGGGTTTCGGCGGTAATTTGGCTGTTGTCGAGATCGATGCGATCGCTTTGAATTTCGATATTTCCTCCGATTCCGGTACCTTGACTATCTACTGCGATCGCGGCATTTTCTCTCAATTCTAGCGTTCTCGAAGTCACGTTAATTTTACCGCCATCGCCTCGAGAATTGGCGGTAGAATTGGCAAATAAACCGCTACTCCCCCCTTGGTTGGTTACGATGTTGAAGCGATCGCGAACAAAACGTTCTTCAAAAGTTGGATCGCTACCCGAAAGAATAGTGCGATCGGTAATATTGAGATTAATATTGCCTGCTTTTCCATCGCCAAATGTGGTCACAATAATTTGACCGCCTCGCATTGCTTCAAAGGTTTCTGCATTAATTGTCACATCTCCTGCTTGACTAGAATTTGCAGTTAATGCTTCTACTACTCCACTATCAGAAATATTAAAATTTTTGGTATTCACGGTAATTGTACCCGCTTCTCCGATTGTTCCGCGATCGGCATTCACAAATAAACCGCTAGAGCCTTCGGTTACAATGGAAGATTGAGAAGGATTCAAAATTTGAAGATCGGGAGCAGTGGAGGACAAGAAAGAACGTTGCAAACTACTAAGTGGATCGATAAATGGTGTAGAACGAAAACCAGAAATATTTACCGAATCGGTGGCATTAATAACAATACTTCCTCCTTTCCCTTGACCAGAAGGAATCTCAACTCGTTCTCCACTAGCTAGACTTGCACTGATTTGTGCTCCATTAATCAAATTCAAAGTTCTTGTTTGAATATCAATATCTCCTCCATTACCTACTCCTCCAAAACCGATATCGCTAAGTAAAGCACTGCGATCGAGATTAACCGAGTCTGTAATTTGTAATGAAATTTCACCTCCATCACCTCGACCTAAATTCCCTGTCAGAATCATGCTCTCTTCTGATAAAGATAAATGATTTGCTTGAATATCGATAATTCCAGCATTACCAATTGAATTCAACCAAGCAAAAGTAGATATAGCGCCACCATCTGACAATTTTAATGTTTGACTAACTTTAATATCAATATTACCTCCATTTCCTCTGCCTAAAGTTGTAGTAATTATTTGGCCTCCATTTTCAAGTGAAAGAGATTCTGAGTCTATTTCGATTCCATTGCTCTTAGATATTGCATTTATGCCAATCCCACTTTGTATTGATGAGGGACTTAGACTGCCTTCCCCATCTAAGAGAATAAAGCGAGCATTAATTTTTATTTTTCCTGATTCTCCTTGACTATCTGTAGTTGCTGCGATAAAACCTCCATTAGTGATTGATAGATTTCCTGTAATAATCTCAATATTACCTACATTACCTGACGATGCAGCGATAGAACTAATTGCACTAGGTCTTCCTTCACGACCTTCACCATCAATAGAGACAATATCTTGTACGGTAAGGATTAAATTACCACTATTACCAAAACCTGAATTTTGATTAAAAATCATGCTTCCGTTAGTAACAAAAAGAGATTTTGCTTTAATATCTAACAAACCTCCATTTCCATTCGCATTAATCCCAATCTCACCACCTACAAAACTTGCTTGCCCGCCATTACTTTCTCCATCTATAGATATATTTTCACGAACATTAATTATTAAATTACCTCCATCTCCTTCTTCACGGGCAAAAACACCAAGAATCCCTCCTCGCGTTACTGATAAACTTCCTGCATTAATTTTGATATCTCCTCCTCGACCCGTTGCATTATCATTTAAAACTGAACTATTGATTACAGTACTTCGTCCACTATTATTTTCTCCATGAATTTCAAGAGCATTCTGAATATCCAAAATAATATCTCCTGCATTTGCAAGTTTTTCAGCAGTTGTAGATATTACTGCTCCATTTTTTGCTGTTAATGAGTTGGCATAAATTCCAAGATTCCCACCTGTTAAGTTAGGATCGTTGGATAAATTGTTATTGGCAACAAAAGCATTATCGATCGCAATATGCTCTCGACTACCTAATACAATATTTCCTCCTAATAATCCCGATGACAAAATTGAAGCATTGGGCGAGACGAAAATGTTATCGCGAGACACTAAAGATATATCTCCGCCATTTGCACTAATCCCAAATCCTAATATTGAAGAACCTCGAACTCGAATATTTCCATCAAGCTCGTCATTCGGTTGATATTGATTGGTTAACAAAACTTGACCCGCGAAAAAATTTGTGAATGTTGGATCTGCAAAAAGGATGGCACCCAGATCGATATTTGCACTGGATGGAGAACTACTGGTGTCGATCGGACTCAAAAAAATGCCCGTACCCGTCAACAACGGACTGCCAATAAAATTAGAATCGACTCCCGCACGAATATCTACAGTCGGTTCATTTTTCCCATCAATTTCTATGGTTTTGCCATCAAATAACGTCACCGTTTCCGTTAAACCATTTACCGGATCTGTGCCAGTAATCCAAATAAAACCCGGAATTTCGACCTTTCCTCCTGCTAAAATATGCAATGATGCGCCGATATAAGAATCAAAACTCACATCTCCTTGAGAACGAATTATCGGATCGTTGGGACTTTCTAACTCTCCCAAATCTCCATCTAACTCCTCAATGCGAAAACTTCCCCCACTGTAATAATGAGCATCGCCAATAACAGCATTATTACTCCTCAATACCATATCCCCACCGGAAAATAACCCACTCTCCCCATGATTCAAAGCAAAAATATCCACCTTCTCATTTCCTTGTATCAGCAAATCATTCCCCGCTGCCGCAACAAAGCGACTATTTTCCCCATCCCGAATCCTCACCGTCTCCCCTTTCAGTGTCAAATCTTCCCCCGCGACTAACTCCCCTTCTAACTGCAAATTCCCTCCCGATAGCGTTAAATTTCCCCCCGTTGATAAATGCCCTAAATTAACAATTGTTGCTGGTTCTCCCTCAAACTGTAAAGAAATCTGAATCGGTACGCGATCGACAATGAGAGGCGGCATTTCTGGATTTAAAGCATTAAACTCGCTACCATCGGGAAAGACAAAACTGCTCGCCGTACTCGCTACAAACGACCCTTTAATATCCAAACTGGCATTCTCCCCAAAAATAATGCCATTGGGATTAATCAAATATAAATTCGCCTCCCCCAGCACCCCCAATGTCCCGAAAATTTCCGAAATATTGCCCCCCGTCACCCGACTAAAAATATTTTCCACCACCGCCGGATTGAGAAAATAAGCAGAATGTCCGTTGCGAACATTAAATTCTTGAAAACTGTGAAACAAATTTGAACCCCGCAGCGCACCCCCTTCAATTTGCTCTCGTTGCACCCCCGCAGGCATCACCACGGATCCCTCGCCTCCCAATGTGCCATCCGGGACGATTTGTGCCAATGCCGGATGTGCCGAGGCGATCGCGCATCCCACCGCCAAACCGCAATACCCCAACCCATCTCTCACCATTACACACCTCCCATCGATTTATTTATTCTTTTGGGTGAAAAGCGATCGCTTTATGCAGAGAATCCCCAAAAACTTTTTCGGAAAGTGCGATCGGCCGAGCTATTTTGAATTTTGAATTTTGAATTGACCCACGGGTTAATTCAAAATGCCTCGTAATTCTAATTCAAACCCCAATAAAACATCTTCTCCCGATAAGCGATCGGGGGCTTCTAAACTCTCCACCTCTTGCCCTTGACGATAAATTTCAACGCAATTATTTTGCGGATCGATTAACCACCCCAAACGCACCCCACATCTCATATATTCCTGCATCTTTTGTTGTACGCCCTGTAAAGTATCCGTCGCCGATCGCAACTCGATCGCGAAATCGGGAGCAAGGGGTAAAAACTGATTCGGTCGTAAATTTAAGGCTTCAATTCTCTCTCGTCTGACCCAAGACCCATCGGGCGAGCGTTCCGCACCATTCGGGAGAGTATAACCCGTAGAAGAATCAAACGCCAATCCCGTCCCATCCTGCTCCGTCCAATTTTCCAAACGAGCCGTTAACTTAGAATTGCGATTGCCGCTAATCCATCCCGTCGGTGGCATAATAATTAACTCTCCTTCTGCGGTTCGTTCCAATCGTAAATCGCGATTATCCTGACAGAGTTGAAAAAACTGTTCGCGGGTGAGAGAGGCGATCGCTTGAATGTTAAGGGTAATCGCATTCATGGCTCGAGGAAGAAAAACAATTGTTCCTCATTGTATCAAGATCGGAACGAGGCAGAAGCGGAAATCCTTAGAGGAATCCCCCCCAACTCCCCTTCGCAAAGAGGGGAGAATCCGGAAGTCCCCCTTACCAAGGGGGATTTAGGGGGATTAAAATTTTGCGAGCGCCCAAAACATAACTAACAACCAATAACCAACAACTGATAAGATCGCATATGCTGTATTGGTAAGGCGGAATGGCTGAGACATTATTTTTCAATGCACTTCGAGACGCAACAGATGAAGAAATGGGACGAGATGAAACCGTCCTCGTCCTCGGAGAAGATGTGGGACATTATGGCGGATCCTATAAAGTCACGAAAGATTTATGTAAAAAATATGGCGACCTGCGGGTACTGGACACCCCGATCGCGGAAAATAGTTTTTGCGGCATGGCAGTAGGCGCGGCGATGACCGGATTGCGACCCATCGTAGAAGGGATGAATATGGGATTCTTGCTCCTCGCCTTCAACCAAATCTCAAATAACGCGGGAATGTTGCGCTACACCTCCGGCGGTAATTTTAAAATCCCCATGGTTATTCGCGGACCCGGGGGTGTGGGACGACAACTCGGGGCGGAACATTCCCAACGTCTCGAAGCCTATTTTCACGCCGTACCGGGACTAAAAATCGTCGCTTGTTCCACCCCCTACAACGCCAAAGGACTCCTCAAAGCCGCCATTCGCGACGATAATCCCGTGTTATTCTTCGAGCACGTCCTCCTCTACAACCTGAAAGAAAACTTACCCGATTACGAATATCTCTGCGCCCTCGATAAAGCCGAAGTGGTGCGTCCCGGTAGCGATGTCACGATTTTGACCTACTCCAGAATGCGCCACCACTGCACCCAAGCTGCGAAACTCCTGGAAAAACAGGGTTTAAACTACGATCCCGAAATCATCGACCTCATATCCCTCAAACCCTTCGATATGGAAGCGATCGCTACCTCCATTCGCAAAACCCATCGCGTCATTATCGTTGAAGAGTGCATGAAAACGGGAGGCATTGCCGCAGAACTCGCCGCTTTAATCAACGAACAACTCTTCGACGAACTCGATGGCCCCATCGTGCGCCTGTCCTCTCAAGATATCCCTACTCCCTACAATGGAACATTAGAACACCTAACCATCGTCCAGCCCCCTCAGATTGTCGAAGCTATCCAAAAACTCATCACCGCACAAATTTAGTTGAGAATTGAGAGTTGAGAGTTGATAGCGGACAGTTGAGAGTCAAGAAAAATTATGAATAAACATCCCCACTTTTTACTCTTGACTCGTTACCCTTTACTTTTAAAAGCTCCATGCAAAAACAACGCGTTACGTTTGCCGTCATTATCGGGTTAGTCTTGGCCGCGATCGCCCTCCTAACCCAATTTCCCCTCAATCAAGGATTGGACTTGAAAGGAGGCGCGCGCCTGACCCTGCAAGTCCAACCCACCGAAGAAATCACCTCCATCTCCCCGGAAAATCTCTCTGATGCCAAACGGGTGATTGAAAACCGCGTCAATGGTTTGGGGGTGGCCGAACCCGTGGTGCAAACCGTCAACCCCGATAAAATCGTCGTGCAGCTCCCCGGTGTCAGCGATCCCCAACAAGCCGAACGGGTTTTGGGGGAAACCGCACAATTAGAATTTCTCAGCCAAAAACAAGGTACGGAAGGACAATTCCCTATCGAAGTGCAACTGCAACGAGTAGCACAATTGGAACTGGAGAATCTCCAACAAGCCGACAACCCCGATCTCGAGGCGATCGCCACGGCGAAAGAAGCGGTAGAAAAAGCCAATGCCGTTATTCTCGATCTCTTCGAAACAACCGGATTAACCGGAAAATCTCTCACCAACGCCCTCGCCGGAACAAACCCCGCCAATCAGTGGGAAGTGAACTTATATTTCGATCCCGAAGGCGGACAACAATTTGCCGAACTCACTAAAGGAATTGCCGGCACCGGACGGACGATTGGTATTTTCCTCGACGGTCGCTTAATTAGTTCCCCAACGGTGAGCGCTGAATATGCCGTTGACGGCATTACTGGAGGACGAGCGAGTATCTCCGGTGCTTTAGATTCCCAAGAAGCCGTCGAACTTGCCATTCAATTGCGAGGGGGGGCATTGCCTTTTCCCGTAGAATTGGTGGAAAATCGCACCGTGGGGGCAACATTGGGACGCGATAGCGTCAACCGCAGTATCGTCGCTGCCGTTTCGGGTTTGCTGCTGGTGTTAATTTTTATGGTGATTTACTATCGCTTGCCTGGGGCGATCGCCGATGTTGCCCTGACGATTTATACCCTGCTCACCCTCGCCTGTTACGCCCTTATCGGTGTCACCTTAACCCTACCGGGAATTGCCGGCTTTATTCTCAGTATCGGTATGGCAGTGGATGCAAACGTTTTAATTTTCGAGCGGACGCGGGAAGAATTGCGATCGGGAAAAACGCTTTATCGATCGGTAGAATCGGGATTTTATCGTGCCTTTTCCAGTATTTTAGATGGCAACGTCACCACTTTAATCGCTTGTTTGGCCTTGTTTTGGCTGGGATCGGGATTGGTAAAAGGCTTTGCGTTAACCCTCGCGATCGGGGTTGCCGTCAGCATGTTTACCGCCCTAACCTGCAGCCGCACTCTCATGCTTTTAGTGGTTTTGGGATTTCCCAAGGTTCGTCAAAATCCTAACTTGTTCTGTCCGAACTTACCCGAACCGCAGTAAGAGGATGGGGAAGCGTCGGAAGCATGGGGAGAGGATGCAACCAATCACCAATCACCAACAACTAATCACCAATCACCAATAACAACAATGCGACTGAATATTATCAAACAACGGGGGTTGTGGTGGGGAATTTCCGCGATCGCTATTGCCATTAGCGCGATCGCCATGATATTTTCCTACTCTCAATTGGGTGCCCCCATTCGACTGGGTTTGGATTTTGTGGGGGGGACTCGCTTGCAATTATCCCTCGCATGCGTGGCGACAGAAAATTGTAGCAAGGCGATCGATGTGGGAGAAGTACGCGGCGTTTTAGGCCCTCTCGGTTTGGAAAATAGCTCTATTCAAGTGGTCGACGACTATACCCTATCCGTCCGCACCCCCACTCTCAGCGTCGAAGAACGCACGGCATTGCAAGACGCACTCACCCGAGAATTGGGCAATTTCGACCCTAAAACAGCCCAAATCGATACCGTCGGCCCCACCATTGGAGAAGAATTACTATCGGGGGGAGTTCGTGCCTTATTTGCGGCCTTTTTCGGGATTGTCGTTTATTTAAGTTTTCGCTTTCGTTTCGATTACGCGATTTTCGCCATTGTCGCCCTCTTCCACGATGTCTTGATTACGGCAGGGCTTTTTGCCATTTTGGGCTTAACCCTCGGCAATGAAATCGATAGTTTATTCTTAGTTTCTTTATTGACTATCATTGGTTTTTCTGTCAATGATACAGTTGTTATTTACGATCGCATTCGCGAAACAAGCCAGCTCGAAGCAGGAGAATCCTTTGCCAAAATTGTCGATGATGCCGTCAACCAAACCCTAACGCGATCGATCAACACGACGATTACCACGGTTTTACCGTTAGTCGCAATTTTCTTTTTTGGTGGTGAAACCTTGAAATTTTTTGCCCTCGCTCTTATCTTGGGATTTATCTTTGGTTCTTATTCCAGTATTTTTATTGCCAGTACCTTGTTAGCATGGTGGCGAGAAAGACAAGATACCGGACAAACTGATGAATCGATTTCCGAGGTCGTTTCTACAGAAACAGATATATCGGGATCTTGAAATTTCTCAAAGGCAGAATATCAATTCTCAATTTAAAATGAAAACAGTGGCGATCGATGAATCGAGATCCTTGGACGGAATTAGAGCCTCATGTCAAACAAAAAGTACAGCGCTTGCACCAATTGATGGTTTATTTAAGGTGGCTTTTGGTGCTTTTCTGTTGGTGTATTTTTGCCCCAATTTCTTTTTGGTCTTTACGAGAAGAAATTGCCCTAATTGGCGATTATTTTACTTGGTCTGCCATCCGTTATACAATTATCTTCAATCCTTTAGAAACTTTATTTTTGGCAGTTTGTATAGGAATGACAACAGGCGTTTTAATGTGGCAAAGTCGTAATATTCTGTGGGGAATGCCACCGAAGTATCAGAAACACTTGCAAAAACAAGTTAGAAAAATCGAAGCGCGAGGTAAAACCCACCCTTTATGGAATTGGCTCGAACCCTAAAAATTTTTCAATAAAATCTTTATACTCTAACCAATTTTTTGTCTTCAATGGAGGTACAAGTTATGGATATTCCCGACAGTTTATTGGAAGAATTACGAATTTATTTAATGATGCAAACCGAAACAAATGATGCTGAAGCACAATATTTACTTTATCGTTTAGACCAATTAAAAGAAACCCGAGAAGAACCGATAGAAACAGCAAAACTGATTGTTCCTCCACTAGGAGAAGAATTACAGTGCTGAGGGAACATCGCGATTTTCTCAAAACAAGAACATAAGTTTCAATCTCGCAGGAGAGCTAAAACAAGGAAAGAGAAGCATACTTGTATATTTCTCTGCTCTCTTGATTTCCGGGTCGCAAGAAGAAATGAAAAGATATTTTGCAATCGCATTTCCTTCCATATCATAAATTAGCAGTTTTTTACCAAAAAAGAATATAAAAAAAGTGAAATAATCTTGTCGCAAGCAGTTTGATTTGTTATCAAGGGGGGGACAGAAATTTTAACTCCCGGTAACTCATGTTCAAACTTTGCGAGATCCTATCAAAATCGAGCGCGATCGCCCTGTATTTTGCCCTCTGTAGCGCTACTAGCGCGATTGCCGTTGAGATATTCCCCCTCGATCCCATTGATAGCGAAGCGATCGACACCCTAGAAGAAGATCCCCTCGCAGAATTAACCTCCGTCCGTCAACTCTCCGACGTAGAGCCGACAGATTGGGCTTACGATGCCTTACAATCTTTGATAGAACGCTACGGAGCGATCGCCGGCTATCCCAATCTTACCTTCAGAGGCGATCGCGTTCTCTCCCGTTACGAATTTGCCGCAGCCCTCAATACCTTAACCGGTCGAATTGAAGAGCTTATCGCGAAAACAACCTCAGATTTAGCCCTGCGAGAAGATATTGAAATCCTGAAACGATTGCAAACAGAATTTGCTGAAGAATTAGCCGTGGTTGGTACTCAAGTCGATGCCCTAGAAAGTCGCGTCACCCAACTCGAAGAAAATACCTTTTCAACCACAACTAAACTCAGCGTTCAAGCGTTCTTCCACATTAGCGGAATTACAGCAACGGGTGACATCACGGCAGAAGGAACATCCGTACCTGTTGATGGTTTTAGCACGTTTCGGCTGGCTGCGAGGGATCCGGTCACGAATCAACCCGTAACCGAAACCGTCACCGATTCTCCAGAAATCACCTTGGGAGAAGCGACTCTGATATTTTTCAATACCTCTTTCACCGGTCGCGATCTTCTATCGCTGAATTTATTTCAGGCGAATACCGATCCCCCGTCCTTTGCGTTCCACTCTGCTAATTTTCCATCTGCGGGATTTCATCTAACGGAAACCAATCCGATTTTTCCCCTAGTGGGAAGTGTTGGCATATTAGAAGCCTTTTATCAATTTCCGATTGGAGATTCCGTGAATGTGGTAATCGGCCCGGCAGTTCGCGCAGATCGGTATTTTGATACGATTCCCTACACGAACTACGTGAGTGGGGCAGGCATGCTCAGCTCCCTTTTCTCGCCCTTATTTGTCGATGTGACCCGACTGACGGGAGCCGTCGTGAATTGGAAAATCAGTCCGCAATGGGAGTTACATGCGAGTTATCGGGTCGATCGCAACGAAGCGAGTCAAGAGGGATTCTTCGATGCTTTGGGAAAATTTGCCAATCTGACCTTTCAATTGAACTATTCGCCGAGCAATAATGCGACAATCCGATTCGGTTACGATCGCGCTCTCATTCAAGGTGTCGATCCCGGCTCGGGCCTCGCAACCAGACTGAGCAACAACTTTATCGGGGCTGCCGATGATGGCTTTGGGGGAGAATTACAAGATACTTTTTCCCATAATTTTCTGATTAATTTTGATTGGCAACTCTCGGATCGTTTTGTCCTCTTCGGACGCTATTCTTACAGCACCTATCATTTAACACCCAGAACTCCAGGGCGCAGCGAAGGTGATGTCGAAGCGCAATCCTTTCAACTCGGCATGGCGTTTCCCGATCTCTGGAAAGAAGGAGCATTGCTAACAGTTGATGCTGTCATTCCTTTTAATATTTTATCGGGGCGCGATTTTGTCGTTTCCGGAAATGGGGATGGAGGAACGCAAATCAATCTCAGTGCCAATTACTTTTTTCCCATCAACGATAATGTTTCCGTCATGCCGACTATTTTCGGCGTTTTTAATACCAATAATTTTAATAGCAATCCTTTTGTTTATGGCGGATTTTTGAGGACGCAATTCTTATTTTAAGATGTCGTTTTTCGAAGTCAATGCTTTAGCCTCGATACTCGCGTTAAGATTAAGACGTTGAGATCTTCTATGTAAATGTTATGGACAAGCGATCGCTATTGACCGAAACGGGTAGGAAGTGGACGATCGGCTTGGCTGTTGCGGGAATTTTGGCTGTTGGCGCAACAGTTGTTTACGGGACGAGAACCCTACAACAGTTACCCGCTTCAACGACAGAAGAGTTACAAGTCCAGGCACTCCCAGAGATTGAAGCCGTAACGGCATTGGGCAGAATCGAACCGCTAGGAGAAGCAATTCAAGTCGCCCCTTCTCCTTCTTCCACCACTGGAGGAGCAAAAGTCGAACGATTATTCGTCGAGGAAGGCGATCGCATTCGCACCGGACAAATTTTGGCTCGACTCGATAGCTACGGTCGCCTCAAAGCCGCTCTCGATCGCGCAGAGGAGGATGTCGCCGTCGCCGAAGCCAATTTAGCCGTGGTGAAAGCGGGAGCCAAACAGGGCGAGATCGTCGCGCAACAAGCAACCATTCAGCGCTTGCGAGAACAATTGAGAGGAGAGAGCAGCGCGCAAGGGGCAACAGTTGCTCGCATTGACGCGGAGTTACGTAATGCGGAAACTGAATTCGCACGTCACGAACAGTTACATCGAGATGGGGCGATTTCCACCTCAGAGCGGGATAGTCGCGCATTGACCCTCGCGACAACCCGAGAGCGCTTGGCTGAAGCTAAAGCCAACAAAATTCGCACTGAGGCGACTCTCGATCGGCAAATTCGCGAGGCGATCGCCACGTTAAATCGCATTGCTGAAGTCCGTCCGGTGGAAGTGCGCCAAGCAACAGCCAGTGTTAACTTAGCCAAAGCAACCGTCCGACAGGCACAAGAAGATTTAGAATTGAGCGTGGTGCGATCGCCCATCGACGGACAAGTTTTGGAAATCAACGCCCGGGTGGGAGAAGTGACGTCATTAGAAGAAGGAATTATGGCGATCGGCAAGACGGATCGCATGGTTGTGGTTGCTGAAGTCTACGAAAGCGATATTAGTCGAGTGCGTCTCGATCTCGAAGCGGTTATCACAAGCGAAAATGGTTCATTTGAAGGGGAAATACAAGGAAAAGTCAGCAATATTGGCTTGCAAATCGGTAAAAGAGACGTACTCGATACCGATCCGGCTGCCGATGTGGATGCTCGCGTCGTTGAAGTAGATATTTTACTCAATCCCGAAGACAGTCGCAAAGTCTCTAGCTTAACGAATGCCAAAGTTTTTGTTGAGATTTTATTGTAATTAGTGAAGTTGGATCGATCCCTCCTAGACCCCTTGAGAAAGGGCAGGGCCGATTCATTCATCAGAAATCATATGTTCTATAATGACCCATTGAGGGTTACAGCTTTTTTCTCTGACTGATGAAACAGCCCTGCTTGAGAAAGGGGGGAACAAGAGAGGATAACCCACCCACAACGGCTTGACTGAGCGATCGCCGAACGTCCAACAACCAACAACTAACAACCAATAGATGAAAATTCCGCTCGCTTGGATGCAACTCACTCATGAAAAAATACGCTTGCTGATCGCCTTGGCAGGAATTAGTTTTGCGGATATTCTCATGTTTATGCAGTTTGGCTTTCAGGACGCACTCTTTGAAAGTGCAATTATTTTCCATAAAAAGGTTAAAGGAGATATCTTTCTCGTTAGTCCTCAATCTACGGCATTGATTGCTATGGATAATTTTTCCAAGCGACGCTTGCATCAAGTTTTAGGGATCGAAGGAGTAAAAGCTGTTTATCCCATTCATCTTGCTTTTGCACTTTGGAAAAATCCCGAAAATGGCTCTACCCGTAGCATTATGACAATTGGAATTAATCCAGTAGAAAATATTCTCGAGCTGCCGGGGATGCAAGAGAATTTAAATCGAATAAAATTAGAAGATTACGTTTTATTCGATCGCTTATCCCGTCCGGAATTCGGGCCGATTGCCGAACTCATTGAGCGCGGCAATTCTGTAGAAACCGAAGTCGTAGAACGACGCGTGAAAGTGGGTGGATTATTTGCAATGGGGGCTTCTTTTGGCGCGGATGGAAATTTAGTGACTAGCGATCTAAATTATGGGCGAATTTTTGTAGAACGCAATCCAGATCTCATTGAAATCGGAGTGATACAAGTTCGTGAAGGAGTCGATACCAATGCAATTCTGGCAAGAATTAGGAAAGAGTTTTATATTCGCGATGCTAATAATGAGTTAATCTCTCAAGATGTTTTAGTTCTGTCTCGGGAAGAATTCATCAATTTCGAGAAAAAGTATTGGCAAGAAAGTACCGCAATCGGTTTTATTTTTACTTTAGGAGCGGGAATGGGATTTATTGTGGGGATGGTAATCGTTTATCAAATTCTTTATACCGATGTTTCCGATCACCTCCCGGAATATGCAACTTTAAAAGCGATGGGATATACGGATTTTTATTTATTAAAAATCGTCTTTCAAGAAGCAATTATTTTAGCTCTCGTGGGCTATCTGCCCGGTTTTGCCCTCTCGAATTTTCTCTATTTTTTAACGGCAAATGCGACGGCTTTACCGGTTTTCATGGATGTATCTAAAGCGAGCACGGTATTGATTTTAACCTTTGTGATGTGCGTTGGCTCCGGTGCGATCGCCGTGCGAAAACTCAGTGCAGCAGATCCTGCCGATATTTTTTAAATGTAAAGTTTTATTGCAGAATTGTCGATTTCTGTATTTTCAACCTCGAGGAAAGATGACAATAAATCCCTAGATCGTTAAGGTTCAAGGAAATTTGTTCGAGATGATTTCCGAAGCCAATCGCAAAAATTGACGCATATTTTAAGTACGCGCAATCCTCAAAAAAACAACAATCGAGAACAAAAATTTACATTTTCCTTTACATTTATTTGTATTTTCTGTCGCATGCTAGTCCAAAGTCAGTCGCTCGATCTCCGGCAAGAGGAGAAAGCAATTTATCAATTTCTCCGTGCTTGTTATGAAGAATATTGCCAAACCAATGTTTCTCAAATCGTCAGTTTTTCGCAACAGATTAATGAGATCGATCCCCTTGCTGCTTTTCGCGCTCTGCTCCAAGACAATCGCCGCCATTTTTATTGGGAATATCCCAAGATGGGAGAAGCCGTTTTAGGCTATGGTGCAGTCAAATCTTTAGATATCAATGCTTCTCGCGATCTTTGCGATCGCGATCGCTTCATCCGCGTGCGGAACTTCATACAGGATTGCTTGCAACAAATTACGTACTCTCAACAACCTCATCAATCAGTCGCCAATCCTTACTTTTTTTGTAGTTTCACTTTTTTTCCCACGGCAGCAAATCCCGATTATCCATTTCCGATTGCCACGGTGTTTCTCCCTCAATTCCAAGTCATTCGTAAAAATAATCGTTGTTTTTTTGTCGCCAATCTCGTTGTCAACAAAACCCTAAATTTACAGTTGGCAACCCAAAATATCTCGCAAACCCTACAAAAAATTCGCCAATCTCATCTCGACTTTTTACTTGCGCCTCTTTCCTCAAAAAACTATTTTCATCCGAGGGAAAAAGAACGAAACGAACAAAATTTCAAACTTGCCGTTCGCTCTGCTCTCCAAGCTATCCAAAGTCAGCAATTAAGTAAGATTGTTCTTGCCCATCCCCTCGATCTCATTTCTCCTGCACCCTTTAAAATTATTGAATCTTTAGACAATTTACGTCAAAATTATCCCAATTGCTACCTTTTTGCGATCGCCAACGATCGCGGCCATCATTTTATCGGAGCGAGTCCGGAACGTTCTATTGGTTTGCATGACAGGCAACTTATAACAGATGCGTTAGCCGGTTCTGCACCAAGAGGGCAAACGCGAAGAGAAGATAGAGTGCTGGCTCAAAAATTACTGAACAGCGACAAAGATCGGCGAGAACATCAAGCTGTCAGCGAGTTTATCCTCCATCGCTTTGAAGAACTCAATTTACACGCGTGCCGATCGCCCGTGCAAGTCTTGCAATTAGATAATATTCAACACCTTCATACTCAGATTGCCGCTCGCGTTCCCCAAACCCTTCATCCTCTCGATATCGTTGCCCAATTACATCCGACTCCCGCAGTGGCAGGAGTGCCCACCCAAACCGCCTGCGATCGCATTCGGCGTTACGAACGTTTCGATCGCGCTTTATATGCTGCCCCGTTGGGGTGGATCGACGCTCGTGGCAATAGCGAATTTATTGTGGGCATTCGTTCGGCTGCCATTGCAGGCGATCGCGCCCGATTGTATGCGGGAGCGGGTATCGTTGCCGGCTCGTCTCCCGAGGGAGAATTGGCGGAAGTTCGCCTCAAACTCCAAGCAATGCGTCAAGCCTTAGTTTAATGTTCCAAAACCTTCAACCAACGTTCTTTGGGAAAAATTTCTAAATTGGGATCGAGCAACTTAATCAAATCTCCCAGTGTATCCAACTCCGTTACCGCAACAACCCCCTTGCGAATGGCTTGAAAAGTTTGGTAGTCCATCGGACTATCCTCTCGCTCGGTTCTCTGTTGAATTTCTTCAATGCCCAAAAATGCGATCGCGCCTTCAAGTAACTGAATCAAGCGCAAATGCTGGGGTAAATCTTTCATCACGGGATATTGATACAGTTCTTGGGATTTTTCCAAGGAAATTTGCGCGATAAAACTCAATCTGGGCAGATCTGAGGGAACGGCACGATTTTTTTGCAAGAGTTCGAGGCAAATTTCAAAAGGATTAATAGAATGACCGTTCAATTTAGCGCTATAAGTATTCATATCCAATCCTAAGACCCCAGCCAGACGCTCGTGTACCTCAATATCGGGAGTCCCTTTTCCTTGTTTCCAACGCAGGAGATAGCTATTGGGAACTTTGAGTTGTATGGCTAGTTGGCGTTCGGATGGAAAGGATTGTTGTGCTTCTGCCAGCAAATCAACAAAACGCTTGTATTTCTCGGGAGTCATTTCAACGAACAATGCTTCTCACTAAAGGTGATGGCTTGAATGGATCGTCCCATTCAACAAATTTGCTAATGATGCAAAATATATCAATGATAACGTAATTGAGTAGATGGTAAAATCAATAAAGCAAGTCTGTTTGATTGGCAAGAAAAGGCAAAATCTAACAAAATTCTTCTAATCCATGATAGAAAGGGCATTCTGCCCGTGTTTAGATCGATTAGAAGCAAGCATCTTGTTTGTTTAGTCTCATTTACCAATTCATTGAATTTTGCTATAGTTCCTAAGAATTGATGCAAATTATATCAATTCTCGATACGCCTTGAAAAATAGAGGCATCAATAAATTTTCCGAGGAATCGAGAAAAAATCGACTATATTTTTCTCAAAGTTAGTTTCTGCGCTGCCAGGCAAACCAAAAGCGGTGCAGAGAGTTCCTGAACGAGTTTTTGCTAATGCGATCGCGCTGCCATTCTTTTGCAATTTGACTGATGGTTTCCGAAAAACTAGGAGAAATCCCATGCAATTCAGCCAGGCCATCGAGCTTGCTTCGATTCTGTATGGCAAAAGATAATAAATTAATGAATTCCCCAGCTTCTCGAGCCACAATTGTTGCGCCTAAAATCCTCCCCGCGGGATTGAGGATAATTTTTACTAAACCCGTCATTTCTTCTGCAAGAATTGCTCTGGGAATTTGCTTCAAGGATTTTTGACAGACAATAATGCGATCGCCATATTTTTGTTTGGCTTCCCGTTCGGTTGCGCCAATTCGCGTTAAATTGGGATCGGTAAAGACAATGCGAGGAATTCGATGGCGATCGCTTTTTTTAAGAGGCAAAAAGAGAGCATTGTCAAGGGCAATATCTACCTGATATTGAGAGAGATTGGGGAGTGTAAATTCTCCTTCAATACTATTGCAAAGATAAACTTGCGAACGATAGATTTGTTGTTGGGGATTAACCCGTAAATTTTGAGGCTCGATTCCCAATCCTTCTAAATTCAAGTTTTCTAAATCGGGTCTCTCGCCAACTGCCCAAATAATCTCATCAACTTCAATCGCACTGTCGCCTACTTGCAACCATTTTTTTCGTGCGATTTTTTGAGCTTGAGTGACGGGAGCATGAGTTAAAACGGAAATTCCTTCTATTTCTAATTGTGCTTGAAGAATGCGAGTTGCTTCGGGTTCTTCCGAAGATAAAAATTGACCCTCAATAATCAGCGCGACTTTTTTTCCCAACCGCGTTAAACTCTGCGCTAATTCTACCGCCAAGGGCGTTCCGCCAACGATCGCTAAATTTTGCGGCAGTTGTTGTAAATGATGCGATCGCCATAAAAGATCGGGGGTTAAATAGCCAACTTCTTGCAAACCCTCGATTTGAGGGATAAGAGGGCGCGTTCCCATTGCCAAGAGATAAGAACGCGATCTCAATTTTCGTCTTTCCACGATAAAAGCTAAATGAGGGCGGCGACAAAATTCCCCCGTCCCTTCAATGAAATCAACTCCTGCAGCACTTAAAATTGCTGGAGAATTTTGCTCGGAAATTGTCGCGATCGCTTTTTCAATTCGCGCAATCTCTTGCGTTAGATCGATCTCGTCAATGGATTGTAAGAATCCCAATTTCTGAGCTTCATTCCATCGATTGTATTTTTGACCTAAATCCTGCAAAGCATAACTATAAAATGCACTGCAACTCCCCGAACAATTTTGAGATACTAAAGCAACGCGCGCCCGAAGAGATACTGCATTTAATGCAGCATAAACTCCTTCAGGAGTATATCCAATAATCACGAGATCGTATTCAACAGGCATTGCTTTACTCTTTACTATTTAGCTCTCCGATGGCTGACGATAAGGCTCCAATCAACCGTTGATTGTCTTCAGGAGAGCGAATGGCAATACGAAAATAGAGATCGCCGAGTTCGGGAAAACTCAAACAATCTCGAATGAAAATTTTATTGCTGTTTAATAATTTTAATTGCAATTGAGAGCAAGAATATTGACTTTTTACTAATAAAAAATTAGCCACTCCTGGAAGGGGAGCAAGACCGGGTAATGCAGCCAGATTTCGAAATAGAAAATCTCGTGCATTGCCCAACCAATCCCAAGTTTGCTGCTGGAATTCGCGATCGCTTAATACCGCCTCTCCTGCTGCGGCGGCGAGAGCATTAACGCACCAAGGATCGCGCCTTTTTTGCCATCGTTTTAAGCGCTCGGGATGGGCGATTGCATAACCCAAACGCAACCCCGGCAAACTGTAAAATTTAGTCAGCGATCGCAAAATGACCAAATTTGGATAGTCTTGAACATAGCTCGCCAAACTTTGCTGTTCTGAAGGCACGGGGAAGTCCATAAACGCTTCATCCAAAACGACAAGGTCAAAACTATCCAAAAGAGACAGATTTTGCTGAATCGTCCAAAGATGTCCGGTAGGATTGTGAGGATTATTGAGTAGTAGTCCCGTCTGAGGTGGAGACAGCCAAAGCCCTTCTAGAGAAACATCTGGCATTAAGGGATAAGGGTAAACGCGAGCCGAAAAAGCCTGTAAACCGCGTTGATAATCGCCAAAAGCAGGAACGGGCAAAATTACCCTTGCCTGCTCGGCGAGATCTTGACAGGCCCAAGTGAGAAGTTCTGCCGACCCATTCCCCGGTAAAATCCAATCCGGCGGGAGATCGTGCCACCGAGCCAAAGCCGAGCGTAACTGAGGATATTGGGGATCGGGATAGCGCGAGAGGGAAGTCAAACTCTCTTGAATGGCCGCGATTGCGCTTTGAGGCGGTCCCAAGGGATTAATACTGGCTGAAAAATCCAAGATATCCTCGGGAGAACAGCCCGCGATCGCGGCAGCCCAATTTAAGTTACCTCCATGTTCGGGTCGGGAAGAAATCTTGCTCATCGGGCCCTGGAAAAATTATTTTTTGTTGGGAGACACTTTATCCTTAAACAGTTTCCCTGGCGAAAAAGCCGGAACCTTGGTTGCGGGGATGAGCATCGTTTCCCCGGTTTTGGGATTGCGCCCTTCTCGTTCCTTGCGATCGCGCGGTTCAAAAGAACCAAATCCAACCAAGGTCACTTTCTCCCCATCGGCGACGGTTTCCATAATGGTTTCAATGGTGGCGCTAATGATTGCATCGGCCTCTTTTTTGGTTACGCTGGCTCTTGTGGCCACCATATCCACTAATTCCCCTTTATTCATGAAATTTATCTCCCGTGTTCTAATGTGTTTTTGTTAACACTTGTTAGTTCAGTTTGGAAAAGCCTGCGAGGATTTCTCCACTCTTGGTGCTGAAATCCCCGTAGGCTCAAAGATTCACGCTCATTATTCTAAGCGTAGAAAGCTAAATTTGGATCGCTGAAAGTACGAATTTTAAGGTTATTTCTCGATTTTCCCCCCATTTATTAGCATTTTCAATGCTTTTGAAGGTCATTATAGTGCATTTGTTTATGGTTGGTTTTAGTTTCTCCCCCTCCCAAGAGGGTTGAGGGGGGTGGGTCGGGGTTGAGGGAAGGTTGTTGGAATTCCAATCCCTAAAACCTAATCTTGTCCGATAGTCATCAAAGCGGCAACGCGATCGCTGGACATTTCTTTGATGGCATTCCAGGCCACATCGAAAATGCGATTGGGCTGAAACTCATCTTTGACTAAATCCCAGAGTCGCTGCACTTCTGCGGTATGCAAGCGATCGTTTTCCGTCAGGGCTAAAAGGATTTGCTGTCGTAAATAGCGACCCTCATCGGACAGGAGATATTGCAGTCCCAGTTGTGCGGTAGGAAGCAAATCTAAATTACCGTCGGTTTGAGCGATCGCCAGCATATTTTCCAGTCGTTCCCATTTAAATTTGCCATCGTGAATGAGAACTTCCAACAAGCGACGGCGCATGGCGGGAGATTCGCCTCGCAGCAAGCGTTTGGCCACATAGGGATAAGCGACTTCGACGATGCTGAATTCCGGATCTAGGGTCAGTGCCAAGCCTTCTTGGGTGACGAGCGATCGAATAATCAGGGAAAATTTAGCCGGGACGCGGAAGGGATAATCGTACATCAACTCGGAAAACTCGTCGGTGATAGTTTTGAAATTAAAATCTTTCACCTTTTCCCCCATGGCATTGCCCAGAACTTTTTCAAGGGCGGGAATAATAGGAGTAATATCGGTTTCCGATGCTAAAAATCCGAGGGTTTTAAAATCATCCGCCAAGCGGTAATAATCGCGATTGATGAGATGAACGACAGAAGCAGCAAGAGTTTCTTTAGTCTGCTCGTTTAACTGATCCATCATGCCAAAATCGATATAAGCCATGCGTCCGTCGGGCATGGCAAATAAATTTCCGGGATGGGGATCGGCGTGGAAAAAGCCAAATTCTAGAAGTTGTCGCAGTCCCGAAACGACACCGATTTTAACGACTTCATTGGGATCGACTCCCGCAGCTTCAATACTTGCCGTATCCGTCAGTTTAAAACCGTCGATCCATTCCAAGGTGAGGACGCGATCGCTGGTATAGCGCCAATAAATTGCCGGGACTTTGACGGTAGAATCCTCGCTAAAATTAGTGGCAAACTTTTCCGCATTGCGAGCTTCGTTAAAGTAGTCGATTTCTTCAAATAATTTTGTGCCGAATTCATCGACAATTAAAGTCAGATCGTGACCCATATTTAAAGGCAACCACGGCGCGATCCAACTTGCCGTCCAGCGCATTAAATACAGATCGAGAGTAATAGTGGGACGCAAATTCGGTCGCTGTACTTTAACGGCTACTTTTTCACCGGTGTAGAGTTCGGCTTGATAAACTTGTCCGAGACTGGCGGCGGCAACAGGATTCGGGGAAATTTCTCGATAGGTTTCTTCGAGGCTGCGATCTAAATCTTGCTCGATAATGGCAAACGCAGTCTCATTATCGAAGGGAGGCAGGCGATCTTGCAATTTCACCAGTTCGGCGAGAAAATCTTTTTGCACCAGATCCGGTCGCGTGGAGAGGGCTTGACCGACTTTAATGAAGGTGGTTCCCAAACGGGTCAGGGTTTGGCGCAAATCCGTCGCCCGTTTCAACTTGTTTTTTTCGGTGACGTTTCGCCAGCGATCGAGGAGGAAGCGAAGAACAAAGCCGCCGAGATACCAAATAATGAGGAAGGCTCGCCAAAAGACCAACCAAGGCCTATAGCGGTAGTATTTCGCGATCGCTTGCGGATTGTAACGCCGCGATCGCTCTCGCGGGGGCTGACCGTCATCAGAAACAAGTTGATATTGACTCACAAGATTTTTTGACCTCTCGAGTGCAAAGATTCTTTACCTTTAGTATACAAAAACACAAAGTTTTGTTAACAGGATAAGGAACATTTTTCCCTCTTCAGGAAGAGAATGGGGCGATCGCTCGAGTTTTTGGGTCAAGCTGGGTCAGGGTTTGACCCGATTGAATCGTCTAGTGAAAAATAAGATAAAGATTTGTAAATAAACGTTAAGATAATATCTTTGTTTGTGGTTAGAGTGGGAAATCGACCGAATTTTGCGGGTTAATTCCCTTGCAAAGCCGCGATCGCGCTGCGATAAACCATTAATAAACGGATTTCATCGAGAGGGCGATCGTCATTCCACGTTAATGCCAAACAATAGCGACGGCCTTTTCGATCGGTAAGTTGGGTCGTAAAATTAAGTACGCCGGGTTCCGATCCTCCCTTAAAGGAAACTCGCTCCCACATTTTGGGATTGACAATGCCCGGATTGACGGACATTAAGGGTAAATCTCCTACTTCTGCCATTAATTGGCACAGTTCTCGACTGCTAAAAAACCATTCCACATCAACGGCTACCGGATTGCCAGAAAATATATTCACTTGGGGTAAAGAAGCCGATCTCGCTGCTGCTAAAATTCGTCTTTTTTCTGCTTCATTCCCGGCACGATATTGCTGCAAAAATCTTTGATTGTCGGGATTCTTTAAAATAAAGGCCTCCCGCGTTGTTAAAAAGGGACGATTGCGGGCTGAAAATGCTTCTACTGTTTCTCGTCCCAACAGAGCAATCAACGCATCCGTCGCCGTATTATCGCTGAGAGAAATCATTAAAGTTGCCAAAGTGTGTACGGTTATAGGAAAACCTTCTCGCCAATCTTGTAACATTCCCGAAGGCAAACTTTGCCATTGAGATTTGAGTTTGACGACTTCATCCCATGCAAAGTTTCCTTGGTTAATTTCTTGCTTTAATGCCGCCAATACTGCTAATTTAAATGCCGATCCCACGGCTAAAGGGCGATCGCTTTGTAAATGAGCAATCGTTTGTCCGTCTTCGAGGGCTAAAAAGCTCACTTCTCCAGAAAATTCTCGTAACTGTCGTACAATTTCCTCCCAACTCAATATCTGATTTCCAATGGGAGGTTGAAACAACAGATAAATAATCCTTCCCTCTCGATTTAAACGAATTTGCACCGGTACGCTTCCCTGCTCAAAAACCAGCAAATAACCGTCTTCTGCTTCTCGAACGGTTTGATAAGTTCCCAGAGTTTGCCGAATTTGTTCGAGAATTTTCCCAATATCCGTTAGAGAGATTTCCTCGAGAAATAAGGGGTCAAACCATTTCTCATCGGGTGCAGAGTCCGTAAATAAGCGATCGAGAACGGTTATGGGAGCGCGATCGCTCTCGACTTGAATTTGTGCGATTTCAGGAGAGGCGATCGTTACCCCTTGCACCTGCAACCACAACAAAGGAAGAATAAAAAATCCAAAGAAAATTTTTTTCACGATGGTTATTTTGAATTTTGAATTGATAATTTTGAATTAAATTGATTTTACCCTTTTTTATTGCGATTGCGACCGCGCAACTCTCGAGCTTTTGCTTGCAAATCTTGAAAAAAGTCCGATTCGACAATAGAATCGACTTGTTGTTTTCGCTTCACCTGATCGATCTCGATTTTCAGAACTTTAACTTGTTCTTTCAGGCTTTCTTCCCGCTTGCGAACCTTCTCCACCATCAGATCGAAGACGGAAGCAAGAGTGCCAATTTCATCAGAAAAGCGCCTTTGAATAAAGGAAGAAAGATCGAGGTTATAAGTTCCTTCACCAATTTGTTCTGCTGCTTTCGTTAAGTTAGCAATGGGTTTTGTGACCACCCCAGAAATTAATAAAACCAAAATAAAAAGCGTTCCATAAGTCACGGTAAACGCAACAAAAATACGCCCGCGCACGGCTTTTTGAACTTCATTGACATAATCGGCTTTAAAGTCTACGCCGATCGCGGCAACCTTTTTTCCGTCTTCGTTTTCGAGGGGTCGATAACCCGTAATCCAACTCCCCCAACGGTCTTTATAAGGTTTGTCCCTAACCGTTAGTTCGCTCAACCCTTGATAGATTGTTGTTGTCGGTTCGTAATATTCTAAAAACTTTGCTCCTTCAAAATTACGAGATGTATTGGCTGCGCTGCCGCTACCGACAAAAACGACCGTGTTGGGTTTGGGTCCTTTAACATAGGTATAAACATAGGCGCGAGGTTCGATTTTCTCTACAGTCGCCAACCATTGAACGTGTTCCCAATAGCGAGTATCGGTAACATCGCGATACCCTTTCGGTTTCGATTTTCTCGTTTTAGATAAGGCAAGTAATTCTTCTCCATTAACACCTTGAGCGGCAGCTTTCATCGTATCGAGAAGATCGGCTTTAATTCGTCGCAAAGCCGTTTCTGTGGCAAATTGATAAAACCAATAATAAGCGACTGCAAATACACCGCTAAACACGATCGTGAATAGCAGGAGCATCTTGATCTTTAGACTAACAAAACCAGAAAATTTATTGTTTTGTTTTATTTTTTTCATTCTTATTTCTCCAGACTTTAAAATTTTAGTTTATCAATTACGCTTTGTCCGCGCTGTCTTCGTTTTAATCGCCAATTGAGCAGACTCACATCATAGTATTTTCGCATTTGCAGGATCGACCACAAGGTGAATAAAGACGTTAAAACCGCGATTGCGAGATAAACGTAAAAATACCCGGAAATCTGCCAGTGAATACCCGCCCAAACAATTCCCCCCGTAACAATGCAACCAATAATTGTTCCCGTCGCAAAAAGGTAGCTATCCATAAACAAACTCACGCGTCCTCGGCGCTCTAAAGGAACGAGAGATTGAATCGATTTGCGGGCAGATTGATCGACGGTTAATTGTACGATTTTAGATAAGGAAAAACCACCAATACCGCCGATCGCGCTGGGAAAGACGATCGTGACGATGGACGCGATCGCTTGGGCCAAGGGTAAAAAGAAAAAACTATTTTTTAAGGAAAGAAATTCAAGAATGCGACTGGTTAAAAAGGCTTGTACGAACCAAGCTACGGCAATCAGTCCCAATCGATAAAGACTATAAAATTGCTGATAGCTGTAAAAATCGGGAAAACTTTCATTGGAAACGACTAAAAAGCGAAACTCAAAAATGGTCAAACAAATATTAATCGCAATAATGGCAATAGTGAGATAGCGGAATGATGAAACTTCCCGCACGAACTCGCCTCCTTCGGTGAAGGTTTCTAGCAGATTGCCGGATTGGCGACGGCGGGGTCGCAGGCGGAAATCGTTCAATCCGATTCGTAAAATGCCATAAGCACTTAAATAAATAACAACGTTCAATAAAAGCAATTCTTCAACTTGGAAGCCAAAATAGTTAGCGAGACTGGGAAAAATCGCCGCGATCGCCAGACCGAGAATTTGCCCGGCAAAATTTCCCGTGGCAATAATGGGAAATAAGCGCTTGGCTTGCGCTAAAGTTAAAATATCATTGGCCAGAATCCAAAAAACAAGAGGAAAAAAGAGTAACTGCTGCTCTGCCAATAAATATAATAAAGTATAGTTAATACCGCTCGGAACTTGAAACGCAAAGAGCAAGCGCAGGATCGACAGCAACAGCGCGTAAGCAAAGCACATCCCCCCCATCAAATCGCGACGGTTAAAGCGATCGACAAATAAGGATTGCAATCCCGCCAGAGCGATCGTCAGCCCCATATCCACCAACCAAACCAGCAAAATACGATTGGGTCCGACAGTGCTCAGAAAACCACTCACGGCCACAACATCCGAAATTTGCCTGGCGAGGGAATTACTCAACAATAAAAAGCCCAAAACAAGGACGAGCTTGCTTTCTCCGGATTTGAGGCGAAAAAGACGGCTGAGAAATGCCTTCATAATTAAGTCAATAACTGGAGTAACAGGGCTTTGTGCAGGTGCAAGCGATTTTCCGCTTGTTGGAAGAGACGCGAGCGATCGCTGTCAGCGACGGAGTTGGTAATTTCTTGTTCTCGGTTGGCAGGCAGGCAGTGCATGACGATCGCCCGATCCGGAGCCGCCTCGAGCAAGCCATCGTTGACTTGGTAGGGGGCGAGAATTCGTCCGCGATGTCCGGCTTCAATTTCATCGGTTTTTCCCCGAGAGATCCAAACGTCGGTATAAAGAGCATCGGCAGTTTTTACGGCTTCTCTAGGGTCGTCAACCCGCCGTACCACCCCTTCTCCGGCAAGGGAACGAGCAAGCTCGAGACTCTCCTCATCGAGAGTATAAGCTGGGGGGCTGCTAATCGTCAGGCAAAACCCCAATTTAGCTGCCGCAAACAAGAGCGATCTCGCTACATCTTGATTGCTGCGTCCGAGATAAGCGACTTCCAAACCCTGCCAGCCGCCAAACTCTTCAGAAAGCGTCAGAACGTCAGCCATCGCCTGACAGGGATGATTGTATGCGGTTAACCCATTGATAACGGGAATGGGAGACCATTGCGCCAATTCCCGCAGGCTCGAGTAATTGTTAACCCGCACGACCATCCCTTGAACGTAATTTCCCAAGGTACGTGCAATATCTGGAATGGATTCCCGCTCTCCCCAGCCGATTTCCCGACCCGACAGATAGAGAGAATTGCCGCCAAGCTGTCTCATGGCAATTTCAAAACTGACGCGGGTGCGTAAAGAAGATCGCTCGAACAACAAGGCAAGATTTGTGCCTTGTAAAACCGAGGCATTTTCCCCCGAGTTAGATTGTTGTTTGAGGGTTAGAGCGCGATGAATGAGTTGGGTTAGCTCGTCTGCCGATCGCTCCCAAAGCGAGAGAAAATGTTGCATGAACTCTTGTTTTAATCCGTATTCGTCTTGGTTTCTCGTTCGGTCAGCGCATCCCAGATTCGCGAATTTAACTTTCTGCCTTGTTTGGGAGTGAGATAGGGTCGATAGTAAACTTTGCCATTGCGTTCGACTTGTTTGAGCAATCCCCTCGCTAACAGATCGTCGAGCAATACGCGCAGGGTATCCGGTTCGAGTTCGGCCTGTTGCAAAATTTGCTCGAAGGTACTCGAGCGCTGGCGCAGGGTTGAATTAAAGAGATGGCGTTCGGCTTCGGGTAATTCGAGCAGATCGAGCAAATTCAATCCCGCACCGGGTTGTCGTTCTTGCCTCGGAACGCGAAGGACTTCTTGCTCCTCGATAACGCGATCGACAATCTTTTGAAATTCCGAAGCCCGATGGGAGTCGCGATCGCTTAAGGCAAAAATATTTTTCTGGGGATTATTGGCCGACAGGCTCTCGATCTGCGGGAGAACTCCAACAGTAGTGGAATCATAAGCTAAAGCCACTTGCTCCCCGAACCATGTCAGATCGATATCCGCGGGAACTTGATTGACCAATAAGAAAGTTTGGGGAATTTCGAGCCGCTTGGCAATATCGAGGGTCACGGCAGTTCCTTGAAAATCCGCCCGTTCCAATCCAAGGAGCAAGCAAAGTAGATCGCACAAGGCAAGCAGGGGGAGAGTCGTTTCGTTCAAGCCCGGATGAATATCGAGAAAAAGATAATCGAGATTAAAATCGGCAATAATTCTGTCGAGAAGCGTACTGAGAATTTTAATATCGGAAAATTCCGGACAATTGACGCGCCCTTGCCTCGATAGATCGTGGGAAAACAAGGTAATACTACCAGTGGTATCTTTCGTCTTCGACGGATGCCAAATTTCCTCGCCGATCGCTTGTCCGATCTCTGCTAATGTTGCCCGTCCTTGTAAATAATCTCCGAGATGTTGAGACTTTTGTAAGCCAAAACACGAGTAAATACCGGGAAATTTACCTCGCTCTGCCAGTTCGACATCGGCATCGATCGCGCCGACTCGATAACCCGATCGGGCGATCGAAACCATTAGATTGGCAGTTAAGGTCGATTTTCCCGTTCCGTGACGAAATGAATGAATGGCGACAATCTTAGGCATGACGCAGTAATGGCAAGGGTATCGTCACCGAAATCCTAGCTCAAAATTGGTAATTTATTATTGGTTATTGGTGATTTGTTATTGGTTAATTGGTTTTTCCCTCTCGGTCTCCTCTCTCGGGAGGGTTTGAGGATAAGTTCTTACTCGCGATCGCTTACTTTTGATTTTTTATTCTCCTATTTTTTCGTGCCCGAAAATACATAACCGATCCCAAAGCGCGCGCCGACTTCCGTTTGTTCGCCGAAAAATCCCGCGCTGACATTGCTGTAAACGACGACGCGATCGCTGACGCGAAAATCGATTCCTGCAGTTGCGAGAGGAGCAACGTTATTATTTAATTCCGTCTCTTTTGTAGCTAGGGTCAAGCCACCGCCAATAAAAGGATGAACGACGGCAGGTTTAAAAGGGTCGCTGCCTTGAATATTGATATCGTAGGTGAGGGGCAGCAAAAATGTCGTACTGTCGCCAATTAAAACGGCCGGACGCACCGAGAGGTAATCCGTTAGGGCAATTTTGGCATCGATCGCCACGGATCCTTTCCCTAAATCCGTCACGCCATTATTGGATAAGCCTACATTCCCTCCCAAACCGATATAGCTCACAGCTGGATTGATGTAGCGACGGCGCACGGCCGGATTTTGGGTAATTTGACGATTTTCGAGGGATGCGGGTTGGGTTTTTAATTGGGTTGTTGGAGAACTCGGGAGCGATCGCAATCTGCGAGTTGTCGATTCGAGTTGCGTGTTTTGCCGAGTGAGAACTTTGCGTTGGGGTTTGGGAAGAATTTTGGTGCGATCGCGGGGTTGCCGGACGCGGGGAAGGGGGGGGAGGGAACGAGAAGGCTGGGGGGTTTCGGGGGCGATCGCATTTTGAGTGGGGGAATCGACTCGAGGAAGGGGAGGTAAGGCGGGCAAGCGACGGGAGTCGTCCTGCAAAGAATGATTGCGCGGAACGGTTTTTTCGGTTTTCGCCGCTTGACTGGGTAAAGAACTGAGAATTAGGGCTAAAGCCACCAGACCCACGGAAATCCAACGGTGCGTGTCGGTAAATTTATTCACGATCGCTCCTCGCTTGTTCTCGAACAAAGAAAAAATTTTCGTCTCTATAGAGTGTACGGGAAGTTGGTCATTTTTACCGCCCGATTCCCCAATAAGGACGGCCTTTCCAAAACACCCCTACAACCGTGCCAACAAATCCGCCTTGAGAGAGCTGTACGAATTCTAAGGGCAGAGGTAACAGGTTTTTGCAGGCCAATCCTCCCAACAAGCAAAGAATTAAAGCCCACAAACGAGAAGTATTGAGACGGATCGGATTGGGCTGTTTCTCGCATAAAGTCACCCCTAAAGCACCAAATCCCACTGCCGTTACAAAGGGAAGGAGGGGACTGAAAGGATTGCGATAAAGGCTCTGGAGAACCAATTTTAGGGGGGTATCGGCGAGAAAGGATGCCATGAATAAGAGATCCATCGCAAGGGCGATCGCCGTCGCTATCCCGGCAATTTTGATTAAAAATGTCCAAGGTTGTTGGGTAAAACCGCGCCAAGGATCGCTCATGGGGAAATTTTCCTCCGATCGCTGCATCAAATTCTTTCGTTTCATTATTGTAGCGATCGCATTGAAAAATAGAGGACGATTTCAGGAAGGCGTTCTCATTTTCATGAAATTCAAAGCTGAGATTCAGTAATAACACGGTTGTTCGATCGAGTAGCCGATATTATGTGCGTACGCATTTTTTTTTCAAGATAGATTATTGTTTAGATATATAAAATCCTCTATTTAGACGATTTAAACCCTTTGAACTTTAGAAAAATAGCTAGAAAAACCTGTTATCTTTTTTCAGTGTTAAGTATTTTTAGGTAAGAAAAAAAATGAAAAGAATTGGGCTTGGTTTGAGTATTGGAAGTTTGGTCGCCCTCGCGATCGGGAATTCAGTTCAAGCAGCAACGATTACTCAAACATTAGGAGATAGCGACTTTTTTGGGTTTGGGAACAATACAATCGGTAATCCAGTTCCGATTGTTGATTTCAACAATCAAGAACCCGACGATCCCGCTTTTAGCGATCGAGATATTCGCGAACAAGTTATCGGGTCGGATCCGCAAAATGATGTAGGCTGGACTCACGATCTATCCAGTCAATTAACCAATTTAACGGCAATTACTGACTTTACTTTAGAGTTAGCGATCGGAGGCATACAAGATGCCGATCCAAGTCTGGGTTCTGTAGACGATCGCTTATTTATTGAAGGGATTGAAGTTTTAGGCGCTTTTGATACAGTCGATCAAGGTGCGTTGGGAACGGATTTATTGAGTTTTTCCCTCACGACAGCTCAGATTGCATCGTTTCAAACGGACTCAATTCTGGATATTTTCATTGATGGCGGACAAGTTCCTCCCGATGCCAGTCAAACGGGTGCTATCGGTGCTTTAGATAGTTATTTTATTGATTTTTCTCGCATTACTGTGGAAACAGACGATAATACCTCTGTTCCCGAACCTTCAACAATTTTAGGTTTGGTTGCCTTGGGTCTTTTCGGTGCGAGTTCCCTGAGAAAAAAGAAACAATAATAAGACAGTAAAATTGAAAATTTTGGTCGCATTTTTCAAAGCGATCGCAACTTTTTTTATATGCGATCGCTTTTAATGAAACTAGCATTTCATCAACTGTTATCTTTCTGATTTCTAGCGGTTTGCTTCTATTAAACGAGAGGTTAAAAAACGATTCATCCAACCTCGCAAATAGGCGCGATTTGCCTCTTTTTGTTCGGGATCTTCCGTATCTAAAGGATGGGGAGCCAAACCTTTAACGGCTGCTGTTGTCACGCAAAACATCGACTTTTGGAAACTCTGACAAATTTGGACTCGTACGTCGTCCTCTTGGCGAATGCTCGCTTGATAAACTTTCTGCAAATAATCGGGTAAAAAATGGCGCATATCCTGCATTAATAATGTCGGAGGAATTCCCGAACCGCCAATCGGTAGCGGATCGGCATATAATGCTCCATAAGTAAACATCCCTTGATCGAAGGGAATTTGATAGGCTTGGGCGTTATAAGATACGGTGCCTAAAAAGGGCGTTCCTCGGAAGAAAACGGCTTCGACATAAGGAACTCCTGTATCCATTAAGAAGGTTAAACCCGCCGATCTGGGTAGGAGATCGTAAACTTTTCCCCCTAATTTGACAGAATAAGTAATGGGTCTGGCAGCATCGGCAACTAAGCCATCGAGAATGTGTTGAACGACATCGGGAATGGATTGTATTTCGCCGGTATCGTAGCGATCGCTCAAACTGAGAAAAATATCCGCCATGACCCGCCAAAATTGGCCCAAGCCGCTATAATAAGCCATCTGTCTGACTTTTTCGAGCCAAAAATCTGGGAAACCCCCATGCAAGCCCAACATGACAAAGTTGCCTTTCCATTTGGCACGAATAGCACGTTCGGCAAGTTCCTTAAACTCATCGGTATCGAGATATTTATCCAAACCGCCGCCCCCGTGCCAAAGCATGGCTTTCATGCAATACTCTGCATATTCATAGTTAATGCGATCGTGCCACCAATAACGCAATAACTTGGGAAAATTAATTTCTCCATTAAAGTATTTAAAAAAAGGAAATAAAACCAAAAATTGGTTTTCGGCAATATAGATGAGATTGTGAGAATAGGCATCTAAAACAACCCCATAACTTTTGAGAATGCCGACGACTTCGATTAGATTTTCCGGGGTATCTTTGAGAAGAGCTTGTCCTGTTTCTAAGCGATGAATATATTCATCGAGAGGATGTTGTTTGAGTTTTTGCTGAACGCTGACCATATTTTTAAAAAGATTAGAGAGTCAAGATAATTAGCCAACAGGGATTATTTGTGGTTCGTTCTCTTCTGGCCTGTCTATCATTTGCATCGATTGCAATGCCGGACTAATAATTAAAGTAGTGGTTTGCGCTTCACTCCAACGGACGACCCAAGACGGTTGAATACCAAAGAGAAAAATTAAAACCGTTAATGCCAATGCAGGAATTTGTTCCCTCAAAGCAACGGGGGTGAGTTGAGAAAATTGAGTAGATAGGCGACCAAAAAAGACGCGATTAATCATGAGCAAGAAATAAACTGCCGTTAATCCCGTACCGATAATGCAGAATATGGTTGGAATGGTAAAAATGGGAAAAGCACCGCGAAAAACGAGAAATTCAGCAATAAATCCAACCATTCCGGGTATTCCCGCACTTGCCATTACCCCCAAAATCATTAAACTTCCCGTTAAAGGCAATCCTCTTTCTGGATTTAATAAACCACGAAGAACGTTAACATCGCGAGTTCCGGTTTTCTTATAGACAACGCCAACCAGTGCAAAGAGTAAAGCCGAAATCAAACCGTGACTGACCATTTGAAATACTGCGGCAATTAAACTCAAAGGAGTGGTAGCTGCTGCTGCCAATAAAATGTAGGACATGTGGGCAATTGAAGAATAAGCCACGACTTTTTTCATATCTTGTTGGGCAATCGCGGTAAAGGCACCATACAATGCACTGACTGCCGCTAAAATTGCCAACCAAGGGGCGAGAATGACCCATGCGTCGAAGAATAAACCCACCCCAAAACGCAACAATCCATAAGTTCCTAATTTCAGCAATACGCCGGCGAGCAAGACCGAAATGGGAGTAGAGGCCTCCACGTGAGCATCGGGAAGCCAAGTATGAAAGGGAAAAATAGGGATTTTAATAAAGAGTCCGACGAGGAGCATTCCCAATAAAATCAGTTGCAACTCGATTGGGAGGGATTGACTTTGTAAGGGGACGTAATCGAAGGTTGACGCGCCGCTAAACCAAACCAACCCGAGAAAGGAAGCTAATACTAAAATTCCCGAAAGTGCGGTATAAATCAGAAATTTCATGGCAGCATAGCCGCGTCTCGCACCGCCCCAAATGGCAATCAAAAAATAAAGCGGCACGATTTCCAGTTCGTAGAAGAGGAAAAATAATAATAGATCTTGTGCCAAAAATGCTCCTGCCGCTCCTGCGCTGAGGAGAAATATCATGGCGTAATAAAGACGGGGTCTTTCCTTATCGCGATCGCTAATCCAAATGGCAACGACGGTTAAAAAGCTATTGAGAAAGACCAAGGGAAAAGATAACCCGTCTAAACCCAGATGATAGTTAAATCCCAGCCAATCAATCCAATGAATGTATTCTGAAAATTGCGGATGGGTTTGCGAGGGATTAAATTGCATCCCCAGCCATAACGTCCAAAGCAAAATTAGAGAAGCAATGGCTAGGGCAATTTGGCGACAGCGTAGCGAATCCCAACTTTTCGGAAGTAAGGCGAGCGTAATGGCACTAATAATTGGAATCCAAATTAAAATACTTAGCATTGGTTGTTGGTTATAGGTTGTTACTTGTTACTCGTTACTTATTACTCGTTACTTATTACTCAATTCACAATTGACAACCAATAATCGACTACAAATGACCATTGACCGCTAAAAACTAACCAAAAGAGCAGGGCAACGCCGATCAAAATTGTCAGCAAATAAAATTGGGATTGGCCCGAAACATTATATTTCAACGTGTTGCCGCTAAAGATTGCCACTAAACCCACCAAGTTCACCGCACCATCGACAATATAGCGATCGAACCAAGCCATAAACCGAGAAGATAGACTGACAGCACCGACTACCGTCATTTCATAAACCCGCTCGATATAAAAATCGTAGGCAAATAAATCTTGTAAGACGCGAAGATATTTTTGCGTGGGTCGCGACCAAGCTCGACGGAGTTCGATTTTAAAACCGATGAGGCAACCGACCGCCCCGGACGCAATCAGAAGGGGTACGGCACTGCGATAGAGAAATAAACTGGAATTATCCAAAGGTGCGGTCAAGCTCAACCAAAGAGTCCACTTTAAGGGAGCGAAAGAAGCCAAGAGGGTAACAAGCGTTAACGTCACCATTGGAAATGCCATCGCCCAAGGAACTTCCGGCGCTCGACGGGTTTTGGGTTGTTCTGCCCCTAAAAAGACAAGGCGAAAAACTCGCGTCAAATTAATTGCACTTAAAGCATTCACGAATAAAACAATTCCCAGCAACCAAATGGGAATTTCCCACGCTCCGCTAAACCAGCGCTGCATGGTAAAAAACATTCCCAAGGGTAAAATGGCTAAAGTTCCTGCCGCTCCTACCACAAAGGCAATAGTCGTCGCGGGCATTTTACTCCACAATCCTCCCATTTCCGTAATCGTTTGCGAATTAGTGGTGAGGATGATAGAACCGCTACTCATAAACATTAAGGCTTTGCCGATCGCGTGGACGAAGAGCAATAAGAAAGCAATATCGACCTGTCCGAGTCCCACGGCAATAAAGACCAAACCCAAGTAAGCACTCGTGGAGTGAGAGAGGGTGCGCTTGATATCGATCTGAGCGATCGCCATTAAAGAAGTTCCGATCGCCGTTACCGATCCCAATAAAATCAAGGCATCGGAGGAAACGGGAGATAGGGTAAAAACGGGTTGCAATTTGATCAGCACGTAAGCCCCTGCGGAAACAACGATGGAGTTTCGCATGATTCCTGCCGGGTTGGGTCCCTCCATCGCTTCATCCAACCATAGATTGAGAGGAAATTGAGCGCATTTTCCCGTCGGTCCGGCAATTAAAGACAGCCCTAGCAAAGCGGCTGCGAGAGGAGGGAGGGGGGAGGCTGCCGCCCAAGAGGCCAAATCGCTAAAATCCAATCCTTCTCCGTAACTCGAGAGGGCAACAATTCCCATTAACAAGAGAATATCTCCTACTCGCTTGGTTAAAAACGCATCTCTCGCTGCCGTTACCACGAGAGGCTGAGCGTACCAAAATCCCACTAATAAGTAAGAGCACAGGGTCAGCATTTCTAATAAGCCATAGCTCAGTAAGAGAGAATCGCTCAAGGCAATCCCGCTCAAAGCCGCTTCAAAAAAGCCCATTAGTCCGTAAAACCTTGCGAGTGACCAATCTTTCTCCATATAGCCGAGAGCATAGACTTGGACGAGTAAATTGATTCCCCCAATCAGTTCTAGGGCTCCCAAACTCACCGGAGAAAGCTCGATCGTTAAAGATAGATTCAAATCGGCAACGCTCAGCCAGTGCCAAACCAATTGTTCTGTTGGCTGAGACCAAACGGCGCTAAATGCAATTGAAGTATGCAAAAACGCCAGCAATGTCATCAATAAATTGATATAAGCGGCAGGTCTGGGGCCCGTTCGTCGAATGAGACCGACAGACCAAGGTAGGCTTAAAATAGCGCCTATCAAGCCATAGAACGGAATAAACCAAGCGCTTGCTAAGAAAAGATCGGCCATCATTGAAACTTGAAAAAAGAGATTTATCTGCGGATTCGCCCAAAAATTTTCCCGAAATATACGATAAAAATTTTGCTAAAAATTTTGCTCGAACAAACATATCGAGATTTTCTCGCGAGTTTGTTCGAGAGGGGATTTTTCTCATCAGTTCTCAGCTGCGTACAACCGAAATCTGACTGAGGCTATACTTTATCGCGATTGGGGACAATGGGACAATCTCCCGCGTTTCTTGGGATTGAGAACATCTCTTTACAGTTTTGCGAGTGCCGACTCAGCGATCGCGCTGCCTTGGAAAATTGCGTGACTCGGGTTCGAGCGAGATTCTCTGAGCAAGAAAAGAGCGTTCTAATCGTCAAGATAAAGAAAGTATAAAACATTGCGACCCTCCGGGAAAAATTAAGGGCAGAACAGAAGCCGAGATCGCCCTTCCCTCAATACATTACAATTTATTAACTAAAAGATTTGAAAAAATCATAAAGATTTATATTGTCAAAGGTACATAAGATTTCTTATGCTTTTCTTTAGGTGAAAGATGAAGTCGGACTCGCCAAGAAGGAATTTCCCGAAATTCGTGCCAATGTCTCGCACGCGGGAGGGAAGTTAGCAAAAACAAGGAACGACGCGATCGGATATTGAATGGCTCGAAACAATTTATCGAGAAAGCTTCTCGAGTTGGATTCAAGTTGTAGCGCGGCGATCGGACATAGCGAAATTGAGACACCCTGTTGTCAATATTCTTGTTGCCAATATTTTTGTCGATACTTTTGTTCTTAGTGCTTTTGCCAATACTTTTGTTCGAATTGTTCGAAATCGTTTTCAATAACTAGATCGCAAATCCCCACCCATATCAACAAGTTGGGAAATGGGAATGAGGGTTTTCCGTATTTCTCGATCTTCAAGCATTCCGCTCGAGGGTGGAACGCAACCGAGAAGAGCGATTGCGCTTTAATGTCATTCTTTAGATATTGTCATCCTTACTTTGTACGTCCGCAAACTTAAATCCCTAAATTTATGTTGTTTTGCTTGCTCGATAGGAGTTTGAAATATGCCAATTGCAGTGGGAATGATTGAAACCTTGGGCTTTCCTGCCGTTGTAGAAGCTGCTGACGCAATGGTAAAAGCCGCTCGCGTGACCCTCGTCGGTTATGAAAAAATCGGTTCTGGGCGAGTGACCGTGATCGTGCGCGGCGATGTTTCCGAAGTCCAAGCCTCGGTTGCAGCTGGAGTAGACAATGCCAATCGCGTTGATGGCGGACAAGTTCTTTCCACCCACATCATCGCTCGTCCCCACGAAAACCTCGAATACGTTCTACCCATTCGCTATACCGAAGAAGTGGAACAATTCCGAACTTATTAGTCGGGACCTAATCGACCCCTTTTCCCTTAGCTCCGTTCGCCGAGCGATCGATTTCATTTTTGGTTATCAACTTTTTGGAGTATTTAAAAAATTCATGTCAATTGCAGTGGGAATGATTGAAACCTTAGGTTTCCCGGCCGTTGTAGAAGCTGCTGACGCAATGGTGAAAGCCGCTCGCGTTACCCTTGTCGGTTACGAAAAAATTGGAACCGGACGAGTGACGGTCATCGTGCGCGGCGATGTTTCCGAAGTCCAAGCCTCGGTTACTGCGGGCACGGAAAATGTTAAGCGCGTTAATGGCGGTCAGGTTCTTTCGACTCACATTATCGCTCGCCCTCACGAAAACCTCGAATACGTTCTCCCCATTCGCTATACCGAAGCCGTCGAGCAGTTCCGGGAGAGCGTTAATCCCGTACTGAGACGATAAATCGAGATTTAAGATCGAGATGCAAATCGCTCGAGTTTGCGGCACGGTGGTCAGCACCCAAAAATTGCGAAGCATGACGGGTAAAAAAATGCTCATGCTGCAATTAATCGATCGCGAAGGGAAAGACTTACCCCAATATGAAGTCGCGGTCGATAATGTGGGTGCGGGAATAGGGGAGTGGGTATTGGTCAGCCGCCGCGCGATCGCTCCCGATCCGCAAGGAGACGAACGCCCTCCCATCGATGCGCTGGTGGTGGGTATTATCGATACCGTATCGGTAGAAGATGGCTTGCTCTACAGCAAAAGAGAAGAATCTCGCTATCGATTGGGCGGCCGGTAGAGAAAAATTCACAGAGATCGATTTTCTACCGCAGACAGATGTGAAAACAAGTGACATCAAAGAGGAGATGTATCATGGTAGTCCGCAAGCGGGCGGCTCCCCCAACCCCTTGGTCGAGAGACTTAGCAGAGCCTAATATTGACAAAACAGCCTTCGTTCATTCTTTCTCCAATATTATTGGAGATGTCCGTATAGGCTCGAATGTATTGATCGCCCCTGGAACGTCAATTCGCGCCGATGAAGGTTTCCCCTTTTATATTGGCGACCATACCAATATTCAAGATGGAGTAGTCATTCACGGTTTGGAGAAAGGCCGGGTCATCGGCGACGATGGCAAAAGCTATTCGGCTTGGATCGGTAAAAATACTTGTATTACTCACATGGCCTTGGTTCACGGGCCGGTTTACGTGGGGGATGAATGTTTTATCGGTTTTCGTTCGACGGTTTTTAATGCTCGCGTGGGCCATGGCTGTATCATCATGATGCACGCCCTGATTCAAGATGTAGAAATTCCCCCCGGTAAGTACGTGCCGTCGGGGGCGGTGATTACTCATCAACAACAAGCCGATCGCTTGCCCGACGTTCAAGATGAAGATCGCGCATTTGCCCATCACGTCGTGGAAGTGAACGAAGCCCTCAGAGCAGGATATCGCTGTGCTGAAGATCCTAAGTGCATTCTTCCCCTTCGCCACGAACATGAAGCGCCCGCGGACAGTAACGGTCATTATGGCGCAATTGAAGTTGAGTATCCATCGTTTACAGAAATTATGTTAAGTCCGGAAACAGTCGAACAGGTGCGATCGCTCCTGAGACAGGGTTACACAATTAGTGCGGAACATGCAGACAAGCGCCGCTATCGTTCTAAATCTTGGCTGACTTGCGAAGGGATTGAAGGATCGGGAGAAAACCAAGTCCTACAGGCCCTTGAAGCACGTTTGGCAGAACATGAAGGAGAATACGTGCGCTTGATTGGAGTCGATCCCCAAGCCAAGCGCCGCGTCCTCGAAGCTATCATCCAACGCCCCGATGGTACGAGCAAGCCCGCACGCACTCGCAGTGCGAAGGTCGTGCGCCCGCGTTCATCGGGGAATTCTGGAGGCAGCGCTTCTCGTTATGCCAGCAATAGTGGCGGCTTGAGTGCAGAAGTGAAAGAGTTAGTGCGGTCTTTGTTGCGTCAAGGCTGCAAGCTGGGAACGGAACACGCCGACAGTCGCCGCTTTAAAACCAAATCTTGGCTGACTTGTCCGCAGATTCAATCGACTCACGAAGCCTCGGTTTTTGCCGAGTTGGAAAGTTGCCTGCAAGAACACGCCGGAGAGTACATTCGCCTAATCGGAATTGATGCCAATGCCAAGCGGCGGGTATCGGAAACGATCATTCAACGTCCCAACGGCCAAGCTAAAGTTGTGGCATCGGGAAATTATTCTGCTTCTTCTGCCCCTTATAGTTCTGGTGGCGTTTCCAGCAGTGCTTTGAGTTCGGACATTGTGGAAACCGTACGTTCTTTGTTGCGCCAAAGCTGCAAAATTGGTGTAGAACACGCCGACAAGCGCCGCTTTAAAACCAAATCTTGGCTCACTTACTCAGGGATTGACGGGACGAGCGAAGGACAACTGATCCCTCAAATCGAGGCTTGTTTGGCAGAGTGTGCGGGAGAATACGTGCGCTTGATTGGAGTCGACCCTCGAGCCAGGCGGCGCATTTCCGAAGTCATCATTCAACGTCCGGGGGATGCTCCCGTTGCTGCAGCCAATGGCTCGAGTTCCGTCCCTGCTGCGAGTTATAGCTATAGCTCTAATGGCTCGAGCAACGGACGAGTCAGCCATAGTAGCTTGGAAGTTGAAGTGCAAGAGCAAGTGCGCTCTTTATTGCGTCAAGGCTATCGTATCGGCACCGAACACGCCGATAAACGTCGCTTCCGCGCCAAATCTTGGCAGCCCTGCTCTCCCATTGAATCCCAACACGAAGGAGAAGTATTCTCGCGCTTGCAAGATTGTTTGAGCGAGCATAACGGCGAATACGTGCGTTTATTAGGGATTGATACTCAAGCCAAACGACGGGTACTCGAAAAAATTATCCAAAGACCGTAGAGATGTGAGGGGGAAAAATAACTTTTCCCCCTTGTTCTTTTTCTCTTGTCTTTAGGGTTTTCGTCCTTCGATCCTTGGTTTTCCATCGTGTCAACTTAATTCAAAATTGTGATAATTTTTGAATTTTAAATTTTGAATTTTGAATTCAAAACATAGAATGTCTTTGCAACCTTTGCAACTTGCAAATATTCCCCACGTTCGTATTGTGGGGGAGGTAACGATCCATCCCAGTGCGGCGATCGCGCCCGGTGCTATTTTACAAGCAGCCCCCAATAGTCAAATCGTGATTGCAGCAGGAGCTTGCGTGGGCATGGGAGCGATCCTGAATGCCTATGGTGGCGCGATCGAACTAGAAGCGGGAGCGAGTTTGGGAGCGGGGGTTTTAGTGGTCGGACGCAGCAAAATTGGAGCGAATACTTGCATTGGTGGTGCGACGACTATTTATAACGCCGATCTCGATGCCTTACAAGTCATTCCTGCCGGTTCGGTGATTGGCGATCCATCCCGTCGCATTGAATTGATTTCCGAGTCAGAAACCGATTTACCCGCATCAGAAGAAAACTTATCCGAACAGAGCGATCGCCGACCCGTACAATCTGAGGAAATCCTAGAATCGCCAACAGATTTGGAGATCGAAGATCCTTGGGGAGCGGAGGCGGAAGAAATGACAGAACTGGCCGCAGACCTCGCCGCAGAAACTGCAATCGAACCATCTGAACAAGAATTGCAAAAACCATCTGGAGTGCCAGTGTTTGGCAAAGTCTATGTCAATCAATTATTATTGACGCTTTTTCCAGAAAGAAAAATCAAGGAGTTTCAGAACGGTGAAGAATAAAAGATAAGAAAATTTCAAAAAATTTTCTCGTTCTCAATATTTCATCGTCTCAAACCGCCCATTCGTCTTAAATCGGGCTATTAAGAAATATTAATTTGACGGTCGCGATCGCGCCTCTGCTTTCGCTTAATTTTCCGTTGCTATTCCCTGAAAAATTTTGTTGAGGACAAAGAGAAAACTTTTCTTTTTGTCCTTGCTTAATATTTTTTAACTATTTTTAATAAAATATTAATTTTCTTTATACTTTCGACAAGAAAGAACAATTAAAATAACAAAATTCTTTGGTAAAAAACGATCGCCCTTCGTGGTAAGCTAAATGCTAACAAACGCAAATGAAGAACCGATCGAAATTTAACCGAAATTTTTGATTTGGAGCGAGTGAGCGATCGAGGGGAAATATTTTTCAAATATTGTCAAATATTGTCAAATATTGTTCCTAATCGAACTTGCCGAACTTGCCGAAAATGAACTGGCAGCAAAGATTGTTCTTTCTTGGCGATAGATGCAATCGCATTGCCCTAGAAGTTCATTGAGGAGAATCATTGAGGAGAATCCCAAGCGATCGCCCTTCTCGGTTCTTTATTTCCCAGCGCTAATCCGAAATAATACGCGAGCCTCTATATAAAAAAGGAGGAATTGAGGACATGGTACAAGCAAAGCCTAAATTTGAGGCAGGTGTAAAAGATTATCGCCTGACCTATTACACCCCCGATTACACCCCCAAAGATACCGACTTACTCGCTTGCTTCCGCATGACCCCCCAACCGGGCGTTCCTCCAGAAGAAGCAGGTGCAGCCGTCGCAGCAGAATCTTCCACCGGAACGTGGACGACGGTATGGACGGACAACTTAACCGACTTGGATCGCTACAAAGGTCGCTGCTATGAAGTCGAAGCAGTCCCAGGAGAAGACAATCAGTATTTCTGTTTCGTCGCCTATCCTTTAGATCTGTTTGAAGAAGGATCCGTCACCAACGTTCTGACTTCTTTGGTCGGTAACGTTTTCGGATTTAAAGCACTGCGAGCTTTGCGTCTGGAAGACATTCGCTTCCCGGTTGCCTTAATTAAAACCTTCCAAGGACCCCCTCACGGTATCACCGTCGAGCGGGACAAGCTGAATAAGTACGGTCGTCCTTTGTTAGGTTGTACGATTAAGCCCAAACTCGGCTTATCGGCGAAGAACTACGGACGCGCGGTTTATGAATGCTTGCGCGGCGGTTTGGACTTCACCAAAGACGACGAAAACATTAACTCTCAGCCCTTCATGCGCTGGCGCGATCGCTTCCTCTTCGTGCAAGAGGCGATCGAAAAATCACAAGCTGAAACCAACGAAATTAAAGGTCACTACCTCAACGTCACCGCCGCCACCTGCGAAGAAATGCTGAAGCGGGCCGAATTCGCTAAAGAAATCGGGACTCCCATCGTCATGCACGACTTCTTAACCGGTGGTTTCACCGCCAACACCACTTTGGCAAAATACTGCCGCGATAACGGTCTGTTGCTCCACATTCACCGTGCCATGCACGCGGTTATCGACCGTCAGCGCAACCACGGCATCCACTTCCGCGTTTTAGCCAAATGCCTCCGCCTCTCCGGTGGGGATCACCTCCACTCCGGTACCGTTGTGGGTAAATTGGAAGGGGAACGCGGAATTACCATGGGCTTCGTAGACTTAATGCGCGAAGACTATGTAGAAGAAGATCGCTCTCGCGGTATTTTCTTCACCCAAGACTATGCTTCTATGGGTGGCGTAATGCCCGTAGCTTCCGGTGGTATTCACGTTTGGCACATGCCCGCCTTGGTGGAAATCTTCGGCGATGATTCCTGCTTGCAGTTTGGCGGCGGTACTTTGGGACACCCTTGGGGGAATGCTCCCGGTGCAACTGCCAACCGCGTTGCGCTTGAAGCCTGCGTTCAAGCTCGTAACGAAGGTCGCAACTTGGCTCGCGAAGGGAACGAAGTCATCCGCGAAGCCGCTCGCTGGTCTCCGGAATTGGCGGCTGCTTGCGAACTTTGGAAAGAAATCAAGTTCGAGTTCGAGGCAATGGATACCCTCTAAGGCCGTGCTTTCGAGGAAATGAGAGTGCGTGCAGCACTCTCCCCCGAAGGCGATCGCGAACTCTCAAACCCTTAAGGAAAAAAGAAAAAGCGAAAAAATTTACGTTTTTCCTTTTTACCTTTATTTACAATTGAGGGGTTGGGATAGGTAAGTGCCATGAATGCAAAACATATCGCTCGAGAGACGGCTCGCACCTTGCAAAGTTATTTGACTTATCAAGCCGTGCGAACCATTTCCACTCAGTTGAGAGAAACCAATCCTTCGCAAGCCATTTGGCTGAACCATTACTCCGCCGGCAAAATGCAGGATGGAGAGGCCTATTTAGAAGGGCTGATGCTAGAACGCAAGGATTTGGTTTTGAGAATTCTTACCGTGCGCGAAGAGATTGCCGAGTCCGTGCTGGAGTTTTTACCCGAGATGGTGAAAACGAATATCCTGCAAGCCAATGGAGATCGCCGTCGTGCAGTACTCGAGCGTTTGACCCAAATTCAAGATGCACCCGCGATCGCTTCAGAAGAGATTTCCCGAGAGACTTCCTTAGATAATTCCCCTGCCGATCTTCATCGAGAACAGTATCGAGAAGAAACTGACTCCGAAGCGCGAGAAGAATAACGCGCAAGACATGGGAGTTTAGACTTGCGATCGTTCGTTTTTATACATTTCTCATCCACATCATATTCATAAACTGCCATGACGACTAACATGAAGACGTTACCCAAAGAGAAGCGTTACGAAACTCTGTCTTTTCTTCCCCCTTTGACCGATCAGCAAATTGCCCGTCAGATCGAATATATGATCTCTAAAGGCAGCATTCCTGCTATTGAATTTGAAGAAAATCCTTCCCCTGAAGACCACCACTGGACGATGTGGAAATTACCTCTGTTTGATGCGATGAGCCCTCAAGAGGTTCTCAACGAAGTGCGCGAATGCCGTCAGGAGTATTCCAACTGCTACATCCGCATTGCTGGTTTTGACAACATTCGTCAGTGCCAAACCTTCAGTTTCATCGTTTACAAACCTAACGCCAGCCGCTTCTAAGTTTCTGGTTTAAATTGAGGGAGGGGAAAGTATTTTCTAAAAATATTTTCCCCTCTTTTATTTTCCTTCTTGGCCAATGGGATATTTTGGGAATGCGATCGCAGAAGAACGAGCAGATTGTTGATAGCGTGAGAGATTCAGAGCTTTAAGTGAGGTAGGGACTTTGGTAGCAATAACTATAGTTTTAATAATTATTTTAATTATTTAGTTTTTTTGTCATTCACAAAAGTCTCTTAATCGTTGTTCTCTTTCTTCCCAATCGGGGAGATAAGCCCACATATAACATTTAAAAAGTTTGCCGTGATTGGGGGCAAGGAGATGGACGAGTTCGTGAACGATCGCCAGTTCCCCGAATTCTTTGGGAAGTTCTAATAGTCCTGCATTCAAGGTTAAGCGTCCGCTTGTCGAAATGGATGCCCATTTTCGTTTCATGGAACGGAATTGAATTTGTTTGACATTCACTTGAATGCGATCGCTCCATTCCTCTACTGATTCTCGCATTTCTTGTGCGTCTTTCCAGTAACTCTCGGAAGTGGTTTTATTTTCTGTGGCGATCGAAGTCATGGTTAAACTCGTTCTAATTTTAATAATTGATTAGCGATCGCAATCGTTTTTTCAATGGAGTTTGCGATCGGATGGAGATAGGCATAAAGTTCGGTTCTCAGATCGATTTCTTCGCGGACATCCCATTGATAATCGGGGAAATTTGTATAAATGGCATCGATCGCTTTGGCTTGTTGAATTTCGGCAGTTGGGATCGCTTTGCGAATTATAGTATAAATGGCGTAGGTATTTTCATCAAGTTTTAGCTGTTGCCGTTCTGCTTCAGCTTGCACGCATTCTCCGGCTATTTCATCAAGGCGTTTTAAGGCTTCTTCAGCATCGATTTGGCGATTTTCGAGGTCTTGTCGGACTTTTTCGGCACGTTCGCCAATGGAGAGCAGAAAGGGCGATCGCTGGCTTTGTTCTCGAACGTTTTTAAAGAGAGCTTGACTCATATTGAGAACTTTGACGGTTGCGGCGATGTTACTGGTGCGGAATTGTTCTAATGTTTCGGCGTTGAGTTCGCCAATTTTACCGGGCATTTCTAACTCGGAGAGAGTGACGTTACGGCGCACTAATTCTCGCGTTTTGGCGGTGAGTTCAATGTCAATATAAGGGGTGGTATTATAGGCGGCGCGTATCGTTCCGTACAGTCTGATAATGGCTTGGTAATCTTCTAGAAAAGGACGCAGTTCGGGATCGGGAGAGAGGATTTCGTAATAGGATTGCAGGCGACGGACGAATTGAAAAAACTCCTCTCTGAGGTTGCTATCGCTGAAATGAACAGCGACTCTTTCTTTGGCTTTATCGTCCCATCCTCGCGTTAGAGGGAGGTATTGTGGGGCGGTTTCTTCCATTAGGGAACGGAATTGATTTTTAATAACATCAACGTTCTGAATAATGGTGTGGATTTCTTCCGATTCAAATGCAAGGGCGCGTTCTAAGTTCTCGCCAAAAACGCCGATAAAATCGAGGACGAAACCAAAGGGTTTAATTGAACCTTCGGAGTCTTCGTAAGGGCGATTAACGCGGGCGATCGCTTGTAATAACACGTGGTCTCGCATGGGTTTATCGAGGTACATGCAATATAAAATCGGGGCATCAAATCCAGTGAGGAGTTTTTCGGTGACGATGAGGATTTTGGGGAGTTCTGTTTTATTGATGAAGTTTTTTCTGACGGTTTTTTCGCGATCGCTGCTTAGGTTGTATTCTCGCAATCCTTCGGCGGTGGTGCGGGAATAAACGACGGTTGAATAGTCTGGGGGGAGGTAGCGATCGAGCGCTTGTTTGTAGAGGGTGCAGGCTTCGCGATCGACGGCCACGAGAAAGGCTTTAAAGCCCATGGGTTCGATATATTGTTGGAAATGATCGGCGATGAATCGGGCGATTTTGTCCGCGCGATCGCTACTTTTTAAGAATTCTTTCATCCCGACGGCGCGATCGAGGATGCCTTGGAGTTCTTCGAAGTCGCTGAGTCCTTCTGCGGCTTGCAGTTGCAGAAATTCGCGGTTTAAGATGTCGGTATCGACGAGAAATTCGGATCGGGCGAGGGCATAGTTGAGTTTTAGGGTGGTGCCGTCTCGGATCGAGTCGGCGGTAGAATATTGGTCTAGGGTGCGCCTGCGATCGCCCGGGTGTCCGAAGGTTTCAAAGGTGCTTCTGCCTTGCAGGGATTGACCGATGGGGGTACCGGTAAAGCCGATGAGGGTGGCGTTGGGGAGGGACGCCATTAAGTAAGTTCCTAAGTCTCCTCCTGTAGTGCGGTGAGCTTCATCGACGAGAATGGTGATGGAGGCGCGATCGTTTCTCACGTTCATCTTGTCGAATTTGTGAATCATGGCGACGATTAAGCCGCGATAGTCGTCTTGGATGAGTTTTCGCAGTTCGTTTTTATTGGCAGCGAGTTCGTAGTTTTTGATGCCGTAAGCGTTGAGGTTTTTATCGAGTTGGTTTTCCAGTTCGTTGCGATCGACGATCGCGATGATGGTGTTATCGCGGCTTAGGTTTTGCAGGAGGGCGGCGATGGTGATAATAGTGAGAGTTTTGCCGCTTCCTTGGGTATGCCAAATGAGTCCTTTGTTTTTGTCGGGATCTTGAATGCGTTTTATTGCTTTTTCGACGGCGCGGGTTTGGTGTTGGCGCAGAATGACTTTGGTTAAACCTTCATCTCGTTCGAGAAAGACGATGTAATATTGGAGGATTTTGAGGAAACGCAGGCGATCGAAGAAGGTTTTGATTTTGTCTTCGTAGTCTCCTTCGGCGATGTTTTCGTCTTCTTTAGTTTTCCATTGAAAGAGGTTTTTGCGGGAGGTATTCCAAGTTAAACCGTACCAAAAATTCCAGAGTTCGGTGACTTCAAAAATTTGAGGAAAGGCGAATATTTCGGGAGTTTGGCGGTGGTAGCGGCGGATTTGATCGATGCCTTCGGCGAGTCCTTCTCTGATGCTTTCTCCTTTGGTTTCGGCGAGGGCGATCGGGATACCATTAATGAGAAAAAGAACGTCGGCGCGGTTATTAAAGGCTGTACCCTGTTGCGTCCATTCTTCGGTGACGTGAAAGAGGTTATTTTCGGGATGGTTAAAGTCGATGAGGGTAATATTTTTTTCTCTGTTTTCTGTTTCGACAAAGATGGATTCTTTTCCTTGCAACCAATATAATGTTTGGCGATTTCCTGCAATGTTATTCTCAATATTTCTCAGGCGATTCAAGATTTCTTCAACGTTTTTCTCGGTGACAATATTGGGGTTGAGTTTAATCAGTTGCTTGCGAAGAATATCGGTAAAATAGCGTTCTTTATATTTCTCTTTTCCTTTTCCTTCTCGCCGTTGTAATGCTTCTTTTTGACTGAGATATTCCCAGCCAATCTCGTTAGCATACTTTATCATTGGTTTCTGAACGGCGGAAGTTTCGGACATTTTTTTGAATGGGAGAGAGGGAGAATGGGGAAATGGGAGAGAGGGAGAATGGGGGAATGGGAGAGAGGGAGAATGGGGGAATGGGAGAGAGGGAGAATGGG